>DAOTUQ010000057.1:0-97060 GCA_034437055.1 Anaerolineae bacterium
CGCGGGTCGTCCATGTCGCCAAAACACGCTTCCAGACTTGCGAACGGCTGCTCGTTCATCGCTCACCCTTTTTGGGCAGCGATTATCCCTCTCCACTCATTTTGATGCGATAGCGCTGGAATCGAAAGGGCGTCCCATAGTGGACGCCCTTTCGATTCCGCGCGCCGCGTTCACCCAATTAGCGCGTGTCTGCAAACTCGATTTTCGCTTGTTTTGTTCGACCTCACCCCCGCTGCGCTTCGCTTTCCCTCTCCGGTACGGGGATTGGGGGGTGAGGTTTCAGAGGTTGCAGACAGACCCTAGATGGGTGTCGGGAAAATTCCCTCTCCACAAGGAAAGGGAATTTAGCGGTGCGGTTGTCTCGTTATTCCGTCGTCGTCCCTTCGGCGCTTGTGTTCGTCTCCGGCACGGGGACAAAGGCGGGTGCCGGCTGCTCTGGCACGTTCACAATCGGCGGAATGAGTGCCGGATCGTCCGCGATGCTGATTTGCACCGCGTCCGCCGCGCCTACGAAGTCCAACGCCGTCGTTTCCGCCCCGTTGACCACCACTTGCAGCGGCACGCTGTACAGCCCGCTGTTCGCTTCGTCCAACGGCGCGCCGATCACCACGGGCTGATACACATCCCAGTTGTTCGCCGTGAAGACCAACTGCGATGGCGTGACCGTCACGCCCAGCAGGCTGCTCAGGTCGATCACGACATGCTCGCCATCCAGCGGCTGCCCTGCGATGCGTACTTGCAGCACCAGCGCCGCGTTGCCTTCCAGCGCCGTCGCGCCCGTCGGCGCGAGGTCGAGCCACGCCGCTAAGTTCAGCGCGTCGTATTGTTCCTGCGTCAGCGGTTCGCCCGCGACCAGATCGTTATCCACGATGCGAACGCGCGCGATGCCCGGTGCGACATTGGGACCTGCCCCGCCATAGCGCGAGTCGAATGGCGCGGTCACGTTGGACGACGCTTGATTCTGAATCTGATTGTTGTAAATACCGCCGCGATGGACGTTATCGTTGTTCGCCAACACCGTAACCGTCTGCGGAACACTCCAGTTCGCGCGGGTGAAAGGCAGACTGAGCGGCGACGGTGTGGCGAAGCGGGAGTTGTAGCCGCGCAGATTGAGCGTGACCGTCTCGTAACCCATCAGTGTGTTGGCGCGGATGCCGGGGGGACCTGACAGCGCGACGGTGTAGCTGGTGGACGCGCCCTCTTGCACCGGATTGTGCGCCATGGGCGAAATCGTCATGCCCGGATCGTAGACATCGACATCGCTGGACGTGATCACGTCGTCATCGCTATCGACCACTTCAATCGCGGCGCTATACGTTTGCGTCCCGGCGGCATCGGTCGTGCTGAACGGCGCAGTCACGCCCAAGATTTGGTCGGCGTTGCAAACGGTCGTATCGACCGCGCTGACATCAAAGAAGACATCGAAGAAGCTGTTCACGACCAGCGGCGCAGCAGGATCGACCAACCCAATCGTCGGGCTGGCGGATGCGGCAACCTGAACGGTGACGGTCACATCGTCGGCGGGTTCGGGGTCGAGGACGACACAGAACAGATCGCCAATGGTCGCGCCTTCGGTCACATCGATGCCGCCCGTGATCGGATCGGTCAGGAACGCCGCATCGTCCGTTAGGATCGTCCCAGTCAAATCGCTGCCACAGTTCAGATCGATCTGGTACTCGAACGCGCCGATATCGACCGCACAGCCGACAAACCGATCAAAGCCGATGCCGCGCTGATCGAACGGATACAGCTCATCGTAATCCGTATCGCCGTCGAGATCGAACAGATCAGGCACCAAAGTCTCGCTGCCAGCATTAATGGCACCCGAGTCCTCAGTCAATGCAATCGTTGCCGTCGGTCCGCCGTTGTCCTGCAAGCCGAGCGGATCAAGTCCGATATCGGCGAGATCGGTGGCGATGCCGTCGCATGTATCATCGTCGGACAGCACGTTGACCAGGTTGATACCATAATCGAAATCGATGTCGCAGTTATTGTTCAGCGTCCCATCTGCGAAGATCGTGTTGACGATTTGCACTGTATCTAGCGGCGCGCGCGCTTCGAGCGTCAGGAAACCCGGTGTCGTGACATAGAGGCTCGACCCGTACTCGGAGTCGTTGCCCGCAAACGTGACCTGATTCATGAAGATATCGGCTTCGCTGTAGATCGCGCCGCCCGCGCCGCTGGGGGACGCATCGCGGAATAACGAGAGCGGCAGCGTCCCGCCGCCATAGCTTTGATTGTCGTTGAAGGTCGTGTTGACGATCAGCACGCCGAAAACAGGCACCTCAGGGACGCGCGGCGCGGTGACAGTCAGAGCGCCCAAATCGATGAATGTGGCGTAGATCGCGCCGCCGGTGCCAAAATCGCCCGTGCGGTTGCCATCGAAGGTGCTGTCGAAGACTTGCAGCGTCGTCCCATACGAGGCAATGGCGCCGCCCGAACCTGGGATGACGGGGAAGAATCCAAAACCGCCTTCGACGGGTTTGTCGTCGCCCGCGCGCTTCTCGCTCAACGTGCAGCCGCAATTGAGCGTCGCCAGCGCTGTATTGTCAGTGAAGGTGCTGTTGCGCACCATCAGCGGCGCGCCGAACGCGGTAGACGTGACCGCGCCGCCAGAGATTGCCTCGTTGCTCACAAAGTGCATATCTTGCAGCAGCAGCGATGTTTGCGTTTCCGGCAGTGCATCGCGATCCGTGAGCGGTTTAAAGGGGTCGAATGCAAAGAACTCTACCGCGCCGCCCGACAAGTCCGAGCCACCCACGATGGTCAGCCCACGAATGATCACGTTGAAATCTTCCAATGGCACACCGCCAGCCGCCGGCTTGTGCATCGCCGTCCCGCGCGCGCTGGTGACGGGCATTCGACCCCGCGCGTCCGTGACGAAGGGACCGGAAACCACGTTGTTGACGAAAAAAATGCTGTGTTCAAATGCGCCCAACAGCGGGTAATACGTCGTATCGAGTTTGTCTTGCGCGATGGTCAGTTCATCGATGCCGGGACCATCGATCACCGTTTCATCGAAGATGAGGTAGCTGGAGATGCGATTGAAGAAGCCCAGTGCCGACACCGGATCGAACACGATTTCGGTCACGCTCGGCGCAAAGGTGATGGTATCGGTGCCAGCGTTGTAGTTGGATAGATTGACCGCGCCGCGCAGCGTGCAGTCGTTCGCCGCCGCAGTACACGCGCCCGCATAACCGTCGTCGGCGCGATCCACGACGAAATCGAGCGCAGTGGGATTGTACTCAAATGCGCCGCTGTCACGCGCCGTCCCGATTTGCCGTGCGAAGCCATCGGCGCGCCCATCGAACGGAACATCTTCGGCGGTGTTGCTATCGGCGTCCATGTCACCGATGTCAGCCGGGGCAGCAGCCGTAGCAAAATCGATGGCGTCGCTGTCAAATTCGAGCGCCACGCTGTAGCCGAAGCCGCTAAAGAAGCCTATTGAACCGAACGTGAGCGTCGCGTTGTCGCCCGCGCCGCCAAAACCGCACGAGCTATCTCCCGACAGGTTGCCGCCGGACAGGTTGATGGTCGCGCCGCCGTCAAAGACGCAGTTGGTGGTCGTAAAGGCGAACACGCTGTTGGCGAGCGTCAGCGTCGCATCGATGCTCGCGCTGATATTTGTGTTGCCGTTGGATACGAAGGTCAGGTGATTGAAATCGGCGGTTGCATCTTCACCAATTTCGACCCCAGCACCCAAATTATAAGCAATTGTCGTATTGTAAGCGGTGAGAGTACCACCATCTAGGAAGATGCCACCGATGCCCGCAGTGCTGGTGTTATCGATGAGTGAACTGTTGGTGATCACGACCGCGTTGGTTTGTGGAGCGATGTAGACAGCGCCGCCATTCGTGGTGGCAAAATTATTGGTCAGCACCACTTCATCGAGCAAGAGCGCCCCTGTGATGGGCGCGCGCGTGTCTGTCATCGCTTCAATGAAGATCGACGCAATCCCACCGCCGATATCAGCGTAATTGTAGTCCAAGATCGACTGCTTGATCGTGGTCGTCGCGCCCGACACATACGCGATGGCACCGCCATCGCCCGACGCTTGATTTTCATCGAATAAGGTATCGGTGATGGACAGCGTACCCGCATTGTAGATCGCGCCACCGTCGCTGCCGGTAACGTTATAGCTCAACTCGCATTCATTCAGTACCAGCGTGCCTTCATTGTAGATCGCGCCGCCATCGTCTACGGCATAATTATCGAAGAAACCGCAGATCGACAGGTCAATCGTCCCGGTGCCGTCGTTGTAAATCGCACCGCCCTGGTCGTCGCTGTCCCCGTTGTAGATTTGGACGAATTGACCTTGGATATCCCCTTCGTTATGGATCGTGCCGCCGATACTCCCGTTGCCGCTCGTCAGCTCAACGTGATCCAAGATCAGCGTGCCGCCCGCCTCCACGCTGATCGTGTTGTCAGGGATCGGATCACCAAAATCGTCGTCGCCGTCGATGTAGACGTTGTGCAGCGTCAGCGTCACGCCGTTCGCTACGTCGATCCCGTCGGTGCTGAATTCGAGATCGATCTGCACGACGTATTCGCGCCCCTGGATGGTCACGCTTTCCGTCGGATCGGGGAGGTTAGCGACCAACGTGATCTCGGTGTCGTTGGGCAAATCCAAGAAGATGAAATCCCCATCATCGTCGCCCGCCGCGCAATCGGCGAACGTCGCCGCGTTATCGTTGGCGTTGATGAGTGCCTCGCGCACGGAACATGCGCCGTCGGTGGTATCGGGCGGATCAGCGTCAACATCGGTATTGACCGTGATGGTGGTCGCCGCGCGCACAGTCTCGATGGGGGCGATGCGCGTCCAAAGCGCCAGCGCAAACAGAATGATAACGAGTGAGATAAGCCGTTTTGGCATCGAAAAACTCCTGTTTAAAATCATGAATGATGTAACCCCAGAACAACGGTGTGCCTGCCCACACCGCCATAGGACGAGCGTACCATACAATGCGTGTTACGACACTACAGATGAAAATGTGCTGTGGGGGAAAATTGGCAGGGTCAGACAAAATCTAGCCACATGGCTAGACCGTTTGTCATTCAGTTATAGGGATGAGGCGGAAAACCATGCTGATCGCGGGTGGCTTACTTTCGCCTCAGTCCTCATGCCTTCCGCCTACTTCTAGCCGTGCTGGTGCATGAAGCGGGTCAGCCGTTCCAGCGCAATCTGGATGTTTTCCTCGCTGTTGGTGTAGCTGGCACGGATGAAGCCCGCGCCGCTTGCCCCGAACGCGCTGCCCGGCACGACTGCCACGCGCGCCTCGTACAGCACGCGCTCACAGAACGTCTCATCATCCATGCCCGTGCTGGCAATCGACGGGAAGGCATAGAACGCGCCGCGCGGCTCGAAGCAGGTTAGCCCCAATTGGTTGAAGCCATCCACGATCAGGCGGCGGCGGCGGTCATACTGCTGGCGCATCGACTCGACGGCATCTTCGCCGTGTTCGAGCGCCTCGATGGCGGCATACTGCCCCATGGTTGGCGCGGACATGATCAAATATTGATGCAGCTTGCGGATCGCCTCCATGATTTCAGCGGGCGCGGTCGCATAACCGATCCGCCAGCCCGTCATGGCGAACGATTTGCTCATGCCGCTCAACAAAATCGTCCGTTCGCGCATGTTGGGCAGCGACGCGAAACAGGTATGCTGCACGCCGTAGATGAGGCGTTCGTAGATTTCGTCGGAGATCACGACCAAATCGTGCGCCTCCGCGACGGCGGCAACTTCCAACAGCCGTTCGCGGCTCATGATCGCGCCCGTCGGGTTGTTGGGATAGCTGATTAGGATCGCCTTCGTGCGCGCCGTCACGGCGGCTTCCAACGCTGCGCCCGTGATTTGGAAATCGTCCTCGACGCGCGCATCCACTGTTACAGGGACGCCGCCCGCCATGCTGACAGCGGCACAGTTGGCGACGAAGGCGGGCTGGACAACCAAGACTTCATCGCCCGGATCGAGGATCGCTTTCAGCGCCAACCAGAACGCCTCGCTCACGCCGACGCTGACGAGGACTTCATCAGCGGGGTTGTATTCGACGCCATACAAACGCTGAATGTAGCGCGCGATGGATTGGCGCAGTTCGATCAAACCGCTGTTATTGGTGTACCCCGTCGCGCCACGCTCCAACGATGCGATCCCGGCGCGCATGATCGGTTCGGGCGTGACGAAGCTCGGTTCGCCAATGCCCAACGTGACGACATCTTCCATCGTCGCCGCGATATCGAAGTAGCGGCGGATGCCGGACGGACGCAGGGCTTGAACGCTCTGAGATAGAAATTGGCGCATCATCATCCTTGTGAAAGGTGCATTTATTCATCAATGACGATGATTATCCCAACATTCTGGCGGAAATACCACATCGGGCAGTGGATGCGACCAACACACAGCGACAGCCCCGCGCCGACACCCTGTCCTAAGCGGCGAACGATAAAACGGCTGCATTTCAAATGGATGTTTACGGCTTACGTAAGCGCAGCCCGCGCGGGAGCGTCTACACTCATGCATTACAATCATCTATCCCAAACACAGCCAATTGAGGTACAGCATGTCGGTCTTGAATACACTGACGGCAAATTTTTCGGTGCTGCGGAATCGCAACTTTCGGATTTATCTCGGCGGACAAACCATCTCGCTGATTGGGACGTGGCTGCAACAGACGGCGCTCGGTTGGGTCGTCTGGGAAATCACGGGACGCGAGTTCGATCTCGCCATTGCGACGGTGCTGTCGTCGCTGCCGCTGCTGCTGCTCAGTCCGTGGGCGGGCGCGTGGGCGGATCGCTTTGACCGTCGTAAGCTGTTGATCTTCACTCAAGCCGGCATGATGGTACTCGCGTTCGTCCTCTCGGCGCTCGTGCTGACCGATAGCATCCAAATCTGGCACGTCTATCTGCTCAGTTTGCTCTTGGGCATCTTGTCTGCTATCGATTTGCCCGCCATACAAGCCTTCATGAACGACCTAACCGGACGCGATGAAGTCCGCCGCGCGATCAATTTGTTCATCACGATCATGCAAGTGAGCCGGACATTGGGTCCCGCGCTGGCGGGCTTGGTGGTCAGCGCGTTCGGCGCGGGCATCGCGTTCTTCCTCAACGGCGTCAGTTTCGCCGCTGTGATCGTCAGCCTGTTGATCGTGCGCGCCGTTCATGAGCAGCGCCGCGTCACGGGTGGCAGCGCGTTGGGCGGATTCCGGGAAGCGTGGACATTCGTCATGTCGCAACCGCGTCAGCGCGATATGCTGATGTTTGCGGCGATGGCGACCTTTTTCGGCATTGCCATCGTCATGAGTATGCTCCCGGCGGTCGCGGGAAATGTGTTGAACGGCACTGCGGCGACGGCGGGCTTGCTCATGTCGTCGTCGGGCGCAGGCGCGCTGGTCGGGGTGCTGATCTTCGCCCCGCTGATGCAGGCGCAGCGGCGTATCGGGGTGATGCTCAGTGTTGCGATGATGGCAGCGGGCGTCGGCTTTTTGGTCTTGGGACAAAGCAGCATCCTGCCGCTGTCGATGCTCGGCTTGTTCGTCGCAGGACTCGCCATGCCGTCGGTGATCAGCACGACCATGGGGATGATGCAGTTCAACGCGCCGCCAGAGATGCGCGCCCGTGTGATGAGCCTATTCAACATGGTCAGCTTCGGCTTGCAGCCCGTCGCGGCGCTGTGGATCGGCTTCGTGGCTTCGCAAATCGGCGTCCAAGCGGCGATCACGTTCAACGCGGTGGGCATGATCATCGCGGCGGGGCTGATGCTGGCGCGCGCACCATTGCGCAATTGGGTTATTGTGCAGGGCGCGCCTGTCCCCGCGCCGCTGGCGACGGTCTCGCTCCCGTCAGTGGTGTCGGAAGCGCCGGCGGGCGTGGCGGGCGATTAAGAGATGATTTGAAAAGCACCAACCTCACCCTTAAATCCGCTCTCCACATGGAGAGCGGATTATAGATGCCGTTTGAAAACTACCACCTCCCCCTCTCTACGAAGTGGAGAGGGGGTCGGGGGGTGAGGTGAAAAAAACTTCTCAAATGGTCTCTTAGGGTGAAATCGCCCTTTTATTCTCCGCGCACGACCAATTCGTAATCTCCGCCCTGTCCAAACGCGCTCACGATGATGAAGTATGTCCCTTCAGCGGGCAGCGTCACTTCGATGCGCGAATTGAAATCGCCGCCGCTGCGGTCGATATCGTCGTTTTGCGCGATCACACGCCTGTCGAAGCCGTAGAGGAACAACTGCGGGTCGAGTTCGTCCCCCAAACTGCGTAGATTGATGCTGATCGACTCGCCGCCGCGCCCGGACAGCGACCATTGATCATCGATGAAGGTATCGACCGTCCCGCGCATCGTCACCCCAATTTCCAGCGCGCCGCGCAAGTTCGCATCCGATGGCATCACGCCACCATCGCTCGATCCGATCCCCGCTGCAATCTGCGTCTCAAGGGCTTCGGGGCTGACGCCGCTCGGCAAGAACGCCGACAGCAGTTCCAACGGGACGCCCTGTCCCCCCAACACCGCGTTGACCGCCGTCGCCACGATATCGTCCGCGCGCGATGGATCGGCGGCAATCGTCAGCGCCAGTTCGCCCAGCGGGATTGATGTCAGCATGTCGGATAAACCGGGAATGAAGGTCGCCTGTGCCATCAGCGTCCCCAAACGAGCGGGATCAGCGGCAACGGTGGACATGAGCGCGCCCGCCGCGTTGGGATTGGCGACCAATGTCTGCGCCAAGTCCGCCAGTTCGCCGCCCGCGCCCATCACGTTGACGCCCGATGCCGGGGTTGCCAGCGCATCGCTTGGCAGCGTCGCCACCAGCGATGCCGCTATCGAGCCGACAGGGTTGCGATTGTTGTTGATCAGCACGAGTGCCAGCACGCCGACGCCCGCCAGCAAAATCACGAACAGCCCAATCGTGAGCAGTCGCTCCAAGCCGGTTTGCGTCTGTTTGGCGGAGATATCAGCGCCCGCCGCGAATGGATCGTTCGCAAAATCGTCCACAATCAAGATATCTTTGGGCTTGCGCGCTTTTCGGGCGGATGCTGCGCCCGCTTTGCCCCCACTCTTGGCGCTCGATGGACGCGCGCCGCTCTGGCTCGACTTGGCGGCGTTAGAGGATGTTCGATTGGAATTTTTGCCGCTGCTCGTGCCGCTACGGGCAGCAGAACGCGGTTTGGGCGGCAGATTGTCTTTCGCCGGATCGAACGGATCATCATCGAAGTACAGATCATCGTTCGACGATGCCGGACGATCCGACGACCCCGAACGAGTCCGCCGCGATGAACGCCCCGACTCTGGGCGGCGTTCCGGTGGCATGAACAGGGACTCATCGTTGGTCATCGGTGGGGATGGCGCGACAGGTACATCGTCGTCATCGAATGAATCGCTGCCGAACGAGATATTTGCGAACGGATCATCGTTCGACGCGCGCGCGGAACGGTCATTCCCTGCTGGCGCATCGCTCAGCGGCGCGAACGGATCGTCCCAGACATCCTCGTCGGGCGGTTCGTCCCCAAACGGGTTATCTTGGTAGATGCCGACGGGCATGGCACTCACGCCGAAGGGATCATCGTCGAAGGTCGTGGACGCGGGCGTCGCTGCGGGCTTGATCGGCGCAGGTTCAAGTTGTTCGATCAGGTTGCGCGCCCGTTCGTCGTCCGGGCGCAGCTTGACGAACTGCTTAAGCGCGTTGCGGGCTTGATCGGCTTTGGGGACGGCGTTGGCAAGCAGCCACCACGCATCGGCGTTATCGTTGTCGGCGCGAACAATCGGAATCAGCAGTTTGGTGGCTTCATCCTTCTTGCCCGCCTTGATCAACTGGTAGGCACGTTGGAGGTCGTCTGATACGGACATGCGCTATCCCTCATCGTCATTGGCACATTTCAATCGTTATAACTTAGAGTAACCTGAGTCTTGGATCGCTTCGCCTCACCCCCAACCCCCTCTCCATTGCATGGAGAGGGAGCTTTCAAACCCGTTGTGACCTGTCCTGCTCCCCCTCTCCACAGCGTGGAGAGGGGGTTGGGGGGGTGAGGTGAACGGTTTAGACCCTATCCAAAACTTAGGTTAGAGTATAGTGCATTCCGAAAGCATCAGACAACCGGAGGTCAAGGTTGACGACAAACCCCAACAACCGTTTACGAGCCACGCCCATCAGCGGCGTTGTGGTGCTGATCGTTTTCGCTTATCTCGCGCTCGGCGCGGCGTATGCCGTTCGCACGCCCGCATGGCAAGCGCCCGACGAACCCGCGCATTACAACTACATCGCGCAAGTCGCGGCGCAAGGCTGCTGCCCGATCATTAGGGCGGGCGATTACGATCAAGCCTATCTCGACACCCTACGCGGTCAGTCATTCGCGCTGGAGACACTGGCGCGACTGGACAGCATCGAATACGAAGATCATCAGCCGCCGCTGTATTATCTGTTGGCGTCGATTCCGTATGCGCTGTTCGACGGCTCATTGACGGCAATCCGCTTGCTGTCGGTCGTCTTGGGCGCGGGATCGATCTTGTGCGCCTTCGGCATCGCGCGGACGCTATATCCAGCGCGCGCGGGCGTTGGGTTGGCGGCGGCGGCGCTGATCGCGTTCGTGCCGCAGCGATTGGCGATCATGGCGTCGGTCAACAACGATGCGCTGGCAGATTTGCTCGTCGGCTTGGCGCTGTTGACGGTCACAATAACGCTGCGTTCCGGCAGGCTGCGTGGCTGGATCGTCGCGGGGGGGATCGTCGGCATCGGCTTCTTGACCAAGACGACGATCTATTGGTTGGCGGGCGTCGTACCGCTGGCGATTTTGGCGGGTTCGATCCCACCCCTCTCCGGTACGACGAGAGGGCAGCGGGGTGAGGTTGTACGCCGCTGGATCGCGTTCCTCGTTCCCGCGCTGGCATTCGGCGCGCTGTGGTGGGCGCGCAATCTCGGCGTGTACGGCGGCGCGGATTTCCTCGGACTTGCCGCGCACGATGCCGTCGTGGTCGGGCAACCGCGCACCGCCGCGCTGATCGCGGAAGTGGGGACGAACGAATATTTGCGCCGGGCATTCCAGACGACATTCAACAGCTTTTGGGGGCAGTTCGGCTGGATGGCGCGCCCGCTGCCCACATGGGCATATGCGCTAATCGGCGTGCTGATACTGGTGGCGGTCGTCGGATGGCTGATCAGCGTCGTTGCGCGTCCGGGCAGGATGACCCATGCACCGAATGAGCATCTGGAAGCTAAGCGGTGGCGGCGTGCGGTCTGGGTGACATTGATCGCGGCGCTCGCGCTAACGACGGCGCAGATGATCATCTACAATGTGACCTTCATCCAATTTCAGGGGCGCTACCTGTTTCCGGCGCTGATTCCCATCGCCCTCGTACTGGCGTTGGGTTGGGACACCGTGGCGGGTTGGGTGTTCGCGCGCATCGGGCGTGGCGACGACGAGCATCCCAGCAGGACGCCCCTACGCGATGGGGCGGCGGCGTTATTTCCGGTGGCGTTGATCGCCCTCAATCTGTTCGTCATCTGGCGCGAACTGCCTGCACTAGCACCCTAACCCGTCATTGGAACACGGCTGATGGAGGAGATATGGGTTTGGCACGCCAAACCCTCGTGCGGGTTACGGACGCTTCAACCGCGCCTATAACAACGACTGAACAAGCGTCGTCAGCGCCGATGGCGACTCGGCTGGCGGATCGTCCGCCGCTGGCATGGCATCGTCGCGCATCAAGCGTTCCATCACTGCGCGCCATGCGTCCCAAATCGGCGGCACGGCAATCAGCGAGGGCGGTGCGTCGAGCGCCTGCGTCACATAATCGGACGCGATCATCGGCAGCCCTGCCAGCGCCATCTCGGCGACGCGCGTGGCGCTGCCGAAGCCGCGAAATTTGGGCAGCAGCATGGCATCGGCTGTCACCAGCAGATCGCTAAGCTGCTCCTCGTTCAGCCAGCCGAGACACTCGACGCCGGGCAGGGTGCGCCCCGCCACCAGCGTGTCCGTCCCTTTGCCCGCCACGATCAACCGTGCGCCGTCGGGCAGTCCATGCCGCTCGATCTGTGCCAAGAGCCAGATCATCCCATCGCGGATCGGCAGATGCTCCGCCGTGCCGAGCATGACGAACGTGCCGCGCTTCTGAACGGATGCCAGCCGCCGCGCGCGCACGCCCGCGTAAAACGCCCGGATCGCGCCGACGGGCGCATAAGGATAATATAATGAAGGATAACCCAGCCCATTGGTGAAGGCGGTCTCGATCTTGGAGATGAACAACCGCGCATCGTACTGGCGGAGCGCGTGAATTTCCGTCGCCAAGTCGCCGAGCGCGACGTTGAGCATTTGTTTGCGCGTCAAGTCGGCGTCATTGTCGAGCGAATCGAAATTTTGGGTACAGATCAGCGTGGGAATGCCCCGTGCGTGCTGAAACGGGAGCGACCACAAACAAGCGGAGTGCTGCACGACCACCAGCGCGGGTTGGACGGCTTCAAACGCCGCGCGATATCGCTCCAACAACAGCGGATGATCGAATTTGTGCATGGTAAAATGAGTTTCGGCAAAGATACGGTAAACATTTTCGCGCCCAATGACGCGCAGCCGATACAGCGCATATTGGACGCACCACGGCAGCCGCAGCCTACGATGGGATGTGTTTTTAAGCGCCGTCAGATCGAAAACATGAACGTTTTTATCCCCAACAGCGGCTTGTAGATCGAATAAAATTTGATATGTGCGATTTTCCGCGCCCCTGCGCAGCGGGATGGGCGCGAAATGGGTGAGATATAAAATTGTCGGCATGGTTTGACCTTTAATGATAGTTTCATTGTAGCTGATTTGGACAGTTGTCATGGGTCGCCTCCGCGATCCTCACAAAAAATTTATGCCGTTCACAAGCGCCCTGTACGATAATGAAACGTATGGCGCAGAAAGACAGCGCGGAAGGACAGCGAAAGATCATGATCCAGACTCAAGCATTGAGCAAGTACTACGACAACTTCTTGGCGGTGGACGGCGTGAACTTGGATGTCCCTGCCGGGACGGTGTTGGCGTTGCTGGGACCCAACGGCGCGGGCAAGACGACCACCGTCCGCATGTTGACCAGTATTCTCGCCCCATCGTTGGGATGGGCGCGGGTGGCGGGCTACGATGTCGTGCGCCAATCGGCGCAAGTGCGCGCCAGCGTCGGCGTACTGACGGAACAGCATGGGTTGTACGAGCGCATGAAGGCGGTCGAGTATCTCGACTTCTTCGGGCGCGTCTATCATCTGTCGGCGGCGGATCGCAAGCGGCGTTCGCTCGATCTGATGGAACGCTTCGGGCTGACGTTCGCACTCGAAAAGCAGTTGGGCGAATACAGCAAGGGCATGAAGCAAAAATTGGCACTTGTGCGCGCCATGCTGCATGATCCCCCGGTGCTGCTGTTGGACGAACCCACGTCCGCCATGGATCCACAGTCCGCCAAGCAAGTACGCGACGCGATCATCGAGCTGCGGCGCGATCATCGCACCTTCTTGTTGACCACGCACAACCTGACCGAAGCCGAGCAACTGGCGGATCGCATCGCCATCATCCGGCACGGGCGTATCATTGCGCAGGGCAGCTTCGAGGAACTGGCGCTGCATTACGTCGGTGAGCCGCTGATGGAACTGCGCGTACAGGGTGAACTGAACGGTACGCTCGCCCACATCGCAGAAATGGTCACGGTTGAAGACAGCGGGATCGATTGGGTACGCTACCGCGTGCCGACGCCAGAGACGACCAATCCGGCGCTCTTGCGGCGCTTGCTCGGCTTGGGCATCGAGGTCGTGACCGTCGCGCGCCAGTCGCAAACGCTCGAAGAAATTTATCTGCAAGTCGTCAAAGAGGATGAAGAACAGCAAGGGGGCGCTAGTGAACATCTCCGCTAAACTCGACACCGGCACGACGGCGATCCCGTCGCTGAATGTGCCGTCCATGATCATCGAAGAACGTCGCACCGCGCGCGAAACGCTCTCCAACGCGCTGATCATCACGCGGCGCGAAGTGCGCGACAGCTTCCGCGATTGGCGCATCATCGGGCCGATTGTCGTGCTGACCTTCTTATTCCCGTCGCTGGCACAGTTCGTCGCCGGGCAGTTCGCCGGCTTTGTCGAGGATTTCGGCGCGCAGATCGTCGGGGAACGCACGATCCCATTTCTGCTGATGATCGTCGGCTTCTTCCCAATCTCGATTTCACTGGTGATCGCGCTCGAAACATTCGTCGGAGAAAAAGAACGGCGCAGCCTCGAACCGCTGTTGAGTACCCCACTGACCAACACCGAACTGTATATCGGCAAGACGTTGGCGGCAATGATCCCGCCGTTGGTGTCCAGCTACGGCGGTATGGCGGTCTATCTGCTCAGTTTGTTCGGCGGCGAACTGCAATGGCGTCCGCCCGCCGCGCTGATCATCCAAATCATCCTGCTTACCACCGTGCAGGCGTTGGTCATGATTACGGGTGCGGTCGTCGTCAGCAGCCTGACGACCAGCACGCGCGCCGCCAACCTGCTCGCCAGCTTCATCATCATCCCAATGACACTGATCATTCAGGGTGAGAGCGCGATTATGTTCCTCGCGCCGGACGCCGAGTCGCCCAATGGCATCGGCGCGCTGTGGGCGATCATCGCCGGGATGGTCGTCGTCAATCTGCTGCTGCTGCGCGTTGGCAACAGCGTATTCAACCGCGAAGAATTGTTGGGGCGCAACCTCGACTCGCTGAAGCTGAAATTGATGATCCGGCGCTTTGGCAACAGCATTCGCAGCGTGGATACCAAAGGTACGCCCGCGCTCAACATTGCGGATTGGTATGCGCGCGGCGTGCGTGGGGCGTTGGCACGCTTGGGTTTGGCGGGGCGCTTCACGGTTGGATGGTTCGCCTTCGCGCTCATTGGCGGCATCATCATCGGTTTGCTGCCCGCGTGGCAGTTGAATTTGCCGCGCAACATGCCCTTGGGCGACGTGGGCAGCACGATTGACCAATACACAGGCTTGTTGTTGGGCAGCAGTCCAGTATTGAGCATCGCTTGGCAAAACGGGCGCATCTTGCTCGGCGCGGCGCTCTTGGCGATGTTCACCTTTGGCGTGGGGGCGCTCGTGCTGACGCCGCTGACCTATGTCGTTCTCGGCTATCTGCTCACGCAGGTGGTGGCGGCGGGCTACAGCCCCTTCTTTCTACTGGCGGCGCTGTTCCCGCATGGGCTGATCGAAATTCCCGTGATCATCATTGCGACAGCGGCGGCAGTTCGGTTGGGCGCGGTCGTGACGCGCGTGCCAGAGAACAGCACCGTTGGCGCGGCGTGGACGCTGGCGTTCACAGATATGCTTAAGCTGGCGTTGGGGATCATCATTCCGGGCTTGCTGATCGCGGCGCTGTTAGAGGCGTATGTGACGCCGCTGGTCGTGCGGCTGGCGTTGGGCGGGTAAGAACGTTTGAGGTTGGGAGCGCAGCTCGACAGGGAATACGCTCCCACACTCGTTCGTGAACCGCCCGTCGTCACGGGCGCGTCGCAATGCGCCCCTACTTCATCGTTCGCGCGTTTGACCAAATCTTCCGGCACATTGAATGTGACCGCCATCGTTTTCATCGCTATTGCCCCGCATCTCGCCTGATCATAAACTAATCTCAACAATTCTAACCATTTGGCAACCCCGCGCGCGCGCGATCTCGCTATAATGTGAAAGGTTCATCAGCGCGCGGGGGCTTCCATCATCGGGCGCGCACACACCGAGGACGCGGCATGGCGCGGATCATTATCTTGGGGACGGCAGCAGCAGTCTCGGATGCAGGACACGATAACACGCATTTTTTACTCATCGGAGACAGCGGTAGCCCCATTTTAGTGGACTGCGGCACCAATCCGCTTGGCAAGATGCACAAGCTCGCCATCCCCGATGAGCAGTTGGGCGACGTGATTCTGACGCATTTTCATCCCGATCATGTGTCGGGCTTTCCTAACATGCTCATGCACATGTGGCTGTTGGGACGTCAAAAGCCGCTGCGGATCTATGGGCTGAACCACTGCATCAATCGCATCGAAGACATGATGATCATGTTCGCGTGGGATACGTGGCCCAATTTCTTCCCCGTACCGCCGCATCGCGTCTTGGAGCGCAGCGCCGCGCCGGTGTTGGAGAACGAGGATTTTCGCATCACGGCTTATCCGACGCGCCATTTCATCCCAACGATTGGGCTGCGCATCGAGAACAAGCGCACGGGCAGCATTTTGGCATATACCTGCGACACCGAGCCGATTCCGGCGATGGTCGATCTGGCGCGCGACGCCGACATTTTGATTCACGAGGCGGCGGGCGCGGGCTTCGGACATTCGAGCGCCAAGCAAGCAGGCGAGATCGCCACCGAAGCGGGGGCGCGCTCGTTGTACCTGATCCATTATCAAGTGTGGAACACCGATCCGACGCCGCTGGTGGCAGAAGCCGCCGAATCGTATGCTGGGCCCATCACGCTGTGTCAGGACTACGACGAATACGAGTTTTGAATGCGCTTGCCTTGTCACTGCGCCATTCTATCCATTTTCTAACGCCCCCTACCCCCAGTCGAGGGCATCTCTTACGCAGATTTTACGCATCCGGTCTATACTGACTTCAATACCCAAACAATCTGCTCTGCCTATCATCAGGTCGAGATTGGCGAGGGCGATCTCCCGTTGGAGATCGCGCCCCCTCTGGCGGTCGTCCCCAATCGGACGCGCGCTGACCATCCAAATCACTTGCTTCACATCGACCTGACGCGCCGCGCTCCCATTGCGGCGCATGGGATTGTGATCACCGTAATCGAGGAAAAATCATGGCGAAACGAAAGACTGTTGCCCCTCCGCCCTTGCCGGAATTGCTCGTGGATAATGAAGAGATTGAACTCCGCGATCAATCCGACGACGTGGACGATATCACATCGATCCGCATCCCCGACGGCGATCCGGCGCTCTCGGATTTGAAATTCCCGGCAGAACTGCCGGTGCTGCCTTTGCGCGGCGTGGTCGTTTACCCACAGACCGTTGTGCCGCTCACCGTTGGACAGCCGCGCAGCATCAAATTGGTCGATGATGCCATCGCGGGCAATCGTCTCATTGCGTTGGTGACGGCGCACAACCCGGAGCAAGAGACGCCGGGACCGGACGAAATTTACAAAATCGGCACGATTGCCTCGATCCATCGCTTGTTCCGCGCGCCCGATGGCACCATTCGGATGTTGGTACAGGGCTTGCAGCGCATCACCGTCGATCAATACGAGCGTACTGAGCCGTATCTACGCGGCATCGTTCGCGTTGTGCCGGAAGTGGTCGAGTCCAACATCGAGATCGAGGCGCTCACGCGCAACGTCGTACAGTTGTTCACGCGCCTGTCCGAACTCGTGCCGACCATCCCCAGCGAACTGATTCAATCGGCGCTCAACGTCGATGATCCGCTGCAATTGGTCTACACGGTAGCGACCTATGTCCGCATCGAACTGGGCGAGGCACAGCGACTGCTCGAACTGGACAGCATCGAAGCCAAACTGCGCAGTTTGATGGCGCTGCTGAGCAAGGAACTCGAAGTCCTTGAACTAGGGCGAAAAATCCAGTCCGAAGCGCAAACGGAGATGGAAAAGGTGCAGCGCGAGTTTTTCTTGCGCGAGCAGTTGAAAGCCATCCAGCGCGAACTGGGCGAAGGCGACGAGCAAATCCTCGAAATCGAGGAATTCCGCAAGAAGATCGCCGAGTCGGGCATGAGCGACGAGGCGCGCAAAGAAGGTGAACGCGAACTCGACCGCCTGTCGCGCCTCCCGACAGCAGCAGCGGAATACGGCGTGATCCGCACGTATCTCGACTGGCTGACCTCGCTGCCTTGGTCGAAGGGGACAGAGGACAACCTCGATATCGCGCACGCGCGCATGATCTTGGACGAGGATCACTACGGTCTGAAGGACATCAAAGAGCGCATCCTCGAATTTTTGGCGGTGCGCAAGCTGCGCCGGGATCGCGCCGCAGAATTTGCCGTCGGTGAGAGCAAAGATCGCATCCGCCGCGAACGCGAAGGCGCAATCTTGTGCTTCATCGGACCTCCCGGCGTCGGTAAAACGTCGTTGGGCGCGTCGATTGCCCGCGCGATGGGACGCAAGTTCATTCGCATGAGTCTGGGCGGCGTGCGCGACGAAGCCGAAATTCGCGGTTTCCGCCGCACCTACATCGGCGCGATGCCCGGACGCTTGATTCAAACGCTCCGCCGCGCCGAGTCGCGCAACCCAATCATCATGCTCGATGAAGTGGACAAGCTCGGACGCGATTTTCGCGGCGATCCCGCCAGCGCGCTGCTCGAAGTCCTCGACCCAGAGCAGAACAACGAGTTCCGCGATCACTATCTGGATGTGGCGTTCGATTTGAGCGAAGTGATGTTCATCACGACCGCCAACGAACTCGACCCCATTCCGAGTCCCCTGCGGGATCGGATGGAGATCATCCAACTGTCGGGTTATACCGAGATGGAGAAAATCGCCATCGCGGAGGGCTACCTCGTGCCGCGTCAAACGCGCGAGAACGGCTTGCGCGTCGAAGAAGTCGCGGTCACGCGCGACGCGCTGCAAGACCTCGTGCGCGATTACACCCGCGAGGCGGGCGTCCGCACGCTGGAACGCGAGATCGGGCGTGGAATGCGCAAGGTCGTGACGCGCATCGCCGAGGGTAAGACCGAAAAAGTGGTCATCGACAACAAACTGCTCAAAGAACTGTTGGGTAAACCGCGCTATGGCTATCGCACCGAAATCGAAGAACGCACGGATCGTCCGGGCGTAGCGACGGGCTTGGCGTGGACGCCGTTCGGCGGCGATATCCTGTTCGTCGAAGCGACCAAGATGTCCGGCGGCAAGGGCTTCCAGTACACGGGGACGTTGGGCGAAGTCATGCAAGAGAGCGCGCGCCTTGCCTACAGCTACGTTCGCAGCAAGGGGAGCGATTTCGGGATTTTGCCGGAGTTCTTCGAGAAGAACGATATCCACCTGCACGTTCCGCAGGGCGCTGTCCCCAAAGACGGGCCCTCAGCGGGTGTGACGATGGCGGTGGCGCTGGCGTCGCTCTTGACGGGCAGACCCGTGCGCGGCAACATCGCCATGACGGGCGAGATCACCTTGCGCGGGCAAGTCCTGCCAGTGGGTGGCATCAAGGATAAAGTCTTGGCGGCGCATCGTTTCGGCGTCGATACCATCATTCTGCCGCATAAGAATGAGAACGACCTTGATGAACTACCGCAAGAAGTCCGCGAGTCGCTCACATTCATCCTCGTGGATCGCATCGACGACGCGGTAAAGAGCGCGCTGATGGGCGAAGACGTTCCTGCCGCGGTGCTGCCGCCGCCCAACGGCGATCACACGCCGGAGACGACGAAAACTGCGAAAACGCCCGCCGCAGCGAAGGCAAAGACGCCGCGTGCAAAGAAAGACAAGGGCGGGGCGGATATTCACCAGTAGGAGCGACCCAGTGGGTCGCCCGATGCACCCAGCGCCGCTGGCACGCTGATATTTAACCTGAGTTTTGGATCGCTTCACCTCACCCCTAAATCCTCTCTCCACTGCGTGGAAAGGGGACTTTCATATCCATCGTGAGCCGTCCTGCTCCCCCTCGCTACACAGTGGCTGAGGGGAGGACACCTTTTCAAGAACCTCACCCCCTGACCCCCTCGCTACACAGTGGAGAGGGGGAACACAAGGCGGAAACTCCCCCTCTCCACGCAGTGGAGAGGGGGCTGGGGGGTGAGGTGAATCAGGGAGAAAACCAAACATGTCCTCCCCCTCGCTACACAGTGGAGAGGGGGTCAGGGGGTGAGGTGAACCCTAAAATAAAGAGGCATGGCATGATCGCCATGCCTCTTTTCGTTGTTCGCGCCCTATAGATCAATTGTCCCCCAGCATATCAATGGACAGGCGCACTAGATCGCGCTACACTGAACAGTATAAGCATTGGAACGCGCTGCTTGCCAGCGTGCGCAGACGCGCATGAGCGTCGCATTACGCCAGACCGTGAGGATTGCCGTGTTCAAAGTCTTGATCGTAGATGATGATGTGACCATCGTCAAACTGCTTCGCACGTTGTTGGAACTCGACGGCTTCGAGGTCTTCAGCGCGCTGCGCGGCGGCGATGTCATGACGCAAGCCAATCAGTGTCAGCCGGATATTTTCCTAATCGATTTTCACTTGACCGACATGGACGGCACCGAAGTCGTTCAACGGCTGCGCGCCGACGCGACCTTTGCCGAAAAACCCATCGTCGTCGCATCGGGTTTGGATGTCGAGGATGAGGTGATCAAGGCGGGCGCAACTGCCTTCTTGGTCAAGCCGTTTGAACCGTCCGAACTGCCTATCTTGTTCAATCAGTTGATCAGCGGCGCTTAAAAGCCCATGTCTCCATCGTCGATGTCCAACTCACAGCCGCCGGAACCGAACAAATCTGACGCGCTCAAAGGACAGCATACGCGCCATCTGGCGCTCGATAATCCGATCATCAATCCGGTGCAGCGCGTTACGGGTCCCCTCGATCAAACGCTGCCGTGGGTGATTGAACTACGCTTTGTCGGCACGGCGTCTACGCTGCAAGTGCGCGTCCGCGACTTGATGATTATCGGGCGGCGCAGCGATAACACCAGCAGCGGCGCGCCCGCCATCGATCTGACGACGAATGGTGCGTTTTCGTATGGCGTCTCGCGCCAACACGCCGTCATCGGCGTCAAAGAGCAGAAACTGATGCTCAAGGATTTGGGCAGCACCAATGGCACCCGCCTCAACGACTTGATCTGCGAACCGGGCAAAGAATACCGCTTGCGACACGGCGACGAGTTGATGCTTGGACGCTTGCGCTTGCAAGTCTCGTTCGCGGTCGTGCCGGATGAAGCGGCGATGAACACCCCCATCCCGATGCCCAAATCCAAACCGCCCACTAAACCGTCGGATACGAAACCAACGCATAAGACGGGCGAAACCGCTGCTCCAATGCCAAAACCGAGCGCCACGACCGCTGACCTGATCAAGTCCGGGTCCCACCCGGCAATCCCAACGTCACTCGTCTTGGGCAAGGGCGAACGGGTGTTGATCATCGAAGGGGATGAGGATGTTGGTGCGGTGTTCGAGATCGCGCTGCAACAAGCGGGTTTCGTCGTGACGCGCGTCACGACGGTGGCGCGCGGGCTGGCAATTATCTTTCAGCAGATGCCCGATGCCATCGTCCTCGATTTACTGCTCCCCGATATGAACGGACTCGATCTCGTGCGTTACGTCCGCAAGCAAAAGACGACCAAGCGCGTCCCGCTGTTGGTCGTGTCCAGCGCGACGGCGGGTTTCCAATCGCATCAGGCGCTCGATGCAGGCGCGGATATCTTCTTGGGGAAGCCGTTAGCGGTCGAAGAATTGATTAGGGCGGTTGCCAAGACAATGAAGGGCGGGGGATAGGAGGGGCGTCCCGGTGGAACGCCCCCAACGCGCGAACCCTAACGCTACTCGTACCGCAGCACGTTGAGCGGCTTTTCTCCGCTCGCGCCCCATGCCGTCGTCACCGCCGCCAACAATGCGACGCCAATACACAACAGCATCAACACGAACGCCGTCCCAAAGGGAATGGCTTGCGATGGACCTTGGAATGTACTCACCGCAAATACTAACCCCACCAAGCCGATCCCGACGCCGATTAGCCCGCCGATCAAGCCTAAGATGCCGTTTTCCAGCAGGATCATGAACAGCACACGCTCCCGCTGCAAGCCAACCGACTTCATCACGGCGATCTCTTTACGCCGTTCCATCGTCGTCAGCGCGACCGAGTTAGCGATCACCACGCCGCCGACGACCAAGCCCAACAGCGCCACCATCGTCGGGAACGCTGTGAACGCGCCCAACAACGATTGTATCAATTGGGTGAACGCGGCAGTTTCGATCACAAACGCGCCGCGAACATCGCCCAATGCGCGCCGCAGTTCGGGAATACGTTCATCAACGATATCCGCGACCACTAACGTGGTCGATGGCGCGAAACCGTCGGGGAACGAGTCGGCGGGCGCGGTGACGTTTGAACTGCCGAAGCCGCCGCCAAGCAGACTGGGCGCAGCGATCCCGATCACCTCGTAGGCGATTTCTTCACCATCGAAGTTGTAGATCAGGCGGTCGCCCGGATTGATCCCGGCGGCATCAATGGTTGTATTTCCGGCAAGCATGATCACGCGTCCCCCCGCGTCACTGGGGGCAAGATTGCGCCCGCTCTGCATGGTGGCTTCTGCGACCGCGCTCACGTCTTGCGCGCCGATTTGTTCCAAGAGCGCGTTGAGAAAATCACCCGCCTCGAAGTCGCCAGGCGCGCCGAGCGGGAACAATGTCGCCGCGTTCGCTTGCAACCGTGCGTTCAAGTCGTCCAACGATAGGCGTGTATCGCCCTCTTGCAGCCCAACGAGTTCCGGCGAATAGCTGCGCGTGACGCTGTAGCTGTTCGTCCCGTCGAAGCCATCCAAGATCGCCTCGATATCGCTGATGCGGTCGGGATCGGCGGCGCTGACCACGATATTGCCGCCGCTGGCTTCGGTCAGCGCATAGCGCAGCAACCCATTGACCGAATCCGCCAACAACGTAATCAGACTGAGCGAGAACACGCCAATCACGAGCGCCAACAACGTGACAGCGGCGCGCGAACGCCCGGCGAGCATCTGGCGCAGCGAAATTTTCAAGTCCACGATGCCGAACGACGGGAAGAAGCGCCCGATCAACCAGATCAACAGCGACAGCAAGGCGTACAGGATGCCCGCCGCAACGAACGCGCCGATGATCACGATAAAGGCGGTACTGACGCTGCCCAAAATCGTGCTGGCAACCAGCGACATAACGACGATGATCAGTATCAGCGTGCCAATCACAGGCAAGCAGCCCGTTCGCGGGATGATGTTCTCGCTCGGACGCAAGACCAAGCCCGGACGCACGCGCCCCGCCGTTAGCGTCGGCAAGAAGCCGAAGACTGCCGTTACAACGATGCCAATGATCAAGCCGTTGATGGCGGCGGGGAAATCGAGCGCGAACGGGAGCGCCTGTCCGACGAGCCGTTCCGCTGTGCCGCGAATCACGAACACCAGCGCCCAACCGAGCAAAATTCCGGCGATGCTGCCGATCACACCCATGATGAGCGCCTCGACCAAGAACAACACCGTAATCTGATTGCCTTGCAGCCCGATGGTCTTGAGGACGGCAACTTCGAGCGTGCGCCGCCGGACGATCACCTGCATCGTGTTCACAATGCCGATGCTGCCGATCAAGATCGACACCAAGCCCATGACGCCCGTCAGTTGGTCGATGCTGGATGCGATCTGCGCATAAGAAGCGCGCAAATCTTCGGTCGTGGTCGCGTCCAAATAGGGAAAGTCCGTCCGCATCTCAACTTGAAGACCATTGAGCGCCTCTGGCGTGATTGCGGTCGCTGGCAGCCGGACATATACGAGGCTGACGCGCGGTTCGACGCTTGAGAATTGTTCCAACGCGCTGACATCGAGCAGATAGAAGCCGAACAGCGCCTCTAACGTCTGTGTTGGGCTGGTGATTTCCTGCGCATCATCGATGATGCCGCGCACGGTAAAATCGCCATCTGCGCCGCTGAGCTGCACCGTGTCGCCCACCGACGCGCCCAAATCACGCGCCGCGCGGTTGCTCAAGACGATATCGGTAGCGGCGGTCAGCATTTGCGCCAGCGGCGTCCCATCCTGCGCGACGATTTCGCCGTACAACGGATAATTTTGCGCCTCGATCACAATCGGCGACAATTGATTGATGTTGGCTCCGGTGGCTGGCAAGCTCAGCGACGTGCCGGCACCCGAACCGAAGAACAATTCCACGGGCAGCGCAATTTGCAGGCGATACGTCAGCGTCGAACCCGGATAGTTCTCCGCGAACCAGGCGCGCAGCGTTTCGACGCCCGCTAGGCTGATGCTGTAGCTGGCATTGCCACCGGCGAATAAGCCGCCCGTCTCCGCAATCAGATCACCGCTTTCGACGGCAGTATTCAAGCGCGCCTCGACCTCGGCGTTGGTCGCTTCAAAGCCGCCGAACGTCTCCAACTGGACATCGGCGCGGTTGCTGGTTTGCAGATTGCCCGCCAGCGTCCCTTGAATCATGCCCGCCAGGGTGCCGAGACTGACAATCGCCGCGACGCCCGCTGCAATGCACAACAGCGAGAAGAACGTGCGCTGTCCGTTGACGCGCAAATCATTGACCGAATGACGCACAAAAAAATTGAGGCGTTCGATCACGATGCGCCGCCCATCGGATGACGCCCGCCTGCGGCGGACAGTTCGCCCGTCGCGCGCTTATCTTTCAAGATTTGGATGCCCGTCAGTTGCGCAGTCGAACGCGGATCGGTGTCCTCCGCGATATGACCATCAATCAGCGTGATCAGCCGATCCGTCTGTGCAGCGACGCTCATATCGTGCGTGACGATGATCACGGTCGTGCCGAACTGCTTGCGGATATCTTCCAGCGCGTTCATGACAATTTCAGTCGAGGCGCTGTCGAGGTTGCCGGTCGGTTCGTCCGCCAGCAGCAGCGGCGGATTGTTGGACAGCGCCCGCGCGATGGCGACGCGCTGCTGCTGCCCGCCAGAAAGCTGCGTCGGGCGGTGATCGAGGCGGTCACCCAAGCCGAAATGTCCGAGCAGTTCGGCGGCGCGCTTGCGCGGATCGAATTGGCGCTTGCCGCTGAACTGGACAGGCAGGGCGACGTTTTCGAGCGCGGAGAGCGTCGGGATCAAGTTGAACGATTGAAAGACGAAGCCGATTTTTTCGTTGCGAATCCGGGTGAGGGCGCGCTCATTCAGCGCGGTAATGTCGATGCCGTCGATGTAGACGTTGCCCGATGTGGGCGTATCCAGCCCGCCGATCAAGCCCAACAGCGTCGATTTGCCGCTGCCGGAGGGCCCGATGATGCCAATGAACTCCCCTTTTGCGACATTGAGCGAGACGCCATTGAGCGCGTTGACAGTGACTTCCCCGACGTTGAGTTGTTTGGTCGCGTTCTCGACGCGCAAGACGAAACCCTTGCCGCCATTCGACGCTGCGTTATCGCCCGTGCGATTGCGATTTGCCATGTTGATCCATCCCCGTGTGTGGTCTGCAATGTCATTGTATACGGAAGGGGGCTGAACGTGGTTGCAGAACGTGTGAGACCGTCGGGCGGGGCGCGGATGAGTTGCAGTTGTCAGTGAGGGGAAAGCCGCCCGTGCCGCGCAGCGTGACGCGCTTCATCGTATCGATATTGCTGGCACGGGTGGCGTGGTTGAACGATCCAACGCCGATATAGCCCGTGTTCGCGCCGCACATACTGTAAGTGGATGTGCCAATCTTTGGTGGGGTCGAAAGCGAATGGATCCGTCATTGCAACCCGCAGCTCATGATTGTGGCGCATGACAACCAATCGCCCCTACGTGCGTAGGGGCGATTGAAATTTTAGTCGCCGCTGACTGGCTCTGGTTCATTCGCTATCACGCCAATGGGGATCGGCGTCGCCTCGAACGTGAGCGCCGCTGTCGGCGCGGGCGCCACCCCCGTTGAACCTTTGCCCGACGAGATGATCGCGGGCGCGTTGGCGTCGTCCAAGACTTGCAGCGTCTCGGCGTGTTCACCGAGCCAGTTGATCGACATCAGCGCCGCCGCGCAGCCCTGTCCCGCTGCCGTGATCGCTTGGCGGAACACGTCGTCATGGATTTCGCCGCCCGCGAACACGCCGCCGATGTTGGTGCGCATGTGTTGATCGACGATCACGTAGCCCGCCGCGTCGGTCTTGAGCTGCGTGCCGAATACGGTGCTGTTGGGATCGTAGCCGATGAAGATGAACACGCCATCGATCAGTTTTTCGGTCACGTCGCCCGTCTTGAGGCTGCGCAGCGTGACCGATTTCGTCGTCTTGAGCGCCGGATCGCCGTTGATCGAGTCGATCACGGTGTCATAGATGAAGCTGATCTTCGGGTTGGCAAACGCGCGCGTTTGCAGCGCCGTCGAGGCGCGCAGCGTATCGCGCCGATGCACGACCGTGACACTGTTGGCGAAGCGCGTCAGGAAAATCGCCTCTTGCAGCGCCGAGTCGCCGCCGCCCGCGACGATGATATCCTTCTGGCGGAAGAACCAGCCATCGCACGTCGCGCAGTAGCTCACGCCGCGTCCGGTAAATTCGTGTTCGCCCGGCACGCCGAGCTTGCGCGGACTCGCGCCGATGGTGACGATCACGCTGTCCGCGAGGTATTCGCTGCTCTGCGTCTTGACCAGAAACGGTGATCCATGCGCGAAATCGACTTCGGTCACCAGATCGTAATCGAAGGTCGCGCCGAAGCGTTCGGCTTGCGCCTGCATCCGTCCAGTGAGTTCGGGACCCGTGATGCCGTCGGGGAAGCCGGGAAAATTATCCACATCGTCGGTTGTGGCGATCTGCCCGCCGACCATGATCCCGGTGATGACGACGGTACTCACCTGGGCGCGAGCGGTATAGAGCGCCGCCGTCAAGCCAGCGGGACCCGATCCGATCACCACGACACGTACTTTCTTCGCCATTCCGCTAATCCTCATTGATGCTTAGTTGTTCGATTTGGGCAAGGTTCGATAAGGCGGCGTTTTGTGCCGCACTGGCGATGCCTTCGGCAGTCGGATTGTTTTCAGCAATGTCGGCTTTCAACATGGTAACGAGGAAGTTGAATTCCTCGCGGCAGTCGGGACAACAGCGCAGATGCGCCTCAACGGCGGGCAGCAGCGATGCCGAGTCCGCGCCTTGTGCCACCATGTCCGCCAAACAGTGAAATTGACGGCTGCAGGTGTCACAGTCGATGATGCTGTCTAGGTGCGTATCAAAGATCGCGCTGATGATCGCGCGCAGTTTTTCGTCTGCCATGACGTCCTTCAGCGTTCTACTCTCTATCATTATAGAATATAGATGGAGAGAGAGCGGGTGATCTTACCGAAAAAGCGCCGTAAAGCCCATCGCTTTAGCAATGGAGATATCAGGCGTGTCTTATTTTTGTTCACTGTCATGCGATCCGTCGCCTCAATCCGATTCGGTGTCAATCGTGAGCAAGGCGAACGCCGCTACGATTGCCGAATGCGGCGCGGTCACCGCGGCAGGTCGGGCATTGAGATCGGCAGTCCGGCTCGTAAAACCTGCAACGCCCACGCGCGCAACGCTGGTTTGGACTGGACGAGTCCGTGTCGCATAACGTAGACCCGCTGTCGGATAACCTCCGTTGGTTCGATAAGGTCAAGCGTGCGGCAGCAGCCCCCGCCGTTAGGCATGGGGAGCGTCTGCGGCATTTGGCTTCACAGGTGAACTGAATGTAGGCGGCGGTGCGAACCTGCTGCACCTGCGGGCGCGGATGTACAACCCACGTTTGGGCAGCTTCATGCAGCGCGATCCGTTCGCGGGCGTGCTGTCAATGCCCGCGTCGATGAACGGCTACGGCTATGTGCATGGCAATCCGGTCAATTGGACGGATCCCAGCGGGCAGTTTGCTTTCCTGCCCGTGCTGTTCGGTGCTGTTGCTATTGGTGGAGTCACCGCCGCTGCGTGGAACATCTTTGTCGAGCAGGGGATCGGACTGGGTGGAAGTAACCAGTTCCAGTTCGGGTGTATCGACTGGAAACAGGCGCTTGGTCGAGCGGGATTTGGTGCGGAAATTGGACTCAACATCGGTGTCGGCTATGGCATTGCGGGGTTAGTGCGTGGCTTGGGCTTGACCGGGCTGACGGCAATTGGCGCGAATGCGTTCCTGAACCTACAATTTGCGCTCAACTGGGATTGGTTGATGGGGCGACCCGTCGGACCGTCGCTGGTCAACAACTTGGTTGGTTCGGCATTTGGCGGCGCTTTGGAGAGTGTGGGGTATGCAGTTGGTCGCTTGGGGCAAAGTCTATCAACTCGAGTTGCTATAGCTTTAAACGACTTTAGTCTAACTTTTGTTCGCAGTTTTGATGTTACGAACATAAATCGGATAATCGATATAGATGATGGAAAAATCGGCTACCTGTTTGGGCGAGCATCAGGAAGATCACATAACATTCAAAGGGCCTATGAGAATTTAGGACAGATGTCACGCATCGGTATTCCAAATAACGATTCAGGTTGGAATCTAGTTCGTGCGCATTTATTTGACGCAGGAATGGATTCGTCCAACATTGTAAGAAGTTATTCTAATCAGTATGGTAATTTCACTATAAAGGAGTCTTTGCTAGCGGGACCAGGAGGATTTGTAAAGCTTGAGACAACGTGGCAGGAAATGTCGGATGATTCCTTGCGGTTCATAACGGCGATTCCATTTGGGGCTGGCTTTGGGGGGTAATAAGAAATATGATGGAATTTCCATCACCACTAGACTTTCTCAGTATCCTTGGGGTGGAACCTATTGAAACCGTCCCTACAGATGGATACTGGTTGTATCAGTTGACAGTTTATGATGTTACATGTACATTGTCATTTAATATCATTGAACATTGGATTCAAGTTGAGTTGTTTTCTCACGACTCGAAATATCTTTCCTTTTATCAAGAAGGAGCTATCTACTTGAGAATTCACGCTGAAACATCAAAAACCTATATCAGTTCCAAATTTTTACTCGGTAATAGTTATTCCAATGTTATAATAGATATTGCCCCTAAAATATTCATTACTATAAATACAATCCGTAGATAGGCATACTCTTGCGCGCACGGGCGTACAATCCGCGCTTGGGCGTGTTCCAACAGCGCGATACGTTCGCGGGCGTGCTGTCGCAAACGCGCCCGACTCGGCGGTCGTTCAGGTGATCGGCGGCGGCGAAACGACGGCGCTGGACTTCATCGGAGCGGCGCAAGCAATCACCGTGAGCATCGTCGATACGCCCACGGTCACAGGTGACGTTCCGGCTGAAGCAGCGGTTGTCCCAGCCGCACCCACGTCCGAAGCGACAACGGGCGAAGGCACAGTCAGCGAATAGCAACGGGTAATGATATGTCGCCGGATGCTTTGCGCATCCAGTGGCATATTACGACGTGACGGGTTCACTTTCACCCGCCGCGATGCGTACCGACGCGCGCATTTCGTCCTCGATGTCGCGCGGGGGATCGCCATAGTGCGCGCCGCGCTTCAAGAAGTCCGCGAACGTCTGCTCCAGCTTGTTATCGTCGCACGCACAGGCGATCCCGTCGAACCAACGCACGACGCCGTTGGAAAAATCCAAATCCGCGCCGCTCGTCCCACCGTCCTCGTCGCGCCACATCCATGACGTGGTTTTTGGTCGATTCATAATCGGTTTTCCTGTTTATGTGGGCATGGCACGCCACACCCTTCTAAGATTAG
Organism: Anaerolineae bacterium; assembly: GCA_034437055.1. GTDB lineage: Bacteria > Chloroflexota > Anaerolineae > Aggregatilineales > Phototrophicaceae > Flexifilum. Next base: position 29,287 of record DAOTUQ010000057.1, read on the forward strand.
GACGATACCGGATAGCCGATTCTTTCCAACAGCGCGCGCAGCGTCTCGATGGGTAAGCCCATGACGTTGGTATAGCTGCCGTCGATGCGCGCGACGCCATGAAAGCCTTTGTGCTGGATGGCATACGCGCCCGCCTTATCGAACGGATCGCCCGTTGCGATATAGGCGTCGATCTCATCGTCCGTATAGTCGCGCATGTGGACGGTGGTGCGCGTGATCGCGGTGATGATCACCTCCACTCTACGCTTACTCCTTGTCCCACTTTCCCTCTGGAGAGGGGCAACTCCCTCCGGCGCTGTTTTACCCTCATCGCTTGCAAGCAGCGGTTGAGGAGTGTCGTCGCCGCTCCCCGTCTCGACTTGGGGAGTGAGGTTGAGTATTGTCAGCGCCGTACACGCCACATGCGGGCGACCGCGCAGCCGTCGCAAGATCGCGCGGGCATCGTCGGCGTCGGTCGGCTTGCCGAGAATCTCGCCCGTCTCGGTCACGCCCATCGTATCCGCCGCGAGGATCACGACGGTATCCGCCGCCAAGATCAAGGCGGCATCATGCGGCGCCCCTTCCGCTTGCGGCGCGTTTTCCACGATGATGCGCGCCGCCCGCGCTTTTTCGATGCTCAAGCGGATCACATAATCGTAAGGCGGCTCATTGGGGCGCTGCGTTTCATCGATATCCGGCTTGACGACCGTGAACGCGATGCCCAACGACGCCAGCAGATCGCGGCGGCGCGGCGACCCCGATGCGAGGATGAACTGCGCCGCCATCAGCCTTTGCGCTCGCCTTCGGAGTCGTCACCATGCCACGCCAGCGGCGAGAGCGGCGTATTTGTGCGCCGCCGGAACAGTGCCGCGCGCGTGACCTCGACCACGACCTCGCCGCGCTGATTTTTGCCGATGTGCTTGAGCGTGACGATGCCCGCGTCGGGGCGCGACTGACTCTCGCGCTTGCTGACGACCGTCGTTTCCACATAGATCGTATCGCCGTGAAAGACCGGACGTGGATGGGTGACTTGCTCGTAGCTGAGATTGGCGACTAACGTCCCTTGCGTCAAATCCCCAACGCTCATTCCCACCACCAGCGCCAATGTGAACAGCCCATTGACGATGCGCTGTCCGAACTCGGTCTGCGCGGCGAAGTGTTCATCGAGGTGCAGCGGCTGTGTGTTCATTGTCAAACTGCTGAACAAAACATTGTCCGTTTCCGTGACCGTGCGTCCAATATCGTGACGGATTACCGCCCCAACGTCGAGGTCTTCGTAGTATCGTCCTGCCATGATATCCCCTTCCATTCATTGAGCAGCGTGGTCGCCCACACGCCCGTATCGTTCAAATCAGCATCAAGCGCCGCGCGCGCATCGGGCGCGATCAGCGTCTCCAATGCGGCGAAAAAATCGGCATCATACGCTTGGTCGATCCAAGCGGCGTTCGCCATGCGCCCAACTGCGCGCATCAGCGCATATGCCCGCGCCACATCGCCCGCTGCGAACGCCATGCGCGCCGCCGTTTGCAGGATCGTGTTGACCGGGACCGGTGGATCGAGCGTCTGATTGAGAGTCAGCGCCTCAACCAGTGCTGCGCGCGCGCCCGCGCTGTCACCGATTCTCAAACGCGCATCCGCCAGCCGCCCTAACGCCGGAACGACCCGTTGCGGTTGACCAAAGGCGCGCCAATGAGCAACGACATCGTTGTAACGACGCAGCGCCTCGTCGAGATCGCCTGATTTTGCCGCGATCTCGCCCAATATCCCAAGCGCGTCACCTTCCACCAGCCGCTCGCCGCTCTGTTGGATAAGATGCATCGCCTCATCGGCAGTCGTCTTGGCAGCCGTGAAATCGCCCGTGTCCAGCGCCATAAACGCCATGTTGAGCAATGTGCGCGTCATGCCCTGACGGTCTTTCAGCGACCGCTGAATCATCAGCGCGCGCCGATAATACTTGTTCGCGCTCGCTTTATCATTCAGCAGATCATCGATCATTCCCAAATTGGCAAGCGAACGAGCCGTATCGCGCAGCGTGCCATGTTCTTCAATCAAAGCCTGTGCTTCGAGCCAGACGGCGCGCACGGACATAATCACCGCGCAAGTAGGCGCTGCCGCCGATGTTCATCAGCGAATAGCCGATGTACAGCGGCGACTCGACGGCACGCCGTAGTGCCAGCGTTTCTGCAAACAGCGCATCGGCGCGGTCGAGATCGCCGCGCCGCATAGAGACCTCGCCAATCAACGTCAGCGCCTCCGCCACGTTGAAGCGGTCGTCTGCCGCGCGGAATAAATCGAGCGCCGCATCCGCTTGCGTCAGTGTATCGTCATACTTGCCCATGTGGAACGCCGCGCGCGCCCATTCGAGATGGAGTTTGGCACGCGCATCGTCGGGATCGTTCGCTAGTTCGTCGGCGCGCAAGCGCAGGGCGCGCGCGTACAGCATCCCTGCCGCGCGATAATCTTGCGCGGCGGACGACACCCCCGCCGCATCGATCAGATAGTGACGTTCGCGTTCGGAATCGTCCGCCGCGCGCCAATGCCCCGCGAGGACGCCCGCCAATTCCCGCAGCCGTCCGGGATGCACTGCTTCGAGCGCCGCCGCCGCTTGACGATGCAGCACGCGCGCATCGTCGGGCGGCACATCCGTCAACAGCGTCTCGCGCAGTTTATCATGCGCGAACCGCCATTTGCCTTCAATCGACTCCAAGACGGCGACACTGCCACATTCGACCAACCACGTCTCAATATCGGCGCTGCCCAGATCGATTCCGAACGACACGGCAGCGTATGCCAGCGCCTCTGCATCGATCATGCGCCCCATAATCGCCGCCAAACGCAGCAAGCCGCGCGCGGCGGGCAGCACGCGATTCAAGCGGCGGCGGACGACCTGCTGCACACCGCCCACCAACACGCGCGCTGGCAGCGAGCGTTTGCGCGCGACCTCGCTCAGTCCGCCCGCTTCTTCTGCCAGCGCGCGCATGACCTCGACCAGAAAGAAGGCGTTGCCTTCCGTTTCGCGCTCCAACAAATCGCGTAAACCCGCTGTCGTCGCACCCTCACCGAGCATTGCCTCGCTGAGTTTGGCGATCTGCGCTGGCGAAAAGCGCGTCAGCGTGAGCGTGTGCGCGTTGGGCAGGGCGGCGGGCAAATTGGGCGCTTCATCGTCGCGGTAGGTGGCGACGATCAAAAACGGCAGGGTGCGCGCCGCGCCCGTCAGCGCCTTCAAAACATCGATGCTTTCGCCCGCCCAATGAATATCTTCCAACAGCAGCACCGCGACGGGATAGGCATGGTCATCCGCGCGCGTCAACTGCTCGACGCGCTGTGTCAGCGCGCCGATGATGCGGTCGCGCAGCGATTCCGGCGGAGGCGGCGCATTGAGGCTGCTATCCCATTCGCAGCGCGCGATCAGCGCGTTCAAATCGTCCGCATCGGAGAGGGGCTGCGCGTCGGGTGGGAGGTCGTCGTTCACCATAATCAACCGTCGCAGCGGATCGCGCCACATCTGGAACGGCACCCCCGTATTGTCCGTGGCGTTCTCCGCTTGCCCGCGCAGCACGAACGCGCCGCGTACCAGCGCACGGATGCGCAGTTCGTCCACCAAGCGCGATTTGCCGATGCCGGATTCGCCGCCGATTAGCCACGCGCTGCCCTTGCCCATGCGCGCCGCTTCTAACGCATCGGACAGCGCGTCCAATTCGCGGTCGCGCCCGACGAAACGCGCCGCTTGCAAATAGCTTTCGCGCACGGCATCGCTTTCGGCGGGCGGTGGCACGCGCGCGGCGGCGCAGAGATCGCGGATCACGCGCTCGGCGTCGTGGTAACGCTCTTTGGGCTGTTTCGCCAGCAATTTGTCGATCACGTCCGTGAGCAGCGGCGGCGCTGCGTTTGTGAGCCGCTGCTGCGTGGAATCATCCGCCTCGACTGGCGGCAGCGCCTCGATATCGACGGTATCAGCGGGCTGGGTCGGCGCTTCAACTGCCCATGTCGTGGTGTCGTCCGCGGTGTGCGCGGTAAAATCGACGATGAGATTGGAAAACAGAGCGGTATCATAAATCGACAGCGGCGCGAGATCGGGCGGATCGCGCATCACCTGGCGGATGAAAGCGGCAGTTTCGGGCGCCGGAAACGGATGCGCGCCCGCCAACAGTTCATATGCCATCACACCAACGGCGTACAGATCGCTGGCTTCAGTCGGTGGATTGCCCGCGAGGATTTCGGGTGCCATATACGACAACGTGCCAACCGCGCGTCCGCTTTCGCCATCTGACGCTTGGCGCGAAATCGCCAAGCCGAAGTCGAGGACTTTGACGGTTGGCGGATCGTCCGGTGACGTGCCGCCCACGACCATCACATTCTCTGGCTTCAAATCGCGGTGCAGGATGCCGCGTCGATGCAGATAGACCAGCGCGCCAAGCATCTGCACGAGCAGATCGATCTTGTCCGCGAATGCGAACATGCGCCCCGCGTCGATCAGCGTGCGCGCATCGTCCAAGAAATCCATCACCAAGTAAGGCAGCGCGGTTTCGGGCGGCACATCCAGCGCGTGGTCGAAGCCGTAATCCAACACACGGATGATGTTCGGATGCCGCAGCGATGCCAACGTTTGAAATTCCAGCGCCAGCGCCACGCGCAAGCCCTCACCGCGCCCATCGGTGCGGCGCGTCTCTTCGCCCATCAGCGAACCGAAGCGCAAATTGGCGGCGTCAGTCGTCAGCCGCTTGAGCGCGACGATCTGCCGTTCAGGCGGGGCGAGCCAATCGCGCGCGCGATAGACGACGCCCATGCCGCCTGCGCCAATCTGATTCAAGAGCCGATAGCGCCCGCCAATCGAGCGCGTGGGGATCGACGCTGCCGCGTTCGTATCGCGCACGCTCATACAGACAGCGCGCGCAGCGCCGCGAAATCGACCGCCGCTTCATCGACTGGCGCGATGGGCGTCTGATCAGCGTTCATATCAGTCAACAGCAGCCGGATCAATTCTGTTCGTTCGCGCACGGTTCGCGCCGCCGCGTTCGGATGCGCCGCGCTGCGTTCCAACAGGACGCGGCAGCCGTTCACATCGTCGTTGAGCAAGCGCAGTCGCGCGAACCCGCTCAACGCCGTCAGCACCATCATCGGTGAACGGACTGTCTGCGCCAATCCAAGCGCTTCCCTGAAGGCAAGGCGCGCGGTTGCCAGCGGTTGTTCGATGCTGGGCGCGGCTGCCATGTCGGGATACGGCACCGCGCGCCCCACATCGCATTGTGCCAGCGCCAAGAAGCCCGCCGCGATGCGCGCCGCTGCCGCTTGACGGGGCGAAGGGAGTGCGCGCGCAAGTGCCGCCGCGTGTTCGGCGTGTGCCAAGCCGATCTCCAAATCGCCGCGCCGTTCTGCGATGCGCGCGAGGGTGATCAAACTTTCGATGATGCTTTGTTGATCGCCAATCCGCATATTGATGGTCAGCGACTCGTCGGCGTGGTTTTGCGCCGCCCACCATTCGCCGCGCGCCAACGCCCATTCCGCCATGCTGACCAACCCTGCCCCGACGCCGCGTTCCAAGCCGATCTCGCGCGCCAGCTCGATTCCGCGCGTCAAATCAGCGTGCGCCGCGTCCAGATCGCTGGTTTGCAGATGCAGCGCGCCGCGATTGACCTGATTGAAAACCAGTTGATCGCGCAAGTTGTGCGCCGCGCAGATCGCCTCGCTCTCGCCGTAGTACTGAATCGCGTGCGGCGTGTCCTCGTTCAAATCGTAATACAGGGCGAGATTGCCGAGCGCGACGGCAAGTCCGAGCGGATAATCTTCTTGGCGGCGGATCTCGACACCCTTGATGAAATAATCGAGCGCCGCCGCACCGTCGCCCTGCTGATCAGCCAGTGCGCCGAGTGCGTTGTAGCACGACGCCATCTTGGACAGATCGTTGATTGCGGTGAACACAGCGAGACTCTCGCGGATCGTGGCGCTGCTTTCGGCGTAATTGCCCAATGGCTCGTCCGCGTACCCCTGATACAGATTGATTTGCGCGCGCAAGCGGCGCTGATCGTCGGTATCGGGCGCGGGCAGGCGCGCCAAGACGTCGGCGCACAGCGTCTTGATTTCGTGATACTTGCCTAAGGTGTGCCAATAATCGACGGTATCGAGCGCGGCGTTCGCCTCCTTCCAAGCGTCGCCTGCCGCGTGCCAATGCTCCATTCGGCGCTGTGCATAGGCTTCTTGAGCGGGATACAGCGCCTCCAATCCCACCGCCACGCGCCGATGCAGCGCGGGACGTTCATCCGTCGTGAGATCGGTCAGTACCGCGTCGCGCAGTTTGTCGTGGCTGAAGCGCCATGCGCCATCGGTGATATCCAAGATGGCGACGTCGGCGCACACGGTCAGCCACGCATCAAGATCGACGAGACCGAAATGCCGCATCAGCGCCGCATCGATCTGTCGTCCGGCAACCGCCGCCAATTTGAGCCACGCTTGCGCATCCGCCGGCGCGCGCTCCAAGCGTCGCCGCAAGATCGCGAACATGCCCGGCGCGTGTCCGCCGTCCGCGAAGATGCTTTCGGACAGCGACACCTGCCCGATGGCGTTCAAACCGCCCGCCGTCTCTGCCAGCGCGCGAATCGTCTCGATGAGGAAAAAGATATTGCCTTCCGTCTCGCGTTCGAGCAAATCGAGCAGATCGGACGTCAGATGGTTCTCGCCCAACATCGACGCTGACAACTGCGCGATACCATCCGCTTCCAGCCGCCTTAAGCGCAAGGGCTGCATCGCGTGAAGCATGTCAAAAATATCGGGGCGTTCGTCATCGCGGAAGGTGGCAACGATCAGCACCGAGAGCGCTTCGCGCTTCAGCACATCGGATAGTTCGCCCAAGACGATGATACTTTCGTCCACCCAATGAATATCTTCCATGAAAATCACCAGCGGATGGGCGCGCGGACGCCGACAAATCCCGACCATCGTCTCAGCAAAGCGCACGATATCCGCGCCGATCCCGACTGACGGCACATCGGGGACGGGTCGTCCGAGCAGCGCCTCGATATCGGGGACAAGCGTCTTGAGGACACCGGCTTCGGTATCGGTCAAGTCCGCATCGAGCGCCAGCCGCCGCGCAGGATCGCGCCAGCCGTGAAAGGGCAGTCCCGCCTCCGCGATCAACTGCCCGCGCACGACGGTCGAACCGCTTACGAGGGCGACGGTGCGCAGTTCATTGATCAAGCGCGATTTGCCAACGCCCGATTCGCCGCCGATCAGCCACGCCGATCCGCGCCCCGATTCCGCTTCATACAGCGCGCGCTTGAGCGTCCGCATTTCGGATGCGCGTCCAACAAAGGTCGCCGCTTGCAAAAAGCTCTCGCGGATTGTGGTCGGCTCGGACGGCGCGGGGATATGAAGTACAGCGCACAGCTCGGCAATCGTCTCGTCGGCGCTGGCATAGCGCGCGGTCGGGTCTTTGGCGAGCAGCGTCCCAATCGGGAGCGCAAGCGCGGACGGAAGCACGTCGAGATCGGGCGCGCGCGTGAGGATCGATTGAGCAAGCTGCTGAAGGTTGCTGTCGTCGAAAATCGGTTTGCCCGCGAACATCTCGTAGGCGATCACACCGACGGCGTACAAATCCGACGCCACCGCCGCGCCCGCGCCGCGCAAGATTTCGGGCGACCAATAGCGCGGCGTCCCGGCAATTTCGTCCGCATTGTCGCGCCCTTCAATCGCCAGCCCGAAATCGAGGACTTTGACGCCCTCGGCGGTTACGAGCGCGTTGCCGGGCTTGAGATCGCGGTGAATGACGCCGCGTCGATGCAAATAGGCGAGCGCTTGCAGCACTTGGAGGATCAACTCGATCTTGCCGCGCCCATCGCGGCGGACGGCAGCGACGGAGAGCGGTTTCGCGCCTTCCAACAGCGTCATCGTGAAGTAAGGCGCGGACTCGGCATCCGACGTATTCGCGTCCTCGAAGCCGTAATCCAATACGCTGATGATGCGTGGGTGGCGCAGCGACGATAGGACTTGAAATTCGCGCGCCAACGCCACGCGCATCGCCGTTGCATCGTTCGTCGAATGGGGCGTTTTGGGCGGACGCGAATGAAATGCCAAGTTCTCAGTGGCGATGTGCAGTCGTTTGAGTGCGACGATCTGCCCCGTCAGCCGATCAGCGACGCGATAGACAGCGCCCATGCCACCCTCGCCCAATTTGTCGATCAGACGGTACCGCCGTCCGATGATTTCCGGTGTTGCCGCCGCCTGAGTCATGTTCAATTACTCCCGAACCCGCGCTGATAGCTCGCATCATACGTCCCATCTTCGCACAGCGTCAAGATGGGGTGATGCGCAATCCGTTTGTCCATGATGATATTGAGTGATGGCTATTTCTGGGTGGGCAACCAAGCGGGCAGGTCAAAAATCTCGTTCGGCGTCAACGCATCGATGTTGGGAAACAATGCGGATGTATCAATGGGTTGTGCGCCCGTGTAGACGCGGGCAATGATCGTTTCGTCAGGAGCTTGAAAATACTGGTGTGCCGTTTGGTTGATCGGGTACAACACCCAAACTTGTTCCGTCCCTTTGTCGAGATACGTTTTGACTTTCTCGCTGATCTCGTTCGCGGTATCGCCGGGCGAGACGACTTCAATCGCCAGATTGGGAACGCCCGGATGCGGCTTGTCCGGCGACCAGTCGGCGGGAATGTTGTTCGCGCGCAGAAAACCAACGTCGGGAACAAACGAATGCTTCAACCCTTGCCCGACATTGAACATGAGAAAACTGACGTTATCCCCGAAAACAATGCCGTGTTGCGGATGCTTGCGCATGTATAGACGAAGCGGCGTGCTGACGTTTACGCCGATACTCGCGTGAATCAACCCGCCCCCCATTGGCATGTTCTTCCCCCTGATTTCGCCGTCGATGATTTCCAGCGCGACGTCGGATTGGGCTTGCAGCGCCAGATATTCATCCACGGTCAGGAGGCGCTTTTCGATTTGCGCCGCGTCGGGCGCAAGCGTGAGATCGACCATCGTCATTTTCCTTCCTTATCATACGGTTCGCCCGCCGCCTTGGGTCCCACCGCGCGCCCCACCAGCCCCGCCAACACCACAATCGTGATGAAGTACGGCACCATCTGTAAGAACTGCGGCGGAATGGGTACGCCCAAAAACTGGAATCGCTGTCCGAGCGCGTCCGAGAAGCCGAACAGCAGCCCGCCGCCGAACGCGCCGAACGGCATCCACTTGCCAAAAATCATGGCGGCGAGCGCGATAAAACCGCGTCCGCTGGTCATGTTGTCGTCGAAGCTGCCGCTGGTTTCCATCGAGAACCACGCGCCCGCCAACCCGGCGATCAAGCCGCCGATGAATACATTCGTCCAGCGGTTGCGGTTGACGTTGATGCCCAACGTGTCCGCCGCCTTCGGATTTTCTCCGACGGCGCGCGTCCGCAAGCCCCAGCGCGTGTAGAACAGGATGATGTGCGTGGCGAATAGGATGACGAACATCGCGTAGAAAATTGGGCGTCCATTGAAGAAAATATCGCCCACGATAGGGATTTGGGATAAGACCGGAATCGCCAGCGGTTGCAGCGTCTCGCGCGCCGCTTCGCTCGACAACAGCACATCGCGGCGGATGAAGCTGGTCACGCCAATCGCCAAGATGTTGATCACCGTGCCGCTGACGACCTGATTGGTCTTGAACGTGATCGACAGCCAGCCGTGCAACAGCGCCATCGCGCCGCCCGTCAGCGTGGCGAAGATCACGCCGAGCAACTGCGCTTCGCTCGTCGGCATGATCGCCAAGAACAGCGTGAACGCCGTGAAGCCGAAGCACGCGCCCGACAACATCATGCCTTCGATGGCGATGTTGGTCACGCCGGAGCGTTCGCACCAGATGCCCGCCAGCGCGCCCATCACAATCGGCGTCGAAAGGCGCAAGCTCACTTGCAGCATGACCGTCACGTTGATGCTGTTATTCGCCGCCGCGACGATCAACAGCGCCGGCACGAGCAAGATCAGCGCGATGCCAACGCCAATCGACTGGGCGCGCTTGAGCGTCGGCACGGGCAGCAAGCCGACGACGCCGACGATCACGTACAGCGCACCGACGACCAGCGTGAAATTGAACGTGCCGACGACGATTACGGGCAAGTCTGCGCCGAATGTCAATGTCGTGAGCGTCGCTGGCGTCAGCCCGCCCATGCTGGAGAACAGCATCACGGCAGCGAGCAAGAAAAAGACGGCGAAAATGCCCATGCGCGTGACTTTGAACATGGGGCGCTCCGACAGGGCGGGCGCGGACATTGTGATTGCAGTCATGTCAACTCCAGTGGTGAGGGCTGCGGACTGCGGGCTGAGTCAAAAGCAGATGCAACTGGCTGAACAGCGGCACCCGCTTTTTGACTCAGCCCGCAGCCCGCAGCCCTTCTCTTCTCAACTCGACCAGCCTTTAGCCGCGAACGTCGCGGTCTGTTCCGTCTTGGGGATGCGCCACAAGTAGCGGATGATCGCATCGGCGGCGATGAACATGATGATCAACGCTTGGATGATCTTCACCAAGTCGATGCTGATATCCGCGCGCACCTGCATCAAACCCGCGCCCGACAGCAGCGCGCCCCACAGCAGCCCCGCCCAAATCATGCTTTTTGGCTCGGTGCGCGCCAATAACGCCACCGCAATCGCGTCGAAGCCCAATCCGGCGAAAAATTCGGGCTTCATGTTGTACTGTACCGCTGAAATCTCAATCGATCCCGCCAGTCCCGCCAAGCCGCCGCTGAGCGCCAGCGCCAAAACGATGTTGCGGCGCACGTTCATCCCGGCGTACTTGGCGGCGTTGGGATTCGTGCCGACGGTGCGCAGTTCAAACCCCGGCGTCGTGCGATTGAGAAACCAATCGGTGAACCAGACGGCAGCCAGCATGATCAGGAAGCCGACATGCAGCGCCTCCAAAACCGTCAGCCACGCCAAGAACAGCCCTGCCAAGGTCGTGAAGATGCCCCACACGATAGGACGGATGAATGATCGCACTCCCACGCGCCCCTCGCCACTTGGAGCGGGGGAAATCGTGCGGGATGCGCGGTAAATGCCGATCAGCGCCACGATGATTCCCGCCGCGATGAACGCCCACGCTGGAATCGCGTCGAAGCGCGGCATGATCGCCGTCTCGGTGATGAACGGCGTGCGCGGCGTGCTGGCATTGGGATCGAGCAGGATGAGCGGATCGGTCGATTTGATGATCCAGTCCGTGAAGCGAATGGCGATGTAGTTCAGCATGATCGTCACAATGACTTCGTGCGCGCCCGTGTATGCTTTCAGCAGACCGGGAACCGCACCCCACAGCGCGCCGCCCAACATGCCGCACGCGATCATCAGCGGGACGTGCAGCACGACGGGCAGTCCAGCGAAGGCGGGCGCGAACCCGACCCAGACCGCCAATAAGCCGCCCATGTAAAGCTGTCCCTCCGCGCCGATGTTGAACAAGCCCGCCTTGAAGCCCAACGCCACCGCCAACCCCGCGATAATGAACGGGATCGCGCGCACAATCGTGCTTTCCAACTGTGACGGATAGAACAACAGCGTCGAGCCGCCCAAGCGCGCGTACACGACTTCGGCTTCGTCGTCGCCCGCGTCGTCGGGCGTGTTGTCCGTATCCGCGAGGATGATCCCGACGGGCTGTGTCCCCGCGTCCACGACCAGCCGATTGCCCGGACGCCGCACGACCAAGTTGGACGCCAACGCCGCGTCCAGTTCCGTCGTCAGCGCCGTTGAAACATCGTCCGCTGTGAGCAAATCAGCGTCGTACAGCGCGCGCGTGATGGCGATCTGTTCGATCAACGCCGGGATATCCAGCCCGCCCGCCGCCGTCAGCCGTTCCGACACCGCCGCCGCCGCGCGCGCCGTCGCTGCCCCGTTCACCTCGCCCGTGCTGGACGTGATCGCGCCCAGTTCCGCCAGCAAGTCGGCAGCGGTGCTGTCGAGCGCGATGCCCGCTGCTTCCAATGTATCCGCGACTTCCAACGCGCGCACGACCCGCACGATCCCCGCCGATTCGACCAAACGCAGGGCGTCCAACAGCGCCGCATCGTCCAACTCGTTCGCGGACGGCACGAGTGCGCTGATCGCGGCGCGGTCGTCCGCGCTCAGTTCAGCTTTTGTGCCATACGTTTCGCCCAAATCGCGGACTTGCGGGCGTTCGAGCGCGTCCAACGCCGCGATGAACGGTTGCAGCGCGCGCAAGCGTTCGACGCCGATTTCGCGCAGCCCGATTACGCCCACCGTCAGCGCGTTCAGCGTATCGTCGTCCACGTCCCCGAACGGCGCGAGAGCGGGACTGAAGCGGCGCGCCGCATCGACGCCAAATTCGTCCAAGTTGGACAGTTCGCGCCCCAACGCGCGCAAATCGCCGCGATCCAGCGCCGCCGACGCCACGAAACCGGACAGCGCCGCGAAATCCTCGCGCGCGACATTCTCGTTGATCGCCAAGCCGACCGAGCCTTCGAGCAGGGCGCTGTACGCCGTACCAGCGATGCCGAGTCCGCGCACGATATCGCCGCGCCCGCCCGTGAACACCATGAAAATGACCGTGATGATCAGCGCCGTGATCACCGCCAACAGCGGCGCGAGTCGCGGCGAAACGCGCGTCCATGCCCGTCCAATGGGCGCAAGTAAAGTCGGCGGCGGCATCGTCGTCTCAGCCATTGAATTTGTCCTTCCGCGTGGGGTCGGTGGCTGCCGCACGCAAAGTATCGACCGCCGCTTCGCGTTGGGCTTCGTCCGTCAGATCGCGCACTAACGTGCGTTCCTGCGTGTTCGCCGCGCCCGGATCGCTGACGCCCGCCATCATCAAGCCGATGGTGTTACGATCCGCCTGTGCGATGGGCAGCACACCCAAGATTTCGCCGCCGTACATGACCGCCACGCGGTCGCTGAGTGACAAAATCTCATCCAATTCGGCGGACACGAGCAAGACCGCCGTCCCCGCATCGCGCATCTTGATGATCTGTTTATGGATGAACTCAATCGAGCCGACATCCAAGCCGCGCGTCGGCTGGGCGACGATGAGCAAGCGCAGATCGCGGGAAAATTCGCGCGCGACGATCACTTTTTGCTGATTGCCGCCGGACAGCTTGCCAATCGGGACATTGATTCCCGGCGTGCGCACATCATACTGCTTGACCAATCGGGTGGCGTTCGCATCGATGGCGCGGTCATTGGCGAGAATGCCGATGGAGAAGGGGCCCAAATAATACGTTTGCAAAACGAGGTTGTCTTTGATCGGAAATGGCGCAACCATACCGTTCTTCTGGCGATCTTCGGGGACATGCGCGACACCCGTTTCGGTGATTGTGCGCGGCGTCGCGTGGCTGCGTTCCTGTTCAGCGATGTGGATGTATCCACCAAGAATCGGGCGTAATCCGGTGATCGCCTCGATCAATTCGGTCTGTCCGTTGCCCTGCACGCCCGCGATGCCGACGATTTCGCCCGCGCACACATCCAGCGACAGATGTTTGACCGCTTGCAGCCGCCGATCATCCTCCACAACCAGATCGCGGATTTGGAGGATCGCCGCGCCCGGCTGTGCGGGCGATTTATCGACTTGCAAGATCACCTGTCGCCCCACCATCAATTCCGCCAGCGAGGCTTCGGTGCTGTCGCGCGGATCGGCTTGTCCGACGACGCTGCCCGTGCGCAAGACCATGACGCGCGTGCAGATTTCCAACACTTCTTTGAGCTTATGCGAGATGAAGATGATGCTGACGCCGCGCGCCAACAGCGCCCGCATGATGCCGAACAAGCCTTGGGCTTCTTGCGGCGTCAGGACGGCAGTTGGTTCGTCCAAAATCAGAAGATCGCACTTGCGATACAGCGCCTTGATGATCTCGACGCGCTGCTGCACGCCAACGGGCAAATCTTGGATCAGCGCGTCGGGATCGACATCGAGTCCGTACTGCGCCGCGATCTCGATGATACGCTTGCGCGCCGCGCGCTTGTCCAGAAACAGCCCGCGCACCGTCTCGTTGCCAAGCATGATGTTTTCGGTCACGCTCAGGATGGGGACGAGTTGGAAGTGTTGATGTACCATGCCGATGCCCAAGCGGATCGCGTCGTTGGGGTTGTGAATGTCGGCGCGCTGCCCGTTGACGAAGATATCGCCGTCGTCGGGCGTGTATAAGCCGTAGATCAGGTTCATCAGCGTGCTTTTGCCCGCGCCGTTCTCGCCCAACAGCCCCAAGACCTCGCCTTTGTACAGCGTCAGGTTGATGCAATCACAGGCTTTCACACCGGGAAAGTACTTGGAGACATTGCGAACTTCCAGCGCGATTTCTTTTGCTGCGCCGTTCGCGGGGGGGACGGCGGGTTGTGCCGCGCTCGGTTGCGAACGTTTTGCCGCGCTCGGCATACCGTTTAGCGCCATGAGGAACTCCTATCGGATGGTTGTATGCAGGGATTATAACGTGTGCGAAAGGTCGGGGACAAACGATGCGCACGACAATAAAATGACCCTCACGATTGTGGCAGGATCATCTCAAGGCTACTGCTGCTTTGCTGTCGGACGACGATTTCGGTTGTCCCTAACCTACTGGTTATCCCTTGACCGCGCCCGCCGTCAAGCCCTCAACGATGCGCCGTTGGAAGACCAACACCAACACGATCAGCGGGATCGTCACGACCACGGACGCCGCCATGATCTCCGCCAGCGGATACTGGCGCGAGATGCGCCCGCTGAACAGCGCAATCGCCACTGGCACGGTCTGCGCCGATGGATTGATGCTGGTGAACGTCAGCGCGAACAGATATTCGTTCCACGCCGAGATGAACGACAGCAGCCCCGTTGTGACCAGCGCGGGCGCGGTCAGCGGCAGCAGGATCATGTAAAACGTCTGAAAGCCCGTCGCGCCATCGACCAACGCTGCCTGTTCGAGTTCGGCGGGCAAGCCTTTGAAAAAGCTGGTCAATGTCCAGACGGTGAACGGCAGCGTGATCAGCGGGTAGGTCACGATCAGCGACCCCAACGATCCGAACAAGCCCAAGCCATTGACGATGGAAAACAAGCCGGACAGGATCGAAATTTGCGGGAACATGGTCATTGCCAACACCAAATACAGCATGACCGTGCGCCCTTTGAATTGCAGCCGTCCGAGCGAATATGCCGCGAATGACCCGATCACCAGCGCCATGAGCGTCGTCGATCCGGCGACAATCGCGCTGTTGGCGAGACCGCGCAGAAATTGATCGTTGGCGAACACCGACTCGTAGTTGATCAGCGTCGGGTTCTGCGGGACGTAGGTCGCCAGACCGAACAATTCCGTCTCCGACTTCAGCGATGTGTTGATCGCCCAGTAGAACGGAAACAGCGTGTAAATCAGGATGATGGCGATCAAAATCCAAAACCCGACGCGCCCGGCGGTCTGCTGCCAACTGGCGCGCTGTTTGCTGGTCGTTTGTGTCCCCGCGCGGGGGAGTGTGGTGGCGCTCATTCGGCACTGACTCCCAAAATACGAACATACCCAACGGTAAACAGCAGGATGATGATGAAGATCACCACGCCAATCGCGGACGCATAGCCCAATTCTTGGCTGGAGACCAGCGTGTAATAATTGTACGTCGCCATCGAAAGCCGCTGCCGCTCCAACAGCACTTGGAACACATCGAACACGCGCACCGCGTCGAGCGTGCGGAACACCAATGCAACCGCAACCGTCGGGCGTAAGAGCGGGAGGGTGAGCTGGAAGAACTGGCGCATCTTGTTCGCGCCGTCCACGTCCGCCGCTTCATAGATATCGCCGGGGATCGTCTGTAAGCCCGCCAGCAGGATCAGCGCCATGAACGGTGTCGTTTTCCAGACATCGATGGCGATCAGCGCCGGAATTTGCAAGTTCGTCTGTGCCAACCACGCTTGCGACTGGGCGATGAAGCCGATGCGGATTAAAAAGTCGTTGACCACGCCAGAGCGATTGTCTTGCAGCATCACATCCCACAGCTTGGCGCTGACAATCGTCGGGATCGCCCACGGCACCAGCATCGCCGCGCGCATGATGCCGCGTCCGGGAAACTTCGAGTTGATCACCATCGCCACGAACAAGCCGAAGATCAATTCGAGCGTGACCGAGATCACAGTGAACAACAGCGTATTGCCAATCGCCTCGAAGAAATCGCGGTCGCGCGCGCTGATGATGAGCTGCGACGATCCGACCGTGATCACGCCAATATCGCGGAAGCGCAACTCGCGGTAGCTCTCGTCCAGCACGTCGCGCGGACGCGGATACACGACCGCGCCCGCCTCGTCGATCTGGCAACCGCCCGCATCCAATGGGGTACAGTCGATCACGTCGAGGCGCACGCCCAACAAGCGGGCATAGTTTTCGATGCCGACGAAGCCGTATTCATCGGCGCTGGCGAAGCGGCGATCAGTCAGGCTGGCGATGAAGGTGGCTTCGAGCGGGCGCGCCGCTACCAACACCAAGAGGATCAGCGTGGGGACGAGCAAATTCCACGCGCTGCGGGCATTGGTTTGTTCGAGCGTTTCGATGCCGTCGAAGCGATCTAGGTTCGCGCCGATCCACCAGTAGGCTGCCAGCGTCACCGCCAAGCCCAACGCCAGCCCCAGCCCCAAACCAAACGCATCCGGGTCGCTGCTGAAAGCACGATTGAACGCTTGCAGCGTCAGCACCGCCACCAAGACCAGCATCCAGAGCAAGAATTGGCGCGCCCAGACGGCAGCGACGATATTGCGCCGCATGAAACGCGCTGTCAGACGCAGCAGCCCGATGCCGAAGGCGATTTGCAGGAGCGGGACGACGATGCCATACGTGTTCAAGAAGCGCAGCAGGGTCGTCCCAAGATTCTCGTCCACCCCGCGCACGTTTAATACCTCGATGATGCCGTTGACGAGCGCGCCGATCAGCCCCAAGCCGATCAGCGCCAATAAGCCAGCGATCAGCGGCACAGCGTCGAATGTGCGCGCCGCGTCCCCGGCTGGTCGATTCTGTGTCTGTACAGCCATGCAAATGTCTCCCGAAAAAAATCTCTTTTGGGTCGCCACACTTGCCTAAAAAATCGGGGCAACCTCTATCCACCGAAAACGCAACTGAATTCAATCAAACTTTAACGCAGTATGAAAACAATTGCGACGGAGGAACGCGGGGAGCGGCGAAGCTGCCGATTTTGTACGGGGCTGGCGCGCCGCGCACCCCTGCATGACGCGCGCCCCACGCTTGATCGACGCTGATGAGAATCCCACCGATTTGATGTATAGTTAACGCTCACAATATCGTAAATACGTAAGCAGGGAACAGCGTGAGCGATTTTTGGCAGGATCAGCGCGTGGTCGTGACCGGCGGCGCGGGCTTTCTCGGCGCGTTCGTGGTTGAACGGCTGCGCGCGGCGGGCGCGGGCGCGATCAGCGTGCCGCGCAAGGCACAATACGACCTGCGCGAACGCACCGCGATCCGCGATCTGCTCCACGCGACGCGCCCGACGATGGTCATTCACCTCGCGGCGACCGTCGGCGGCATCGGCGCGAACCGCGACCGCCCGGCGGAGTTCTTCTACGAAAACCTGATGATGAGCGCGCAGCTTCTCGATGAGGCGCACCGTGTCGGCGTCGCCAAGTTCGTCGGCATCGGCACGATCTGCGAATATCCGAAGATCACGCCGCTCCCGTTTCATGAGGACAACTTGTGGGACGGCTATCCTGAGGAAACCAACGCGCCCTACGGCATCGCCAAGCGCGCGCTGCTGACGCAGAGCCAGGCGTATCGCCAGCAGTACGGCTTCAACGCGATCCACTTGATGCCCGTCAACCTGTATGGGCCCCGCGACAACTTCGATTTGAAAACGTCGCATGTGATTCCGGCGCTGATCCGCAAGAGCATGGAGGCGAAGGCGCGCGGCGATCATGAAATCGTCGTCTGGGGCGACGGCACGCCCACGCGCGAATTTCTGTACGTTGAGGATGCCGCCGAAGCCATCGTCATGGCGGCGGAACGTTACAACGACGGCGATCCGGTCAATTTGGGCAGCGGCACGGAGATCAGCATCCGCGACTTGGTGAACACCATCACGCGGCTCGTCGGCTTCGAGGGCGACTTGGTGTGGGACACGGATAAGCCGAACGGACAGCCGCGCCGCCGCTTGGATGTGCAGCGCGCGCAAGAACGCTTCGGCTTCAAAGCGCATACCGCGTTCGAGGACGGCTTGCGCAAGACAGTGGAATGGTATCAAGCGCAAGTCATGACTACAGAGTCCTCAGCAGGAATAAGCGCCCATCGTGGCTAAAAAAACCCTGATGCGCCGCGATCCGCAGCTAGGAATTGAGCCGTTCAGCGAGGCGGAAATTCAAGGGCGCGCGCCCGATTGGTACGATCTGTGGCGTGAACGCATCCGCAATTGGATCATGCGCGGTGCCGATGAACAGATCGCGCGCATCGTGCTGCTCGTCCCTGACCTGCTGCTGCTGGTCGTGCGCCTCGCGCGAGATCAGCGCGTGCCATTTTTGCTCAAGGCACAGCTCCTCTTGGCGGCGGCATACGTCATCAGCCCGATTGATCTGATGCCAGAGGCGGTCTTGAGTGTCTTGGGCTTGGCGGATGATGCGGGCGTTTTGGCGCTCGTGTTGATGTTCATCAGCGGAATGCGTGGCGTCGACGAGCAAATTTTAAGCGACAATTGGTCAGGATCGGGCAATGTCCAACAGGTGATCGGCGGGCTGCATCAGCAGGTCGTTGACAACGCCGATAAGCTGTTTAGTCCGGTCGTCTGGGCAAAAATGCGCGCCCGCTTCGGACAATCGCCTAAGGGAATCGGGCGCACGCCAAAACGGCGCTTGCCCCGACTGAAGCTGCGCGGCAAAGCTGCGTCTGCGCGGCGTGAAGGGGACGACCATGCCGCTCGTCTCGCATAATCCCGATTTTGATGTTCAGAACCGTATAAGCCACATTCCCGTACTCCTCGATCTCGTCCTGAATACGCTGCTCCCGCCCGACGCTGCACCGGAGCGCGATCCCGCCTCGCTGCGTGCGATTGATGGCACTGTGGGCGCGGGTGGACACGGTGCGGCGCTGTTGGCGCGCGGCGTCGGATCGCTGCTCGGACTCGACCTCGATCCAGTTGCGCTGAAGCTCGCGGCGGGTGCGCTCGAACCGTATGGCGCACGCGCGACGCTCGTTCATGCGTCCTATACGGCGATGGCGGACGCGGCGCGCGACCACGGTTGGGATGGCGTCGATATCATCCTGCTCGATTTGGGCGTCTCATCCATGCAGTTCGATACGCCAGAACGCGGTTTCGCCTTCCGCCACGATGCGCCGCTGGATATGCGCTTCGATCCGGAGTCGGGCGGTGTGACGGCGGCGGATTTGGTCAACACGCTCGATGATCGCGCGTTAGCCGATATTTTGTATCGCTACGGCGAAGAACGCGAGAGTCGCCGGATCGCACGGGCGATCATGGCGGCGCGTCCACTGCACACCACGCGCGCATTGGCGGACGTGATCGAACGCGAAATCCCGCGCTATCAGCGGAAAAGTGACATTCATCCAGCGACCAAGACGTTTCAGGCATTGCGCATCGCGGTCAACGATGAACTGGCGTCGGTTGAGGCGGTCATTCCGACGGCATTTGACCTGCTGCGTCCGGGCGGACGACTGGGCATCATCAGCTTTCACAGCTTGGAAGATCGGATCGTCAAAGATGCGTTCAAATTGGCGGCGACGGATTGTATCTGTCCGCCGCGCATCCCAATCTGCGTGTGCGGACACCATGCGACCGTCGCGCTGATCACGCGCAAGCCGTTGATCGCGGACGACGCCGAGATCGCGCTCAATCCGCGCAGCCGGAGCGCGAAATATCGCGTGGTGGAAAAACTTTAACCTCACCCCCCCCGTCCCGCTCTCCATGTAGAGCTGAGGGGAACGCTCGACGGGGACTCCCCCTCTCCGGTACGGCGTGAGGGGGTTGGGGGGTGAGGTCAATGCGGGAGCAACTCAAACTTGTCCGCTCCTCAGCAGCCATCTGGAGAGAGGGAGATTGCCCACACGCGCGCCGCGCCAACTTGTGCCGATTCGTCCGAGCCGCATAAGTAGCACACGATGCGCGTTCCCGCTTGAAAATATTCGCGCGCTTGTTTCAAAACATCTTCGTCGGGCGCGCCGTCAACTTCGACGCCCTCCAATCCGCCGGCGCGCGCCTTTGAGATTACCCCACGTCGGGCTGTCGAACCGTGCGCGGCGCGAGTTTGTAGCCGCCGTCGGCACCGCTCACGTATCCAAGCTCGTTGGGAATGACGATGGCGTTCACAAAGTAAAGAATGCGTCCCCCAGTGACGGTGTTTACTCGTCTCGATGATGGCATTTCCACGATCTCCCCGTCATCCAATTCCAAGCGGCGCTCTTGGTTCTCTGGCAAATGGGCGATCTCGAAAAATGTTTCTGACGTCAATCGTTGGTGATCGGCGACAACCATTATTTTCGCTCCGTTCATTCCGTCGGGAAAATGTCTTTGACCGCGATGGTGAAGCTGGGC
Source organism: Anaerolineae bacterium (assembly GCA_034437055.1). GTDB lineage: Bacteria > Chloroflexota > Anaerolineae > Aggregatilineales > Phototrophicaceae > Flexifilum. Next base: position 49,742 of record DAOTUQ010000057.1, read on the forward strand.
AGCACGTCGCCGCCGTCAAGCGTGTCCGCGATGCCCAGTTCGATCACGTCTTTGCCCGGCAGATACACTTCGATGGTTTGTGCCTCAGGAAAGACCAGCCACACCATTTTCGTGCCGAAGCGCAAATAGGTTTCGGCTTTCTTACGGAGTTCGCGCTTACTGTCGTTGGGGGATTTCACGTCGATGGCGAGATCGGGCGCGCCTTCCACTTCGCGCGCGGGGCGCTGCGGCATTCGCACTTTCGAGATGTACCCCACATCGGGCATGGGAGCATGATCGTCGGAGAGAATGTACGACCCGTCGGTCACGGTTGTGAAACCGATAGGGTTTTTCATGAGGTAGTTATTGATAAACGTTACCAACCAACCAGCCATATTCGATGGCGTAAAGCCGCCCATTTTCTCGATAATCTCCCCGTCGATGAGTTCAAAGAGGCGACCTTTGTTCTCTGGCAGATCGCAAAACGCGCGAAATTCGGCAATCGTCATCACAGCCCCTCACTCAGTTATTATTTGATTATATCCTTATTCCGGCGGCACCCACGCCCCTTCGGGGTTGCGTTCACCCGCGCGAATCGCCGCCTTGATGCGATTTTCTGGCGGCGTCAGCGGACACGAATAGCCCACCGCATAGGCACAGTACGGGTTGTACGCCGCGTTGAAATCGACGTGAAAGCGATTCGCCGTCAGCCGTTCCGGTTCGAGATAGCGCCCCGCCGGATACGTTTCGTCCGGCGCGCTCGCATCTGCGAATGGCAAAAAGTAGCCGAACGGCGTCTCGTAGATCGTTAGCGTCACCTCTTGTTCATCGACCGTAACCGTGAAACGCCCGAAGCGCGTATAGCGGCGCAGTTCACCCGTCGTCGTCTGGAATAGAATCGCAGCGTCGTCCGTGACGCGCTCGACCTCCACGACCAGATCGAGCGCCGGATTCGGGTCGTAGTAACGCAAGCCAGCGAACAAAGTCTGCTGATCTTCCGACAGCGGCGATTGTTCGCTGGTCTTGAAAAATTGGTCTTTCTCGCGGCGAATGCCGATTATTTCATCACGATTCATCATGTTGCCCTACATTCATACTTTATTCGGCGCGACTGTCCGCCCGTGCGCCATCGGAATCCACACTTGCGCAGACGGCGCGTTGAACAACTGCGCCAGCTTGTTCGCCCCGCCCGCTGCCCCTTTGATGCGTAGTTTGCCCGTCAATCCGGCGACCGTCGGATTGAGCATGTTGAACACCGACGCCTTCAGATATGTCACCAGATCGGTACGCATGGTGATATCGGCATCGTCCGTCCATCCCGACTGGATGGTGCAAACCTGCGGCAGATCATGTGCCTCGCCCAAAAATTCGGTGCGTCCCATCCCAACGTCAGCGGGACGTGCGCTCGGATCAATCGTCATCGTCCATGCGATTGCCCCCGATTCGGGCAGTTTGATTTCCAGCGACCATCGGAGCGGCTTATCGCGCAAAAGTGCTTTCGTCCGCGCGGGATCGACCGCGCCCGCCATCATTTCAAGATTAAAAGCGAGCGCGCGCCGCAGTGCTGCCGGCGCGATGATGGGATGCTTGCTGTCATAACGCAAACCCGTTTCTGCCAAATGCAGCCAGTTGTGCCATTGGATGTATTCCAACGCCAAGCGCGTCGTCCGCCAACCGCGCACACGCAGCGTCATGAGCCATACCGGCGCGTCCAGACCACGGGGCAGTTCGCGCAGGCTGGCGATTGCGGCGCGCAGCATGTCCTGCGAGTCGCGCAGGGTGGTGAGGCTGTCGGCGCTGCCGCCCGACCAGCGCATCGCGCGCAAACCGGCTTGATTCCAAGCGTCGAGTTGTTCGAGGTTGATAATGGAGGGCGAGTCTTCGATGTCAGAGTCCATGCCGATCAAGAGCATGTTGGCGATCATCCGATTGTAAATCGCCATGTGATACGGCACGTCCGCGAAAATCCAATCCGCGCCGTGCGAACGCGCCCATTCCACATCAGCGAAACGCGCGAAAAAACGATTGGCAGCGTCCCATGTCGCATCGAGATCGGCAAGCAGCGCGCGGTCGTCGTCATTCATCGGCAAAAGCCTTTCTACGAATACGCTCAACCCTAGAATGAAACAGAGAAAACTACAAGTTCGATTATGGCTCATGGTCAAAATGAGCCTCGACTTTTGTGCCTACACGCATCCCGTCCCCGCGCGCACAGCGTCGGATGCCGGCGTATTCAAACTGGAGCGCGCCAACAGCCCGCACAGAGGCGCTGGATCGGGTATGAGCGCCATCATCTGATCGATCAACATCTGTGCGCGTTCGCTGTCGTTCAAGCGAAGCGCCGCTTCGATGAACGGCAGCAGTTCGGTCGGATCGACGGGCGCGAAGCCCGCCGTTGCCGCCGCGTCAAACTGTGCCAGCACCCTCACCCAATCACCGCGCTGCCGTGCCAAGTCGCCACGCTGAAAGAAATTACACCAGTCGAGGGGCGGCGGCGCGCCGAAGATGCCCGCGTTCGGGACGATAGGCGGTGCATCCGCCAAGATCAGATCGATCTGCGAGAGCGCGGCGGTGGGTGCATCACCGCTCCAAATCGGTAGTTCACCGCGCCGCGAGTCGAGGACGCGCAAGCACGAACCGCCGTGCGGCGCGAGGACGACCAGCGGCGTCTCGTAATGGTTGTTCACCCAGATGATTCCGCCCCGATAGGGAATGCGCTGCATCTGCCCTACGCCCATCGCCAACACCGACCCGTCGTGCAGATAGTCGAAGCCGAGCGGCGGCGTAAAATCGTCCGTACCGAACCAACCGTCCCAGTTCCAATCATAGAAATAGAGCAGATTGAACGCGAACGTCCACTGGGACATGATATCGACATACAGATTAGTGGTGATATCTGGATTGCTCAAGATCACTGCCGTCCCCTCGCGGAGCTGCGGGGCGCGCTCGCTTAACTGCCAGAAGATTTGTCGCTGCGCTTCCCAATTGCGGCTGAACGCGGCGGCGTTGCCCAACTGGGTGAGCGTGGCGACGCCGATTAACAGCGTGGGGAAGATCGCCCGCAGCCGCACCGGAAACAGCATCGTAACGCCCATCACGACCAAGACCGCACCGAAGACTGCTGACAGCGAAAAACGATTCGCGTCCGAATTGAACGCCGGAAATTGGAACGTGAACACCGATAATAAAAGTGCCGCCGCTGCCGCTGCGATCCCGCCGCCGATCAGCGCAACACCCCAACGCCGCGCGGATTCGCGCCCATCCAACGGCGCAAGCCGCGTATAGATGACGAACGCGCCGCCCGCGATCAGCGCCACACCCACGACCCAGATTCCAAATAATGATGTGAACGCAGCAGCATCGGGGAAGCGCAGTCCCAACGGAGCGAACCATGCTGACACTAGCATATCCCACACATCGACTGAGTAGCGGGTCAGGAAATTCGAGAACGCATTATCGTATCGTTCGTACAGTTCCAAAACATGACTCAAATCGACGCTGGGGCGGGTCGGCACGAAAATCGCCAGCCGCCAGAACAAGAAGATCGCAACCATGATGGCATAGGGCGCAAACGACCAGAGCAACCTTCCGATGCGACGTGCGAACGATGGTGCGTGCAAAGCCGGGCGAAATGCGACAATTAGTAGGAACAACCAGCGCACAACTTCCAGCGGCAGAAAGCTATCTACGACATACAAATACACCAGTCCGCTGATCACCGCGAGGATGCGGAGCGTCCAGCGCGCGCGCGCCGAATATGCGATCTCTCCGTAGACGGTCAATGCGAACGAGACGGCTGCCAGCGACAAGCTGAAGACGTAATTGTGCGTGACAACGGGCATCGGCATCATGAGATAGCCGGGATAGATCGTGAATAGGATCGCCGCACCCAACGCCGCCGTCCGTTGACGTGGGAACAGCGCGCGCAAGGCGACCCACAGCGCTATGCCGCCGATCACATGCACCGCCCATTGAACAAGGTGGCGCACCTGCAAATCGGTGCCGAACCATGTATGGGTAAGCTCGAACAGATAGCTGGAGCCGGGACGGTCGTCCGAGATCACCGCGACCAAATTATGCGCGCCGAGCGCATGACCTACCCAGAGGAAGAACGCATCGTCCGAGTATTGTCCCAAGCGCGCTATCAACGGTAGATACGCGAGCGCCGCAATGACAATCAAGACAATGAGGGCGAATAGAAATTCATACCGTAATAAAAAAGCCCGACATACAAATATCGGGCTTCTTTGTGAGGAGAAGGGGGGATTCGAACCCCCGATAGCTGTGAAGCTATTCTCATTTTCGAGACGAGCCCGTTCAACCACTCCGGCACCTCTCCATAGGAAAACATTTTATGCGAAGTCGCGCAAAAATAAAAGTGTAAACTAGAACGTAAAAAATAATAATTGACGCAGCTTGCAAAATGCGATTTCTGAATGTGCCGGTTCCAATGCTTGACATCGACTGCGATATCCATCATTATATCTGTGACGGATATATCCATAGTCGATATACATAAGGTCAAGCATGGCGAATACCACATCACCACAGGGAATGCTCCCCCTTACCCCCGCGGTTTTTCACATCTTGCTGGCGCTGGCAGATGGCGAAAAACACGGCTACGCGATCATGCAGGAGGTGACGACGCTCACCAACGGCGACGTAAAGATGGGACCCGGCACGCTGTACGGCTCGATCAAACGGATGCTCGACACCGGGTTAATTGCCGAAAGCGACGAACGACCCGATCTGGCGCTCGACGATGAACGCCGCCGCTATTACCAGATCACCCCGTTTGGCGAACAGGTCGCCAGAGCCGAAGCGCAGCGGTTGGCGGCACTGCTGCGCGCGGCACAGTCGAAGCAACTGATGGGCGGCACATCATGATGAACACAGACCCACGCGCATCCCAATTGATGAACACGTCGGAACGGGTGTATCGCGCCCTGCTGATCCTGTACCCCGCCGCTTTCCGCCGCGAATATGGACGGCACATGACGCAAGTTTTCCGCGATCTGTGCCGCGATGCGGTCGCGCGCGGCGGCAGGTGGGGTTTGGTGAACTGCTGGGCTGCCGCCCTGCTCGACCTGCTTAAATCCGTAATCACAGAACACAGAAAGGTCGATATCGCCATGTCCAAAGCAAAGTTCATCCAATCGAGCGGGTGGTTCTGTCTGTTGGGCGGCGTCTTGTTCGTCGCCAGCAGCCTCAGCCAGCTTCAACCCGGTTCGTTTCTTTCGTCCGACGGACTTTATCGGGCATCGATTCTCGCACTTGTTCCCGGCATGATCTTCATCACACTCGGATTGTTGGGGCTGTATCTGCGCCTCCATGCCCAGATGAATTTCTTCGGCAAGCTGTCACTGCTGACGGCGCTGATCGGCGCGGGGGTTACGTCGGTCGCATGGATGCTGACGGTCGTTCGCATCGAGGGCTTTTACAGTCTGTTCATCGTCGGTTGGATGGTTCACCTCATTGGTATGAGCGTATTCGGCGGTTATGCCACCACCGATCATCTGCTGCCACGCTGGAACGTGACGTTTTTGATCGGTAGCGGGCTGCCATTGGCGGTGATCGTGATCGCGTCGGGAGCCTTGCAGCGCGATCCATCTGGCGTGAGTTGGGGAATGTTCGCTATGCTGCTGCTGATGGGGATCAGTTGGATTTTGACGGGCTTGGTGCTCAACAGCGGGCGCATCGACACCGTTCAGCCCGCGCCAGCGTCGTAAACGTACATGATTGGGGCGTGCAGCGGCGCGCCCTACGTCCGCAGCCCATCAAAAAACGCTTGCAACTGTGCCGCCGCTTCGTTCGCCAGCACGCCCGCCGATACATCGACGCGATGATTGAGCTGGTCATGACGCAATAAATCGACCACGCTGCCCGCCGCGCCCGCCTTCGGATCGAGCGCCGCATAAACCAAACGCGGCAGCCGCGCCAAGACCATCGCGCCCGCGCACATCGGACACGGTTCGAGCGTGCAATACAGCGTGACGCCGTGCAGCCGCCAGTGTCCCAATGCTGCCGCTGCCTGACGAATGGCGATCATTTCGGCGTGCGCGGTCGGATCGTGATCGGCTTCGCGGCGGTTGCAGCCCGCGCCGATGATGCGCCCCTCGTAGACGGCAAGCGCGCCAATCGGCACATCATTCGTGTGCAAGGCTTTGGCGGCTTCTGCCAGCGCGAGGCGCATGTAGTCGAGATCAGTGAGGCGCAGCATTGGTCAAAACAACGCCAACTGTTTGACTTCGCGGACGGGCGGCATCGATGCTTCGGGCGTTTGATCGGGTGTCGTCGGCGCTTCGGCTTCGGGATCGATCTGCGCGACCACATCGCCTAAAGTAGCGTCACCATCAGAATATGCCTCCACGACAGCGGGCATCGCTGCGTCCTCGCCCTCGTTGATATCGCGCAGCAAGTCGTCTTCGCTCAACGTCGCCAACAGCGCATCAACATCGATGAGGTCAGGCGGCGCAGCATCGATGTTCAGCGCGGGGACAGCGAGCGACAATACCGTTTCAGGGACAGCGGCGGGCGTTTCTACGTCGGACACGCCCAACGCTGTCCCGCCAGCCAGAACGGCAGTTTCATCCGTCACTTCGACAAGATAGCCACTGATGATGCCCAATGCCTGCCGATACAGCGCGTCGATCTCAGTTTGGGCGAAGCCCGCGCGCTCGATCAGCACGCGGCGCAAGTTATCGGCGTTGCCTTGCGGCGCGCCCCCCGCCGCCACTTCGCGGATCACATGGATGTAATGCGCGCACAGACAAGCGTGCCAATCGTCGTCGAAGGGGCGCGGATTGTTGGCGCTGGCGAGATGCAGACTCATCGCTCAGACCTCGAACGACTGTCCACGATCTGGGATGGCAACCGCGACGCCGTGCCGCTCATGCAGCTTTTGCGCCAAAACGGTTTGCGCGTCGCCTTCGCCGTGAACCAAGAATGTTTGGCGCGGCTTGCGCCCCATCGCGCCGACCCAATCGAGCAAGCCCGCTTGATCGGCGTGACCGCTGAAGCCGCTCAAGACTTCGACTTGGGCGCGATTAGCGTAAGACCGTCCGAAGATGCGCACTTCGCGCTGTTTATCGACCAGTTTCCGTCCGAGCGTGTTCTCGGCTTGGTAGCCGACGACCAAGACCGTCGTGCGCGGGTCTTCGATGCGATTCTTGAGGTGATGCAAAATGCGCCCCGCCTCCATCATGCCGCTGGCGGCGATAATCACGGCGGGCGTGGTCAAAAAGTTGAGTTTTTTGCTGTCCTCGGTCGTGCGCGTGTAATGCAACCGCTCGAAGCCGAACGGGTCTTGGTCGCCGCGCAACCCGCTGACGAATGCCTGAATTTCGCTGTCGTAACATTCGGGATGCGTGCGAAAGACGGCGGTCACGTCGATAGCGAGTGGACTATCCACATAAATCGGCACGTCGGGCAGATCACCCGCGCGCGCCAGTTGGTGCAGCGTGTAAACGACCTGCTGTGTCCGCCCGACAGCGAACGCCGGAATCAGCACCATGCCGCCGCGCTTGACCGTCTCCCCGATAATCCGTTCCATCGCGTGGGTGTCATCAATGTAGGGCGGATGCAGGGTATCGCCGTAGGTGCTTTCCATGATCAGCACATCCGCGCCGTCGATGGTCTGTGGATCGCGGATGATCGGGATGCCTGCCCGTCCGAGATCGCCGCTGAACACCAGCCGGATATCGCGTTTCTGTGCTTGATCTTCGATATCGAGGACGACGAACGCGCTGCCGAGCATGTGTCCCGCGTCTTTGAAGGTCACCGTCACGCCGGGCAGAATCGTGCGTGGGCGGTCATAGTCCTGCGAGATGAATTGGCTCAAGCTCGCTTTTGCGTCGTCTTGCGTATAGAGCGGCTCTGCGTCGGGTTCGTCGCCCCTGCGTTTCTTGTTGACGAATTCGACATCTTTCTCTTGGATGCGCGCGCTGTCCATCAGCATCGTCGCGCACAGGTCGCGCGTGGCGTGCGTACACAGGATATCGCCGTCGTAACCGCGCTTGACCAAATTCGGGATGTTGCCGCAGTGATCGATGTGCGCGTGCGACAAGATCATGTAATCGATGGATGCTGCGTCGAACGGCAGTTCCTTATTGCGTGTGTACGCTTCCGCGCGTCTGCCCTGATACAAGCCGCAGTCGAGCAAAATCCGCTTGCCATTGACTTCGATCAAATGCTGCGATCCGGTGACGGTTCGCGCCGCGCCGTGAAATGTCAGCCGCATAATGCCCTCACTTCCGAAATTTTTGCAGCACGGTCAGTATATCATCCCCATACGTCTTGAGCCGCCACGCGCCGAACATGCGAATGTCGCGCATGTCCTCAACCAACGTCGGATTGCGCGTCGCAATCTCCCACAGTGCCTCTTTGCTGATGATCACGTCCGTATCGACACCGCGTTCGTGTGCCTTCGCCCGCCGCCAATCGCGCAGCGCCGTGTAGCGATCCACAATCAAGGGTTCAGTCGACGGTTGCACCGGCGGTGGTGGAGGCGGCTTGGCGTGCAGCCCAGACGCAATCGCATCCAGCAGTTCGATGCCGTATTCATCGAACAAAGCTATCGGCATATCGCTCACGTTCAGCAGATCATCGGGCGTCTGCGGCGCTTTGCGCGCCAAACTCGCCAGCGTTTTGTCTTGCAGCACGCGGAACACGGGCAGGTTGCGCGCCCGCGCAATTTGATCGCGCAGCAAGTACAGTTCGCGCAAGACCGCCGTTTGCCGCGCGTTCAGTTGAATCGGCAGCGCGATGCGCCAATAGCCTTCCGAGTCGAAGCGCGAGTCCGTCGGCGCAACCATGCACAAATCCGCGAACGTCTCCCGCGCCTCGGAGCAGCGCCCTAAGCGCGTGAGTTCGCTCGCCAATTTGTCCCGGAGCGCGCCGAGATAATGCGCGTCCATTTGCGCATACATGAGGCTGTCATGCTCCAGCGGACGCGCGCCCCAATCGTCCAATTGGTGACTCTTGTCGAGCCGAACACTGAAATGCCGTTCCAACAGGGGGCTTAAACCGACCGTCTTATAGCCGCAGATGCGTGCCGCCGCCATCGTATCGAACACATTGACGAACGTGAAATTGAAATCGCGCCGCAGCGCCATCACATCATTTTCGGCGGCGTGGATGATCTTTTCGATGCGATTATCCGCCATCACGGGCGCAAGCGGCGTGAGATCGTTGACCGCCAGCGGATCGACCAAGTAATCGTTCTCGCTGGTCGAAATCTGAATCAGGCAGACCTGCTCTCGATAGGCATGAAGGCTGTTCGACTCGGTATCCAACGCCAAACGCGGCGCACGGAACAGCATGTCGATCAGCGCGCGCAGTCGGTCGTCTGTGTCGATATAGATGTACGGTCTCATAGCCACTTTCGCCGCTTGAAGTAGACGAGGAGGGAGACAGCGAGGACGACCATCAACCCCAACACGACGAGATAGGCGTCCGGGTGGTCGTCCAGCGGCAAGCTCACATTCATCCCATAGATGCCAGAAACCAGCGTCAGCGGGAGAATGATCACCGAAATCACGGTCAAGACGCGAATGACCCCGTTGAGGCGATGATTGATCAGCGTATCAGCGGTATCGGACAAGCCGACGATGATTTCAAAGTCTTCATCAACGATATCGCGCAGCGTGTGGACGTGATCGACGATATCGCCAAAGTATTCGTCCAAGTCCTCTTGGATGATCGGGCGCTCGATGCGCTCCAAATTCTCCATAATCGGCACTTGCTGGCGAATGATGCGCCGCAGCGAGATGATATCGCGGCGCACAATGGCGATATCCCGAATCAGCGCCTTGTCCTCATCCGTGAAGATGCGTTCTTCGATGGCGCGGATGTTGCCATCGACCTTGCGCATGATGGGGAAACAATAATCGATCAGCTTATCGAGGATCGCGTAGAACGAATGGCTGGCGCTGCCGTCGAGCAGCTTTTTGAGATCGGACTCTTGTGATTGGCACGCATCATACAGATCGCGCAGCGGCTTGAGCGCGCCATCATGCAGTGTGATGACGAAGCCGCGCCCGACAAAGAAATCGACCTCACTCTGCCGTGTCAAGCGATGTGCCGCGTCCCACAGGGGAAAGTGCATGACCACGAACAAATAGTCGTCGCCATCATCGATCTTAGGACGTTCAATCGGACTTAACGTGTCTTCGAGGTTGAGCGGATGGAAATAGGGATACATCCGTCGCAGGGCATCGATATCCTGAGGCGTGGGGTGAATGACATTGATCCAGGTCGTCCGTGTGCCGGACAGTCGATAGAGCGCCATAGCTTGCATTATCGTCCGTGCGCGCTACACTCGCAAGCGTATAGATTTCAATCCGCGCAAATCGTCTGTTTTGGATCGGAAATTCGGTGCTGTTTCGATAAAATACGGTCGTTATAATGGATGGATGATTTAGGTGGGCTTGCTTTTGACAGCGGCGTTCGTTTGTGATACATTTTACAAAGCGGGAAGAAATGCCCGTCACATTCTTAGTGAACCTCTATCTAAAACTCGATTGATGGCTGATCAAGACAGAAGCCAGTCCCACATATTGGGGTTGTTCTGTCGCTGTAAAGGAAGGTGAACCATGGCGACCTTGACCGCTGGCGAAACGAAAGCCGCCGTTGCGCCGAAACCAAACCGAGCGGCTGCTCAAGTCGAAGTCGCTGCGCCTAGCCGCCGCGAATTTTTGTATTACATCTGGGGCGCGTCCATCGTGCTGGTATTGGGCGAGACGACCGCCGCGATCATCTGGTTCGCACTGCCGCGCTTCAAAGAAGGCACGTTTGGCGGCGTGTTCAACATCGCGCCGAGCAAGCTCCCAATCATGGGCAACGGTCCGCTGCAAGAGCCGTCGGGACGCTTTTGGGTGTCCAACACCGATCAGGGCGTCGTCACCCTCTTCGGGGTTTGCACCCATTTGGGCTGCCTGCCGAAATGGTCGGACACCAATTTCCGCTTTGAATGTCCGTGTCACGGGTCGAAGTTCCAGTTGAATGGGACGTATATCGAGGGTCCCGCGCCGCGCAACCTCGACCGGTTCGTGACGACCATTTATTTCGACGATGGTACGGAAGCGACGATGGACGCCGACGGCAACCCCATCCCGCTCAACGGCAAAACCATCGCGCGCATCGCTGTCAATACCGGAGCGCGCGTCAAAGGCAAGGGTCACGGTTAGTTCCGTGCGTCCGGCATTCCAATCGGGAAATCACGAACATCGTTCGGCACGAGTTCGGTTGAGGAGAATTCATTCACATGTCCGTACTCCCATTTCCGTCCTTTTTGGACGACATTAAGGAAAAGGGATTCAAGCGCGCCCTGTACGAAGGCATCAACGAAGTGGTCGAACGGGCCACGGCGGGGATGAACCTACAAGACATCCGTGAGGCGCTGCGCGGTGAAGCCGCCAGTCGCAAGCCGAATCCGCGCTTGCAACCGCACGCCGATGGCTTTTGGCTGCACATGCGTCCGAGCTACTTCCACAAATCGGTCACCGGGGTGTATCCAGAATTTCGTTTGGGCTGGCTGTCTACCTATTTCGTGTTCTTCGAGACGATCACCGGCATTTTCTTGATGGTCTTTTACACGCCGTCTCCCACCTATGCCTACGCCAACATGCTCACGATCATGTCGAACGTCCCACTCGGACAGTTCATGCGTGATCTGCACCGCTTGGGCGCAGAGGCGATGGTGTTGATCGTCACACTTCACATGATCAGGACCTTCTTCACCGGCAGCTACAAGAAGCCCAGACAGTTTACATGGTTCACGGGCGTGATCCTGCTGTTCTTGACGATGTTCCTGAGCTTCTCTGGCTACCTGCTGCCGTGGGATCAGTTGGCACTGTGGGCGGTCACGATTGGCGCATCGATGATCGAAGCTGCGCCGCCGGAAGTCGTCGGTACGAATCTCAACCTGCTGCTGCGCGGCGGGCCCGATATCGGCGCGAACGGCTTGCTGCGCTTCTATCTGCTCCACGTCCTCGCGGTGCCAGCGCTGCTGTTCATCTTCGTGGGCGTCCATTACTACAAAGTCGTTGTCCATGGACACTCGCTGCCGCCGAAAGAAGAAAATATCGGTGAAGATACCGCCAAGCGCGTGCCGCTGGATAAGCGCGTGTACTTCATCCCCGACATTCTGACCAGCGAAATCATGTGGATTGCCGTTACGACGCTGATTTTGGTCATTCTGTCAACGTGGTTCTTCCACGCGCCGCTCGAAAACCATGCTGATCCGCAGATTACGCCGCTCGGCACGACCGCGCCGTGGTACTTCTTGTGGGTGCAAGGCGCGCTGAAACTGGGCGACAAAGTGCTGTGGGGCATCATCTTCCCGACGATCTATGTGGGCTTCCTCGCGGTGCTGCCGTACATCGATACCACGCGCAGCCGCCGTTGGGCGCACCGCCGCTCGATCTTCACCATTATCTTGGCGCTGATCGCTGTCACGGTGATCCTCAGCTATATGGGTTTGGCAGAGTTCGGCGTGATCAACAGCGCCGATGTGGACGTGCTGCATCACATGACGATGGAACCCGCGCACAACCATATTGGCTTGCTGCGTCCGGTCCCCTTCGATCAACTGACGCCGGGCATATATACGACGCGGCAGTTCGACGCCTCACCGGGCGAAGAAGCCGAAGTGCTTGCAGGCTTCAACACCGAGATTGAGCAGTCGTTGATCGCGCCGTATCGCGTCTCGGACACATTCACGGCGGACACGACCGAAGGATTTGTTGCCAACTACCTTGAAGTGCAGCAGCACCTCCATATTCCCGCCAGCGGGCTGAATTTCGTCTCGCTGCCGACGGACGCGACCGAACTGATGAGCATCATGGACGAGTTCCATCATGAGCTTGAGGTCGAGGAAAAGGAACTGCACAACGGTTGGGGCGGCATCGTGATCACCGACGAGCAAGCCAGTCTGAAGCGCGTCGATCTGTTCATCTTCTGGAACGAAGTCGAGATGGAACGCGGTTTCCCTGTCTTGGATGCGAATGGCGAGCCGATCTTGGCGTTGGGCGCGGATGGCAACCCGATCTTGCGTATCAGCAGCCAGCGGGTTTACATTCACGAGGATTCGCAGTATTTCAACGCGCCGGGAGCATAAGGGCAATGCTGCAACGCTTACTAATTGACAAAATGGAAAATCGCATCATCGTCGGCACTATCGCCTTTCTGGGCATCATGGTGCTGGTCGGATGGCTTGCGATCAACGAGGGCGGACGGATGCAGGCGTTTGAGCGGCAGTATCTTGCCCGCTCGATTGAACGCGGCGCGGCGCTGTTCAACTCCAATTGTTCAAGCTGTCATGCGACGGATGGGCTGGGGCTGGCGGGACGCGCCCCCGCCCTGAATTCGCCGTATCTGTTCGGGCATAACTTCTTGGCGTCCATCGACCGCGAATTGGTGACATTGGGTCAAGAACTGACGCGCACGGATTTGTCGGCGGAACGCGCGGTTGAGATCACCACGCGCGTAACGGAGCTGCAAAGTGAACGCGCGTCAATCGTGCAGGCGCTCCAGCCTGCCGTGACCAAAGGCTATGACCCCGAAACGCCGTCGCGGTTGGCGCGCTTGGGTTGGGGCGGCACACTCAACAGCTTTGTGTATACCACGCTGGTGCATGGGCGTCCCACCAGCGGGCTGTACTGGCCCACGGGTCAAGGTATGGCAGCATGGTCGCAGACAGCCGGGGGCCCCTTGCGCGGCGATCAGCTTGAGGACTTGACCAATTACATCCTCAACTACGACAAGGGCGACGGCTGGACGACGGACGACGCCAACGCGGTCGTGCAGTACCCGATCAATCCAATCGATTCGGCACTCGCGGGTCCGGCGGACGATACGCCGCGCGTTGGCACGGATGTCGCCGCGATTGAGACGGAATTGGTCAATATCACGCGCGATCCGGTCAACGGACAGGCGCTCTACAACGGCGGCGTGTATGCCTGCGCGGGCTGTCATAGCAACGCGGCGGTCGCTCCCGCAACGGGACAAACGTGGACAGCCGCGCAAAACGAACGCTTGCAAGCGCCAGAGAACGCCGGACAGACGCCGGAACAATACTTGATCATGAGCATCATCAACCCGAACCATTACATCGTGCCGGGCTATCCGGCGGGCGTGATGCCGCAGAATTTCGGGGAGCGCATGACGCATCAAGACTTGGGCGACATCTTGGCGTATCTCGAAAGTTACGACAGCGGCGTGGGCGCGCAAGCGTCGGCGGACGGCGGCTGATCCAACGTTTTTGGCGGGCGACTCGCTGGGTCGCCCCTACAGCCTGACTTTCGACGGCGTTCCCAAGCTTGGGAACGCCGTTTTTAATTCACCTCCAATCTTTGGGGCGGTACAGCGCGCAACCCTGTGCGCTGATTATCCGTAGAAATGAGCGGTAATCGATCCCAAAAGTGAGGTTTGTAGATGAAGCGACTGCTATTGTTCGTGCTAATCGTCGTGCTGTCCGTCTCCATCGCCAGCGCGCAAGACGGCATCGCGGGTACCTATGACGACCCGAACGGGCTGTACACCGTCCCGATTCCCACCAGTTGGACGGCGACAACCGCCGAGGCTGGCTACTTGACCTTATCCGCGCCGGATGACACGCTCGTGGTTCATGCGCTGGTCGTGACGGGCGCCGCTGCCGAAGCCGCGATTGTTTCGGCATGGGAAACCGTCGGCGTGACCATCGAGGCAGAGGCGACGCCGCAAGCTGTGCCATCCGCGCCCGGCATCGATGAAACGGTGCTGATCAACTACGACACGGGGACGAATCCGCCCGCGTATCAGGGTTTCGCCCAGCGGATCGGGGACGAAAATTACGTCCTGCTGTTCGTGATCAACGATTTCGCGGCGGCGCAGCAGCGCGGTGCGCAGATTCAGATTATCGCGTCGGGCTTTCAGCCGAACCGGTTGCAGCAAGCCGATGTTTCGGGCGTCGAACCGCTGACCGTCGATGCCGCCATCACCGATCCGCTTGAGGCGTTCATCAACGAGTATCTGCCCGTCTCGGAAGTGCCGGGCGTGACCGTCGCCATCGTGCAAGGCGGCGAAATCGTCTACGCGCAAAGTTTCGGCGTCAAAGCAATCGGCGGCGACGACCCGCTGACGTCCGACACGCACATGATGATCGGCTCCGTCGGCAAGTCGCTGACCACGCTGATGATGGCGACGTTGGTAGACGACGGTTCGATGCTGTGGGATACGCCCGTCGTGGAGATTTTGCCGAATTTCGCCGTCGCGGATGAAACGCTGACGCCGACGATCACCATGCGCAATATGGTGTGCGCGTGTACGGGCGTTCCGCGCCGCGATCTCGAATTCATCTTCAATGCTTCGGAACTGACGGGCGAAGATACCGTCGAATCGCTGCGCACGTTCCAATTCTTCACCGACTTCGGCGAGGCGTTCCAGTACAGCAATCAGATGGTGGCGACGGGCGGCTACGCCGCAGCGGTGGCGGCAGGCGGCAATGATGGGAGTCTGCTGAACGATTACCAAATCGCATTGGCGACGCGCGTTCTCGCGCCGATTGGCATGACGCGCACGACGCTCGATTTCGACGCGGTAATCGCGGATGGCGATTATGCCCTGCCGCACGCGGTCGTCTTCGATGAAACGGGCGCGTACTACGAGGTGATTCCGGTCACGCTGGAGGAAAGCCTGCTGCCGATTGCGCCCGCCGGATCACATTGGTCAACCGCCAACGACATGGCGCGCTATCTGCTGATGGAACTGGCGTCCGGCGTCGCGGCGGATGGGACGCGCGTCGTGAGCGATGCGAACTTGCAGACGACATGGCAGCCGCAAATCTCGCTCTCGGCAAATACATCATATGGCTTGGGCTGGTTCATCGGGGAATACAAAGGCACGACGCTGATCTATCACGGCGGCAATACGCTCGGTTTCACCGCGGACGCCGCGTTCCTGCCCGAAAAAGACTTGGGCATCGTCGTTTTGGCGAATGGACAAGGTGCGAACGCGCTGCTGGAGGGGATTCGCACGCGCTTGCTCGAACTTGTCTTTGAAATCGATACGAACGAAGCGGCGCAAGCTCTCGACTTCTTGATTCAACAGGGCGAAGAAGCCGAACCGGAATTGATCGCCTCCGTCGGCACGTTGGATGCCGATGCGGCGGAAACGCTCGTGGGGGTGTATGTTGATGATATCTTGGGCGAACTGACGATTACGTTGGAAGACGCTGCGCTGTTCGCGGACGCGGGCGAGTTCAAGTTTGAACTGCGTCCTTTCATAGGCGACGATTTCAAGCCGAACGAATACATCACTATCGATTCGCCGTTGACGGGCATTCGCTTGGTATTCGACCCCGACGCGGGGACGATCACGATTGATATTGTCACCGATCAATACGTGTTCGAGCGCGAGTAAACCTTCACCGTCTCATAACGGACATGCCGCGCCCCTACACCCGCCGCTGTAGGGGCGTCCGATTCCAATTTGGAGCGGGGGATGAGGTTCAATCGGCTTTGCGTTACAATGAGGCGCGTGATTGTTGACCGTACACAAGGAGTCTTCCCGCCATGATTCGACGGCTGACCGCGCCGCTGCTCATCCTGATTTGTACTTTCGCGCTGAGCCTCCCGGCGTTCGCGCAAGAATCGACCGCCGAAACAACGGCTGAAGCAACAACTGAAGCAACAACTGAAGCAACGCCCGTTTTTTCCGTTCCAATCGATCTCGGTGCCGATGCGACGGCGGAAGCGACCGCTGAACGAACCACCGAAGCGACGGTTGAAGTCATCGAACAGGTTGATCCGACTGCCGCCGCGCTGATGACGGCGGGACCTACCCTCACCGTTTTGGCAGCACCGACGGCGGAAGCGACCTTGGAAGCCAGCGCAGAAGTAACGCCCGAAGCCCCTATCGAGGTGGTGGACGAAGAAGGCGCAGCATCCGGCATCACCACGTTGATGCTGTTGTTAGGGATTGGCGCGGTCTTGCTCGTTGGCGGGCTGGCGCTGCTGCGCGAGAACGCACCGCGCGGGTAAAAAGACGCGCGCGGGCGTGCCAACCGGCACGTCCTTACACGATCACGCAGTGATATGATTATCTTGGGTAGGGCGTCCTGCTGGGACGCCCGTCTAAAATTCAAATAAAACTTACAGCGTTGTCTCATCTGACTTGTGACAAATGTCACAAGTTTTGCGCTATAATTTGATTATGCTCTGAAGTCAAGTTTTGAGGATGCTTTTAATGGCACAAGCAGCGTGGGAAAAGCCGGTCGCCGATGCGCCGAGCGCCTCTGGACGCGATGCAGGCAAACCCGCAGCAGCGGCGCGGCGCGGCGAACGGTTGAAATTCTTGATCGGTGGACTGCTGATGGTCGGCGCAGTGATCTTCTTGATCGCGCAGGGCATGAGCGCAGGCGCGCGCTTCTTCATCACCGTCGAAGAGACGGTGAGCGATCCGGCATATCTCGGACAGAGCGTGCGCGTCTCCGGCGCGGTGATCGGTGAAACGATCCGCTATGACGCCGAAAATCTGATCATCGAATTTGAAGTCGCGCACGTCCCCGACAATATCCCCAACGCGGGCGAGGCGCTGCATCAAGCTGCCAACGACCCGAACGCGACGCGGATGCGCGTGCGCGTCGAAAATCAGGTCAAGCCCGAACTGCTCCAACATGAAGCACAAGCGATCATGACCGGGAGTTTGGACGAAAACGGCGTCTTTCATGCCACCGAATTGAACTTGAAATGCCCGTCGCGCTTCATCGAAGGCACCGTCCCGTCGTTAGGTCAATCCGGCACGTAGGGGTCATGGCGTGCCATCGATAACCCCGAAAGCGCATAGGGGCATGGTTTGCCATGCCCAGAATAGGCATCATCATGCTGGCTGAAATCGGCTTGGTATCGCTGGCGCTGGCATTCATCGCGGCGCTGTACGCGATTCCGGCGTCGGTCATGGGCGCGCGCGTGGAACGAACCGCGTGGGTCGTCAGCGGACGCAACGCGGCGCTGCTGACATTCCCACTGCTGCTGATCGCGGCGTTGGCGCTGATGGCGGCACTGGTGGGCGAACACTACGAGATCGCCTACGTTTGGCAGACGACCAATCCGAGTACGCCGCTGTTCTATCGGATCACGGCGCTGTGGGGGTCACAGCAAGGATCGCTCTTGTTCTGGTGCGTGATCATGGGCGCATTCGCGGCGGCGGCGCTGGCGTTCAACTGGCGCGCGTATCAGCGCTTGATGCCCTATGTGATTGCCTACACGATGGCGACATTGGCGTTCTTCATCGGCTTGACGCTGCTGCTGGAAAATCCGTTCGCGCGCTATTGGGTGTCGTTAGAGGGGACATTGATCACCGGCGTGATTCAGCCCGCTGGCGCGCTGCCCATCGCGGCGGATCAGTGGGTGCAGCCGGACGGTACGCTGGTCTTTGCGGTCAATGCGCCGAACGCTGACGCCGTGCCACTCATGACACGCCTGGGGCAGACGGCGAACGGACTCAACCCGCTCTTGCGACATTTCGGCATGATCATCCATCCGCCGATGCTGTATTTGGGCTTCACGGGGATGGTGATCCCGTTCGCGTTTGCGATGGCGGCGCTGGCATCTGGCGATCTGTCCACGAATTGGATCAAGGCGACGCGCCGTTGGAACCTGACGGCGTGGTTGTTCCTCAGTCTCGGCTTAATTCTCGGCGGACGCTGGGCGTATGATGTGCTTGGCTGGGGCGGCTATTGGGGCTGGGATCCAGTCGAGAACGCGGCGTTCCTCCCATGGCTGATCGGCACCGCTTTCATTCACAGCGTCATGATCCAAGAGAAGCGCGGCATGTTGAAGGTCTGGAATATGTTCCTCGTGATCTTCACCTTCAGCGCGGTCATTTTCGGCACGTTCGCCACGCGCTCTGGCTTGGTGGACAGCGTTCACAGCTTCGCCCAAAGCGCGATTGGCGTGCCGATGTTCGCGTTCTGGGCGATCATGACGCTGATTTCTGTTGGGCTGATCCTATATCGCTGGCAGCGCGGCGACCTGAAAGATGAAACCCATCGGACGGGCATCCTCAGCCGCGAAACGCTGTTCGTGCTGAACAACGTCGTGTTCGTGGCGCTGACGTTGGCGATCTTCTGGGGCAGCTTTGGCGCGCCGATCCTCTCAGAATTGT
The DNA here is from genome assembly GCA_034437055.1 of Anaerolineae bacterium. Taxonomy (GTDB): domain Bacteria; phylum Chloroflexota; class Anaerolineae; order Aggregatilineales; family Phototrophicaceae; genus Flexifilum. The sequence continues at coordinate 68,864 of DAOTUQ010000057.1, forward strand.
TCATGGGGACGGATATCACGCTCGGCGTCGAATATTTCAATGCCGTGACGCCGCCGCTGTTCCTGATCCTCTACCTGCTGATGGGCATCGCGCCGCTGTCCGCTTGGGGCGCGATGTCGGTGGGACGCTTGGGGCGCGCGCTGGTCGTCCCGGCGGCGCTAACCGTCGCCTGTTTGGTCGTCATGGTCATCTTCGGCACACGGCTGCCCGCCGCGCTGGTGGGCTATGGCGCTGTGCTGTTGGCGGGTTTCGTGGCGATCTACGAGACGGCGCGCGGGGCATGGGCGCGGCGGCGCGCGACGGGCGAAGCGCTGTTGGCGGCGTCGTTAGGCATCTTCGCGCGCAATCGGCGGCGCTACGGCGGCTTCATCGTGCATTTGGGCATCAGCGTGATTGGCATCGGCGTAATCGGCTCGACGCTGTATCAGCAGGAAACGCAGCGCACGCTCAATGTGGGCGGCTCGCTGACGTTGGGCGACTACACCGTGCGCTATGATGGCTTGGACGCCGGACAGATCGCGGAGGATGGGCGCGTGATGGATATCGCCAACCTGACCGTGCTGCGGGATGGCGCAGAAGTCGCCCAAATCCGTCCGCGTCATGATTTGTTCCCCGGCGACGGCGCGATGAACAGCATGAACATCGCGGGCGCGCACAGCACGCTCGAAACCGATGTCTACGTTTTGCTCGTCGGGTGGGATACGGACGCCGCGCCCGGTCGGGAATCCGCGACCTTCAAAGTCTACGTCAATCCGCTGATCAATCTGGTCTGGTGGGGCGGCTTGGTGCTGATCCTCGGCACGCTGATCTCGGTTGCGCCACAAGATTCGCTACCGTCGCGCGTCCGCGCCCAAGTCACGGGGACAAAACGCGCAGGGGCGGCGGCATGATGGGCATTTTTTTTACGCACAGGACTAGTGCGTCTTGGTTCGATTTTCGCTCGTTTTCTCTGCGTCTCTGCGTTCTCTGCGTGCTGCTTTTCGCCACTCCCGTATTTGCACAGACACCTGTGACAGCGGACGCTGTGAACGCCGTCGCCAAACGTCTGTACTGTCCAGTGTGCGAGAATCAGCCGCTCGATACGTGCATGACCGAAGCATGTTACCGTTGGCGCGACGAAATCCGCGTTCAGTTGGAGGCGGGCAGCACGACGGATCAGGTCGTGGCAGATTTCGTGCTGCGCTTTGGCGAGCGCGCTGTCGGGACGCCGCTCGATCCAGCGTTACGCGCGCTGACGCTGGTGACGCCGTTCGCGCTGGCGGCGCTGGCGCTGATCGGCGGCGTGTTCACGTTCGCGCGCTGGCGGGGACGGAGCGCGCGGGCGCCAATGCGCGCTGCGGCGCTGCAACCCAACGATGATGATTACTTGGCGCAAGTCGAGCGGGATTTACGCGGATGAGCCACCACCACGTCGAACGCTTGGAACGCGCCCGCGTCGCGCTCGAAGGCTTGTCCGTCGGGGACGCGCTCGGCGGGTGGTTCGAGATGAGCGCGCCGACTGAAGCTGATCGATTGGCGCGGCTGCCCAAAGGCACATGGCAGTTCACCGACGACACCAACATGGCGCTGTCGATCTACGCGGTCTTGCGCCAGTATTGGCACATCGATCAGGCTGCGCTGGCACGCAGTTTCGCGGCGCACTTCGATCCCCGACGCGGCTACGGCATGGGCGCGATCCGGTTGCTTCAGCGGATTCAGGGCGGCGCGGATTGGCGCACCGAGTCAAAGCTGATGTTTCGCGGCGAAGGGTCGTTCGGCAACGGCGGCGCGATGCGCGTCACGCCGTTGGGCGCGTATTTCGCGGACGATCTGGCGCTGTGCGTCGAGCAAGCACGCTTGTCGGCTGAAATCACACACGCGCACGCCGAAGGGATTGCGGGCAGCATCGCGGCAGCGGTGGCGGCAGCCGTCGCGTGGAACGCGCGCGGCGACATACTGACGCGGCGCGCCTTTGTGGAGCGCATCCTCCCGCATGTGCCGGAAAGCAATGTGAAACGCAAGCTGGAACAGGCGCGCGATCTTCGTGCGGACGCATCGTTAGCCGCTGCCGTCGCCATGTTGGGCAACGGTTCGCTGATTTCAGCGGAAGATACCGTCGGCTTCTGCGTGTGGGCGGCGGGCGAAACCTTGACCGATTATGCGAGCGCGATGCGCACGATGGTGCGCGCGGGCGGCGACGTGGATACCAACTGCGCGATTGTCGGCGGGATCGTCGCCGCGCACACAGGCGCGGACGCGATTCCGGCAGCGTGGTTACAGTCGCGCGAGATGCTGCCGGGCTGGACATTCGAGGAACTACAATGATTCTGACAACCCACTCTCCGATACGGAGAGAGGGGAATGTTTCCCCTCTCTACATCGAGACGGGGTTGGAGGGTGCAGCTTGCCTTATGAGGACGCTATGACTGATTTGGACTTTCTCCAAGACGACGAATCAGAACCGAAAAAAGGCGGCTTTCGCCTCAATCTCGGTTCGTTGATGCTGCTGGCTGGGATCGTCGTCGTCGTACTGATTGTCGGGCTGGCGCTGGCGCGGCAGGGTCAATCGCAGCCGACGGCGGGCATCGCGCCCGATTTCAGCGTGACCACCTTCGATGGGCAGCCGTTCACGCTGTCCGCGCAGCGCGGCAAGGTCGTGATCCTCAACTTTTGGGCGTCATGGTGTGGACCTTGCCGCGTCGAAGCGCCGATTTTGGAACGGTTGTGGCAAGATTACCGGGATCGCGGCGTCGTCGTCTTGGGCGTGACCTATGCCGACAACGAACGCGACTCGCGCGCCTTCATCGATGCGTTCAACATGACCTATCCGAACGCACAGGATGTCGGCACGGTGATCACAAAAGATCGTTATCACATCACCGGCGTGCCAGAGACGTTCATCATCGCCCCCGACGGCGAAATCGCGCGCTTCATCTTCGCGGACATCGACGCGCAAGACGATATCGAAATTCGCGCGCTGATCGATGCGCTGTTAGCTGAGGACGCGGCATGAGCATCGCCGGACTGATCGCCGCGCTGCTCTTGACCAGCCTCGTCGTGCTGGTGATCGCGCTCCCGCTGATCATGCACCGCGCCGACGGGGACGCCGACGAACGCACGCAGAAGCGGCGCGACCGCATCACCGTCTATTACGAGCGCGTCCTGCGCAATCTGCACGACCTCGACGAAGATTTCGCGCTCGGCAAGCTGGACGCCGACGATTACGGGCGGGATCGCGCGCTGTGGTTGGAACGTGGCGCGGCGGCGCTGCGGGCGCTCGATGAATTGAACGCAACCTCCCCCGCCGCCGCTCTATTTGGAGTGGGCGAGAGCGACGATGGGCAGATCGACGATGCAGCGGTCGAGGCGGCGATCCGCGCCTACCGCCAGAAACAGGAACAGCATGAGGGATAAAAGCTTGTTTCAACGCAGAGAAGGCAGACGAACGCAGAGAAAAAATATCGTTTTGTCCTTTTCCGCGTTCCTCTGCATTTTCATCGTTTCTGGCTGTTCCGGCTTGGGCGGCGAACCGCGCATCGTCGCCACCATCCCGCCGCCGACCGCGACGACGCAGCCGCGTCCGCCGTCCCTACAGCCCGATATCGCCATCGGCGCGGGCATCTTCGCGGCGCGCTGTGCCACCTGTCATGGCGGCGGCGGCGCGGGCGATGGCGAATTGGTGGCGTCGGGTCAAGTCCCCGTAATGGCGAGTTTCACCAACGCGGCGACAGCGCGCGGTCAGCGCCCAACGCAATGGTACGGCACGATCACCAATGGGCGCATCGAAAATTTGATGCCGCCGTGGGCGGACGCGCTCTCGGAGTCCGAACGCTGGGCGGTCGCGCTCTACAGCTATACGCTGCAATACGACTTGGAAATGCTGACATTGGGGCGCACGGTCTACGGTGATTTTTGTGCATCGTGTCACGGCGACAGCGGGCGCGGCGACGGCGTGGACGCGCCGACGCTGCGCGAACATCCCGGCGATCTGACCGACCCCGAAGCGATGATGATCCTCAGCGACAATCATATGTACGTTGCGGTCAACGAGGGTGCGGGCGAGATGCCCGCCTTCGCAGACGATTTGTCTGAGGAAGAACAGCGCGCCGTCGTGGCGTACACGCGCACGCTGGCATTGGCGAACGCCGATGCGGTTGGGGTGATTGACACGGGCGCGCAAAGTACGGGCGCGCAAGTGCCGCCCCCCGTCGCTACCGCCGAAATTGGCACAGCGAATGATGCCGAGACGACGCCTGAACTCGCCCGCATCGGCACGATTACGGGACGCATCGCCAACGGAACAGCCGGCGGCACGCTGCCAGCGGCGCTCGATGTGCTGGTGTACCGTTTGGATGCCGATTTCGCGCGCACGCAGTTCGAGACGACGACCGACGCGGCGGGCGCGTACCGCATCGACGGTGTGCCGCTCGATCCAGCCTCGAATTATGTGGCGGCGGTCACGTATCGGGAGCGCGTGTTTGCCAGCGCCGTCAGCGTGGGCGACGGGGACGCGCTCGATCTCCCGGTTACGATCTACGAACTGACCGAAGACCCCGCTATCATCGAGATCACGGGCATGGTGACGCAGATCAACGCCGTTGGATCGAACTTGGAAATTGCGCAAGTGCTGACGATGCGCAACACGTCGGATCGCGCCTTCTCCAGCAGCCAAACGACCGACGATGGACGTCCGATCTCGGTCGTGATCAGCTTGCCGCCGGGCGCGGTTGTGGCAGGGATGGTCGATCCGACGCGCTACGTCGTCGCGGAAGAAGAATACCTCGTCTTGGATACGTTTCCGGTCATGCCGCGCGAAGAACACGTCGTCCAATTGGTCTACATCATTCCGTATGACGCGGGTGGCGCGATTATCGAACAAACGCTGAATTACGCGCTCACGGGTCCGGTGCGCGTCCTGCTCTCGCCGGACAGCGTGCGCGCGACCAGCGATCAACTGTCCGCGCTCGGCGACGAAACCATCGGGAATCGGGTTGTTCAGTCGTATGGCGGGTCGCTCAATCTGCCCGCTGGCGCGTCGCTGCGCTACGACATCAGCGGCGCGCCGCAATCCGTCGCGGCGGCGGATCGCGGCGTCGAGTCGGTCGCGGTGGACAATTTGCCGCTGATCATCCTGTTGATCGCGGGCGCGCAAGTCGTGATTTTGGGCGGACTGTACGTTATTTTCGCGCGTCGCCGCTCGCGCAAGCCTGCATTGACCGCCGCGCAACTGATGGACGCGCTGATCCGCCAAATCGCGGAACTGGACGCCGAGTATGAAGCGCGCAAAGTCGAAAAATCGGTCTACGAACGCCAGCGCGCGCTGTTGAAAGAGCGACTGGCGGCAGTCATGGAGAGAGATAGGACTGAGGACTGAGGAAAAAGGACTGAGTAAAAGCGTTCTCATGGAAGCCGAAAATCGATCACAAAGTCTGTAGAGCGTCCCGCCAAGACGCCCCGACAGCGTTTGTGGTCGATGTTGACCCTGCATGAGAAACCGCCCGCACTCAGTCCTCAGTCCTTTTCCCTAAGTCCTCACTGATGGCACTCATCGAAGTACGCGGACTCACCAAAACCTATGGCTTCGCGCCCGCGCTGCGCAAACTGGATTTGACGGTTGAGCGTGGCGAATGCGTCGCCCTGCTCGGCGCGAACGGCAGCGGTAAATCGACGCTGATCCGCTGTCTCTGCGCGTTGAGCAAGCCGACCGCTGGCACTATCACGATTGGCGGTTGGTCGCTCCCGCGCGAAGCCGCCGCTGTGCGCGCGCAAATCGGACTCGTCGCACACAAGCCGCTGATCTACGACGGGTTGACCGCGCGCGAAAATCTGGCGTTCTTCGCGCGGCTGTACGGCGTGGCGTCCGCACGAATCGATATCGTCTTGGAGCAGGTCGGGCTGACCAAACGCGCCGACGACCCCGCGCGGACGTATTCGCGCGGGATGATGCAGCGCCTCAGCATTGCGCGCGCGATTTTGCATGAGCCGGAGGTGCTGCTGCTCGATGAGCCGTACACCGGACTCGACGCCGATTCGTCTGCTGCGCTCGACGCGCTGCTGCGCACCATGCACGCGGACGGCGGCACGATCCTGATGGCGCTGCATGACTTCGAGCGCGCGGCGCGGATGGCATCGCGCGTCGCCATCCTCGCGCGCGGACAAATCGCCTATGACAGCGCGACGAGCGGCGCTTTTCCCCGCGATCCGGCGGCATTGTCCGCGATCTATGCGCAAATGAGCGTGCGGGCATGATCAAGACGCCGTTTTTTCGGGCAGCCGTCGCCATCGCGCGCAAAGATATCCGCGCCGAATTTCGCAGCCGCGAACTGATCAGCCTGATGGGCTTGTTCGCACTGTTGAGCATCCTCGTGTTCAGCTTCGCGCTCGAACTCAACCGTGAGGTGCGCGTCGAGGCGGTTGGCGGCGTGCTGTGGGTGACGATCTTATTTGCCAGTATCTTGGGGCTGAACCGCAGCATGACGATGGAGCGCGAGGGCGGCGGCATGGACGCGCTCTTGCTCGCGCCCATTGACCGCGCCGCCGTGTTCGTCGGCAAGTTAGCGGCGAATGGGTTGTTTGCGCTGCTGGTGGGTGTTTTTCTCATGCCGATCCTGTCCGCGCTGTACAACGTCTCGCTGTTGCAACCCGTCATGTTCGGCGCGTTGGCGTTGGGGACGTTCGGGCTGGCGACGATTGGCACGCTGCTGGCGGCGCTGATCGGCGCGACCCGCGCGCGCGAAAGTCTGCTGCCCGTGTTGATGCTGCCGCTGGCGCTGCCGATCCTAATCACGGTCACGCGCGCCACTAACGCGATTTTGAGCGGCACGGTGGCTGATTCGGGCGCGTGGCTGTCCGGCTTGTTGGTCGTAGACATTGTGTACGCGGTCATGTGCGCATGGCTGTTCGAGATCGTGGCGGAAGAATGACAAGGACAGCGATGCGTGCTGAGTCATGAGTGACCAGCCAAACCCGCGCGCATGGCACGCCCTACGCTTTTTCTCAGCACCCATCATACATTTCTGATCACTTTTCTATAGATTTCTTGAGGTTTTTTAGTCGATATGTTATGATTTTCGGCAATTGTGAAACAAGGAGCAAACGACATGGATAGCGCCCGTACCCGACTGAACGACGAGTCGTCCGGCGTCGAAACGTCCCGCTCGGCGTCGGAAACACGCCCCCCCATCACCCTGATCATCCTCACGATCCTGACCATCGCCGCGACGGCGTTCGGGCTGTACATGGGTTTCGTGCGCGCGGGGACAGATATTGATCAGGGGAATATCCAGCGCATTTTCTACATTCACATGCCGTCATTCTTCGGCGCCATGTTGGCGTTCGGCGCGGCGGTCGTCGGTGGGATCATGTATCTGCGAACGCGCAAGCTCAAATGGGACACGCTGTCGCTGGCGGGCGTCGAAATCGGCATCGCGCTGGCATTGGTCAACCTTGTGACGGGCGCGATTTGGGCGCGTCCGATCTGGAATACATGGTGGAACTGGGATCCGCGCCTGACCGCCGACGCGATCATGATCTTGACCTATGCCGCCTATCTGATGCTGCGCAGCGGCATCGACAACGCCGAAACGCGCCGCCGCTTCGCGTCCGTGTATGGCATTTTGGCGTTCGTATCGGTGCTGTTGGTGTTCATCATCCCGCGCATCATCCCGACGACCATTCATCCCATCGTGATTGGTCCCGTGTTCACCAGTTCCGAGATGGCGCAGGGTGGTTTCGAGCTGCAAGCGTCGGCGGGCGTTGGCGCGGCATTGGGCATCAACTTCATCATCTGGGCGTTGCTCATCCCGGTGACGCTGTTGTGGTATCGCATCCGGCTGCAAACCCTAGCGACAGACGTAGAAGCGTTGCGCGCTCAGGTGTTGGAGTCGTGAAAACGTTCTTGATTTTGCTCGTTATACTGCTCGCCGCGTTCCCCGCGTTTGCGCAAGACCCAGAAGCAACCGCCGAACCGCTCACGCTCTACAGCCATCCGACGGAACGCTACCATATCGTCATTCCGCCCGGATGGAGGGATTTCAGCACGCCCACGTATATGCTGATGGAGGGCGGCATCATGGTGCGCGTCTTTGCGCGCTCGACGCGCACCCCCGAGGTCGCTGTGGCGCTGGCGGAGTCGCTGTCGATGTTTTTGCCCGGCTCGGACATCGCGCCCGATGCGACTGAGACGCTGATCTTGCCCAACGGCACATGGACGCGCGTGCTGTATCCGTCCCTTGAGGGGGGCGCGCTGACGGCGTATGTTCAATCTTATGAGGGCGTGCATTACGTCTTGATGTTCATGAGCGCGACGGGCGCGCGTCCGCTGGTCGTGCCGCTGGAAGATGCCCGCGCTGACGGCGCGTTGGCGGATGCCGCGCGCGCCGCCGTCACATTGATCGCGTCCGATGTAACGTTGAACGATACGGCGGGCGACTCCATCGAGGTGTTGGGACAGGCTTATACGCCGTTCACGGCGCGCGATGGCACGTTGACGGCATGGACGCGCATCGTCGGCAGTTCGGGCTATGTGCTGGTCACAATGAACGGCGAAGCGCCGGACGATGCGGCGTTCTTTACGATTCTGCTGGATTTCTTCCTCACGCCAGAGACGACGGATTACTTGGCGCTCGGCGTCGTCGCGGTCGTGGTGGTGATCGGCGCGCTGCTGTTGAGCTTGATCGTCCGCGCGCGCAATCTGCGCAAAGATATGGCAACGCTGCGAGAAATCGAACGCACAACGTAGGGGCGCGCCTCGCCCCTACATCATTCGCATCCAAACGGGCGTGCCAGCCGCACGCCCCTACACCGTTGGCATTCCGATTTCGATAATCCCTTAGCCCCGCATGAACACCAATGCGCCCGTCGTCGTCCCGCCCTCGCGCGTCTCGGCGCTGTAGGTGATCGTCAACGTGTCACCGCTGACACTAAAATTCGTCGCCCCCGCCAACGCGGTCAAAAATTCGGCTTCCAGTTCCATGATCGTCGGATCGCACGCCAAGCGCGTCGATCCGAGCGCCGCGAACGTGATCGTATCGTCGGTGAACGCGAAGCCGCCGAAGAAGCGATTACAGCCAGAATTCCCGGTGACTCCGTTCGGCTCGAAAATCAGTGTCGGCGTCGTTTCTGCCAATGGCACGCGCAGCGCCGCCGGGTCGCCCAGTCCTGTCAGCGTCCATGTGCCAGCCAGCGCGCCAGCCGAGGCGACCGTTTCTGTCGGTTGGGGCATGGGAGTCTCCGTCATCGTGTTCGCTGCGCCGCCTGCCGCGCCCGTCGCGCCGAATTGGAACGACGTGATCAACGCATCCAACGCATCCAATGACGGTGCGAAATCGGACGGCGCGGACTCGTTGAGCGCGGCGGTCGTCTCGGCAAAATAGGTCGTCATATTGGCGTTGAAGGCGTTGTAATCGAAGTCCGCCGGGATGTCAGTCGGCAGCACCGCCGCTGAGATGGGAATCGTCACTGCAATGTAGCGCGTGCCGTCCGCGCTGACCCCTTGAAATGTATATTGAACGCGGTCACTGGTGAACGGCGACGCATCTTGCGAATAGATCGCCAGATAGCGAATCCCGCTCAACGACCCCGACCCCACATAAATGGGCTGTGCGCGCAGGGCTTGGGCGGCGTTCGCGGTGGGCAAATACGGCAGTTCTGGATTCTGATTCATGTCCGCGTTGATGGTCATGAACTGCGCCAAGTCGGGGCGCGTCGCCAACAGCGTCCGCAGCGCGTCCGCCTGGGCTGTGAACTGTGGATACGCTGCGAAGTCCACCGTATCGAACAGATACACCGTCGCCAACGGTAACGCGCTCGGATCGGTGGCTTGTGCGTCGCTCAAGAAGTCGATGCGCGTGTGTGGTGGCACGGGCCCACCCGGATACACGACATCGGGCGCGTCGCCGGGCGCGTTCACCACGCGAACGGTCGTCGCCAACGTCGCAGCGTAGGTCAAGCTGAAATCGTCATGCGTGAGGGTGTGCGTGTCTTGCGCGGCGGCGGGCAAACTGAACCCTACCAGCAGCGCCAATCCGAATAGAGCGGTCAATGTTCGTTTCATCGGGTCGATATCCTTTTCATTTGAACAGAGACGAGAGTCTAGCGCGTGTCGTTCCCGATTCAGGTGACGGATGCCCGCCGCGCGCCCTACGCGCCTCGTTTCATCATCGCACCAATAAGTATGACTGTGAATCGACCAGTCGCCCTATTTTCTCCGCACGCCTTGCGTTCAGCCGTTGCTTTATCCCTCTGCCTTGTCCGGTTGGATCAGCATGACCGGAACCAGCGAACACTCCATCAATTCGCGCGCCACGCTGCCGAATAACAGCCGCCGTAAGCCGGTGCGTCCGTGCGTACTCATGATGATGAGATCGACATTTTCTTCGGCGCAGAACGCGCAGATCATCTCGACCACGCCGCCGCCGTCCAAGACCACGGCGCGCACGGTGATATGCTCCTGTTCTAGTTCGTGCCGGACGCCGTGCAAATGCTGTTCGATCTCTGCGCGCGCCTCGTCGATCTGTCCTTCTTGCCCCGCCAGCGTGATCCGGTCGATGAACTCGCGCGCGGGCGATTGGAAAATGTGGACGAGGATGATCTCAGAGCTGTTCATGCGGGCGATATCGCAGGCATCCGGGATCACCCGGCGCGCCCAACCTGATCCATCCAGCGGGACGACGATTTTCTTGTAGCGACTGGTTCGGGTCATGGTAAGTCTGCCTTTTGAGTTCAAAACTGAAGCGAATGAGGGTACGGTGCGATTTTTTCTAATGGCTCGTCCGGCATTACTTTTCAACTTCTTTTCTCAATTGTGCCGCAGATGATCGAATCATGACAATCGAGATCGTTTGTGTTGACGTTCACAATCAAAATCTCATATAATGGGGAGACAAAATCTGTATAAATCTACATAAATCGGATAAAAATGGAAACGCAGACTCCCGAATCGCTGTCCATCCTGCGCAATATCAAGATCGGCTTGTTCCATCTGGGATCGGGCATGACCGATATCATCCTCAATGGCGTTTGGAATCGCATTATGATCAGCGATTTGGGCTTCAGCGCCACGCCGATCAGCTTGTTGTTGGCGCTGCGTTATTTCCTCGCGCCATTGGGCGTATGGGCGGGGCGCATGTCGGATCGGCGCACGCTGGGCGGCTATCGACGCTTGTTCTGGATTTGGAGCGGGCGCTTGATGATGGCGGTGAGTATTGCCGTCGTCGGCTTGACGACCGCCAGCCTCGTGCGGGGTGACAGCGCGGATATGCTCGATTGGGCGGTGTTCACGCTGTCGTTGTTGTTCTTCAGTTTCGGCTACGCTACGTCCGGCAGCACCTTCTTGGCGCTGATCTACGACCGCACACCGGAGCATCAGCGCGGGCGCGCCGTCGGCATCGTGTGGACATTCCTGCTGCTCGGCTTCACGCTCGGCGGCGTGCTGTTCAGCGTGCTGCTGCCGTCCGCATCGACGGAGCGTGAACCGCTCACGGTCGTACAGAGCGCGGACGGCGTGACGCACAGTCTGCCCTTCACGCCGGAGACGATCCAGACGTTGTTCGTCGGCGCGGCGATCTTCCTCGCTGTGCTGTGGGTTGTCTCGCTGATTGGCGAAGAAAAACGCATGAAACCAGGCGAAGTGGCGCTCACAACGGGTACAGCGGACGCCGAAAGCACATCGAGTCTGCGCGCCGACCTGCGCGCGGCATGGAGCGACCGCCGGACACGCTATTTCTTCTGGTTCTTGGGCTTGTCGATGATGTGCGCGTTCTCGCAAGATGCCATCCTTGAGCCGTTCGCGGGCGAGGTGTTCGGCATGGACGCGCGGATCACGACGCGCTTTGCGGCGTATTGGGGGAGCATGGCGATCTTGGGAACACTCGTGTTTCTGTTCCTCTCGCGCCGCTACAAACGCTTGACCAACACGGTTATGAACTATATCGGCGTCAGTTTGCTGCTGGCAACGTTCGTCTTGCTCGCGTTCGCGGCGGTGGCGGGCTTGCGCGCGTTGGTGACGCCGGGCTTGATCCTGCTCGGACTCGGCTTGGGCATCTGGAACGTCGGCACGCTTGGCTTGATGATGGATATGAGTCCGTTCGGGCGTGCCGGCACGTTCTTGGGCTTCTGGACGCTGGTGGTCACGGTTGCGCGCGGCTTGGGCGTGGGCAGCGGCGGCATTATCCACGATATCGGCTTCGCGCTGACGGGCAACGAACCGCTGGCATACGGCTTCGTGTTCATTTTGGGCGCGGTCGGATTGGGCGCGTCGCTGTGGGCGCTGCGCCGTGTGCATGTGAACGACTTCAAGCAGGACAGCAACAAGCGCGATACCGCAGCGGTGTTCGCAGGCGCGATGGATTAAGGCTACAAGATTTTCCGTCGTCCGCCAGAGTCTTTGAGCCTCTGGCGGCGGCTGAACGGCTCATGCTGCCGCGCTGATCGCTTAACTTCGGGCGTGTGCCTGTGATGGGCGACTCAGGCGGAGACGTGCAAGTTGGGGGTTAAGCGCCCGGCGGACGACTCGGACGCCCGCCGCCCATACCGCCCGCTTCGACGGGTTCGGCGCTCAAATCCAGCCCAATACTGAAGTTGGCGCTGTAGCTGCCGTCCTCGTCCTCGACCAGTTCCAGCGTCAGCAAGCCGTCGCTGCCCTGAAAGATGCCATCGGCGTCGTTGGGGGTGTCGGGCGTCGCGCCTTTGCCCGCATACGCTTCATCGGCGTAGATCGCTGTGACTTGATCCGGATCGAAGAACAACTGCGACGTAAATTCGTAGCCCGCCGCCGCGGCGGGGTCGGTGCGAATCTTGAAGTGGATATGCACGGCGCGCCCGCTGTACCAATCCGGTACGATGGTCGTGAACGCCGCCGCGCCATTCGCGTCCGTGAGCTGATAGCCGCGTAAAAACGTCAGCGCGCGGGTATCGAAGCGGCGATCCTGCACGCCGGAATACACGCCGAGCGCGTCGCAATGCCACACATCGACCTGCACGCCTTCCAACGGACTGCACACGCCGCCCGTCACGTCGGACACGGTGTAGTTCAGCTTTAAGACGACGCCCGCTTTGATGCTGTCATCCGACGGTTCAACGCGAATATCGGAGCGATTCAGCATTTCATCGACGAAGTAGGGTCCCTCGTTGAGCGCGGGACGCACGACGCACGAGGGAACGGCGGTCGCCGTTCCGGTCAGCGTCGGCATGGGGGTGACGGTCGTTTGTGCGCCGACGAGCTTGACGCCCGCCGCCCCGACGAGCGCAACCGCGCCCGCGCCGCCCAACAGCGCCAAAATTTCGCGGCGGCTCAGAACGCGCCCAATTGGGCGATCATCATCGTGCAGTTCCATCGTGTGCTTGTCCTATTGGTATCGATTACCGACTGATGATACGCTGCCGTGCCGTGAAAAGAACGCCAACAGCGTAAAAACGACGTAAACTTAATGTAACGTGGCATAATTTCCGCCCACGCGCCAAGATTCGCTACAATATAGTGTATTCGAGTTGGAATCCAGACGCCATGAACGATGCCTTTGTCCTGAATCACATCAAGAATATCCCGCTGTTCGAGCGCCTGACGCCGGAGCAACTGGCGGCGCTCTCGCTGCAATTCCAAGTGTTGCGCTTCGAGCCGGGCGAGATCGTGTTCGCGCAGGGGCAACCGACACAGGGCATGTTCATTTTCGTGTCGGGCAAGGCGCTGTTGACGCGCCAAGTCCAGCCGACGACACCCGGCACGCCAGCGGGCGAACAGCGGCTTGGCTTGATCACGGGCGGACAGTATCTCAATGAAGCCGCGCTGTCCGCGCCGATGGTCGAAAGCGCCACGCTGCGCGCCGCCGAGTCGGCGGTCGTGCTATTTTTGTCGCGCGGACGCTTGGAACAAGTGCTGCAAGCGCATCCGGCGCTGCAAGGGAACTTGCGCGGGCATCTGGACGAACAAGAACAGCACGTCACCAAGCTGCTGTTCACTGGACAGCGCCCGACCGAGATCATCGTGCGCGCGTGGCGGCGGCATCCGTGGGTGTGGCTGCGCTATACGCCGCTGCCCGTGCTGATCGGCGTGGCGTTGGGCATCGTGGCGCTGATGTTGGGGACGCAATCGGCGGGGATCGGGCTGGTGGTCGGCGCGCTGACGTTCATCATCACGGGCAGCGTGTTATTCTATCTCTATTCCGAGTGGAAGGACGACGCGCTGATCCTGACCAGCGAACGAATCGTAAAAATTCACAACAATCTGCTGACATTCACCAAGTCGCTGAACGAAATTCCGCTCGAACGCATCTTGGAAGTGAACATCGACCTGCCCGCCGCCGATGTGCCGTCGCGGCTGTTCAATTATGGCACCGTGATCATCCGCACAGCGGGCGAGACGGGCAATCTGGCGCTCAATATCCTCCCGAATCCACAGTCGATCCAAACGGTGATCTTCGCGGAGCGTGACCGCTTCAAACAGGTGGTCGAACAGCGCAGTCGCGGCGCGATCCGCGCGGATGTCGAGCGCGCGCTCGGCTTGCCCAATGCCACCGGCGCGATCAATGCGCCTCCACAAACACCAACCCGCAGCGTTGTGCAGCTTGGTTGGCAAGGGCTGCCGTTCGCCAAGACCCGCTTCATCAATGAGAAGGGCGAGGTGGTCTATCGCAAGCATTTGACCATCTGGCTGGCACACGTCGCGCTGCCGTCGTTGGCAGTGCTGTTGGGCATCGTCGGGATGATCGCCGCGCTGGCAGGCGTGTCGATGTTCGGGGACAGCGTGCCGTTGGCGATCATTTTGCCGCTGGCGTTCGCGGTGCTGTTGTTCGGCGTGGTCTGGTTCTATACGGCGGATTGGGATTGGCGCAACGATACCGTGAGCATCAACTTGCAGACGATCACGATCATCCACAAGCGCCCGCTGTGGCTCGAAAATCAGATCGACCGCATCAGCCTGAGCCAGATCGACAACGTGATCTCGGATGTGCAGGGCTTACTCAACAGTCTGCTAAATCGGGGCGAAGTCCGCATCTTCTTGATCGGGGCGGAGAAGCCCAAGATTGTCGATCCCATCTTCGCGCCACAAGAATTCCACGCCGAAATCTCGCGCCGCCAAGCCGAATTGAAGAACAAGCAGCAGCAGGAACAATCGAAGCAGCAGCGCGAGTCCATCGCGGAGTATCTGCGCGCGTACCATGAGACGATGAGCATGGAACAAGCCGCACAAGTGGGACAAGGCGGCGCGCCCGCGACCTATCCCCAGCAGCCGACTTATCCAACCCAAGCGCCACCCGCCTATCCGCAAAATCCGTATCCGCCCGCGCCCACGTATGGACAATCCGCGCCGTCACAATATCCGCCGCCTGCCGCGCAATCGTACCCGCCGCCGCCCGCGCCGCAATCGTACCCGCCGCCGCCCGCGCAATCGTATCCGCCGCCCGCGCAATCGTATCCGCCCGCCGCACAACCGTATCCGCCCGCACAATCGTATCCGCCGCCGTCCGCGCCGTTGTTCGATCCGCGCGCCGCCAGCCCGCCGCCGCCTGCACCATCGGCACCCCGCGACGGATCGCGCCCGCCGAATATTCCCAGACCGCGCCCATAAAGCATAACCTCCCCCCGTCCCCTCTCGATGTCGAGACGGGGGTGATCGTGCGCTTGAGCAACGTGATTGGATGGAAAAGCGACACGCAGTGCGGTTTCGCGTTAAAATAAAGCTTACCGATCAATGAAGAGGGCAGCATTCACATGGCGATCCAAACCCGCTGGACAGTCGCCGCTTACGAGCAGTTCATCGCACTACCAGAAAACACCGACCGCCGCATTGAACTGATCGATGGGGAGATCGTCGAAAAAAACATGCCGACACAAGAACATGGCGTCACTGGCTCGATCCTGAATGGGATGTTATTCATTTGGTGGGACAAGGGTGGGCGGAAGGGCTGGCTGATGATCGAAACGCGCGTCGGCTTGCCCGACGACGACGCCAATGACCGCATCCCTGACTTGTCGTACATCACGCCCGAACGCGCTGAACCGCTGCGGCGCAAGGGAGCAGTACCGTACATGCCCGATCTCGCCGTCGAAATCCTGTCACCGGATGAGTCGCTGGCAAAGACGCGCGCTAAAATCCAATATTATCTCGATCATGGGACGCGGCTGGCATGGCTGCTGATTCCGGCGAAACGCGCCATCGAAGTGTACCGCGCGAATGGCGAGGTCGAATTGTTGACTGCCGAACAAGATGATATTCTCGACGGCGGCGACGTGTTACTCGGATTCGCTGCGAACGTTAAAACAATTGTTTAGGAATTTGCGATGATTAATCAGCTCCCCCCCGAAGCCGCCGCCCGCTTGCACGCCGCCATTGACGCCCATTTAGGCGACACCTTTCCCGCGCTGACAATCTACGCGCTTCGTGACGGACAGCCGATCCTTGATGGCGCGTGGGGGTGGATTGACCCCGATACGCGCCAAATTCCCGTCACAACCGATACGCGCTTCGATTTGGCGTCGTTGACCAAGTTGTTCACCACGTCGGCGTTCTTGACGTTCGTCAGCGACAACCGGATCGGGTTGCGCGCACCGCTGGTCGAAGTCGTGTCGCAGTTCGGCGGCGATCCGCTGCCCATCGACGGTGGGCAAGACCCGTTCACCAAGGAAATGCTCCCCGCGCCGTCCACGCCCGAAACGGTCGATCCGCGCCGCGTCACTTTTTGGCATTTGCTCACGCACACCAGCGGACTCGCGCCGTGGCGCGCCGTCTATCGCGTGGTTGGCGCGCCACCGCCGCCCATCGGAGGACGGGACACCATCAGCCGCGAACTCCGCTGGGCGAACGCCATCCGCGCGCTGTGCGGCTATCCATTCGTTGGGCAGCCCGCCGGAGTCAACGGGCAGTCCGGCGTCGTGCGCTACAGCGACTTGGGGCTGATGCTGTTGGGCGAAGCGACGGCGCGCTTGCACGGCGACTCGCTGGATCGCGCCATCGAGACGCACGTGACCCGCCCGCTTGGACTGACATCGATCATGTACAATCCCGCGCGCAACGGCGTGCCGCTCACGGAGATCGCACCGACGGAACTGGACGATGATTGGCGCAGACGGCGCGCGTGGGGCGAAGTCCACGACGAAAATGCGTGCGGTGTCGGCGGTGTGTCGGGACATGCGGGCTTGTTCGGGACGGCGCGCGATATCGCCGCGTTCGGTCAGGCGTGGGCGAGCGCCGATCCGCGCTTGGCGATTGCGCCGGATGTGCGCGCGGATGCGCTGCGCGAACATGCGCAGACCGACGACGCACGGCGTGGCTTGGGCTGGGCGTTGAAATCGGCGCAAGATTCGATGGCGGGCGATTTTTTCAGCGCCGAGTCGATTGGACATTCTGGCTTCACCGGGACAAGCCTGTGGATCGACCCGGCGCAGCGACTGGTGGTCGCCATCATGACCAACCGCGTCTATCCGGGACGTTTCTATCCCGGCGACGGCGTGCCGGACATTCACAACTTCCGGCGCGCGGTGCATGATGCCATTGCGTCCGCGCTCCCGCGCTGATCGGAAGCCGAAAAAAGAATTTCAACGCAAATACAACCGCACCCCCCGATCCCCTTCCCATTTGGTGGCTGAGGGGTGAGGTGAATCAGGGAGAAAACCAAACATGTCCTCCCCTCAGCTCTGGTACGGAGAGGCGTCGGGGGGTGAGGTCAATCAGGGAGCAACTCAAACCTGTCCTACCGTCCGCGCAAGCCGAACAAGCCCGCGCGCCCTGCAATCTGAGCCACCGCGCGCCGCCAACTGGTGGCTTCGCGTTCATCGGGCGCAACGCCGAAGCGCGGGTCTTGCTTCGCCATGAACATATTGATATCTGCGCGCAAGTTCGCCCACACGCGCCGCTGGGTGGACAAAATGATTCGGGCGGTGTCGGCGTCGGCACGGCGTAAAATGCGCGTCATGTGCGGCAGACAGAAGGCGTCCGATGCGGTGTAGGCGTCCCGGAACACCGCTTCATCCAACGATTCTAGCACGACGCCGATGTAATCCGCCTCTTTCACGCTCAACGAGGCGCAGCATACACACGGCGCGCTCGGTTCGAGGGCATCCGCCGCCGCTTTCCCCGATGCACCCCTGCCGCCCAACAACTTACGCCGCCCGCCTTCGTTCGTCTCGGACAACCCGTCCAAGACGCCGAGCGCCTCCATCAGCACGCCTTCGTAGAGCGCGGCAATCGTCGTTGCGCCCATCTGGAACGCCACCAACTGCGCACCATGCAGGCTGCACAGCCCGCGCGACGAGCGAAACGCGCCATGAATATCGTAATCCATCGCGTATTCGTACAGCAGCAGGTCGAGATAACGATGCGCGTCCGCTTCCAACAGGCGGCACAGCGCGCAGCCGTCCATCGGGAACGCTTCGAGCAAATCGTGATAGCTGAACGGCTTCATGATCCGACGGGGACGAACGCCCGCAGCGCGGACAACAGCGCATCGATATCGCCCATCTGGATCGCGCCGCCCATGTGTCCGACGCGGAAAACGCGCGTGCGGAACGTGTCGAAGGCGGTGGTGATCAGGATATCGGCGTCGCGCAGCAGCGTGTCGCGCAGTTCCAGCGCGTTCACGCCCGGCGGCGCGAACACGGACGTGAGGATCGCGGACATCCAGCCCTCTGGCACGAACAATTCATAGCCCATATCCGCCAAGCCATCGCGCAAATGCCGCGCTTGTCGTTCGTAGCGCGCCATGCGTTCATCGATGCCCTCCGCGAACAGACGGCACAGCGCGGTGTGCAGCGCCAAGACCGTCGGCGTCGGCATCGTGACGGGCGTCGGATGCCACGCGGCTTGTTCGCCCGTCGCATAGTGATGCCAACGCGCGAGATCGACGTACCAACTGTGCCGCGCTTCCGGCGGGCGCGCCTCCATGCGGGCTTGCGCGCGCGGACTGACGGCGACCAACCCCAAGCCGGGCGGCGCGCCGAGTGCCTTCTGCGAGGCGCTGGCGCACAGGTCGATGCCCCATGCGTCCATCTGCAAGTCCGCGCCGCCCAAGCTGGTCACAGCGTCCACCAGCAGCAAGATATCGTTATTTTTCGCGCGCACGATCTCGGCTATCGCGTGAATCGGGTTCAGGATACCCGTCGATGTTTCCAGATGCACGACCGCCACGCCCGCCGCGTCGGGATACTTGTCGAGCGCAGCGGCGATATCGTCGGGGTTGAGCGGGCGACGCATATCCGACTGGACGCGCACGACGCGCGCGCCTGTGGCAGTCACGATTTCGTGGACGCGGTGTCCGAACCAACCGTTATCCGCGACGATCACGGTTTCGCCGGGATGGAACGCCGAATGCGCGGCGGTGTCGATGGCGAGGCTGCCTGATCCCGGCAGCATATACACATCGCCGGCGGTCTGATACAGGCGCTGGAGCAGGCGGATCGTCTCATCGTGGATGAGAACCCACGCCGCGCCGTAGTGTGCGACGATGGGCTGTGCCATGACAGCAAGGACTTCGGGTTCGACCTCGATGGGTCCGGGAATCATCAATTTGGGCATGACCGTTCCTCAAAAGTTAGAGAATATTTTAAGCGAACGCTGGTGATTCGCCAAATGGGGATCAAAATCCAAATCGTCTATAATCGCGGCGAAGAAAATACGGAGAAACGCCATTGGACAGCCGCTTCGCCGGGCAGGTCGCCGCGCCTGAATTTTCGCCGGGATTGGATTGGATCAATGTCGAAGCACCCCTGAGCATCGGTGCCTTACGTGGAAAAGTCGTGCTGCTCGACTTTTGGACGTATGGCTGTATCAACTGCATCCACATGATCCCGACGCTGGAACGCCTCGAAGCCAAATACGGCGCGGCGCTGGTCGTGATCGGCGTCCACTCCGCCAAGTTCGACAACGAGGGCGAAACCGACAATGTGCGCCAGATTGTCAAGCGTTACGGACTGGCGCATCCCGTGATCAACGATGATCAGTTCATCGTTTGGCGCAGCTACAGCGTGCGCGCGTGGCCCACGTTCATGATCATCGATCCGCGCGGGAACATTGTCGCACAGCAAGCGGGCGAGGTGTCGTTTGCTGCCTTCGACGGCTTTTTCGGCGGGCTGATCGCCCAGTGGGACAGCCTAGGCGAGATCGACCGGACGCCCGTCGCGCTGACGTTGGAGGGCGCGGGCGTGCCATCGGGACTCTTGTCGTTTCCTGGCAAAATCCTCGCCGACGCGGCGGGCGGACGGCTGTTCATCGCGGATACCAATCATCATCGCATCATCAGCGCGGATTTGCACACGCACGCCGTGATCGACGTGATCGGCGGGCAGAATCGGCGCTTATCTGGCTTCGACGATGGGACATTCGATACGGCGACCTTCAACAAGCCGCAGGGCATGGCGCTGTTGGACAATGTGCTGTACGTTGCCGACACCGATAACCACGCGATCCGCGCGCTGTATTTCGCAGACGCGACCGTGACGACCGTCGCTGGCACGGGGCAGCAAAGCGTCGGGCGAGCTGGCGTTGGCGTCGTGGGCGCGGGGACGACAACCGCCCTCAACAGTCCGTGGGATGTGACCTTCGGCGGCGATCTGAACACGCTTTACATCGCCATGGCGGGGACGCATCAACTGTGGGCGTTGGACACCCAAACGGGCAGCGTGAGCGTGATCGTGGGGAATGGGCGCGAGGCGCTGCGCGACAGCACATTTGCAGACGCGGAACTTGCACAGCCGAGCGGCGTCTATGTGGCGGACAATCGGCTGTATTGGGCGGACAGCGAGTCGAGCAGCATCCGCGCCGCAGACTTGGCGACCGGGACAACCTACACCGTTGCCGGGACGCTCGAAAACAGCCTGTTCAACTTCGGGGATGTCGATGGCGTGGTCGGCACATCGCGCTTGCAGCACGCGCTCGGTGTGACCGGATCGCCCGCCGGTACGCTGTATATCGCGGACACGTATAACAGCCGGATCAAGGCGCTCGATCCGACGACGAACACGCTGACGACGCTTGGCGGCACGGGCAGTCCCGGTGCGTACCGCGATGGCGCGCTGGCTGCGGCGGCGTTCGATGAACCGGGCGGCATCAGCTACGCCGATGGGCGGCTGTATGTCGCGGACACCAACAATCACGCGCTGCGGGTGATCGATTTGGCGGCGGGAACCGTTGAAACCATCGTCTTTCCGAACCCGGAGGCGCTGCAAATCAGCGGACAGACGACCGTGATCGGCGGCAACCGCGCGCAGGACGACCTGATCGCGCCGCCCGCGCAGATCGTCGCGCCCGGTGCTGGAGCGATTACGCTGCGTTTCGTGCTGCCCGACGGCTGCAAGCTCAACGCGGACGCGCCGTCGCGTTTCGAGTTCAACAGCGAGGACACGGCGATCATTTTGCCTGTCGAGAGCATGATGGGTTCGATCAACGACGTGATCGTGACGATCCCGACGGAATTGGTCGTCGGAATGGACACATTGTATGGGTTGCTGGAAGTGTACTACTGCGCCGCTGATGCGGCGACGCTGTGCTACATCGACAGGGTGCGCGTCGAAGCGGCGGTGACGGTGGCGGCGGGCGCAGCGGGGATGGAGATGGTGATTGAGCGGGTGATTACGCTGCCGTAGGATACAGACGGGCGCTAAAAAATAT
Organism: Anaerolineae bacterium; assembly: GCA_034437055.1. Taxonomy (GTDB): domain Bacteria; phylum Chloroflexota; class Anaerolineae; order Aggregatilineales; family Phototrophicaceae; genus Flexifilum. The sequence continues at coordinate 90,441 of DAOTUQ010000057.1, forward strand.
TCGACGCACAGGACGCAGCCGCAGCCTTGAGGCTAGGGCTGCGTCGAATCTTTTTCGGCTGTCCACGAGTCTGCAACCCGTTCAGTGATTGGTTTCGTTTTCCAGCGCCGCCACCTGTGGGAACGCCGCCAGTGCCGCCGCGAACCTGTTACGGATCGCCAGCGCGTCCGCCTCCGTCGCGCCCTCGAAGCGCAGACTCAGCACCGGTTCGGTGTTACTGGCGCGCACAATGCCCCAGCCGCGCTCAAATTTGACGCGCACGCCGTCCACCGCTTCGATGTCGCCCTGTTCGCCCAGCGCCGCGCCCACCGCGTCGATCACCGTCTGTTTCAGATCGTCGGGACAGTGGGGGCGATATTCGGGCGTGCTGTACAGGCGCGGCAGCGCATTATCGAGCGCGGACATGGTTTTGCCAGATGCGCCGAGCAGCGCCAACAAACGCCCCGCGACCAAATACGCATCATCGAAGCCGTAGTAATCTTCCCCGACGAACAGATGCCCGCTCATCTCGCCGCCCAACGGCGATCCCAGTTCCGCCATCTTCGCCTTGACCAGTGAATGCCCCGACGCCGCCATGACGGGAACGCCGCCCGCATCTTGGATCGCGTCGAACAACACTTGGCTGCACAGCACATCCGCGACCACCGTTGCGCCGGGAATGCGCGTCAGCAAATCGCGCGCCAACAGCGCCAGCAGACGATCCGCCGCGATGGGATCGCCGCGTTCATCAACCGCGCCGACGCGATCCGCGTCCCCGTCGAACGCCACGCCGATATCCGCGCCGATTTCCCGGACTTTCGCGCCGAGATCGCGCAGATTCGCTGGCACTTGCGGGTCAGGCGGATGATTCGGGTAGCTGCCGTCAAGCTCGCAGTATAACCGCTCAACGCGATGTCCCCAGCGCGCGAACAGTTCTGGCGCGATCAAGCCCGCTGTGCCGTTGCCCGCATCAATGACCACTTTCAGCGGGCGCGGCATTGTCACGCGCACCGCGATGTCCGTCAAGTACGCGGGTAGCAGATTGAAGCGGGCGATAATGCCGTCTAACGGATGCCCATCGTCGAGATCGTCGCCGTCGATCAGCGCCCGCAGCGCCAGAAGCGCGTCGCCCCACAGATTTGCACGCCCACTCCACAGCTTGAAGCCGTTTTGATCGGGCGGCAGGTGACTGCCCGTGACCATGACGCCGCCGCCGTCGTTTTCATGAATGGCAGACCAATACACCACTGGCGTCGAAACCACGCCGATATCGGTCACGCGCAGCCCCGTTTGATACAGTCCCTCCGCCATAGCGCGTGCAAGTGCTTCGGACGAATGACGGTTGTCACGCCCGACGATCATCTGCCGCACACCCGCGCGAAGCTGCTGCGTCCCAAACGCGCGCCCGATCTGGAACGCGGCATCCGCTGTGAGCGAACCGCCATCAGGCGTGTTGGCGACATTGGCTTTGCCGCGAATGTCGTATTTCTTGAACAATTTGGCGTCGATCATCATTGTCCTTTGGGTGGGCTTGCCAGCATTACCGCCTTTATCCGCCAGTGGCACGCCCCTACACCTTATGCCTGCCGTCGCGCTCGATCACGACGATTTCCTGCTTTACATACGCGCGCGCGCCGTCCGAGATATCCTTGTGGACGTGCATTCCGGGTCCCACTTGCGCGTCTTCGCCCACCTTGACTCCGGGCATCGTCATCACATCGACCGCCAAGAACGCGCCCTGCCCGATGATCGCGCCGAGTTTGTCGCGCCCCGTGTCGATCTTCTGCCCTTTGACATAGCACGGGACATTCCCACGATCAATCCGTAGATTCGCCGTCGTGCAGCCCGCCGAAAAGTTCACGCCCGACGCGAATACGCTGTCCAACACGCGGCAGGCGTGCATATCGACGTGATCCGCGACGTAGCTGCGCGCTACTTCCGTTGTAAAGCCGACGTTGCAGCGATCCAGCACCATCGAGTTACGCACCAGCGCGTTGTTGCCGACAATCGTCCCTGCGCCGATGTAGGCGGGTCCCACCACCGCCGCGCCGCCGAACACGCGCGCGCCCTCCCCGATGAACACGTCGCCGCTGACGCTCGCCGTGGGCGCGATCTTGGCGCTGTCCGCGATGTGCTGTCCTTTAATCTGCGCCAGAAAGTGATTCATGATGTCCAGCACATGCCACGGAAATTTGAGCGCGCTCCATGCGCCGCGATACGGCACGACCTTGAACAGCGACGTTTTCATCAGCGCGTCCATCGCGCGTTCGTAGTGATCGTCGGACGGCAGATCGCGCGCGTACTCGGCGCGGATCGCGTCGAACAGCGTCCCGGCGCGCGGGTAGATGTGTGCCACAATGTTGACCAACTTCGATGGGCGGTTCGCTGCGCCGGGCTTCTCGATGATGCCCGTCAGCCGTCCGTCCGCGCCGACGATCAGATAGCCGCCGGGAAAGTAATCGTCGCGCTCGTTGCCCGCCACATACGCCGCCGCCGAGTCAGCGCGGAACGCCGCCAACAAATCCAGATGCAGCGCATCATCGACCACATCATGCACCTGCGTGATCGCAATCGGCGCATCGGGCGGGAGCGCATCCGCCGCCCGCAGCAGCGCATCGCCCATGCCGCGCGCCTCTGGCTGAACGACGACCTGCGTATTCATGGTTGGCACGGACACCAGCAGCGCAGCGATATCGGCGTGATTCTCTGGGTTGCCGACAATTATGGCGTCGGTATAGCCCAACGCTTGGAAACGTCGTAGTTGACTGATCAACAAGGGTTCTGCGCCGAAGCGGATCAGTGATTTTTCGCGTAGGGGCCACATGCGCGACGACGCGCCGCCCGCGAGAATGATCAGATGAGGGGTGTTGGACATGGCGAATCCTCATTGTAATTGGTCATAATAGGCGGAAAGTGTAACAGAAAAAGGCGGAAACCGCGCATGTTGGACGTGCAACTTGATTTAACACAGCCGTGTTCGGCGCTGACGCGGCAGACGGGGACGGCGCTGTATGGCAGCGCGCCACGCTATGATGTGTGGTTCATGGTGGAGCAACCGACGCTGTGGGGCGCAAAAGCCGCTGATGAAGTCGCTGCGTTCAAGCTGCTGGAGGCGCGCGTCCCGGCGGGGCTGCTGGCGCGACGCTTGTTGATCCGGCGTCCCCATATGGCGAACGAGACGACGAACTTCTGGGCGGCGGGTGTGCCAGCGGCACGCGCCTACACGCTGTATATTGCCCACACGACAGCGCGCGATCCGGCGTTGTATGCATTCACGCTGAACACGCCCGACGATATCGCGGACATTGATGTTGCGGCGATCTTGCGGCGCGATCCGGCGTTCGATGGGCAGCGCCAAACCGAGCCGCTGTTCGCCATCTGCGTGAATGCACAGCGCGATCCGTGCTGTGGCACACACGGAACGCCGATTCTGGATCGGCTCGACTCGCGCGGCGATGTGAACGCATGGGGCTGCACCCATATCGGCGGACACCGCTTCGCGCCCACGGGGATCGTGTTCCCTGAGGGTGTCTGTTACGGACACGTCGAAAGCGACGAACTGAACTTGATCGTCGCCGCCGCCGCGCGGGGGGCAATCTACGCGCGCAAACTGCGCGGGCGCGTCTGTTACGACGAGCCAACGCAAGCGGCGGAACACTACTTACGCGCGGCGCTCGATTTGGACGCGCTCGACGCGCTCCAGCTTGAGGCGCAGACCAAAATGAGCGCCGATCAGTGGATGGTGACGTTCCATGTCCGCGCGCAAACGGTGCGCCACCAACTCGATATCGTGCGCGTCGATTTGGGCTACGCGCTCCCTAATTCGTGCAGCGCCGCGCCCACCAAACAGTTCGAGTATCGTTTGCTCCATCACACAGTCTCGTGAACCTTAAAGCGCTTCAACGCGGCGCGCACAGAGAAACGCAGAGAAAAGAATGAGGATGCTCTCTTTTTTCTCTGCGTTAACGTTTTGTCGGTTCAGCATGAGCTTGACGCCATGATCGTCACCATTGGTATCGTCACCTACAACAGCGCCGCCGATCTGCCGTCGTGCCTCGCGGCGCTGCGCGCGCAAACTTACACCCCCATCCACCTTCGCATCGTCGATAATGCGTCATCGGATGGCACGCGCGTATGGCTCGCGGCGCACGCGCCGGATATCGAGCTGATCGCCAACACCGAAAATGTCGGCTTTGGGCGCGCGCACAACCAACTGATTCGGGATGTGCCGCCCGATGGGGCGTATCTGTGTCTGAACCCCGATGTCGAACTCGCGCCGGATTATCTCGCGCGGCTGGTCGCGGCATTAAACGACGGCAATCTCGATAGTGGTGTTGGGAGTGCCGTCGGCAAACTGCTGTCCAAGACCGACGATGGGACGCGCACCAATCTTATTTACAGCGCCGGACACGCGATCACGCGCACGGGCTACACCTTCAATATCGGTCACGGCATGGCGGACGCGCCCGCGTTCAATCAGGCGCGCGCGGTGTTCGGCGCATCCGGCGCGGCGGCGCTCTACAGCGGGCGGATGGTGGCGCAGACCGGTGGCTTCGACCCCGATATCTTTCTGTATGCTGAAGATACCGATCTCGATTGGCGCGCACGACGGCGCGGTTGGGCATGTTTCTACGTCCCGGCGGCAGTCGCATATCATCGCGGTAGTTCATCGAATACGCCGTACAATCATTTCGTGATCGGCAACCGCTATTTGAGCGCGATCAAGAACGCCGATCCATTGACGCTGTGGACAGGCGTCCTTCCGATGCTGCTCGCGCATCTGGCAGCGCGCCTGCTGCTGACGCCGCGCTTCGGGCTGAAATTGATCGCACACATCGTCCCCCGTCTGCGCTTGTACGGGCGCAAGCGGCGGGCTGAAGGGACGGCGCGGCGCGTGACGCTGCGCGAACAGTGGACATGGCACAACTGGTCAGCCCGGCAGCCGGGCGCGAAACGGTGGCGATAACGCAATAGGAGCGAAAAATGATGCGCTGCACCCTCGAAATGGAAACACAAAGACGAAAAGAACGCGAAGAAAAGACGAAAAACCTTTTTCCTTTGCGTCCTTTGTGCGTTTTGATGTTCGCGCTGTCTTGCTTGATTGCAGCGTCCGCGTCTGCACAGGTCGATTTTACACGCGCGAGCGATATCACGTTCGGCGTTCCGGTCAGCGAGTCGATTGATGGCGTGCGCTTTTTCGATTGGTGGCGCTTCGTTGGGCGCGCGGGCGATATCATCTATATCCGCATGACGGGCGTGAACGGACTCGCGCCGCTGATCGGACTCTTAGACGCGGGCGGCGATATCATCGCGCGCAGCAATGAAGCGACGGGCGATGCCGCGCCGAACGGCGAAGCCACCTTGCGCTTCAGCCTGCCCGAGGATGGCGATTATGTGATCGTCGCTACGCGCGTCGGCAACGAGAGCGGGGCGACAGCGGGCGATTATGTGCTGCAAATTGATTGGCTCAATCCGCCACCGACCCGCGATCCGCTCTATCAAGATGTGACGTTTGAATGTGACGGCGAAACCGTGACGGCGGCGGTCACGCTTCGGCTGTATCCCGATGCGGAACGCGCGCTGTTCGTCCGCGCGTATGGCGTGGATGGCGTGCGCCCGATCATCCGCTACCGCTATGATGTGGGTGGCGCAGAAGGATGCAGCGCCGCGCCCGCTGTCGGGGATGTGCTGACCCTGCCCGGTGAGCCGCCGCGCGCGATCAGCGCGGACACTGCCGACACATCCGCGAGTTTGGCGATCCCCGCCAGCGTCGCCGACGGCGAAGTCGTGCTGACGATTGGCGCGCGGGACAGTTCAAGCGGACGGTTCGTCGTGCTGGTGGGCGGGCTGTATATCGCGCAAGTCCCCGCGACAACCGCAGGCGGCGCGCCACAGCCGCCAGACACCGACGAGCTGAACATCCGGCGCGCGCCCCGCGCTGGACTGAGCAGCAATCCACTGTCAGTCTATATGGTCAGTGCAGCAGCGGCGCGGCTCGACCCTTACATGCGCTTGTATCGAACCGAGACGGGCTGCGATGATGCCGGACGCCGCGCATCGGGCGGACAGGGCTGCGAGTCGATGCCACCGTTCGTCGGCGCGGGCGTCAGTTTAGCGGATGGGATGCGCTACATCGGGGATCGTTTCGACGCGGGGATGCAGATCGCGTCGGGCGATACGCTGCCAGTGACCTTCCAATTCACGACCTTCAATCGCAGCACGTCGGGGGAATATGCGGTGATTGTGATCGGGGATTTGCCGGCGAGATAATAGGAACCATTCAATTGGAACGACAGATTCCTATACGTAACCTGAGTTTCGGATAGCTTCACCTCACCCCTAAATCCCCTCTCCACTGCGTGGAGAGGGGGTTGGGGGGTGAGGTGAACCCTAAAGTCACGCAAAATACCTATCCGAAACTCAGGTTACGTATGGAACGATTCGCTCTGGCATGTGGCGTGAGCGAGTACCGCATTCGGTTCGCTATCCGGTTCAACGAACCGCTAGCGCTGATGTGGGAACCCAGCGCTATCGCATCAAAATGAGTGGAGAGGGATAATCGCTGCCCAAAAAGGGTGAGCGATGAACGAGCAGCCGTTCGCAAGTCTGGAAGCGTGTTTTGGCGACATGGACGACCCGCG
>DAOTUQ010000058.1:0-4164 GCA_034437055.1 Anaerolineae bacterium
GGGAAGCGCAGGCGAGGACCAAGAGCAAGCGTTCGGTGTGGGCGGGTTTCCAAACGCGGGAACGCTGCCATTGAAAGCCGTCGCGCTTCAAATCGCGGAAACTGGCTTCGTGATGAAAGCGGAACGCATAGAGGGTCGGCGGGAGGTCGGCTTGGTTGCTGAACAGACACCACGGTTCAGCATAGCCCACCTCCCAGAGGAGATAGACCCATTTCCACTGCCAACCCGCTTTCTTGAAGACTTCGACCCGCCCCGTCCAGCGCTGTCCATAACCGACCAAGCGGCGCAGGGGTTGGGGTTTCTGTCCCGGCAAGCGCACGCGTGTGGAGCGTTGCACGCGCAGTAAATAGTCGTACCCGCTGGCACTTAAGCGCTGCTGCCACTCGGGTGAAGTGCCTAAACCGCGATCCGCCAGCAACAGCATCCGCGCCGAGGGCGGCAGAAGCCGGCGTAACTGGTCAAGCAGTCCCAGCAACAGCTTGACCTGTCCTTCTTCGGGGTAGTCATCGGGGTCATATGCGCGCCAGATTAAGGGGATCGCGCAGGCGTGGTACGCTATCCCAACCATCATCACACTGACATGCGTACTCAGTTTCGTTTCATCCACCAAGAGGAGTAACGGCGCGTTGCCCCATAACTGGGCGACCCACTGCACCCACGCCCTGATGAGGCGCGACAGATCGAGGCGTCCATTGGCGAGCCAGCGCTGCAACCGCCGTTCCATGCTACTCGCCTCGGCGCGTCCGGTGATGCTTTTTCCCACTTCGATCAGGCAGCAGCTCTTGGCACTAATCACCCCATAGCTGAACAGGGCTAACGTCCACACTTGCCAGCGTCCGAGGGTGGGAAAGCGCTGGCTCAACTGGGCTTCCCACTGGTATAGTAAAGGTGAGTTCATCGGTCATTCCTCATTTGTTTGGTGACAACAAGGATGACCGATAAACTCCCATTTGTTAAGCCCTTAATCCACCCTCAAAAGTGTCGTGTCGTGAACCACGCAGTGGAGAGGGGGAACACAAGGCGGAAACTCCCCCTCTCCACGCAGTGGAGAGGGGGCTGGGGGGTGAGGTGAATCAGGGAGAAAACCAAACATGTCCTCCCCTCAGCCACTGTGTGGAGAGGGGATTTAGGGGTGAGGTTGCTTTAAGAACTTTCTTGACGCACTTTAATCTGGAGAAAAATCACGATGAAACGCGGTCTCGTCTTTGTGCTGCTCATTGCCATTCTTGCGGCGCTGGCATCTGGCTCACATGCGCAAGAAACCACGCCCGAAACGGCGGCGTTCGCCGCGCGCGAATTGTAACAGGTTAAGCGTTTTCGCCATCCGCCAGCGGCTCAAAGCCACCGGCGGCGGATCAATGACGACTCCGCGTCTCGGATTGCTTAACGGGGTGGATATGGGGCGTCGATGAGGACGCCTCACGCCTCAGATCGTAAGGTTGGCAACTTCTCATCAAAATATGATAGCCGTTTGGAAACATTTCACTATAATGGATGCAATCTTAAGGTTCAATCCATTCCCCCGACGGAGACGCGCAACCTTGCAGCTTATCCCTATCGTCATTCCCGAATTAAAAATCAATTCAGATCGGCTGCGCGCTGACTTTGACGATCTAGCGACGATTGGCGCGACCGACGAGGGCGGGATCAATCGACTCGCGCTGTCGCCAGACGACATCCAGGCGCGCGCGTGGTTCGCGGACAAAATCGACAGCGCCGGGCTGCTGATCCGCGATGACGATGCCGCCAATTTGTCCGGCGTCTTGCCGTGCAATGTGCCGGGCGCGAAAACGCTGCTGATCGGGTCACACTTGGACAGCGTGCCGGATGGTGGGCGCTACGATGGCTCGATTGGCGTGTTGGCGGGCTTAGAAGTGCTGCGCACGATCCGCGAGTCCGGCGTGCGGCTGCCGGTCGATGTCGAAGTGATTGACTTTACGGACGATGAGGGCTGTTGGAAGTCGCTGTTCGGCTGTCGCGCGTTCGCGGGCAACTTCGAGATGCGCGACGTGACCGAGTTCATCGCCCACAACGGGCAGTTCGTAGCGGCGCTGCGGCGCGCGGGCGTGATCAATCCGCGTATGCTGCTCAATGCGCGGCGCGATCCGGCGACCCTGTGCGGCTATCTCGAACTGCACATCGAGCAGGGGCAGCGGCTCGAACGCGAAAAAATCGATATTGGCGTCGTGACCGGCATCGTCGGGCGCAAACGCTACGATATCGCCTTCTATGGGCAAGCGGGACACTCCGGCACGACCGATATGTACAAGCGGCGCGATGCCCTGCGGGGGGCGGCGCTGTTCATCACCCGCGCGCACGACTTGATCCGCGAACGCTTCGGTGATGGCATCTTCAACTGTGGCGATATTCAGGTCAAGCCGGGCGTGTTCAACGTGATTCCGGCGGAAGCGCGCTTGGTGGTAGAACTGCGGCATGTCGATGAACGGATCATGGCGGAAATGGAACGCGAAATCACGGCGATTGCGCAGCAGTGTGCCGCTTCCACCGGCTTGGACACGCCGCCGACGGTCGCCACCGTGACCCACATGCCCGCTGCGCAAATGACGGACGGCACGATCCGCGCCTTTGAAGATGCGTGCGATGAACTGGGCTGTACGCATCGACGTTTGATCAGCTACGCGGGACACAGCGCGCAAATCTTGAGCCAGATGATCCCGTGCGGGATGATCTTCATCCCGTCGGTGGGCGGCATCAGTCATCATCCGAGCGAATTCAGCGAATGGGACGTGGTGATCGCGGGTGCAAACGTGCTGCTACGCACGGTGATACGAACGGCACTTGCATAGGTCGATACGTCTTTACGTCCCCTGCAGCCCCCTCTCGATGTGGAGCGGGGGTCGGGGAGTGAGGGTGTCTTTTAAAAATTGCGTTGTCGCTGCGCTATCGCCAGCGGGCTACTTCACCTGCGGCAGTACCTCACGCGCGAACCGCTCTAACGGGTCGATATCGTCCACATCGAGCCATTGCAGCATGAACCGCTCGACGCCCGCTTCGGCATAGGCGCCGATGCGATCCACCACTTGCGCCGCTGATCCGGCAATCACCATGTCGGCGCTTCCCTTGCCCAGTTTAGCCGTGACAACGTTCGCGTCATCGCTGTAGATCAGCCGCGTCATGAGCGAACGTTTGACCGCCGTGCGCGCACGCCCCGCCGCGTCCAGCAATTCGTTCAGGCGGTCGATGCGCCCCTTGTAATCGGCGGGTGAAATATACACGCCATTCCATTCATCCGCGAAGCGCGCGACGAGCGGCAGCGTCTTGTTCATGCCGTTGCCACCGATCAAGATGGGCGTGCGCCGCGCCGGACGCGGAAGCAGGATCGCGCCGTCAAGCGTGTAATGCTTGCCCGTATAGCTCACCGGCGTATCGCTGTCGAACAGCCGCGTCGTGACCTCCAGCGCGTCCTCCAGCATCTCGAAGCGCGTGCTGAAATCGTAGAACGGAATGCCGAACTGCTTGTGTTCGCGCTCGTTCCAGCCCGTCCCCAAGCCCAAAGTCAGCCGCCCACCGCTGAGATCATCGACTTGCGCGCCCATGCGCGCCGTCAGCGCCGGATGCCGAAACGTCGTCGGGCAGACCAGCGTCCCAAACTCGATGCGTTGGGTATAGGTGGCGGCATACGTCAGTGACACCCATGTTTCGAGCGATTCGTGATCGGGCGGCTGCGATTCGCTGTAATGGTCGGAGCGAAAAACGCATTGAAAGCCGGCGTTTTCTGCCACATCGAGGATGCGCCGCCAGCGTTCCCATGTCAGCTTAAATTGACCTTCGATCATCAAACCAATCGCAATCATCAATTGTTCCTCAACGTCATATAATGTAGAAAGAGCATTATTTCACATCTGAGACAATCACGCATTATGAACCCGAACTTTACTTTGCTGCCACGGATAATCGCACACGCTAGAACGCTGTGGGGGCGCGCTACGGAACCGCTTGTCCCTATCGACGACATTCATCGTCACCGTGCCATGACCAGTCAAGCGTCAATGCTGTTGGCGGGCGCGCTCATTTTCCTGCTGCAACTGATCATTCGTGTGCTGGGGCTGTTCAACCCGACCCCTTACGCGCTGTTTGCGCTCATCACGGGCATCGCCTTCAACCTCACGATCTATGTGCTGGCACGCCTGAATCGGCTGCACC
>DAOTUQ010000059.1:0-12013 GCA_034437055.1 Anaerolineae bacterium
CCCCATCGTCTTCCCCCTCTCCACGCAGTGGAGAGGGGGCTAGGGGGTGAGGTTCCTGAAAATGTTTCCTCTGCTCAGGCAAGGGATGAGGGCTAAAGCAACAATCCGTGATTCACTGAACCTGAGTTTTGGATCGGCGCTAAACCGTTCACCTCACCCCCCAACCCCCTTTCCACAGCGTGGAGCGGGGGAGCAAAGCGCAGCGCAGCGGGGTGAGGTCGAACAAAACAAGCGAAAAATCGAGTTTGCAGACACGCTCTAGTTCAGCGGCGCATAATGCCGCGCAACGACCGCTTGCCCCGCTGGACTCTGTACCCAAGCGATGAAGGCGCGATAATTCGTCTCCGGTTCACGCCGTCCGACAATGAACAGGGTTGAACGGAGTGGATAGGCATTCTCGGTCACGTTCGCCAGCGTCGGATCGATCCCATCAATCGACAGCGCGCGCACGGTCTCATCCAAATAACTCATCGACACATAGCCAATGCCGTTCACTGTGCGCGCCACGCTCAGGCGCATCGCGGCGCTGGACGGCGCGATCTGGGCGCTGCGTGTGGTGCGTCGTTCGCCCATGATCAGGCTCTCGAACTCGGCGCGCGTGCCAGCACCATCCTCACGGCTGAAGACCGTGATTTCCGCGTCCGCCCCGCCGAGCGCGTTCCAATTGGCGATCCGCCCTTGAAAAACATCGCGGAGTTGTTCGCTCGTTAATTCATGGATGGGATTGTCGGGATGGACGATCACGGCGATGCCATCTTGTCCAACGGGTGCAGCCCACAGCCCGCGCGACTCGGCATCCACGGGTAGATGATTGCTGAAAAAATAAGGCGCATCACCGCGTTCCACCCGTTCGATCATCGCATCGTAGCTGCCGCTGGCAACTTCAAAGCGCACAGCAGGATTGACGGCGGCGTAGGCGGTTGTGAGATCATCCATCAATGGGATCGCGGGCGTCGTGGCATAAATGCGCAGCGTGGTCGTTGGCGTGGTCGGTGTGGCAGCCGGCACAAGCTGATTGCTACATCCAACCAGCGTAAATGCCACAACGATCAATGACCGCCCGCTGTGTCGAATCGTGCGGGTCGTGCGGGTCATGACACGGGCGAACGATTGCCACGATGCCACGCCGCGCACGCTGGAGACAAGGCGCGGGGCAATGACGCTCAAATCGATGGACTTGAGCGCGATCATTTTCACCGCGAATCGACCGGTCAGCGTCCCCAACATACGAGACGGCAATCATCCTTACGTGGATTGCAAATATCGTTCTAGAAACGAACTCACATACGCTTCTAGATTACCGTCAAGAATAGCTTGGCGCATCTTTTCGACATGACGAATCAAAAATCGGATATTATGAATGCTCAACAGCGTGTGCGCCAACAGTTCTTTCGCCTTGACGAGGTGGCGTAGATAGGCACGGCTGGCGGTTTGACAGCACAGACAATCGCATTCGTCGTCGATGGGTCGGTCGTCGCGCGCGAATTGGAGTCTGCCGATGTTGACGGTGCCAGTCGGGGTGAATACCGCGCCATGTCGAGCAATGCGCGTGGGCAGCACACAGTCGAAAATGTCGATCCCGCGCAGAATTGCGTTGGCGAGGTCGTCAGGCGCGCCAACGCCCATCAGGTAGCGCGGCTTGTCGGCGGGGAGCAGCGGCACGCAGCTATCGAGCGTGTTGATCATCTCCGCCTTGCTCTCGCCCACTGCCAGTCCGCCAACGGCATAACCGGGAAAGCCAATCTCAAGCAGATCGGCGCTGGAACGCGCGCGCAAATCCGCAAAGACGCCGCCCTGCTGGATGCCGAACAATGCCTGCGTCGTATCATCGGGGTGCGCAGCACGACAGCGCGCCGCCCATCGGCTGGTGCGCTCGACCGCTTTTTCGACAATCGCGCGGTCGGTTGGCGGCGGACACTGATCGAAGCACATCATGATGTCCGCGCCCAAATTTTCTTGGATCGCCATCGCGCTTTCGGGCGTCAAACGGTGTTTGCTGCCATCGAGATGGCTGCGGAAGGTCACACCATCCTCGTCAATCTTGTTTATCTGCGTGAGGCTGAACACCTGAAAGCCGCCGGAATCGGTTAAGATCGGTTGTGACCAGTTCATGAAGCGATGCAGTCCGCCCATCTCGCGCACGAGATCGTCGCCGGGACGCAAATGCAGATGATACGTGTTGGCGAGGACGAGCGATGCCCCAACATCGACAAGATCGCGGGGCAGCACGGCTTTGACCGTCGCTTGGGTGCCGACGGGCGCGAATACGGGCGTGAGAATATCGCCGTGCGGGGTGTGGAAGATGCCCGCGCGGGCGCGATGAATGGGGACGCTGCTCTCGTCCGCTTGCTTTTTGACGATCTCAAAATAGAATGACATAAGGAACGATTTTATCAGATATTCCATCGAGACTCTAGACGGGCGCATGTACCGATGATCAGCCTCTACGATTTGTTGGACGCCGGAAACGGACAGTTGTTTGGTGAACCGAGCGCGCAGTTGTTCAGCGATTTCTGCTTCGATGCGCGTCGGGCGAAAGAGAACGATCTGTTCGTCGGCATCAAGACGGATAGTGGTGATACGCATGCGCAAATGGCGGAGGCGGTCGAACGTCGCGTTGGGGGATTGTTATGTACGCATCCGCCAGACTTCGACACGACGGGCGTGTCTGTCATTTTGGTCAAAGAGTCGGGCGCGGCGCTGCGCAGTTGGGCGCAGCATGTCCTCCGTAAATACGGAACGACGGTCATCGGCGTGTGCGCTTCATCGGGTGCGCGTTCGGTCGTTGAGGCGATTGGGCATGTGCTGGCGGCGCGCCATAACGTGCTGAAAGCCACCTCAACGGATGTCAGCGCAATTTTGCCGTCCGTTGAGGTCGCGGATGCGCTGGCGATTCCATTGGCGCTGGCGAAGATCACGCCGGAACACAAAATGGCGATCTTGGAACTCAAGGCGAATCGTCCGGGCGAGATGGCGGCGCTGGTGAGCATGGTTGCGCCCCAAGTCGGCGTCATTTCGCGCTTGGGCGAGGCGCGTACCGAGTTGTTCGATACGCCGGAGCAGCTTGCGGAGGAATACGCGCATCTCATCGAAGCGCTGACGCCCACGGGATTGGCTGTCCTGAATTATGACGACGACCGCGCCCGCGAGTTCGCACGTAAATGCCGCGCGCCGCTGACAACAGTGGGCATCGATGGGTTCGGCGCGGATATGCTGGCGTACAACGTCGTCTTGAGCGCGACGCGCACAGGTTTCGATGTGCGCTATGCGGGACAGCGCTTTGTTGGGCGTTGGACGCCGCTGTTGGGCAAGCAAGCGTTGATCGGGGCGCTGATCGGGTTGGCGGTGGGCGAGCATTTCGGGGTGCCGCTGGCGGACGGACTCAAGGCGCTGACCGACATTCAATCGCTGCCCGGCTGCATGAACTCGTTCAATGGCATCAACGGCGCGCTGATCGTGGACGAAAGTGCCGACGCCGATCCACAATCGACGCTTGACGCGCTTGATTGGTTGCAAGCCGTTTGCGACAGTGGACAACGTGCGATCTTCGTCTTGGGCGACATGGATCACTTGGGCGAACACAGTCAGCGCGGACATCGCCAAGTCGGACAGCGCGCGGCGGCGTTCGTCGATGTGCTGATCGCGGAGGGAACAGAGGCAGCGGCAGCGGGGCGTGCCGCGCTCGATCAGGGCATGGGGCGCAAGCAGGTGCAAATCACCTACAGTCCGCAAGATACGATTGCGCTGCTAAAATCCGGCGAATCGCTGTCTGATAACGACATCGTACTGATCAAGGGCGGTGCTGCCGCGCGCATGGAGTGGGTGACGCGCGCGCTGTTGGTCGATGCGAGCGACAAGACGATGCTGCCGCGCGCCGAGCGGCTGACTGATGCAGCGCTGCTGACGCGCCCGACGCGCCCCAGTTGGATCGAGATCGATCTCGATGCTATCGCGGGCAATGTGCGGGCAATCAAGCGTATTGTTGGGGATGCGGTGACGCTGTTCGCGGTTGTAAAAGCCGATGCCTATGGACACGGCGCGGTCGCGGTCGCGCGGACGGCACTGCTCAACGGTGCTGAGTTTCTGGCGGTCGCCAATGTCCAAGAGGCGATGGAACTGCGCGATGCGGGTATCGAACCGCCAATCTTGGTCATGAGCTATACGCCCGAACACGCGATCCGCCAAGCGGTGCGCCAGAATATCACGGTCACGCTTTACGATCTCGATTTGGCGCGCGCCTTTGACCGCGCAGCGCGCGACGCGGGCGGCATCTTGCGCGCGCACGTCAAGATCGACACGGGTATGGGACGGTTGGGGTTCTTATCAAGCGAGACGGTCGGATTTTTCCGGCATTTGCGCAACTTGAAGAACATCCATGTCGAGGGCATCTACACGCATTTCTCGACCGCCGATGAAGACCCCAGCTACGTTCAAGAACAACTGCGCGTGTTTCGCAGCGTGCTGACTCCACTTCGCGCGGCGCAATATACGTTCAAGTATATTCACGCAGCGAACAGCGCGGCGGCGCTGGCATATCCCGATGCCCACTTCAACGCCGTGCGCGTCGGCTTGGCACTCTATGGGCTGAAGCCGTCGGAGACGGTGCCGCTTGCGTCGGGCTTTGAAGCGGCGATGACATGGAAAACGACGATTGCCAGTATCAAGACGCTGCCACCCGGACACGCGGTCGGCTATGGCAACACGTATCGCACGACCAAACAAGAGCGCGTCGCCGTCATCCCGATTGGTTTTGCCGATGGCTTTCGGCGCGCGCCCCACGCGACGCCAAGCGTGTTGGTGAAGGGGCAGATCGCACCCGTCGTCGGACGGATCAGCATGGAAAAGACGATCATCCGCGTCGATCATATCCCCGATGTGGCGATTGGCGATGAAGTCGTGCTGATGGGGCGGCAGGGCGACACGACGATTAGCGCCGATGATATCGCGGCGCGCTGGGGGACGAGCAATTACGAGGTCGTGTGCGCGGCACTGGCGCGCGTGCCGCGCCGGTGAGCGTGTTATGCACCTTGCTCCCCTTCTGCCTCAGGGAGAAGGGGCGTTCGATTTGAACACCCCTGTTAAGTCTTACGCTTTCCACCCCGTGATTAGCACATGCAGCCGCTCTGATCCCGATTTATAGGGGTGCTGGCGCGCGTACCAGCACTGGTAATTTCGAGTATAATTCAGATGATGTTTACCTTGTTTAAGGGTATCTCATGGCGCTTCCCATTCATGCAATCTATGAAGACGGACAACTTCGTCTGCTTGATCCGGTTAATTTAGCGCAAGGGCAACGGGTCGCCGTCATGATCGTGCCTGAAATCAATTCGGTTCGGGATGCGCTGAGTCATATGGTGGTAGCGCAAGCGCGCGTTGACGAAAATATCGATGAAGATGAGTTGATGCAGCTTATCGAAGCTGAACTAAGCGCCTATCCAAAAACATCGTTGTCGGAACAGGTCATTCAAGAACGCCTTGATGGACGATGAGCGCCTACTTTTTTGATACGAGCGCACTGGTCAAACGATATATTCCAGAAAAAGGCACGCGGTGGGTGCGTTCGATTCTGGCGACGAGTGCGAACAACGATATTATTGTGGCACAAATCACATCAGTTGAGGTCATTTCGGCGGTTTCTGCCCGGAAACGCGCTGGACTGTTTCCCACAAAGGCGGCGTCGGCAGTTCGGACGCTGCTCGACTTACATTTTCGAGCGCAATATGTTGTGATCGACCTCAGCCCGACGATTGTAGACCGTGCGAAGGACTTACTCGAAAATCACCTTTTGCGCGCTTACGACTCCATTCAGTTGTCCACTGCTGCGGAGTCGAATGATGCGCTTGTCAATCGTGGGTTACCCGCCCTCACGTTCGTTTGCGCCGATCAACGGTTACTTTCGGTTGCCAGCACGATTGGATTGATCATCGTCGATCCTGAAACGTATGTTTAGTGAATAAAAAGAGGTAAAAACGAAAATACAAGTTACTCGGTCGAAAATCAAGATATATCACCTTAAAAATGATTAACAACAGAATATTTGGTGATGATTCTGACGAGCGTAAACTGATGAATGATGATCAAGCTACTGAGCGATTTGACTCAATATGGGAATACATATCTTGAAAGACGATTTTTGGAGCGGTATGAAAATGTTCCCCATGATGAAGCGCGAAAAGATTTGGGCGAAAAGATGCGTGTGCGAGTAAACAACGATTGTGAATTACGAAAGATTCGAATCAGTAATGCTGTATATATCGCGCAACTTAAAAAAGTGGACTCTGAATCCTTTGAACTCGACGAATGATGGGCTGTAAAATTGGGTAACTACAACCCTTCGATCCTGAGAATCGACTTTGGGACAGTGGATTTAAAAGATCGTTTCTCAGAAATGGCACGACGTAAAGGTAAAAAGCCAGCAGCGTTGGGAAAAGAGATTTTAATAAGGTTTTTAGAAGAAGGAACTAAAAATATAATTAATTCTATGTAAAAAGGGTGTTCGATTTGAACACCCCCGTTAAGTCTTACGCCTTCCGTCCCGTGATCAGCACATACACATGATCGAACATCGCGTCGTCCGTCCCGACGCACGTCATGTTGTGCCATGCTTTCACACTGTCCGACGCTTGCACCATCAGCACATGCAGCCGCTCGATCACCTCTGGCGTGCAGCCTTGGCGTTCCGCCCATGGCAGCATTTTGGCAGCGCGTGCCAAGCGTTCGACGTGTTCAACGTTCAGATCGGCGTCGAGCAGCAGCCCACGCCATTCGTACTCGTTGAAAGCGCGATGATGCGATGGATCGCGCAGCGTCTCGAACGCCTCGATATATTCGGCGTCCTTTTTATCCTCCGGCAGCAGGTGATCCTGAATCGCCAGCACGCCGCCCGGCTTCAGCACGCGCGCCGACTCGCGCACGAAGGCGAACGTATCCGGGAAGTGATGCGCGGCGACGCGGCATGTCACCAGATCGAATGTATTGTCTGCGAATGGCAGCTTTTCGGCGTCGGCTTCGGTGTAAATCACATTATGTGCGCCCTGTGCGCGGATGAACGCTTGTGCTTCTGCCAGCATCGCCTTCGAGAAATCCGACGCGACCATCGTATGCACATGCGGCGCGAACTTGAGCGCAGTATGCCCGCCGCCCGTCGCCACATCGAGCGCCAGCCAATCAGTTTGCGGCGCGACGACTTCGAGCAGCCGATCTAGATCGTGACCCTTCGCGTGGGTGTCGCTGTTGACGTAGTTGGCGGCGTATTGACTGAAGCGTTCGTTGACGTGGTTTTTCACGTCGTCGGGGGTGTTGGACATGGTGGGTTGTTTCTCCGTGCGCGCTGCGATACTGCATTATAATCCTGTCCATAGAGCGCCATCGAGTACCGGAGTAGACCTATTTTGAACTTCAGCGCCGATACCATGAAAGCGAGTGCCCTCGCCCTCGGCTTCGACCTCGTGGGTATTGTGCGCGCTGTGCCGTCGCCGCGCCTCGATGCGTATTTGCGCTGGATCGATGCGCAGATGCACGGGACGATGGGTTATATGGCGCGCCCAGATCGCGTCGCGCGGCGGCGCGATCTCGATGTGATTCTGCCCGGCGTGCAATCGCTGGTCGTTGTCGGTCTGCATTACGGCGCATCGATCCCCGCCGCGATTTTGGGCGATCCCACGCGCGGACGGATCGCGGCGTATGCGTGGGGCGTCGATTATCACGACTGGATCGCGCCGCGCTTAAGTGCGCTGGCGGGGATGCTGACCGATGGCGCGCACAAAGTCTACGTCGATACGGGCGCGATCTTGGAGCGCAGTCATGCGCAAGCCGCCGGACTCGGCTTCATTGGCAAGAATACGATGCTGATCCACCCGCGCGCGGGCAGTCAATTCTTTCTCGGCGTCGTACTGACAACCGCTGAGTTCGATGAATATGACGCGCCCATGCGTGAGACAATGTGCGGCTCGTGTACGCGCTGTCTGAATGCGTGTCCGACGGATGCGTTCCCTGCGCCGCATGTGCTGGACGCGCGCCGCTGCATCAGCTATTTGACCATCGAACACAAAGACGCGATTGATCCCGAACTGCGTCCACGCATGGGCAATTGGGTCTTTGGCTGCGATGTGTGCCAAGATGTGTGTCCGTTTCAGCGGTTCGCGCTGGGCGCGTCAGTCGAGGCGCTGCGTCCCGTCGATCTGGATCGCGCCGCGCCACCGCTGATCGATTTGCTGGCGCTGGATGATGAGGGCTTTCGAGCGCGCTTCGCCGGATCGCCGCTGGAACGGATCGGACGGGATCGACTCGTGCGGAATGCGTGCATTGCCGCCGGAAACAGCCGCGCTTCCGTGTTCATTTCGGCATTGTCCGCGCTGACGCACGATGCCAGCGCGCTCGTCTGCGATCATGCGGCGTGGGGAGTGGCGCGGATCGCGGGGGCAACATAAGATTTGCGGTCGTCAGCGCGTCAAAGCAAGAGATTGATGTATTCGGGAGCGATATCGATGCAGACTAAAACGTTCAGCGTGCCGAATATTGGTTGTGACGGCTGTGTACGCACGATTGTCAACGAACTGAGCCAGCAGCCGGGCGTGGTGACGGTAGCGGGCGATAAAGACTCGAAGATTGTGACCGTGCAGTGGGACGCGCCCGCAACATGGGCGGGCATTCAAGCGACGCTGACGGAGATCGACTACGCGCCGGCGCTGAATTAAGGTGTGGTTTGTGGGGTATGGATCGTCCTTTCATACCCCATTTTCGTCATCAATTTCGTCTGGCGTTAGCTTGAGTTCATCAGGCAACGCGCGCACTTGCTCCGCTAACTGTTTAAGGCTTTGCGGCGCTCTATCTGCGTTTCAACCCAATCACTCAACAGGTGCGCCCTTTTTCTAGGCTGAAGCCAACCGCTTCAGCGCGGTCAAGTACGGCTTTCGGCAGCCGGATTGTCAGCTCGACCATTTCCAGCTTGATTCCTTTCATTTCACGCTCCGTTGTAGCAGAAATCGATCCGGCGACACGCCAGTGACCACGCGCCGCCATCCCGTGATCGCTACACGCGCTCCCCTAGCGTCGCCTCCACGCGCAGCGCGATCTCTTCCCATTCGATGCTCGTCTGCCGCCCCGCGTCGAATTGCGCCATCATCCACGCATAAATCTGCGCCAGTGCTGGATCGTCCTTTGCCAGATCGAAGCCGAGATGCTGCCGAATCAGGAAGATCAGCCCGCCAAGCCCGCTGTCTTTCGTCAGCGACACTTCGAGCGCGCGACCGAGCAAGCGCGGTACATCGAATGGGGCGTACATCCACCAAAATTTGTTCAGCCCGTCGGCGTGGACGCCTGCGCGCGTGCGATGCGCGTCCCGACCGTACAGGGGATACTTCGGCGGGATCGGCTCATTCATGTCCGCATATACGTCAACCAAATCGTTGAGTGCGGTGAAATCTGGCGGCGCGTCCGCGAAATAGCCCATGCCGATCAGGTGTAGCGCGACTTGTTCCAATGGCGCGTTGCCCGTGCGTTCGCCTTTGCCCAAACACGTCCCGTTGATCACGGCACAGCCCGCGCGCACCGCTGCGAGGCAGTTGGCGACGACCAGCCCGGTATCGTTGTGCGGATGGAACTCCAAATCTTCTGAGCGAAAGCCCGCGTCCAACAGCGCGCGGATCAGGCGCGGCACGCTGCGCGGCGCTTCCACATCCTCATACGGCAGCCCCAACCCCATCGTATCGCAGACGCGGATTTTCGGACGCAGCGCGTCGCCAAACGGCGCAGCCATTTTCAGAACGGCATCCACGAACGGCAGCATGAAATCCATCGGCGCGCGCGTTGCGTCTTCGAGATGCAAGCGCGGACGGATGCCCGCGTCGAGCGTCATTTGCACAGCGTCGAGATACGTTTGCGCCGCTTGCACGCGCCCGCCCGGCTTGAACTTGTGGAACGTGTGATAATCCGATGCCGACGCCAGCATTCCCGTCTCGCGGACGCCCAACGCCTTGATCAGCGCCACATCTTTCACCGACGCGCGAATCCACGTCGTCGGCTCGATGGGCGCTCCCGTGTGCCAGCGTTCCAACGCGCCTTCGAGTGCGGCGCGGTCGCTCTCGCGGTAGACGAAAAATTCGGCTTGGCGGATCGCACTGGAGGCGCGCGTGAACGCGCACAAGATATCGTAGATGCGCAGACTCTGCGCTGTGGTTAGCGGCAGTCCGCCTTGCTGTCCGTCACGGTGGGTCGTCTCAGTCAGCCACGCCGACGCGGGCAGCGCTGGCGGCGCTGTCCAGACGTAGCGCGGGAACGAGTCGCGCGGGAACGCGCTAGGGATGTAATCGGGTTCGGGCGGGTCAGTCATGGTGAGCATAATTTTGTCTCCACTAGGGTTTGGATTTGACCCTTATCATAAGATCGAGTAGAATATAATGCAATCTTTATTAATAAATCAACTACCCGGATGGTATTATGAAAAATCCTCGCTATTTGACTGCAAAAGAAGCTGCGCTGCTACTTGGCGTATCAACCCTGACTTTATATGCTTATGTCAGTCGTGGTTTAATTCGTTCCGAAGATTTAGGAGCAAAAACTCGCATACATCGCTATTATTACGAAGATGTAGAACGATTGTTGAGGAAGAAGGAAATTTATCGTAAACCTGACAAAGCGGCAATGTATGCATTAAATTGGGGAAGACCTGTTCTCGAATCATCACTAACCTTGATTCAGAATCAAAGATTGTACTATCGAGGTCAAGATGCAATACAACTTGCGCAAACCGAGACGTTTGAGCGGGTAGCGGCGCTGTTATGGACGGGGAATATGCATGATGCCGTGTCATTCGATCCGCCATCGGAGGCGATTCGGATGGTCGAACGCGCGCGGCGGGTGTCATCCGATACGCTCACGCTGCTCGGACGGTTGATCGTCACGCTGACCCAGATGAACGATCTCGATGCGCGTGCCTTCGATCTTGATCCGGCGCATCTCGCGGTGCAGGGCGGACGCATGGTGTCTGCTATGACGTATGCGCTCGTCGCTGCGCTGTCGAATGACCGGATTGCGGCACAGGTGGCGGCGCGATGGTGTGCCGATCCGGCGCACGCCGCTCCTCTGATCGACGCGGCGCTGATTCTGTGCGCGGATCACGAATTGAACGCCTCATCATTCGCGGCGCGCGTGGCGGCATCGACGGGCGCAACGTTGTATATGGTGGTGACGGCAGGCTTGGCGACGTTGAGCGGCGGCAAGCATGGCGGCGCAACCCTGCGCACAGCGGCACTGCTGAACGATCTGGCGCGCGATTGCAATGTGGAACGGCACACTGCGTCATTGTTCGATGTGCGTTCGCTGCTGTTGGAACGCTTGCGCCGCGGTGAACATCTGCACGGTTTCGGGCATCGGTTGTATCCCGACGGCGACCCGCGCGCGGCGCAACTGCTCAAGCTCTTGGCGGCGACGTTTCCCGACTCCCCGACTCTTGCATTCGGACGCACGGTGATCGACGTGGCGCGCGAACTGACCGATCATGAGCCAAACATCGATTTCGCGCTGGCGCTGTTGGGATTCATGCTGGGGCTGCCCAAAGATGCGCCGTTTGCGTTGTTCGCGTTGGGGCGTTCGGCGGGCTGGATCGCGCACGCCATCGAGCAGTACAGCGCCGACACACTGATCCGCCCGCGCGCGCGTTACGTCGGCGTGCTGCCCGACACCCCACCATCTGACGCCGACGATTTGTAAATCGTGCGACTGCATCAGGCGCATGAGCGCGGACGGGAGCAACGGCGGACGATATCACGGCGGCATTGGCGGCGCACTATCCCGACTATGGCGCGGGCTTCATCCTGACATTCTGGGCGCAGTTTTTTGCAGCCCGCCTAATATAACCTGAGTTTCGGATAGGTTCTAAACCGTTCACCTCACCTCCCAACCCAAGGGCGGACGCATGAGATAGAATTGTGGGAGAATAAAGAAAAGAAACAAGGGCAGAGAAAATCAAGGGGAAATGAAAATGGAAGTAGCCTATGATTTGGTTCATCATTTT
>DAOTUQ010000060.1:0-80420 GCA_034437055.1 Anaerolineae bacterium
GGACGTGAGTCACCATCGCGGCGCGGCGGACGCGAGTCACCATCAGTACGCGGGCGATAGGGGCGATCCGATGATCCTTCGCGGCGCGGCGGACGTGAGTCACCGTCACGACGGGGCGGGCGCGAGTCACCATCAGTACGCGGACGATACGGACGATCCGATGATCCTTCGCGGCGCGGCGGGCGCGAGTCACCATCACGGCGCGGCGGACGTGAGTCACCATCAGTACGCGGACGATACGGACGATCCGATGATCCTTCGCGGCGCGGCGGGCGCGAGTCACCATCACGGCGCGGCGGCGGACGTGAGTCACCATCGCGGCGCGGCGGGCGCGAGTCACCATCACGGCGCGGCGGCGGACGTGAGTCACCATCGCGGCGCGGCGGCGGGCGTGAATCTCCATCGCGGCGCGGCGGACGTGAGTCACCATCGCGGCGCGGCGGCGGGCGTGAATCTCCATCGCGGCGCGGCGGGCGTGAATCTCCATCACGGCGCGGTGGGGGACGTGAGTCACCATCGCGGCGCGGCGGACGTGAGTCACCATCAGTACGCGGGCGATAGGGGCGATCCGATGATCCTTCGCGGCGCGG
Organism: Anaerolineae bacterium; assembly: GCA_034437055.1. Lineage (GTDB taxonomy): Bacteria > Chloroflexota > Anaerolineae > Aggregatilineales > Phototrophicaceae > Flexifilum. The sequence goes on from DAOTUQ010000060.1 coordinate 591, forward strand.
CGGCGGACGTGAGTCACCATCGCGGCGCGGCGGGCGCGAATCGCCATCAGTACGCGGACGATACGGGCGATCTGACGATCCTTCGCGGCGCGGCGGCGGACGTGAGTCACCATCGGTACGCGGACGATACGGGCGATCCGATGATCCTTCGCGGCGCGGCGGACGTGAGTCACCATCAGTACGCGGGCGATAGGGGCGATCCGATGATCCTTCGCGGCGCGGCGGACGCGAGTCACCCGATGATTCGCCCTCACGACGTGGACGATCCCCGCGCGCCTCGCGTGCTTCCCGGCGCGCGCGTTCGCCCGGCGTGTCATTACCCGCTCCCCATGACTGAATCACATCATCCGCGCCTTTGCGCCATGTTGGGGCGTCGCCATCTGGACGTGCTTCGCCACTGTCTTGACGTGGACGATAGCCACCCTCGCGGCGCGGCGGACGATCACCAGCAGGGCGCACGGTACGTGGACGATCTCCAGCGGGGCGGCGCGGGCGCTCGTCCGATTTCGATTGATACTGGCGTGGACGAAATGGCGCGCTGCGTCCGCTGTTCATGTCGCCGGCAAGCATCCCGCGCAGCGTCTTGATGTCGGGCATCGGCGTTTGCAGCGCCTCGACTTCGTTGCGATCCAGTTCGCGCCATTCGCCCGGACTCATGGTTTCGCCGCTCAACATGCCGATGTGCGTGCGGATCAGGCGGCGCACAGGGTGTCCAAGCGCCAAAGCGACGCGGCGGATCTGGCGCTTCTTGCCTTCGGTCATGGTGATGCGCAAGACCGTTTCACGCGGGTTGCCCTTGCTGATTTTGACCGAACAGGGCGCGGTCAAGCCGTCTTCGAGTTCGATGCCGTGCTGCCAGCGTTCGATGGTGTCGGCTGTGGGCAGCCCGATCACGGTGACGCGATAGGTTTTGGTATGTCGGAAGCGCGGATGGGATAAGCGTTCTGCCAAATCGCCGTCGTTGGTCAGCACGATCAAGCCTTCGCTGTCCGCATCGAGGCGTCCAATCGAAAACAGGCGCTCGTCCTTGAACGGCACGAAATCGAAGATCGTATCGCGCTCATCGTCGCTGTGCGGCTGGGTGGTGGACAACGTTTGCATCGGCTTGTAGAGCGCGATGTAGCGCTTGGGTGTCGTATCAAAGTTGACGCGCGATCCATCGACTTCGATCACATCGGTGGCTTTGTCGGCTTTGTCACCGAGCTTGATGACCGCACCGTTGACGCGGACGCGCCCCTGCTCGATCATTTCCTCTGCCGCGCGGCGCGAACCGATGTTCGCCTCCGCCAGCAGCTTATGTACACGTTCTTTCATCGGGGTATTGCCTTCGGAATAGAGTATTTTAATTATAGTCGGCGGTGGGGATGCTGTATATCCGTCATTTTTTCTTCGTGACTTGGAATTGCAGCGGCATCCCGATCAACAGCCGCGTTTGCGCTTGCAGCGTGGGAATGGCGACGAAAATCAGTGTTAGCACGGGCAGCAGCGGAAAACTGATTAGGGTATAGAAACGTTCCAACAGCGTGGCGCGGGTCGTGCGCGGCGGGCGCACAATCACATCTTGCACCCAGAACACCATCCCCAACACCGTCACAATCACGAACGCAATTTGCAGCGCGGCGAACAGCGGATGATTCCAACCCTGTTCGACCATTTCCGTCAGCAGTTGCGGATTCAGGACAAGTGGGAGCTGCGATCCCACCGTGAGGATGATCCAGCCGGGTCCCGCCATTAAAATATCTTGCGAGATGCGCAGCAGCAGCCGTCCCGAACGTCGGAGGTCGATTTCGGGATGCTCCAGCATCTTGGCGACGGTGTAGCCGACTTCTTTGCTGCCCCACGCATGGCGCAACGTTTGTAGGTAGCGGTTGCGCATCGCATCGATCAGCGTGTCGCCCGTGGTGGCTTGCGCCAAGAAGGGGAGGAACACCCGTTCGAGCTTGATCTCGGCGTTGCGCGCGAAGAACGACTTGATGAACATATGCCATTCGTCCGCGATCACATCGGCATCCCAATAGCCGCAGGCGTCGAGCAAGCGAAAACTGAGCGAATACGACGACATCGGTAGCGCCAAACCCCACGGCGCAGCGAGATACGCCAACTCAAACGCCGTCGAATAGGCGTTGACGATGCGCAAAAGCGGGTTAATCTCCCAGATGTTGCCGTGATAACGGATCGGCGCTTGCCAGAAGCGCAGGTAGCGGTCAGGGTTGGTGGCGAACAAGCAGGTGAGCGCGAAAAAGTGATTGCGATGCCACAACGTATCGGCGTCCATTGTCGTGACAACGATGTGATCGAGATTGTAACCGAGTTCATCGACCAGTTTACGCTTCACCCAGCGCGCCGCCCATGCTTGATTGGCAGATTTACACTGCATTTCGCCGGGCAAGCCGCGCGGATGGACGGTGTAAAACAAATGCGCGAACCGCGCCGCGAACCGCGCTTGCAGATCGCGCGCCTTCTCGACGCAGCCATCTTCCGCCGCTTCCATCGCCAGCACAATCACGATGCTCTTGTCGGCTTCATATTGGCGCGCGAGCGTTTCCAGCGTTTTGCTCAGGACGCCCAAGGGTTCTTTATAATTGGGGATCAGTACGACGTGCATCACATCGTCCCACGCCAACGATCCCGCGCCCGCGCGCAGTTTATATTCCTCGCACCAATCGAGTTTTTCCCAACGGCGGACTTTTGCCAAGCCGATCACATTGGCGACGCCCGATGTGAGAAAGCGCACGGCGTTATAGCCGCCAACCACGACGGCGATCATCAGCATGGTATTGGGGAAAGCGACGGCGGCGACAATACAGCACAACAGTGCCACCCACGCAAGAAAGCCGGGGATCCCGTCAAGTACGCGCTCTGGAATCGCGGGCGGCGGTGTCCCTGCCCAGATCGATTGACCGACTCCGAGTTGTACGTTGTTGCGCCGACTGCTGCCGGATTGGTATGGCACGTCTCGCCCTCGTCGATCTGCTTCACTGTGCGGATGATATCACAGCTTGGCGGCTTTCCCAACGGTTACGATTCACGCTCTAATAATAATCGTGGGGTAAAGCGCACCTCGTCGCCGGCGTTGTTGGCGGTGGGGTTGCGAAACGCCAATCGGAATTGAATGTTGGGTTGGGCATCGGCATAGGCGGCTTGAATGAACGCTGTTACATCGAGCGGGTCGCAAGCTGGCTGAGTCGCCAACAAGCGCCCGCCGGGAAATAAGCTCGTGAAGTTGCGTCCGGATATGAGTTCGCCGAAATTATCGCTGTAGATAGATAGATCGTTGAGCGTGTCGAAACCTTCGTTGAAGCCCAAACAGGGCGCGAGTTCTAACGTCGCCGTGCGCACATTGACCTCATCACCCAACGGCGGCAGATAGAAGGTCAACAACGTTTGCAAACTAAGCTGACGTCCCTCAAACAGCATGTCACCCGCACTGTAATTGGCGAAGAACCGACCATCATCGCGCAGTGTCGTCGAATCGATCAGGTCGAGTACGGCATAAAGCGGATGCAGAGGATCGCTCGACGGCGCGTCCAAAGTCAGTTTGATGCGATAGTCCCCGCTTGTGGTCGGTATATCGCTCGGTTCAAAGCGTGTGGCAACGAGGGTGTAATAGCCGCTTTTGGGCAAGATATAGCCCGCGATGAACGAGTCGAAGGTGTTGTTGAACAGATCATCGTCGTTGCTGATCAGAGTATTGCCTAGATTGTCCATGAGGAAGACGCGCGTATCGAGATCGCCCGTCGTAGCGGACATCTGGACGCTGATGGTGTCGCCTGCCGCGCCGCGAAACGTGTAGGTTTGGGCGCGCTCTGCGTCGGTGATCGTCCCTGATTGGAGCGCCTCGTAGGTCAACGCTTGAGCGAAGATGCCCGACGGCGGCGCGTCCGTCGGACTTTTGCTCAACGCGATCTCGAAATTGCCTGTCGTCGTGCCGAACTGCTGCCCAAGGCGCGTGGCGACGACGATGTATTCGCCTGTCTCTGGCAGCCGCAGCCCACGAATCAGCGCGCGGGCTTCGTCCCCCTGATTCGTATCGTGGCGCGCCAATTCCCGCCCCTTCGAGTCCAGCACGAGCAGAAATGGCAGCAAATCGTCTTGTGCGGTCATGGTCAGGCTGATTACATCACCGACGCCGCCATTGAAACTGAACAAGACGGCAGGATACTGCTCATCAATCGTCGTGTTAATCGGCGTGTCGAGCGCCAACGTCGCCACGATTTCGGCGCTCAAGTAGGCAGTCGCTTCCTCGAAGGGAATGCGATCTACGGGGAGCGCGATCAGCGATAGGGCGGTGTTGGTCGGGGTAGGGGTCGGAAGATCGGTATTCGTCGGTGTCACCGTTGGGCTAGGGGTATCGCTTGGGATTGGGGTCGGCGTCGGTGTTGGCGTATCGGTTGGAGTCGGCGTCGGTGTTTCGGTGGGCGTCACTGTCGGGGTGGGCGAGGGGATATCTGTATTGGTCGGTGTCGGGGTGGCGCGCGTCGGCACGACCAAGCCGGGCAGCGTGGCTGTTGGGATAGCGGCAACCTGCAAGCCATCGCACGCGCCGACGAAGATGCTCATCAGCATTCCAATACCGAGTAACCACAAGCGTGAACGCACTATCGGACTCCAGATAAGGTTTCAATCCCGTGTGGGACGCTGCACAAGCGTGGGCGCATCAGCCGCCCAACATTTTCATTCTACACCGAACTGCCTTTAACCGCGCGGCTTGACTGCCGATTTCGTGCCCTTCATCCCTTTCAATCCGCGCGCCGCTGTCAGCGCGATCAGGTTGGTCTTGTAATTGTAGGTATTGCGCCGCTTGTCCGCAGCCGCAGCGCGCGCCACCACCACCAAGCGATCCACGACCGCGCCGGGCGTCATGCCCATGTGCTGCCATAGATAGAATGCTACTGAACCCGGCATGGTGTTGATCTCGTTGAGATAAATTTCGCCTTTGTCGGGGCGCACGAGGAAATCGAGCCGCGCCGTCCCGCGTCCGTCGATGGCGCGGAATGCCGCCAACGTCATCGCTTGAATCGTCGCAGTCAGTTCGGGCGAGATCGGCGCGGGCAGCAGCCGTTGGGCGCTTTTCATGCCCTCGTCCCCGCGCAGATATTTGTCCTCGTAGCTCAAAAAGTCCGCCCAACCGAGCGGTTGCTCCAAGACTGACGCTTGCAAGTCGCGGTCGTCGCCTATGACGGCGCAGTTGATCTCGATGCTGTCACCCACGCCGCTTTCGACTAACACGCGCCGATCCAAGTTCGTCGCCACATCGATATACGCGCGCAGCATCGTCTCGTCAGTCGCGCGTCCGATGCCAATGCTCGATCCTAACGTGATCGGCTTGATGAATACTGGAAACTCCAGCGCGGCGGCGATCTCCGCCAAGATCGCTTCCGGTTTTTGTTCCCAATCGTGGCGCGTGAACGCGATGGCGTCCACAACCGGAATGCCGTTCGCCTTCATCACACTTTTGGTCAGCATCTTGTCGTTGGCGACTGCCGATGCCAATACGCCGCAGCCTACATACGGAATATCCGCGAGTTCGAGCAAGCCTTGCAGCGTGCCATCTTCGCCGTGCGAGCCGTGAATCGCCGGGAACACCACATCGAGCTTGACGATCTCGGTCTTGGCGAACAGCTTGCCCTTGCCCGGTTCGACGATCAAGCCATGATGCTGCACAGCAGGCGAAAGGATGCACGATTGCACACCCGCGAGGCTCGCTACATCGGTCTGGAATGTTTTTAAATCGTTGAGCGCCAAGCCCGTGAACCAGCGTCCGTCGCGGTCAATGTAGATCGGGATGACGCGGTAGCGCGCCGGGTCGAAGGCGCGCATGACTTGGTGTCCGGTCACGACCGAAACATCGTGTTCGACGCTGCGCCCCCCGAAGATCACCCCGACAACCGTCTGACGATTTGCGCTCACACTATTTCCTCTCAAGCGATGACGACGACGAAAAAGACCAACATAATCGCCGCGTTAAAGACGAATTCGAGCGCCATGCCGATGAAATACGTTCTGACCGCGAACTGACCCGCTTTCAGCAGATCGCGCGTGTTTCCAACGTACATTAACTGCATCAAGACCGCGCCGGCAATCGAGCCGACGAGCGTCCCAACCAACGGGATCGGCAGGGCGAAGGTGCCGATCAGCCCACCGATGATCGTGCCGAAAATCACGCCGCACGACGCGCCTTCCGTCTTAACGCCGACCAGCGGCAGCCAATAATCGGCAGTCACACCCATCACCATCAACACGGTGATCACGATCATCGCGGGCGGCGTCAGTACGGCGAAGCCCGTCAAAATGCCGTAGACGAGCGCGACGCCCCACAGCATCAGGGGACCCGATATGACCGGCAGGAATGACAAGAAAAACACGATGATCATCAGCACAACGGCGGCGACCGTCAAGCCGCCTTGAAGTAAATCCATCGCTCACCCCCTCAAGAGGTGTAGGTATCTGGGAGATCGTTCAAGAATAATACGGTATCGCCTGCCCCTAAGTTGCGCTGGTACCACTCGACCGCCTCGCCCAATGTCTCGACGGTCTGCGCCCGCTCTGCCGGAAAGCCCGCCGCCATCAATCCGGCGTGGATCGGCGGCGCTTGCTTCGTTCCGACAAGGATCACATCGGTGGCGTGGCGCGCGGCGAGTTCGCCCAACTTGCGATTTTCCGACTCCATCAGATCGCCCAGTTCGACCATGCCCGGCGTGATCAACAGCCGCCGTCCGGTCTGATGCAGCGCAAGCGTCTGGAGCGCGCTGATAATCCCGACAGGGTTGGCGCTGTAGGCATCGTTCAAAATCGTGATTCCGTTCGGTGCGACTTGGCGCACGAGCCGGCTTTCGGCGGGCTGGAGCGTGCGGACGCGCGCCGCAATTTCGCGCAGACTCATCCCCTCGTGGACGGCGGCGGCGGCAGTCAGCAGCAGATTGGTCACGTTGTGGACGCCTAACAGCGGCGTGACGAATGCGACGCTTTCGCGCGTTTGTGTGTCAGTGACGGTGAAGCGCAAGCCATCAAGCGACTCGGATACATCCGTCGCCACATAGCGCGGCACGCCGTTGGTGATGGACGCCGGATCGATGCTGCGGCTGATGCCGATGCGCGTTTGGGGATAGCCGCGTTCCAGCATCGCGCGTACATACGGATTGTCCCAATTGAACACGCCAACGCCATCGGGCGGGAGCGCCTTGATCAGCTCGTATTTGGCAATGGCGACATTTTCGAGCGAGCCGAAACGTTCCAAATGTTGGGGTCCCACCTCGACGATGATGCCAATGAGCGGCTGTGTCAGATCGCACAAGCGCGCGATTTCGCCGGGAATGTACGCGCCCATCTCCGCGATGAAATAATCGATGCTGTGGTCGTTCGCCAAATCGTTGTTGATCGCCATGCTCACGCCCATCAGCGTATTGTAGCTTTTCGGGGTGGGGTAGGCGCGATAGCGTCCGTTCAAGATGTGCGCGAGATAGCTCTTGGTGCTGGTCTTGCCATAGCTGCCCGTGATTCCGATGACGACCGGATGTGCCTCAGCCAGTACGCGCCGCGCGGACGCGATGAAACGCCGCCGGAACGCGGCTTCGACGGGCGTCATGATGAGATTGCCGACGATCAGCCACAGCGGCGCGCAGATGAACAGCCCGAACCCGACGGCGGCGGTGAAGATATACAGGAAATCGCCCTCTAGCCCGACACGGCTCACCCCAACGAATGCCGCGAGTCCTGCCGCGATGGTCAGTACGACCGCTGCACCCAACAGCCGCTTGGCGCGCGGCGTCGGGCGGAATACCTTTTTGATTTCGCCTTCATCGGGCGGATAGACCGCGATCAACGCCGATACAATGCCGATCACGCCCGGCATGAAGCTGTCCGGCGCTTCGGTCAAGATCAGCAGCATGGCAGAGCCAATGAACCAGCCCACGGTCGCGCGCGTCGGTAAGCTGCGCGTTCGTTCGGCGGCGATCCAACGCGCATAGCGGGCGCTCATGTATTCTTCGATCTGGTAGAAGCGCGCTTGGCGATAGACGCGCATCAACGCGCCGCCGATCCAGATGACCAAGATGAGGACGATCCAGCCGTTCAACGTGCCTCCGCTTTGAAGAAATGATCGACGATGCGCACAAATTCTGATGAGCGTTCCAAGTAAGCGTAATGTCCCGCGCCTGCAAACACGATCAAGCCCGCGTCGGGGATCGTTTTTTCCAGCATTTGCCCCATCCACAGCGGCGTATCGGCATCTTGATCGCCCCAGAATAGCAGCGTTGGGCGCGCGACCTGCGCTGCCAGCGGGAGCAGATTCTCGTTGACGACGCGGACGAAGGTTTCGCGCATCACGCCCGCCGCCGCGCGATAATCCGCCGAGCCGTAGCGCGCGCTGTACCACGCTTGCAAGCGATCCGACAGGCTGCGCGCGCCGATGCGCTGCAACCCAGTGCGCACAGCTTTATACGCCGATAAGCGCACGTTCATGCGCTGTGAGCGTTTCGGCGGGACGCCCGCGCTGTCGGAGAGCGCCACTTTTTCGATCCGATCCGCGTGCCGTGCGCCCAAAATCAGCGCCAAGCGCCCGCCGAACGAGTGTCCGATCAGGTGGACACGATCTACACCGAGCGCATCCATATAATGAAGCACGAAATTGGCGTAATCGTAGACGCTCCATGCCGTCAACGGCGCGGGCGTGCCGCCGAAGCCGGGTAAATCCGGGATGTACGACTGCCAACCGTGCGCCGCAAGTCCCGCCGCCGCCGCCCACATCAAGCCGCTGTGCGCGCCCCACCCGTGCAGCATCAAGATTGGCGCTGCCTGCGGCGTTCCGACGGGCGCGGCGACGGCGTGGGCGATACTCATGCCGTCTACAATGAGCGTCTGCATGGGTGGGGCTTGCACACTCATACCAATTCGATTCCAGCGTTTAGCGCGCGCAGTTTGCCCAACGCGCCCGCGAAGGTGTGATCGACGGCTTGCGCGTTATCGATGGTCGAAACGCCGTCCGCCACCAGTGCCGCCGCGATCATGCCGAGTCCCGCGCGCACGTCCGGCGAATCCATATAGACGCCGCGCAATGGCGTTTGCCCAACGACAATCGCGCGATGCGGATCACACAGTACGATTTGCGCGCCCATCGCCTTGAGTTTATCGACAAACAACAGCCGATTGTTGAACATTTTCTCGTGGATCAGCGACGTGCCGCGCGCTTGCGTCGCTATGACCGTCGCCACCGCCACTAAATCCGACGGGAAGCCGGGCCACGGCGCGGATTCGATGGATGCATCGACATCTTCATCGCGGTTGGAGACGGTCAGTGCGTCGTGGCGCGGAACGAAGATGCCGCCTTCGTCGATATCCAATTGCACGCCAAGCCGCCAGAAAATCTTGGCGATCAAGCCCATATCCGCCGGGCGCACGCCCTCGATTTGCGCTCGTCCGCCCGTCATGGCTGCCATCGCGGCAATGCTGGCGGCTTCGATGTGATCGGTGCAAATCGTCACGTCCGCGCCGCCGAGTTCAGACGCGCCGTAAATGCGCAGCACGTTCGACCCAATTCCCTCGATGCGCGCGCCATTCGTCCCCATCATGGTGTTGAGCGCATCCGCTAACTGCTGGACGTGCGGTTCGCACGCCGCGTTGTAGATCGTCGTCTCGCGCCCCAAGCGCACCGCCAACATCATGACCAGCGCCGTCGCGGTCACGCTGGCTTGGGTCAACAAGATTGTCTTGCGTTCCCACCCCGCAACTTTGAATTCGACAGCGTTCCCGTTGATCACCACATCGATGCCGAGATCGCGCAGCGCCTCCAAATGCGTGCGGATGCGACTGAGCGGCATATCGAGTTCAAGGCGGACATGCTGACGGCGGATCAACAGCGGTGCGATGAACAAGATCGCGCCGACTGACACATCGGTTTCGGCTTGCGTCAGGACGCGCCGCGTCAACTGCGCGGTCTGAATTGTGATCGCGTCATCATGTTCGTTGATCACGGCGCCCAATGAGGCTGCCGCCGCGAGCATCGCGTCCGTCGTGCGCGTGCGTGGCATGTTGCGCAGCGTGACGGGTGCTTCGGTCATGAGCGCCGCCGCAATCAAGGCTTGCGCCGCGTTGGGGTTGCCCGCTGGACGATAGACGCCGTTGAGCGGGCGGCGTCCTTCAATGCGAATTCGCATCGAGTTTAGTCCTATCTTTCATCGAGGGTTCGACGCTGTTTCGTGCGCGTTATGAAGTTCAGAAATCATACACCTTTGTTTCAGCGCAATCCCGTGCATTCCGCCGCCATTGTACACGAACGTATCGATTTTGGGCGTATGCGAAGATAGTCCGAGTGGGATTGGCAAAACAAAAACGGATGCGCTAAACTGGCGAATTGATAAACGGAGTTTAATGGCTTGACAACTATCCCGACTTCCGCCGATGCGCGGACGAGTGGACGCGCAGAACGGCGCACGTTGACGCGCATTTTTCTGATCGCGCTGCTCGGCTTGATCGGGACGGCGGTCGTGGCGGGGTTGCTCCCGCGCGGCGCGCAAGCGAATCTCATCGCCAACTTCCTGCTGACGCTGTTGATTTTGTGTCCGGCGGCGGTCTGTTTGCTGCCGCTGTATCTGGGCTTGATGATCGTCGTGTTCAACGTGCAGCGCGCGCACCGCATCACCGCCAATGCGCTGGCAAAGGTCAACACCGTGTCCGCCAACACCATGCACAGCACACAGCGTGCGGCAGAAGGGTGGGCGAAGCGATCCATCCAGTTCAATTTGTTCTTCGCGCCGCTGGATAAGGCACTGTTTAGCCTCTTTGACCGTCCAGCGCGTTCCACGCCATCGGATCAGCCACAAACGAAAGGCGAATCTCCTCATGATCCAACGCAACAACGCTAAAACTTATCCCCGCCCGCGCGTGTACTTGCTGGGTATCGCGGCAGGCGCAATCTATGGGTTGGTAGGGGCGTATTTTTATGCGCGCGCCCACGAAGAAGACTTGAAGCGTGGCGATGCGGGCAACCGCGTGCAAACATCAGAGTTAATCACTGTCGCAGTTGCGGCGCTGGCGATGGTGCGTCAAATCGCAGAGATGGGCAGAGCGCCGAATAGAACTCGTCGGAGATAGTGCGATGTGTGGTCGTTTTGCCCTCGTTGTAGAACCGGATCTGTTGCAACAAACGTTCCAACTTGCTTCGCTGCCTGCTGTCGCGCCGCGCTATAACATCGCGCCGACGCAGTATTTGCCGGTGATCACCAATGATGCTCCGCACGACTTGACCGTTCTGCGTTGGGGCTTGATCCCATCGTGGTCGAAAGATGCCTCCAGCGCCAGCAAGATGATCAATGCGCGCTCCGAGACGGCGGCAGACAAGCCCGCGTTTCGGGCGGCGTTCAAGCGGCGGCGCTGCATCATCCCTGCCAGCGGCTTCTTTGAATGGCAAGCGCGCGAAGATGGGAAAACGCCGATGTTCATCCATCTCAAGAGCGCGCCGCTGTTCGGCTTGGCGGGCTTGTGGGAGATTTGGCACAGCGCGCAGGGCGATGAAATGCGTACCTTAACGATCTTGACGACCGAAGCCAACACCTTCATGCAGCCGATTCATGACCGTATGCCTGTGATTCTCGATCCCGCCGATTATGCGTTGTGGTTGCAATCGGGCGATGTCCCCGCCGATCCACTGCGTGCGTTGATGCGCCCCTACGATCCCAGCGACATGGCGGCATATGAAGTCTCGAAGCTGGTCAATCGACCGACAATGGATGGTTCCGATGTGATTCGTCCAGTCGCGTAATCGATACCAGTTGTTTCTTGCCGGTTGCACAGCGCTCTACTCCCTCGCTTGTCGAAAATCGGCGCTGACGCTATACTGCATCTATTCGTATGGTCAGTGCAAATAGACGTTTATTGGTATTGTTCGAGGGATAACGACCATGACCGCCAATCCACAGCGGTGGGATTCCACGCCGCCGCCCCCGTCAGTCGATGAAGGGTATTGGGCGGCATTGCTGCGCGAGGGTGAATATGCTGAACCCGCTGCGTCCGACAGCAGCATCGGCAGCGTGTCGCCCATCAGCCGCCCCTCCTTCGCCTATCATGATGCCGCACTCATCGAAACCGTCGAACTTCAGTCGGACTGGGACGAAATCCAGCGCATGATGCACGATGACGAGACGGCAGAACTGTTGGTCGTCGGTTACAATCGCGGCGGGCTGCTGGTTGCATGGCGCAGCTTGCGCGGATTCGTCCCGACCAGTCAATTGGTCGAGGGTGCGGCGGGCGTTTCGCCCAATTTTAATGGGGGTGATCCGCGTCGCAGTGGCGGATTGAACAGCCGCGTTGGGCAAACGCTTCGCTTGCGTGTAATCGAGCTGAGCCAAGAACACAATCGGCTGATTCTATCGGAACGTGCCGCCCGCGCTCAACCGGGCGAGCGCGCAGATTTGTTGGCGCGGCTGAGTGCGGGTGATGTGATCGGCGGGATCGTCACCAATCTCTGCGACTTCGGCGCGTTCATCGATCTTGGCAGCCTAGAGGGGCTGATTCATATCAGCGAACTGAGTTGGGGGCGCGTTGGTCATCCGGCGGACATCCTCAAGCGCGGCGTTCACGTCGAGGTCTGCGTTTTGGAGGTCAACCGTGACGCAGGGCGCATTGCGCTCAGTCTCAAGCGGATGCACCCCGATCCGTGGGAGACGGTCAGCCAACGCTATCAGATCGGACAATTCGTGACCGGCGTCGTCACCAACGTCGTCGATTTCGGCGCGTTCGCACGCATCGAAGCGGGCTTGGAAGGGCTGATCCACGTTTCGGAATTGGCGGAAGGGCATTTCTTGCATCCGCGCAACGTCGTATCGGAAGGGCAAAGCGTAGTCGCCCGGATTTTGAGCATCGACGGGCGCGTGCGGCGGCTTGGGTTGAGTTTGCGCACCGTCGAATGAGCCTGACACGAGTTGATGGCGAAAACACCAGAAAAACCAACCGTTAAAGCCCCGTCCAGCGGAGCGTCGAATGGCAAAGCGAACAGCCCGACGACCGGACGGATTTCGCGCGCCGCCGTGCCGACGAAAGCCGTCCCCCCGCCGCCGCCCAATCCGGTCGAGCGGTACACGGTCAAGCCCGAATTTTGGGACTCGATCTTCGATGTGATTCCGCCGTGGGCGGATGAAATCGTCGCCATCGTGTTGATTGTGTTCGGCATCGTCTCGCTGCTGTCCCTGCTCAATTTGTCGTCCGACGCGGCAATCTCGTTGGCGTGGTCGGGCGCGCTGGCGCTGGCGTTCGGCTACGGCAGTACGCTCGTTTGCTTCGGCATTTTCGCGCTTGGCGTGCTGATTTTGCTGCCTAAACTGGGCATCGAAATTAAATTTCCGACACGGCGTATCCTCGCCATCGAGATTGGCTTCCTGTCGATTCTGGCGCTGCTGCATTTGCTTGTCCCCGACCCGGAACTGCGCACCTTGGCGCGCATCGGACGCGGGGGTGGGCAAGCGGGATGGGCGCTCAGTTCAAGTGTGACATGGTTGTTGGGATCGTCGGTGTCGGTGGCGCTGTACAGCCTCCTGTTGGCGATTAGCGCGGCGGTGTTCGTCGGCGTGGATCGGCGCAAGGTCGGGCGCTGGCTCAGCAGCATCGAACGCGGATTTGCGGCGTTCGCGGTTGGCAATCAGCGTCCACGCCGTCCGCGGGCAGTAACGACCGCCAATCGCATGGACGAGGCGCTGACCGCGGTGTCGCAGATGGTCACGGACGCGGGGACGCCCGCCATCGGCGCGCCATCGACGCTGGCACAACAGCGCGTGAAAATGTTCTCGATGCTGCGCGTGCGCGTCGATCCAACGCGGCTCCCGCCGTCGCAGCGACCCGGCGCGCACACACCCGAATGGAACGAAACCGACGCGCAGTTGCTCCCGCTTCCAACCTCGGTCACGGCGTCTCTGCCGCTCACAGGCACGCCAGAACCGAAGCCTGCCCCTGAACCGTCCATCGCCTCGCAGCATCCGATGTTCACGCGGCGCGAATCACAGCCTTTGCCCAGCTTCAACGCGATTGGCACGATCAAAGGGCGCAAGAGCAAGGGCAGCCCCGTTTTAGTCGAGCGCCCCGACGGACGCATCAAACGCTATTTCCCCGTTGAGGGGATGCGCGAAGCAAAGACGACGAATAAACGCGAGGCGACGCTGCCGCCCATGGATTTGCTGCGCGACATCGCATTGAATCTGCCCGATGAGCAGGAAATCAATCAGAAAGTCGTGCTGATCGAAAATACGCTCTTGGAGTTCGACATCGATGTCGATGTGGTCGATGTGCGCATCGGGCCCACCGTCACACAGTATGCCGTCCAACCGTTCCGCGAGATGAGCGCGGCGAGCGATGGCGAAATCGCCTTCAGCCGCACGCGCGTGAATAAGATCGCCTCGCTCGCCAACGATTTGGCGCTGTCCCTGTCCGCGAAACGCTTGCGCATCGAAGCGCCCGTTCCCGGCGAAAGTTACGTCGGCGTGGAAGTGCCAAATCGCAATCCGAGCGTGGTTTCGCTCCGTTCGGTTTACGAGAGCAAGCTGTTCCGCGATGAAGCCGACAAGAAACGTGCGCCGCTGTTCATCCCGTTGGGGCGCGATGTAGCGGGGCAGCCGGTCGGCATCGACCTCGCATCCATGCCGCATCTGCTCATCGCTGGCACCACTGGATCGGGTAAATCGGTGGCGATTGCGGCGATTGCGTCGGCGCTGCTGCTGGAGAACGCGCCCGATGTGGTCAAGATGATCATGCTCGACCCCAAGATGGTCGAACTCAGTCGGTTCAACGGCTTGCCCCATCTGTTAGGACCCGTCGAGACGGATCAGGAACGCATCATCGGCGTGCTGCGCTGGTGTACGCGCGAGATGGATCGCCGCTACAAGATGCTGGAAGAAAACGCGGCGCGCAACATCGATATTTATAATTCGCGCTTAGGGCGGCGGCGTAAAGAAGAATTTCTGCCGTACATTGTGATCATGATCGATGAAATTGGTGACTTGATGATGACCCACCCCGACGAGACCGAAAAGACGGTCACGCGCTTGGCACAGATGGCGCGCGCCGTCGGGATGCACTTGGTCGTTGCGACGCAGCGTCCGAGCGTGGATGTGATCACGGGCTTGATTAAGGCGAACTTTCCGGCGCGCATGTCGTTCGCGGTCACGTCCGGTACGGACTCGCGCGTGATTTTGGACTCGACGGGCGCGGAAAATTTGATGGGCAAGGGCGACATGCTGTTCCTGACGGGCGATGCCGCTGCGCCGCGCCGCGTTCAGGGGTGTTTCGTCTCTGATGATGAGGTGCGTTCGCTGACCGCCTATTGGAAAGATTGGGAACGCAAGCAGATCATCGACGGCAAGGCGGCATCGTCAAGCGTACCACCGTGGGAGCGCGGCTTGACACGGCGCGAGTTCTTGGCAGAAACCGATCCGATGCTCGAACAAGCCATCGAGCTGGTGATCGCGGAGGGCGAAGCGTCGGCGTCGCTGATTCAGCGACGGCTCGGCGTCGGCTATCCGCGTGCGGCGCGCATGATGGATTTATTGCAAGAAATCGGCATCGTGGGCGAGGCGAAAGCGGGCGAACGCGGGCGCGAAGTGCTGATCAAGCCGGGCAAAGACCCGTTCAAAGACTTGATCGACAAGCGCATGAATCAGAAATCGGAATGAAAAACGGGCGTACAGCCCGTTTTTGTTTACGTCGATTTGGGGGCGTGCGCGCGTCGCGGCGGACGCGGACGGATGCGCGAATGAGCCACCGCGATGGGGGTGGGCGTGGCGTTCGCGGGTGCAGTTTGTGCAACCGCCGCTACATTGTCGTCCCCTTCGTTGCTCAGCGGACGCTCTGATGGCGCGAGCGCGATTCCAGTCTGTCCATCGTCCACCAATTCGATCCGCGCTTCGACGCCTGTCTGGCGCGAACGCCCACGCCGCGCGCGTTCGCCGGCAGACTCCGCGACGCGCCGGGCAACGCGCTTCGTCCGATTGGCGAACTGATCCCATGCTTCTTGGTTGCGCTGTGACTCTTTGACGTGACTCGCATTGATCACCTCGAAATCGACGTTGGCTTTTTCGGATTCGAGCCGCGCTTGGAGTTCGTTCACCCAGACGGCGTAGCGATTGGGTCGGATCGAGACGCCGTGATTGCGCGCCCAGACTTCGGTAAATTCGGCACCGAACAGCAAGATTTGCGCGGTATAGTAAATCCAGACGAGGATCGCGGTCAGCGACCCCGCCGCGCCGAACACCGAGCCGACATTCGAGTTTGACAGGTACAGCCCAACGAGGAACTGCCCGATGAACAGCAGCGACGCGGTGAAGGCTGACCCGATCAAGACATCTTTCCAGCGCATGACCACATCGGGCAGAATTTTGTAAATCATCGCAATGATTCCGGTGAGGATGCTGACCGAAATCACGAATTGCACCGGACGAATCAAGATCGCGGCGACTCCGCCATCGGGAATGGGCAGCACACCGACGGTCAGCAGCGACGTACCCAACAGCGCGTCGGGGTTTGCGCCGCCGTTGATCAAACGGGTGACGGCGGTATTGAGCAGCGTCGTCGCCAGCAAGCCGAACGCGGCAAGCCCCAGAATGCCGAACGACTCCACCCGGCTGATGATCAAGCTCACAGGTGGGCTGCCGGGACGGACGCGCACTTCCCAAATTTTGTTGAGGGCATGTTGCAGTTCCGAGAACAAATTCGACGCACCCCAAATCACAATCGAGATCGAGATGATCGAGCCAATGATGCTGGATCGGTCGAGTTTGACGTTGCCGATCAACGAGCGCATGATCTCCGCGCCCTGTGATCCGACGGTCGTCTGTACACCGTCTATGATGCTGCTCTCGACCGACTGACTGTCAATTGCCAGACCCAATACGATAGCGATGAAAATCAATAGGGGCGACAGCGAAAAGATCGCGTAATAGGCGAGGGCAGCGGCGATCCGTGATGCGCCGTCCTCCGACCATTCTTTGAGCGTCTCGCGCATCAGCGCGATGAATTCTTCCAGGGCGGGTGGCATAGCGGGCGTCCCTCTCGAACGAATGCTTTCATTATATGCCATGTTCGCGTGTCGTGCGTTAAATGTGCTGCGTTATGCTTGGCGGCGACCGTTTTCCATCCCCATTAGAGTCTCGGCGACGGCAGCAATCGCCACGTTCTGTTTGCGATACAAGTCCGATTCGCCCATCGCCAGTTTCGCCGCTACGTCGCGGACTTTCGATTTGTTCAAAAAGCGCATTTCAAGAATATTATAGATCGTCCATTCGGGACTGAGCAGCTTACGGTCGCCATCGGGACGCTGGCGCTCGATGGCGACCGTTAGGACGGCGCGGAGGGCGCGCGTCGGGTTGTTATCGTTTTCAGCCAGCGCGTCTTGGACGATTTGGAGTTCGATCAGGCGACTTTCAGACAAGCCGGGTCCGCCCCAAAAGTGCCGGAGCGCGGCGCGGACTTGTTCTTTGAATAATTCTTCGTCCTCAATCGCATCTTTATCGGCACTGGGCTTGGTCGGCTGACCGGGCGCACGCGATGGGCTGTATTCCAAGTCAGCCGCGCTGGTGCGCGTCAAGTTGATCTGCGGCAGCAAGCCCTCTAGCGCGACGAAGATGCTGCTTTGGAGCGCCAAATCATCCAATGTCTGTTCGGCGCGTCGGACAGCCGTATGCAGCATCGGCAGTTCATCGCCCGTCAAGACGATCTCGGCGGCGCGCGCTTGAATCCCCAAAATTCCGCGCAGCGTGGATTGATCGCGGTGGCTGTACAGCGGCGTGAGCCAAAAACCGCCCCAACGCGCCAGCGGTGTCGCCTCGATCATGTCCTCAAACTGAGCCGCTAGCGTCGCGCGCTCGTCGTAGAGCAGCGCCACCGCCGGACGAAGCGCCCCGACCATGCACAGCAGTTCCGCGCCATTTTCGCTTTCGTCAGTCTCTTTGACGCCATTGAAAGAAACCACAAATGCTGTGGTCACGCGCAAGTAGTCGCAGATCGCCTCCAACTGCGCTTCGATCAATTGCAGTAAATCGGCGCGCGTCAACAGGCGTTCGCCCAAGCCTTGTAGCTGGCTCATACGCTCGTAGTCCTCGCCGGAATAGATCAACCATTTTTCCAACGGCGGGATGGCGAGCTGGATCAACCACTGCCACAACAGCACGACCGCTACGACCGCGAAGGCGCTGAAATCTTCGCCCGGCAAGCCGAGAATGCGCGTTGCTGGCGCAGTGTAGGTGATTGTCACCAATGCCAGCAGCGCCGTCGCGGGACCCCGCAGGATGAAGCGCAGCAAGTCGGCTTTGACTTGGCGATCTGGCACGCGCGATCCGAAGAACGACAGCGGATATGCCAAGAACAGCAGCATCAGAATCACGACGATATTGGCGGCGTTGACCAGCAGCAGCCCCCAAAACGAAAATTCTTCGCCTGCGCCGAGCAAGACCGAGAATGGAAACACGCCGACGGCGGGCGTCAGAATTGCGATCTGCAAATAGCCCATGCGTCGCCGTGTACCGCGCGCCAGACAGCGCACACGCGCCCGCTGCACATTGTAGAACGCCGCGCCCGTGACAATCGCCGCATAGAGGACATAGAGGGGGAACACGTCTTTGGCGCGCAGACTGATGACCACCTCGCTGGGAAATTCGAGCGGGGTGACGCGCACGGGCTGGATCAGCGCGTTCGAGAACGCCGCCAACAGCACAAACATCGCGCCGATTAAATACAGCAAGCGAATGACGCGCCGCCGCCGCCCGCGCGAAGGCAGTCCGGTCGTCGCCAACAGCGCGTCGGATAAGTGATACATCGCAATCGGCATGAACGCGATACCGATCCACTGGACACGCATCGCCGCTTCATAGGTGAGCAAGCCCGGTTGCAGGGCTACGAACACGTCGATCACGTAGACCAGCGTCATGCAGCCGAGAACGATACCCGATGTCCGCGCGACCCGATCCTGCTGATTGCGCGTCAGATTGTATAACAACAGCGAAAACGCGATCACGACGATGGCAGATGCCAACGTTTCGTTGATCACGCGCAAAGATGGGGCGAAGGTTTCCACGAGTTGTTTTTACACGCGCACGAAGAATTTCACGCTATCGGACGGACTGCGTGAAGAATACCGCGATATCTTGATTCGGGTAGTGACGGTCGTTGAATCCGCAGAAGCTGAAGCCCGATGCTTGACAGAAACGCACCCCTGGCGCGTTCTTGGTCTGAACAGGCAGCATCAACCGCGTGAGGTCATGTTCCTTCGCCCAGCGCCGCGCGACATTGAGCAAACGCGCCCCAATCCCGCTCCGTCGATACGGGCGCGCCACGACGATATCGGTGATCATGCCTACGCCCTCGAGCGGTTCGGGGCGGAGCGTCAGATAGCCAAACAGCATGGACGGCAGGGCATCGGTGGTCGACGAGGCTGCGATCAAGAAACATTGGTCGGCAGAAAGTGCGGCGCGCAAGCGGCGTTCGTTGGCGGTGAAGGCAATCTCGATTTTGCGCGGCAAGCGTTCCTCGCGCAGCGTGATCTCCCATTGGTTGGTTTCGGGCTGATAAATTTTCATTTGCAGCACGACATCGGTTTCGACCGTGTGATCGAGCGCGACACATGCGGGCAGATCGCCGGCTGTGCCATCACGAATGACGAATCGTTGTGAAAGTGGGCTAGACATAGGGTCGGTTCAGGCGAGGTACGCATCACCGAAGACGCCAACAAGGGCGATGGCGATCTCCGATTGTGCTGGATCGCCGTCTTTGGCGACGTAGACGCCCGGTTGGGGTTGATCGTAGCGCGTCATGTCAGCGTGAACGCGGAACATGCGCCCGCCGCTGAGGGTGACGCGCGCGCGCACGCCGGGCGGCGTCAGCACGCGAATATCGCCCACGTTGGAACGCAGTGTTACGGCGTCGAGCGATTCGGTCGGGCAGACGAAGCGAATATCGCCCAGTCCGGTAGCGACGACCACACGCTGCACGATGACCCCGGTCAGGTCGAGATTGACTTGTCCGGTGCTTGTGCTGATGTAGACGCCCCACGGCAAATCGCGCGCCAAACCGATTTCCCAGTCCGCGAACGACAGCCACGGTGTGGCAGCGCGCTCCATGCGCAAATAGGCGACGGTATCTTGTACCGTCAGCATGGGACGTGAGTCGGCAGCGAACTGTCCGGCGATCAAACGACCTTCGCGCGCCAACGCCCGCGTATTCACATCGATTTCGCCCGCGTTGACTTCCAACAGCGCTGCTTCGACGCTGCCGCGCGTGATGCCGAAGGTGCGTGCGTCCTTGCCCGGCAGCAGATCGCCGCGCAGTAAGATCGCTCCACCCAAGACAACGAGAATCAGCGGCGACAACGCTGCCACGTTGAAGCCGCTGATGAGTAGGAAATTATTGAGTAGGAGGACGATGCCGAGCGCCACCAGCGCCAGCGACCCAATCCACCGCAGTCCGTTGGCGCGCACCCGCGCTACTCCTCGTACAGGTAATCGCGCAGGATCACATGGGCGGAGGACTGGCGCAGACGGTTCAACGCTTGCGCTTCCAGTTGACGGACGCGCTCGCGCGTGACGCCAATCGCCTGTCCAACTTCTTCCAGTGTATAGACGCGCCCATCTTCCAGCCCATAACGCAGGCGCAAGATTTGCGCTTCTCTGCTCGGCAGGCGATCCAGCGCCGTCTTGAGCTGCTCGTGCAGCAAATTCGTCGCCACTTCCTCCGCCGGAGCAGGGCTGTTCACATCTTCGACAAAATCGCCAAACGTGCTGTCGCCTTCGTCGTCGATGGGCGTCTCCAAGCTGACGGGACGGCGCGCGATCTCCAACAGCGTCTCGACCTTATCAGCAGTCGTTTCCATGCCGACGGCGAGTTCTTCCATCGTCGGTTCGCGCCCCAAGTCTTGCGTCAGGCGCAGTTGAATCCGGCGCATCCGGTTGAGTTGATCGCCCATATGCACTGGGACGCGAATCGTGCGCCCTTGATCGGCGACCGCGCGGCTGACCGCTTGGCGAATCCACCACGTCGCATACGTGCTGAACTTGTGTCCACGCCGATACTCGAACTTGTTGGTCGCGCGGATCAAGCCAATGTTGCCTTCTTGGATCAAATCGAGGAACGGCACGCCGCGCCCGATGTATTTCTTTGCCACGCTGATCACGAGGCGCGCATTGGCACGAATCAGATGCTCTTGCGCCAATTCGCCATCGTACTCATAGTCTTTCATCGTGTAAACGTCGTCCAGCGGCATCCGTTCGCCTTCGCGCTCTAACAGGCGCGTCGCCTCGAGGGCGCGCTCCATGCGCTTTGCCAATTGGACTTCTTCATCGGCGGTCAAAAGCGGCACACGTCCCGCTTCTTTCAGATAAAGCCCTACTACGTCATCGCTGTCGAGCGCTTGTTGATAGCCTGCATCATCGATCAGATCGTCGTCCATCCACGATAAATCGGGATCATCGTCCTGATCAAGTTCGAACTCCAATTCGAGTTCGGGATTTTGCGCTTCATACAATGTATCTTCGGCATCCAATGCAGACAGCACTTCTACGCCTGCATCGAGCATCTCATCCATGAGATCGTCAAGCAGCGACACATCCTGTTCGGCATCCGGCAGCACGGTCATAATGTCGTCGTAGGTTAACCCACCTTGACGGCGCGCCTTGTCGAGCAGTTGATTACGAACATCTTCCTTGCGTATCATCGTCGTCAGCATACGCTACATTTACACCATTGACCCTGAAACGAGCATAAAGAACGGACTGTTCAAACAATCTATCCCATCCGGTTTTGTTACACTAACGTCGGTCGGGTTGAAAAAACGTGAGGCAAAACGATAATGATAGTCGGATAGGATTATTTTTCAACATGCAATTAAATACAGTATCTTAAATCGATCATCCTGTCAAGCAATTCGCATTAAAATTTTACCCGTGTTTTCGTCATTTTTTACCAAAGGAATACGATCTTTCCAAATTGTAATCCCGATTAGGGCGATCCCACGATTGGCGTCATAGGTTGGAGTGTATCGCGGAACTGCGTGATCAAGAAGGCGACCGCCTCCGGCAGTAGAAAATACATGATATCTTGATCATCAACCAGCGCGTAATGTCCTTCATTCGTCCGCGCTGGATCGCCAATCGCTACGCTGTGCGTGCTGCCGTCGAGTAACAACATTTGCACGAGCAAGAACGGCTCTGGCGCGAGTCCGTACACCGATAGATCACCGTCGGCGGGCAGATCGAGCGTGCGCGTGTAGGGCAGCAGCGCCATCGTCCGCGCGATGTCGCTGCCCATGGTTTCGCCCAACGCGCCGCCATCGGGGCGCGTCCACACGCCGTCGCCATCGCGCTGAAGCGTGAACGTCAGCCCGCTCGACGGATTGATCAGTTGCAGGGCTGCAATATTCAACACTTCTAAATCAGGAAAGACACGGTACAGCGTGCCGATCTGCGTTGGCGGCGGCGTATCGAGAATCTGCTGATTCTGCATGTATAACAGCGCCGCAAGTCCGGCAAAGACCAGCAGCAAGATCGGCACAATGGGGCGGCGTCGCTGCATAATATTACCGTCGGCGCGCGCGGCGCGTCCATAAGATGAAGCCCGTCAGCAGGACGAGCGTGGGCATGACGATGATGGTTCCAAAGGCGATCAGATCGAGCGTCTGCGAGGCGACGAAGATCAGCGGCAAACTGACGCTAAAGCCGCGCGTGCCGAAGTCGAGCCGATCTGCGAAGTTCGTCAGCCACGTCATGGCATCGGTGAACAAGATGCCGTTGCCGCCAATCGTCACCGCGCCATTGCTGACGAAATCGCTGTCCCCAACCAGCACGATTCGCGCGCCCGTACTTTGATTCGACGCCCATGCGACCGTCGTCAGGGGACCCGCGATGTCCACCCCTTCATCCCACTGATATTGATTGGTCTGCGAGAGCGCCACCCAATCGGTCTCGCCGTAGCTTAAATCGGACGATGTGACCAAGCGCCCGTTGGCAACGTCTGGGATTGCGCGGTCGATATCGACTTCAACGGCGCGCGCCACGCTGAACAACAGCGGATTTTCGACCGGGATCAGCCGCGCACTGATATCGGTGGCGGTGTTGACGTTTGCGCCGATCACATCCAACTCCGATTGTCCGCTCGCCGCGCCATCCACGACAATCGCATTGCGCGCATACAGTCCATAGTTCGCGCGCAAATACGTATCGAACGCGCCGCCCGATTGCATGAACGGCGTCTCGTTGAACGTCGGATCAATGAGCAATAAGAGCGTGCCGCCGCGCGCCAGATAGCGATCCAAGACCGCGATTTGGGCGGCGTCAATGTCAATCGTCGGGCGCACGAACAACAACGCGGCGGCGTCGGCGGGAATATCGGCATTTTGCGCCGCAAGTTCGGGTAGCGAGATCAGATTCGTGATGAAACCCGTTTCGCGCATTCCGCCATTGATGCCGCTGATGCCGGCTTGCGACGTGTCGCGCGGATCGCGTTCGCCCAAGCCCATATTGAAATACACCGAGATCGATCCCGCGATGAGCAGCCGCGAGATCGCGCCCGTCATATCGCGCTCTTGGCGGTCGCTCAACGGGACGCGCGCCAGCGTGTTGAAATCGACTATGCCAGCGTCATTCAAGTAGGAGATGAACACCTGCCCATCGTCGTTTACGCCATAGCGATCTGCCAACGCGGGCTGTTCGTCGGGATCGATGTAGACGCGCGTAATCAGTCTGTTGGCGGCGCTGTACAGCCGAAAGAATTGATCATCGAGTTCGCGCTGTGGCAGATTGCGCGCTGAGTAGAAGCCGGTGATCTGGATCGGGCGGGTGACGCGGGTGATCACGTTCTTCGAAGCGTCGCCCAAGCTGAACAGCCGATTGGTCGTCATATCCAGCGTGATCGACGCCCGTCCAAGCGATAGAAACACCATCGCCGTGACCGCGATCAACAACAATGTCGAAAACGCGGCGAACGTGCCATAACGGACTTTGCGTCCGGTCACGAAACCGATGAATTCGCCCGGCGTCGCCAGCACCCACAGCACAATCCCCGCCGCGCCGACGCCGAGCGTAATCAGGATGGGGGTATCGATGCGTCCTGTCCACAGCGCGCCGACGATTCCCGCCAACAGCGCCGCCACGCCGATGAAGCTGGCGATGTTGGCAATTTGCCCGCGCGTGATCACCAACGGCGGACGGATGTTGTTTGATTTTGTATTTCGTGCCATCAGCGCCACCGATTCGCTTCGATCAGCCGGATCGTAATATACAGCACGACGACGATGATCCCGGCGAAGAACGCCACATCTTCCGCGCGCAATAAGCCGACGGCGAAGGAACTGTTGAAGCGCCCTTGCAGCGACAAACCGCGCACGATGCGCGCGATATCGATATTCGAGATCAGTTGTCCCGCTTGATCGCCCAACCAGAGCAAGATCAGCGCGATCATGCTCAAGAACGCGGCGACAATCTGATTTTCGGTCAGCGCCGAGAACATCATGCCGACTGCCAGCATCGCGCCGCCGTACAGCCAAATGCCGATGTAGGCGCAGATGATATGCCCGTAATCGGGCGCGGTGATGGTGGAAAGAATGATCGTGTAAAGCGAAGTGAGCGCGAGGAGTAAAGTATAGAACGTCCATGCGCCCAAAAACTTACCCATGACGATGCCGCCATCAGGCGCGGGCGCGGTCATCAGCAGTTCGAGTGTGCCTTCGCGTTTTTCTTCCGCAAACAGACGCATCGTCAGCAGCGGCGCGAAAAAGACCATCGTGAACGCGAATACCTGCGGAATCAGCGACGGTTCGGCGGGTTTTACGCCAATGCTGCGCAGCAAATCCTGATTGTAGACGACGCCGGTCAACAGCAAGATCGCGGCGGCGATCAGATACGCAATCGGCGAGGTGAAATACTGGACGACTTCGCGCCGCCAGACAATCCATGTGGTCATGCTCCCCTCCCTTCGCCCGCTTTCGCATCGCGCCCGACGATATCGAGGAAGATATCTTCGAGCGTGGCGGCGACGGGGCGCAGTTCGGACAAACGCCAGCCTGCTTTGACAACGGCATCGAAGATGGCGCCGCGCCCATCGGCGTTCGGCTTGACGCGAACCGTGAAGCCGTCCCCGAACGATTCGACCGACGCCAACGCGGACAGTGCGCGCAGAATGCCTGTGGCGGTAGCGCGGTTCGCGCCCGCGATGGCGACATAGAGATGTTCATCCGGTTCGATCTGGCGGCGCAGTTCCGACGGCTTGCCCGACGCGATGATGCGCCCTTTGTTGATGATCAGCACGCGGTCGCAGACCTGTTCGACTTCGGACAAAATGTGCGTGCTGAACAGCACGGTATGATCCGCGCCGAGCGCGCGTACCGTCTCGCGCACTTCGATCACCTGCTGCGGGTCGATGCCGATGGTCGGCTCGTCCAAGATCAGTACGGGTGGATTGTGTACGAGCGCCTGTGCCAGTCCGAGGCGCTGGCGCATCCCTTTCGACAGATTGCGAATCAGGGCGCGGCGGCGGTCGTAGAGTTGGACGCGGTTCAACGCGGCGTCCACCTGTGCGCGGGGATGCTTCAAGCCGCGCATCTGCGCCCAGAAGGTGACGTATTCGCTCACAGTCATGTCGGGGTAAATCGGCACACGTTCTGGCAGATAGCCGACTGCGCGCCGCGCCTCCATCGAGTCGGACGAGATATCATGTCCGGCGATCTGCGCGCGTCCATCGGTTGGCGGCATGAAGCCCGTCAACATGCGCATGGTGGTCGTCTTGCCCGCGCCATTGGGACCCAACAAGCCGACGACTTCGCCCGGCTTGGCGCTGAAGCTGATGTGATCGACGGCGGTGTAGTCACCATAGATTTTGGTCAGATTTTGAACTTCGATCATTGTTGAGTACAAATCCATCATTTTGCGTGGGTGTGGTGGAACCAAACCCTATCTGCGATGGTAACGCCGAGTCGGGAGGGCGTCAATTGATGTGCGCGTCCGAAAATCAGTTGAATGGAATTATTGACAACCCACCCCCGATCCGCTAATCTAGAATCATTGTGTTTTAGGACGCAGCTCGAAAATCTGATGGCACTGCTTCTTGATGTTCAACTGGCGGCTGTTCGCCGCCCTAGCCGTCGTAGCCCGCATGATGATGAGGTCATGGCGGGATTTTCGCGTTAGCAGCGTCGAAATCCATTCGGAAACGAACAGCCCTGACCTCACGCCTGTGAGGTTGGGGCTTTTTTCTTGTCGAGAGAAGGAGTCCAATGACAGACAAGCGGATTCGCGTCGGCGTGTACGGCGCATCGGGTTATGCGGGACAGGACGCCGTAGAAATCTTGCGGCATCATCCCTGTGCGGAATTGGTCTTTGCAACGGCGAACACCCAAGCCGGACAGCCGATCCCGCATACGTCCATGACCTATATCAAATCGGAAGATGCGCCACTGGATCAAGTCGAGGCGGTGTTTCTGGCGCTCCCGCATGGCGCATCGGCGCAGATGGCAGTCACGGCGCGCGCGGCAGGCGTCCGCGTGATCGATTTGTCCGCCGATTTTCGGTTGGATACGCCAGCACGTTATAAGCAGTGGTATGACCATGATCATCCATATCCCGAACTGCTGCCCGCCCCCTATGGCTTGCCGGAAATTAACCGCGCCAACATCGTGGGACAGTCGCTCGTTGCCGCGCCCGGTTGTTATCCGACAACCACGCTGCTTGGATTGATGCCGCTGCTCAAAAACGGCTGGCTCGAACCGGGAAACCCGATCATCGTGGATGCGAAATCGGGCGTCAGCGGGGCAGGGCGCGATCCCAAGCCGCATCTCCAATTTGTCGAGGTGTTCGGCAACCTATCGCCGTATAGTCCGGGGCGCACGCATCGGCATGTGGGCGAAATCGAACAGGAAATCGCCAAGCTCGATCCCAATGCGGGGATGCTGATCTTTACGCCGCATCTGCTGCCCGTAGATCGTGGGCTGATGGCGAGTATCACCGTCGAACTGAAAGCGGACTTTTCCAGCGACGGCGCGCAAGCCCTCTACGAACAAACTTACGCGAACGAACCGCTCGTCAACGTCCTGCCCGCAGGACAGCAAGCGTCCCTCAAGCATGTGGTTCACACCAACGGCGCGGCGATCAGCCTGACGTCCGTCACGGCGCGTTATCTGCATATCACCAGCGTGACCGACAATTTGCGCAAAGGCGCGTCTGGTCAAGCGGTTCAATGTTTCAATCTGATGTTCGGGCTGCCAGAGACGATGGGGCTGCTGTGACGACGGTTATCAAAATCAGCGGCTCGGAACTTGACGATCCGGTATATGTCGAGCGATTCGCGCAGATCGTCCGCAATCTAGACGCGCCGCCTGTGATTGTGCATGGCGGCGGCAAAGAAATCAGCGAGATGCAGCGGCGCATGAACATCGAGCCGCGCTATTTTGACGGCGTGCGCATGACCGACGCTGAGTCGTTGGTATTGGTTGAGATGGTCTTGTGCGGGACGATCAACAAGCGTCTTGTGCGCGTTTTGGTCAATGCGGGCATCGATGCGCTTGGCATGTCGGGTGTGGATCGCGGCATGATTCGCGCGGACAAGATGCGGTTCGCAGCGTATCTCGATATGGACATGGGTTTCACGGGCGTAGTGACGAGCGTGCGCGCGGAAGTCGTGCGCGATTACTTGAATGCCCGATGGACGCCCGTGATTGCGCCGATTTGTATGGGCGCGACGACGAATTATAACGTCAACGCCGATCATGTCGCAGGCGCGGTCGCGGGGAGCATCGGCGCGGAACGGCTGATCTTCCTGTCAAACGTGCTGGGCGTGCTGGACAAAAATAAGACGCTGATTCCGGCGCTGAATGCGACACAAACCGCGTCATTGATCGCGGACGGCACGATTTTCGGCGGCATGATCCCGAAAGTGCGCGTGGCGCTCGAAGCATTGGAACGTGGCGCGCAGACCGTTGTGATCGGCAATCTCGACACGTTGGCGACCGGCGTTGGTACGACGTTCACCCAAGAATAGCGATGATAGTGTGGAGCGATGGATCAGGACGAACGCATGGCAGCCGCGCCCTTCGATGCGCGGAAAGACACGCTGTACGGGCTGATTCGAGAGTTGTATCGACGCAAGCGCGCAGCCGCGATGATCGAGGCATTCGAGGCGTCATTGATGGCGCACGACGAGACGGAACGCGGGAATATTCTCCATTATTGGATCGATTTCTACCGTCTGCGCCGCTATCAGCGGGATCGCCAGCGCCGTCGTCCCTTATTTCGAGAGCGCATCGTACCTTGTGCGGCGTGCGGTTATCCAGCATCGCAGCGCCATCATTTATGGAATATCGCCGCGCACGGCGAGAACAAAGTGACGATCCAGTTGTGCGCCAACTGTCATGAATTGGAACATCTCATCTATAACGCGCTGGTCAAAGACAGCGAACACAGCCGCCGCTTGGTGCTGCATATCGCGGCATCCGGCAAAGTGGCGTCGGAGACGGTCGAAAAGCTGATCGGCTGGTGTCAGGCGACAATTCGCTATGAGGCAAGCAACGGTTGGGTCGATGGCGAACGCGCGTCGCCCCGCTGGGTGGAAGTGAAATTCGGGGATTTGGGGTAGGTGCGAGGCACGCCTCGCCCGCCTAGGCGAATGATCGAGCGGCATGGTGTGCCATGCCCAATAGAAGGAGAAAACCAAGAATGGCTATCGCGCTTCATCCGGTGATGCAGATGGAAAATGATTACGTCGTCCAAGCGTACAAACGCGCGCCGTTTGTTCTGACACACGGACAGGGCATGATGCTCTATGACAGCGACGGCAAGGCGTATCAAGATTGGGCTGCGGGCATTGCGGTCAACGCGCTCGGCTATGGCGATCCGGGCTTGATCGAGACGATCCAAAAGGCAGCGACAGGCTTGATCCACACCAGCAACTTGTATTACACCGAACCGCAAGCGGCACTGGCGGCGCGTTTGTGCGAATTGTCGTTCGCGGATCGCGCCTTTTTCTGCAATAGCGGCGCGGAGGCGGTCGAAGGCGCGATCAAGTTCGTGCGGCGCTATCACTACGACAACGCGGATCACGACCGGACGGAGATCGTGTGCTTCACCAATGCGTTTCATGGTCGGACATTCGGCGCGCTCTCGCTGACGCCGAAAGAGAAGTATCAGAAGCCGTTCAGCCCGCTGATGCCCGATGTGAAAGTCGTCGCGCACAACGATATCGCCGCCGCTGATGCCGCGATCACGACGCGCACTGCTGCCGTGATCATCGAACCTGTGCAGGGCGAAGGTGGCATCCGTCCGGCGTCGAACGAATTTCTACAGGCACTCCGCCGCTTCTGCGATGAACGCGGCGCGCTGTTGATCTTCGATCAGATTCAATGCGGCATGGGGCGCACGGGGACGCTGTGGTCGTCCGAGCCGAGCGGCGTCACGCCCGATATTCAGACGCTGGCGAAGCCGCTAGCGGGCGGACTGCCGATTGGCGCGATCTTGACGACGGAGAAGGTTGCCAGCCACATCCATCCCGGCGATCACGGGACGACGTTCGGCGGCGGCGCGTTCATCACGACGGTGGCGCATTACGTCTTGGATCGCATCGCTGACCCGGCATTTTTGCAGCATGTGAGCGAGACAGGCGCGTATTTGAAAGAACGACTGCAAGAGATCAACAGCCCGCTGATCAAAGAGGTGCGCGGACGCGGCTTGATGCTCGGAATCGAACTCACGATAGATGTCTCGTCGATTGTGGACGCAGGTTACGAACACGGCTTGCTGTTGATCAACGCGGGGACGGACACGATCCGGTTTGTGCCGCCGTTGATCGCGCAAAAGTCCGATGTGGATGCGCTGATCGAAAAACTGGAAGCCATTTTGACGAAAGTGAGCCAGTGAGCATGACACAGACCAAGACGGTGATTGGAGCAGAACCGACCATTGCGGGCGTGAGCGGCTTCAAAGCAGCGGGCGTCCACTGCGGCTACAAGAAAGACGGCGCGCTCGACTTCGCGCTGATTTACAGCGAAAAGCCGTGCATCGCGGCGGGTGTGTTCACGCGCAATGTGGTGAAAGCCGCGCCCGTCCTGCTCGATATGGAGCGACTCGCGGCGAACACGACGCACATTCGCGCGGTCGTGATCAATACGCGCTGTGCGAATGCGTGTACGGGCGAACAGGGACTCGAAAACGCGCGGACGATGGCGCGTTGGACGGCGGAACGTTTGGGCATCGCAGAAGATGAAGTGTTGGTCATGTCAACGGGCGTGATCGGCACGCAGTTGGACATGGACAAGATTCGGCGCGGCGTCGATTTGTCCGTCGCTGCGCTGGCGGATGGCGCGGCGGCGTGGGAGAACGCGGCGCACGCGATCATGACGACCGACACGCGCGCAAAACTGGCATCGGCGCGCGGTGGCGCGGATTACACCGTCGCGGGCATCGCCAAAGGCGCGGGGATGATCGCGCCGAACATGGCAACGATGTTGGGCATCGTCGTCACTGATGCGGCGCTCGAGCCGGAATGGGCAGTCGGGACGCTGCGCGCGGTCAACGAGACGACCTTCAATCGGATCGTCGTGGACGGCGACACCAGCACCAACGATACGCTGCTGCTGCTGGCGAACGGACATGAGACCGACGCGGCGGGCTTCGAGGAGGCGCTGCGCCCAGTGTGCAAGCAGTTGGCACAAGCGATTGTCCGCGACGGCGAGGGCGCGACCAAGTTCATCACGCTCAACATCAGCGGTGCGGGCGACGATGCGACCGCGCGCTTGATCGGCAACACGATTGCGACCTCACCGCTGGTCAAGACGGCGTTCTACGGCGGCGATGCCAACTGGGGGCGGATCGTGGCGGCGGCGGGGCGCGCGGGCGTCCCGTTGGTCGATACGGCGCTCAAGTTATGGCTTGCGCCGGGCGAAGATGTGCCGCTGGACGCCAACGCGCTTCTGTTGTTTGAGCATGGGATGCCGACAACGTACAGCGAGACGCGCGCGACGGAAATCATGGCGTCGCCATCGGTCACCGTCTGGCTCGACTGTGGCATTCAGTCGGCGGGCGAGGATGCGCTGCCCGCTACCGATGTGACGACCCATCCGCAAGCGGGCGCAGCGACGATCTGGACGTGCGATCTCAGCCACGATTATGTATCCGTCAACGGACATTACCGAACGTAAGATCAACTATCACGAAAGGGATTTAACGCAGAGAAGCAGAGAAGCGCAGAGAGAACATTCCGATCATCTCTCTGCGTCCTCTCTTTCTCTGCTGTTCTCTCCGTTAAAAGAGGATATACAGATGCGCGGTATGTTGGCACTCGAAGATGGGCGAACGTTCGCGGGCGTCGGGTTCGGCGCGGACGGCGTACAGACGGGCGAATTGGTGTTCAATACATCCATGACGGGCTATCAGGAAATCTTGACCGATCCGTCGTATCACAAGCAGATCGTGACCATGACCGTTCCCCATGTCGGCAATACAGGCATCAATCCCGATGATGTGGAGAGCGACCGCGTGTGGGTGGCGGGCTTCGTTGTGCGCTCGATCTCCCCGAACGTCAGCAATTGGCGCAGCCAGCGCAATTTGGATGCGTACTTGCGCGAACAGGGCGTCATTGGCTTGTCGGACGTTGCCACGCGCGCGCTCGTGCGGCACATCCGTGAAAAAGGCGTGATGCGTGCCGCTCTCGCGCACGGGGACGCGGCGGACGAGCCAGAGAAATTGGTCGAGATCGCGCGCCGTTCACCAGATATGTCCGGTTGGAACTTGGTCGATGATGTGACCTGCGCCGAGCCATATCATTGGACGGATGGCAGCCATTCCGGCTGGTATCAGGGGGAGCATGGCGACGCATCGGGGGCATTGATCGTCGCCTATGACACGGGCATCAAGCGCAATATCTTGCGCATGATGGTGGATCGCGGCTTGCGCGTGACAGTCGTGCCAGCGCACACGCCCGCATCGGACGTGTTGGCGTTGCATCCAGCGGGCGTGTTCCTGAGCAACGGGCCCGGCGATCCCGCAGCCGTCACGACGATGATCCAGAACACACGCGACTTGCTCGGCAGCGTGCCGATCTTTGGAATTTGTCTTGGACATCAAATTCTGGCGTTGGCGCTCGGCGGCAAGACCGAAAAAATGCGCTTCGGACATCGCGGCGGCAATCAGCCGGTGAAAAATCTGCTCACGGGCGTGGTTGAAATCAGCGCGCACAATCATGGGTTCGCGGTCACAGGCGACAGCGATTTGCATGGCGCGGAAGTGACGCACATTAATCTGAACGACAACACGATTGAGGGCTTGCGCCATGTCGGACTGGGCGCGTTCAGCGTGCAGTATCACCCCGAAGCCGCGCCGGGTCCGCACGACTCGCTGTATCTGTTCGATGAGTTCGTCGCGCGGGTGAAGGGGCAAGAAATACTACAATCGGTGTAAACGAGTGAAAGCGAGTGAGACATGATCAGCGATGTGAGCGTCGTGCGGAATGCCGTTTCACTGTTGTTGAAGCGCCCCATCACCGAAGCAATCGCCATGCAGGTGAAAGCGATGAATGGCTTCAGACATCTGACGATCTCGGATGGGGAATGGGACATGGATCGGTTGGAGGGTGATATCGTGACGACGGGTGAACAGCACGGATGGACGGAAGCACTTCTGTTAACGATGATCACCAATTTTGTTTTGCGATACAAATTGGGTCGAGTCTATCCGGGCGATATCACGTTCGTTCTCAGCGGTGAAGATGCTGATATTCGGGTCACGCGCGAACCCGACATTGCCTTTGTCTCCAAAGCGCGCGTCAAATCGACACCGGGGTTCATCTATCTTGCGCCCGATTTAGCGGTTGAAATCATCTCGCCTTCACAGAGTTATCAAGAGATGGTCGCTAAAGCGCATGAATATTTCGACTATGGGACGAAACAAGTGTGGATCGTCTTGCCACACGACAAGTTGATCGACGTTTACAACCCCGACGGAACCTTCACGCGCTATGGTGTCGCAGATACGATTTCCGGCGGTGATCTCTTGCCCGGATTCACGCTCGCTGTTGCCAGCATCTTCGAGGACTGACGTTCCAATATCATGCCAAAACGTACCGATATCCACACTATCCTGATCATCGGATCGGGTCCCATCGTGATCGGGCAGGGCTGCGAGTTCGACTACAGCGGCGTCCAAGCGTGCAAAGTCCTGCGCGCACAGGGCTACCGCGTCGTGCTGGTCAACTCGAATCCCGCCACCATCATGACTGACCCCGAATTTGCCGACGCGACCTATGTCGAGCCGCTCACGCCCGAAATCATCGAGCGCATCATCATCCAAGAACAGCCGGACGCGCTGCTGCCTACCGTTGGCGGACAAACGGCGCTCAACCTCACCAAAGCCCTGCATGATAGCGGCATCTTGCAGCAGCACAACGTCGAATTGATCGGCGCGGTCATGGAGAGCATCGAACTGGCGGAAGATCGCCAGTTATTCAAAGATGCGATGATCGAAATTGGTTTGCGCTGCCCGCCGAGCGAAGTGGTTCACGATGTAGCGGGCGCGCTGTCCGCCGCCGCCAAGCTGAATTATCCGGTGCTGATTCGCCCGTCATTCACGCTTGGTGGATCGGGTGGCGGCATCGCTTATGATGAAGCCGAACTACGAACGATTGCCGAACGCGGCATCAAGCTTAGTCCGGTGGGCGAGGTGCTGATCGAAACCAGCGTCATCGGCTGGAAAGAGTATGAACTCGAAGTCATGCGCGACACACGCGGGAATTTTGTGGTCGTCTGCACGATTGAAAATCTTGATCCGATGGGCGTCCACACGGGCGACAGTATCACGGTCGCGCCTGCACAAACACTGACCGATAAGGAATTGCAGCGTCTCCGCGATATGGCGCGCGCGGTGCTGGATCGTGTCGGGCTGGCGACGGGCGGCGCGAATGTGCAGTTCGCGGTCAATCCCGCCGATGGCGCGGTCTACGTGATCGAGATGAATCCGCGTGTCTCGCGCTCATCGGCGCTGGCGAGCAAGGCGACGGGCTTCCCAATCGCCAAAATCGCGGCGCTGTTGGCGGTCGGCTTCTCGCTCGACGAAATTCCGAACGACATCACGCGCGTGACGCCCGCCAGTTTCGAGCCGTCGCTCGATTACGTGGTCGTCAAGATTCCGCGTTGGGATTTCGCCAAGTTTCCCGGCGCGGATCGCACATTGGGCCCCCAGATGAAGGCGATTGGTGAGGTTATGGCGATTGGGCGGACGTTCCCAGAGGCGCTGCAAAAGGGGATTCGCTCGCTCGATATTGGCATGATGGGCTTCGGCGCGAAGCCCTCCGACGCCACGTCCGATGCCATCCGCGTGCCAACGGCGCAGCGGTTGTTCCAGGTCGCGTCGGCATTGGGTGAAGGCATGACGATGGAACAGGTTGTCGCTACCACGCAGTTCGATCCGTGGTTCGTGCGCCAGCTTGCCGATATCGTCGTCGTCCGCAACGAAACGTTGGAACGCGCGCCGACGCTCGATCAGCTCACAGCGGCGGATATGCTCCGCTTGAAACGCTACGGCTTCGGGGATGCGCATCTTGCTACGTTGTACGGCACGCCCGAAACGGATGTGCGCGCGCGGCGCAAGGCGCTCGGCGTGATTCCATCGTACTATCGCGTCGATACCTGTGCGGCGGAGTTCGAGGCGCATACGCCGTATCTGTATTCGACCTACGAAGAAGACGACGAAGCCGACCCGACGACGCGCCAGAAGGTGATCATTCTCGGCGGGGGGCCCAATCGCATCGGGCAGGGCATCGAGTTCGATTACTGCTGTGTCCATGCGTGTTTCGCCCTCAGCGAAATGGGCTACGAGACGATCATGGTCAACTGCAACCCAGAAACGGTCAGCACCGACTATGATACGGCGGATCGCTTGTATTTCGAACCGCTGACGGTCGAAGATGTGCTGAACATCATCGAGCGCGAACAGCCCGTCGGCGTCCTCGTCCAATTTGGCGGGCAAACGCCCCTGAACCTCGCGCGGGCGTTGGAGAACGCGGGCGCGCCCATTTGGGGAACGTCGGTCGATACGATTGACTTGGCGGAGGATCGGGAACGCTTCAATGCGCTGATGCGCCAATTGGACATCCCGCAGCCCGCTGGATCGACGGCGAGCGACCGCGACGGCGCGTTGGCGGCGGCGCACAAGATTAGTTATCCGGTTATTGTGCGTCCGAGCTACGTCTTGGGCGGGCGCGGTATGGCAATCGTGTTCGACGACGACATGCTGCTGAACTGGCTGGATACGCACATCGAATGGAACGAACACCCGATTCTGATCGACCAATTCTTGGATGATGCGTTCGAGGTCGATGTGGACGCGCTGTGCGACGGCGAATACGTCACCATCGGCGGCATCATGCAGCATATCGAAGAAGCGGGCATCCATAGCGGCGACTCGGCGTGCGTGCTGCCGCCCTACAAGATCAGCGCGTACCACATCGAGATCATCCGCGAATATACCGATCAGATCGGCAAAGCAATGGGGGTGCGCGGGCTGTTCAACATCCAATTCGCCATCAAAGATGAAGTCGTGTATGTGCTGGAGGTCAATCCGCGCGCCAGCCGTACCGCGCCGTTCGTGAGCAAGGCGACGGGCGTTCCGCTCCCACGCTATGCCGCGCAGATCGCCGCCGGAAAGACGCTCGACGAACTTGGGTTTGTCGATGAGCCGGAAATTGATGGATTTTTCGTCAAAGAAGCCGTCTTGCCGTTCCAAAAGTTTCCCGGCGTCGATGCGCGCCTCGGTCCCGAAATGCGCTCCACGGGCGAAGTGATGGGACACGCATCGAGCTTCGGACATGCGTTTGCGAAAGCAGAACTTGCCGCGAGTACGGGCTTGCCCGCGTCGGGGACGGTGTTTATCAGCGTCAACCCGTTTGATCGGGGCGCGGTGATGAAGATCGCGCGCGATTTACATCAGTTGGGCTTCAAGCTGGTGGGGACGATTGGCACGGCGGAATACCTGCAAGACGTGGGGCTGCCCGTGACGATGATCAACAAGGTGAGCGATGGATCGCCCCATGTCGTGGACGCGATCCGCGCGGGCAACATTGTCCTGATTATCAACACCCCGCGCGGTGGACAAGCGCACTATGACGGGACGCTGATTCGCGGCGCGGCGGCATTGTACGGTGTGCCAATCATCACGACGATGAGCGCGGCATCAGCGGCGGTGCAGGGTATGAAAGCGATGCAGCGCAAGCCCTTCAAGGTGCGCAGCCTACAGGCGCATCATCTGGCGAAATAAGCCCTGTCCGAAGCGGCGAAGGACGTGCAACCGTCATTCATGGTTGCACGCTTCGCCTCTGTTTGCCCATTGTGTATTTCGCTGTTCGAGTAATTTATATATGGCGGGTAGCCGAGGCGTGCCTCGCGCCTCTATGCCCGCTGCCCGCTACTGCGCCGCTTTAAGTTGAACGTGATGCGGCGCTGGCATTGACACCAGATGCGTTCCCCACGAGTGTGCTGTATGCGCGTTCGCTGAGGATTTGCTCTGCCATCGCCCGCACGATGGCGATGGGACTTTTGACAGCATCCTTCAGGATGTCCTCGCCTGCTTCTGAACTCAAGCTGGCGGAAACGCGCACAATGTGGGCTTTCACTTCAGGACTCTGCTCGATCAGATAAGCGCGCTTGAGAACGCCGGAGGTGCGCTTATGGCGCATCCAGGCGAGGGGCCAGACGACTGCCATGCGTACTTCCTCGAGATCATCCAACAGCGCCGTTTCGAGCGCATCGATCATCAAATCAGCAGCCGGGGTCGTGGCAACATCGATCTTGAGATAGTTGGTGGCGTGGAAGAAGCCACGTAAAACTTGCTGGCGTGTAACGCCGTTCGTTCGCCCGATGATGCCAGATAATTCTTGCAGCCACACTTCGCCCGCCAGTTCGAGCAGGCTCAACGTCGCGGCGTACTTGACATCGGGTTCGGGGTCGTTCATCGCATAGCGGACAATTGCCATCGCTTCTTGCGTATCGTTGGCACCGAGCGCCTCGAGCGCCTTGATGCGCACGTCGGGATCGCGCGCCTCCAACACGACTTCCAAAACGCGGACGGCGGCTGCATCCTGACAATCGCGCAAACCCCACGCGGCGGCTTCGCGCACGTTATCGGGTTCATTCTTGAGGACTTCGACCATCAGATTGTAGGCATTGAGATCGCGCATATCGCACAGCGCGTAAATCGCCGCTTCGCGCACACGCGCATCATTGTCTTTCAATGCTTGCCGAATGAGCGGTTCAGCGGCAAACCATGAAAATCCATAGAGATGACGGGCAACGCTGGCGCGTGACGGTGGGTCGCCAACCGCCAGCATCCGCGCCATGATCACCCGCGCGTCACGGTCGCCGCGCTTGCCGAGTATTTTGGCAGAATTATAGCGGACGTAAAAATCTTCGCTGCGCAGCATTTCTTCAGCGGCGTCGAGTGAGATCGCGTCGGGGGGCAAGACATTGAGCATCGTCGCCAACCGTCGCATTGAGAGGCGGCGCGCGCCCTTGACGCCCGTTGGATGTGCCAAGCGGGGTTCGCGTCCCGTGAGTTGGCTCGGTTTCTGGCTGTTGGTTCCCATTCGGTTTCCTTATTTAGCGCAAAGTTGCCAGTACCACATCATCCAACAAAGATTTGTTCGTTTGCACATCGATTACGGTCATGCGCAGTTGACGGCGCGCATCGACGCGAAATTCAGCGCGCAAGCGTTCGTCGCCGGGTTTGCCGGACGGATTTAGCCGTGCCAGTAAACTTGCGGCGGCGGACTCGTTGACGGGGATGATCTGCTGCGTCCCCGATCCGGCTTGTGCGACAAACACCGCTTGCCCATCCTCGTATTGCACTTCGATCATCGAGACTGCATCCGTATCGATTTCGCCAATCACGAACTCGATTTCGCGCTGATTGGCATGTGCGGCGGCGAGCGCAATATCAATCGTGGTTTCGGTCGGATAGCGGCTGCCCATTGGGATGATCTCGTCCCATGCGTGTTCGCCCGTCTCGGGGTCGAGATAGCGCAAGCCGTAGCTGTGGACGAGATAATCTTCCAGTCCAAAACCCGCTGCCACTTGCAGCGCGCCCTCGGCGACCGCCGTGAACGGTTTATCGGAACGCACCGCCATGTTGGTGAAATACGTTTGCAATGTCTGGCGCACCGATGGCATGAGCGACGTGCCGCCGACCAGCAGCACATAGTGTACATCTTCCTTGTAAATGCCGCGTTGTCGGGCGACATACATCACTTTATCGACCACGCGGCGTAAGGCGTTGTAAAAGCCGTTTTCCTCCAACAGCGCCTCCAGTTCAGCGCGCGTGTAGGGGAGGGTATGCGTTTTACGATCCGCTTGGAACGTGATTTCGCTCGTTTCGACGGTCGAAAGCGAGATTTTGGCTTGTTCGCACGCGGTCAGCAAAGCAGCGTAATGATTGCCCAACTGTTTGATGGTCACGCCCGTGCGTTTTAACACGTCCGCCACCATCCATTGATCGACATCGCTGCCACCGATCACGCGCCCGGCTTTGGCGATCACGCGCGCGGTATGTTGATTGGGATTGCCGCGCCGCAAACGTCCCAAGAAGCCGCCGGTTTTCTCACGGCTTTCGGGCAGTTCGACCAGCGATAGATCGAGTGTGCCGCCGCCGAAATCGAACACCAGCACAATTGCGCCCGGTTCGGTGACGGCATAGCCCAATGCGGCAGCAGTCGATTCGTCAACGACGCGGATTTTGTCCTGCATACTGTCGGTGAACAGGTTATTCAGCCATGCGAGATAGCCCTCGAAAGACGCGACGGGCGCGCACAAGACGAGCTGTTCAATATCGTCTAATGAATGGGGGAGGGTATCGATCACGCGCTTGACAAACGCACGTCCTGCGGTGCTGTCGTCCCATTCCACGTTGTCGATCTTGCGTGGATCGGGCGACGGGCTG
The DNA here is from genome assembly GCA_034437055.1 of Anaerolineae bacterium. Classification (GTDB taxonomy): domain Bacteria; phylum Chloroflexota; class Anaerolineae; order Aggregatilineales; family Phototrophicaceae; genus Flexifilum. The sequence continues at coordinate 39,509 of DAOTUQ010000060.1, forward strand.
CTGACGATGCCGCGCTTGAAGTTGCGAAACAGGCGATTGGATTTTTCCATATCGTATCCCTTATCGCGCACAACTTGTCCGACAGTGATGATGGATTTCTTGGCATCATTGACGTACAAGAGTGATGGCACGACGGGCGGCAAATCGCCCTCGTTCTGGTTTGTGTTGGCGCGCGCGGGGACGCCAATCGTCGGCAGCGCCAGCACTTCGGGCGCGCTTATGGTATCGTCCCAGCGGGCGACGACGGTATTGGTCGTGCCGAAATCAATCGCCAATTTGTACGCCATAGTATTCGTCCTGTTGACGGGTTGAGTCGTCGCTGCGCTGCGCATTTATAAAAATTGTAAGCGCATCAGTCTCAAAACATGCTAACGATTTTACGTCGATCAACCACTGTATCATTGATTGTACCGAAATTTTAACATCAATACCGTTATTCGTTGGCGTGGACAGACCACGAGCAACGCGCGATTCTACAACGCCGCGCCGCGCGATATAATGGTAGATTGTGGTGTGCTTGGAGCGTCATCCGTGAAACAATCCTACGATTATTATCTGCGTGAAATTTTGATCTCGTCAGAGCAGTTGCAAACGCGCATCGCGGTATTGGGCGCGCAAATATCCGCCGATTACGCCGATACGGACGAACTGATTCTGATCTGCATCCTCAAGGGCGGCGTGATGTTCCTCACCGACTTGATGCGCCATATCACCGTCCCGCACGAGATCGATTTCTTGTCGGTTAGCAGCTATGGTGTGGGCGCGCGGTCATCATCGGGCAGCGTGCGCATCGACATGGACTTGCGCAACGACGTGACGAATAAACATGTCTTGATCGTAGAGGACATCATCGACAGCGGGCTGACGCTCAAGTTTGTGATGGAGGTGATGCGTGCGCGCAACCCTGCCAGCGTGCGTCTTTGTACGCTGTTGGATAAATCGGCACGGCGGACAACCCAAATTTCTATCGACTATATCGGATTTCAAATCGAGGATAAATTCGTGTTCGGCTATGGGCTGGATTTGGATGAGAAGTTCCGTAACTTGCCCTTCATCGGCGTCGTGGACTTGGACAGGTTGAAAGCGGACGGTGACGCATGATCGCGCGTGACGTGATCTTGGCGTGGAGCGATATCGTGCTGGATATCGCAGAGCGCGCCGCCGAGTGGAATGTGCCGCTGTACATCGTTGGCGGGGCGGTGCGCGATGCGTTCTTGCGCCGTCCAACCAAAGATGTAGACATGGCGACGCCAGAGAGCGGCATCAAGATTGCGCGGCGGTTGGCAAATGCGTTCGGTGGTGCGTTCTATCCACTCGATGAAGAACGCGACGTTGGGCGCGCGATCCTCGATACGCCCGATGGACGGCTGTTGATCGATGTGGCGCGGCTGCGCGGCGACTTGGAGGCTGATTTGCGCGCGCGCGACTTCACGATCAACGCCATCGCGGTCGATGTACGCGGGACGCTGAATCAGGCGCTCGATCCGCTGAACGGCATCGACGATTTGACGCGCAAAACCATCCGCCGATGCAGCCCAACAGCCATCTACGACGATCCGATTCGCCTACTGCGTGCCGTGCGCCAAGCGGCACAGTTCGGCTTGCGCATTGAGCGCGATACGCTGCACGATGTGCGCGCCGCCGCGCCGCTGTTGAAAACGATCTCATCGGAGCGCGTCCGCGATGAGTTCTTCAAGCTCTTGGCGCTGCCCAAAGTTGGCGGGGCGCTGCGCGTAGCGGATAGCTTGGGCATCCTTGCGTACATCATCCCCGAAATTGTCCCGCTGCATGGGTTGCAACAGACACCACCCCACATCTATGATGCGTGGGAACATTCGTTAGCCGTTGTGGATCACTTGATGGAAGTCTTGGCGGTCATCAGCCCCGCACGCACCGATGAGTCGGCGGCGCAGTTTACGACCGGGATGCTGGCGGTGGCATTCGGTGGCTATCGGGCGCGCTTGCAAGATCATCTCGCGCTGGCATGGGCAGACGAGCGCACGCATCGGGCATTGTTGAACCTTGCCGTACTGCTGCACGATGTAGGCAAGGCACAGATTTCGCCGCCGGGAATCGACGGACAGCGCTTCGCTGGATATGAGATCATCAGCGCAACACTGACCGCGCTGCGCGCCGACGCACTGCGCTTGAGCGGCGCGGAGAAAGACCGCCTGACCCTGATTGTACGCCATCATATGACGCGCATCATGTGGGAGCAAGAAGCAACGCCCGTCAATTTACATCGCTGGTGGCGCATGATGGGCGCTGCGGGTGTCGATGTGGTCTTGTTCACATTGGCGGATTATCTGGGGGCAGTTGGCACGACCGTCGATCAACCGACGTGGCTGCGACTGGTGGGGCGCGCACAAGTCGTATTGGGCGCATACTACGACGATTACGACCGGATCGTATCGCCGCCGCCGCTGGTGACGGGCGACGATTTGATGAACGCGCTGAATCTGAAGCCCGGACGGATCATCGGGGAAATGCTCGACGCGATCCGCGAAGCACAAGTCGCGGGCGAGATCGCGTCGGACGCTGCCGCGCTGACGTTGGCACGCCGCCTGCTGGATACGCGCTAAGGTGTATAATCTGCTAGTTCTTCGAGGCGTAAGCGCGCATCCTCCAGTGGGACTTCAAAATGTACGCTCATGATAGACGGCGTGCGCGCGCTCTCATTGAGTTCCAACACCATCGACGCGGGCATGACCACCATGCGCGCGAACCGATGCAGCCGCGTCTCGTCGCTGGATACGTCGCTCAAGCCGCGTTTGTGCCCCCATGGGCTGTTGATCAACTGCCGCGCCAACAGCCGTGCCAGTGACATACGCGGTGAGTAATAATCTGTGACCTTCAAAAAGCTGACCGAAAGCTGCTTGATGTCCAAATCTTCCCACATATCCGCCTTCGGGAGTTGAAGCATCTTTTCAATCGGGATCGGCGGCGCGGTAATGTCGAACGCCTCCGTCAGTTCAATCGCAATCTTTTCTATCGCGCTCCACTCGTTCAAGGCTGATCCTCTACTGGCGACTCGTCGGTTGGTTTCCGTTCAAAGAACCACAAGAGCGTTTTGCCATAGCGCCGTTCGTCAACGGCGACGAGATGATGCAAATCGACCTCCACCTGTTCGTGCGGGTCGATCTGGACAATCACGACCGTATCTGCTGTTAGCCAGGCGGGATTGGCGTCCAGCGCCTTCAGCGTGTCGAGCCACAGCGTCTTATACTGGGGCGGCGCGATGTAGATAAGATCGTAGGCGTCGTCTGGCGGCTGGCGCAAGACTGCCAGTGCATCCGCTTGGCGCACGGCGGCGCGATCCGCGACGCCCGCAATTGCCAAGTTTTCATGGATCGTCTTGATCGCCTTGCGGTCGAGGTCGATCAACAGCGCGCGATCTGCGCCTCGACTCAACGCCTCAATTGCCACGCTCCCCGTCCCGGCGTACAAGTCGAGGACGTGCGCAAAGAAGATGTCGCGCCCCAAAATGCTGAACAGCGCCTCTTTGACGCGATCCATGATCGGGCGCGTGGTGTCGCCCGGCACGAGCTTGAGATGCCGCCCTTTCGCCGTTCCGGCAATGACTCGCAGTGGCATATCAGGCGCTTTCGACAGCTTCGCGCAGCGCGCGAAGGTTGGACAGCGGCGTGGTGATGCGTGCGGCTGCACCGGACGAGATGATCAAGCGGCGGTAATTCGTCTGTTGGAGGGCATCACGCACCGCATCGCGGACAGTTGAAGGCGTCCCCGTATGCAGATGGGTCGTGGGCGAGACGCCGCCGCACAGCGCGCCGCCGAGCATGAGTTTGGCGTTGGTCAAGTCGGGTTCGGTATCGCGGTCACGCCAAGCGACAGCGTGAGCGCGCAGTTCGCTCGCGCATTTGAGCATGGGCAGATCGCCGGGCAGATGGACGCTGTTGAACCACCAACGGGTCGGCAGCGACTCCATTATTTTGCGATCATAGGCGAAACCGAACATTCGATACTCGTCCTCCGACAGGCGCGCGGCGCTGGCGTGCGGGATCACCAGCGCGATCCCGGCGAGGGGCAGCCGTCGCAGCGCATCGATAAAGCGCAAAGTCGTATCGGTCAGCACGGTCAGCGCGGTATGCAAGCGATCTGGCTGCGTGCGCAGATGCGCAACCAGCGTCTCTTTCCCCGCCAACATTTCCGCTTGCAGCAGCGGACTGAACAAGACTTGCAGCGTTGGCACCGTCTCTCCAAACGCCTCGCAGACTAAATTGACACACTCGACTTGTTTACCCAACGCACCGCGCAGCGGATCGAGCGGGCGCAGCGTCGTCCAATCCAATGACCGCTCGATAGCGGGGCGCGTCGTACTGCGCACCCCATCAAGGCTGCCGTCCCAACTGTCCTGAATGCCATGATCGATCACGCTAAAATGACTCGACGGCATGATCGTCAGCAAATCCCAATCGTAAGCGCGTTGAAACTCGATGATCGACCGTGCCAAGTCTGCCGCGCGCTGATCGTCTCCCGGAAAATGTCGCCACAACGTGACGGGCGGACGATCTGTCGGCTCGCCAGCGACCGCATGTTCGAGTCGTTCGCGCTTATTCATGCGCTCGGCTGCTTGCCCAACTCCGCGAGGCGCTGGCTGACCATGCGGTGCATCATTTGGTAGCGATCTTCGCTGGGATTGCTCAACAATAATTTGCTGATCACTGCCAGACAGTCTTGAAATGATTTCGCCGCCGCGTCTTTCATGCCCGTCGTGCGCTGTGCCAACCCCAAGCCATAGAGCGCATCGAAACTGTTCCCATCGGCGCGGGTGATGGCATAGAACGCTTCAATCGCCTTGTCATTGCTGCCTTGACGGTGCAGCGCCCATGCGTTGCCGATTTTGGTTGCGGTGTCGTTTTGAGACATTACGATATTTCCCTTTCGTTCGTTAGCTTGGGTTCTATTCTAACGACTGTTTGCGGTAAATGACAAACACATCGCAGACCGATACCGCGAATGATACGTCAGAGCGCATCACGATTCTGCAATGCGGATGATGATCGGCAGTACCACGTCGAATCCGAGCGGCGATCCATCGGCGGCGAAGAAGAAGGGACGCGCATCTTCTGTGCAAATGGGCGCGCACAGCAGGACATCAATGGCGGGGCTGTACTCGCCGGGCGGCAGATCAGCGGGCAGATGGATCGCAATTGGATCGGTCACATAGCGCCCGGTTGCCCAGCGGCGCGTCGGCACGCCGCCGGGATGGCGTGGTTCGGTCAACGGATACAACGTGCCATCGGCGCGGCTCAACAGCAGGAGACGCGCGCGGTTGTTCTCCGGCAAAAAGCGTGCAGTTCGCCAGATAAGCGTCAAATCGAAGGGATCGCCCGCGCGATACGCTATCTGTTCAAGCCGAAAACCAAGCACTTCTAAGCCGTCATTCGTGCGCGCGCGGATGGGCGTTGCATCTTGGATGCGATACCCCGACGCCGGATGAAGTGGAACGCCACGCTGGAGTGCTGCTAACGGCGCGATTGCCACCGCGAACGCGAAAACAATGAATGCCGCGCTGATCAAGCGTGTCTCGAAGTTTGTGAGCGGCTCGAATGCGCCCATGTGCGGGTCAGCTTGTATGTATTGGGCGCTGCGAATCGTCAGCATCGCGGCGATGATGACCATGCCCCAAGTGATGATCCATGCAGCGGCACGAATCGGCGTCGTATCCAAACGGATTATCAATGTCCCGCTGGAGGGCGTGTTGATGCTGATTTCCATTAAGCCGACCGCCGTGCGCGTTAGTGGGAGCAATTGATCGTTGAGTGTCGCTGTCCAACCGGGAAAGCTGGCGGTCAGCACATCAAACGTGGTCGTGCCGCCCACACTGATTTGAAAGGCATCGCTGTGGGTGCCATGCGCCAACAAGCCGATGCGCGCATTGGCATTTTCGGAGCTGATCTTGCTGATCACGCCGGACTCGTAGCCCGCCAATAAGGCGCGGTTGAGCGGCGCATCGTTTAAGGTGGACGGAATCGGCGCGTCAGCGGGCAGCGCGGCAATGCCGAAGCCGAGCCGCTCGTACTCGACCTGTGCGCGTGCCGATACATCCCCCATGCGGGCGGTGACGGGCGGCGAGAGCCACAGGGGGAGCGCGAACGCCAGCGTCACCGTGCACAACAGCGGCATGATCAGCCGTCGCAGACGTGGATGGATGCGGGGATAATCGCGCCATGCCAGTGCGCCCCCGCCCGCAAATGCCAAGCACAATGCGATCAGCCCCGTAAGCCACGGTTGCGATGGCATGAAGCCCACGCCGATGGCGATCAGCGCCGCGCCCCACGCCAAGAAGTAGATCGAAAATCGCGCGCCGGTTGGCAGCCGCGCCCGCAGCGCGATCAAGGCAGCGAAGGACAGCAGCGCGCACAGCAGCAGTGCGACGCCGAGACCCCATTCGGGGAGCGGCAGCAGTTCGCCAGGATCGATGGGGCGGGGCGCGGCGATCAACCCGTTCAGCGTCAACATCGGTGTAATGGTCGCTTCGCGTGGCAGCCAGTTGACGGCATTTTGTTCGAGCGCGGCGGGCAGCCAAAAGCACGCCGCGATTCCGATGCCGACGACCAAACGCACGACGACACCGAACGCGATAGCGAGGATGTGCGCCCCGCCGCGCTGACGCACCGCGAACGCGATCAAATATCCAGCAGCAAGCGCCAGCGCTGCGATGCCAGTGCCGATGTGTGTCAGCAAAAGGGCGGCAGTCGAGAGCGCGGCGGCGAGTCCATCGAGCGGACGGCGGTCGATCAACATCCGGTCGATGCTCCACAACAGCGCCGCTGTGTAGGCGACTCCGGCGAACGTGGGCAAATCCCCGACCACGCCGGGCAGCGTCATGCCGATGATCGGATTGAATAGGAACAAGACGGAAGCCAACACGCCGCCCGCGCCGCCCCAATGACGCGCCGCCAGCGCGTAGACGGACGCGCCCGCGAGCATCGTGAGCGCGATCATGACGAGCCGAATCGCGGATACCACATCGCCCGTGATGAAGAATTGGACGAAGGCGGTCATGAGCGCGCCGCCTGGTGGATAGTAATGCGGGATCGGCGCGCCATAGCCGCCGAGTGCGTCGGGTATCCAGCGCGGATACAATCGTCCTTCAGCAATCGCCGTAGCGAACGTCGCTGTCTGATAAACGGTGTGTTCGCCGTTGTACGTGTTCGGCAAATCCGCTTGCGAGACGAACATCCACGCCGCCAACAGTGAGAATGCCAGCGACAGCAGCACACCCCAATCGACGCCACGCCGCGCGCGTCGCATCCAGAGTGGGAGATCGTGATCGGGGATGTCAAACGGGCGATCCATTGGCGTGCCTTGATTTCAAGGGAGACGGATGCTATTCTTACAAAAATTGTACCGTAAAATGACAATGATCGCAGTCCTTCCCGCCACAAACACTGATCTTCCAGCACTGGTCGAATTTTGGTACGAGAAATGGGCGCTCTTGAGCCAGTCCGATGCTCGGATTCGGCTTGCGCCGGACGCGCGCGCCCGCTGGTTGGACGCGGCGCGTATCTGGATCAGTGACGCCAACAGCTTGTTTTGCGCGGTGACGGACGATGCGCGCACGGTCGGCTTCGCGGTCGGACGGATCGATGCGGCGCTCATGCCCGGTTTGATGCCGACGGGCATCATCACGGATATCGCGCTCGATGCGCACGGATCGCACGCGGGCGCGGCGCGTGCATTGGTCGCGGCGCTGCGGGCGGGCTTCGCGGCGCGTGGAATCGAGCAAATCGTCGTTTGGACGGCGCGCCAGCAGCCCGTTGAGCAGGCGTTTTGGCGGGGATTGGGCGCGACAGAATGGATGGATGGGTTGTGGCTGAAGCAGTCGTAATCCGCACTGCGACGCCGCGCGATATTGACGCGGTAGCGGGCTTGTGGGAACAGTTGGTGATCTATCATCACGCGCTTGACACTGATCTGCCGCAAGCGACACCGCGTGGCGCACTGTATTATGGACGGCGCATCATCGACCGGATCGACGATCCGACGGCGTGCGTGTTGGTGGCGGAAGTCGATAAACAGGTCGTCGGCTATGCGCTGGGCTTTGTGGTCGATCTGGTGCCGGAGATGTTCGATCAGACGGCGAGTGGCTTCTTGGCGGATATCTTCGTCGATGAGGCGCATCGGCGGCACGGTGTCGGAGGCGCGTTGGTCAACGGCATGACCGCGTGGTTCAATGCGCAGCACTTACGCCATTGGGAATGGCATGTCGCCGCGCGCAATTTAGAGGCGGTCGCTTTTTGGCACGCGATGGGCGGGCGCGAGGTGATGATGCGAATGCGCGCGCCCGTTGATGCGCCGCCAATAGATCGGCAGCATATTTGGACAAAGGAGTCTACTTCATGACCGAACTTCTCTATCAGCGCGACAGCACTGTGCGCGAGTTTGAGGCGCGGGTGACGGCGGTCGATCCCGATTTGCGCGCGGTCACGCTCGACCGGACGGCGTTTTATCCCGGCGGTGGTGGACAGCCGAACGATATAGGCGTGCTGGTCGTGGATGGCAAAGAAGGGCGCGTTGTCAGCGTTCAAAAGGGCAATCTGCACATCCTCGCGCCCGATGCGGAACTGCCCGTTGTCGGCGCGCCCGTGCGCGGTGTACTGGATTGGGCGCGCCGCTACGCGCTGATGCGCACGCATACGGCGATGCACATCCTCTGCGGCGTGGTGTGGCGCGATTACAGCGCCAGCGTGACGGGCGGCAATATGGAGCCATTGAGCGGGCGCATGGATTTTGAGTTCGAGCGGATGCAAAAAGAGTTGGTGAGCGAGATCGAAGCCAAGATTAACGCCGAAGTCGCGGCGGCGCGCGATATCCGCGTGCAAATCTTGCCGCGCGATGAAGCGTTTCAAATCCCCGACTTGATCCGTACGAAAATCAATCTGCTGCCCGAAGGCATCACGGAAATCCGCACCGTCGAGATCGTGGGCTTGGATTTGCAAGCCGACGGCGGAACGCATGTTGCCAACACGCGCGAAGTGGGGCGGCTGCGCATCAGCGATTACAAGAGCAAGGGCGGGATCAACAAACGCATCTATATCGAAATTGAGTGACGTATGATCAACCGCTTGCAAATTTTTCTTGGCGTCCAACGTCTGCGCGTATTATTCGCGTTGATCGGTGCGACCGGACTCGTTAGCTTGATCCTCAACGTCATCGTCAATCAATACGAGTGGGTCAGCCCCTTTCAGACGATCTTGGCATTGGCGGCGCTTGTTGGCTCGGTTGTGATCATCGGATCGGCGTTCGAGCGCGAAGAACGGGCGCGCTATGCCGCGATCACCGCGCCCGCACTCGGCGCGCTTCTGCTCGGCTTGACCGTGCTGCCGCAGTATATTTTGCCGTTGGTGGGCGCGGCGCTCGGTTGGATCGTGGCGGGGATGCTGTTGTTCCGCGTGCGCGCGCCGATGCAGTATCAACAGGCGGTCAAGTTCTTGCGCAAGAATCAACTGCCCGAAGCCGTAATGGCAATGGACGACCTGATCAAAGCTGAACCGAATGAGTCTGGGCATTATCGTTTTCGCGCCGAACTGCTGCGTGTCTGGGGCAAACTCGACCGCGCGCGCCGCGATTATGGCAAGATGATCGAACTCGAACCGGAGTCGGCGCTGGCATACAACGGCTTGGCAGAAGTCGAATTACAGGCAAAACACTACGATCCGGCACTGGTCGCTGCGCAAAAAGCCGCCGATCTTGCGCCGCAAGAATGGGTCGCGCTCTATAATTTGGGCATGATCGAAGATCGTTTAGGGCGTTCCGTCGAAGTGGTCGGACATTTGGCGCGTGCGCTGGAATTGAACGTGCCAGATGTGCGCCATCGCTTGCTGATTCATCTGTATCTGGCGCGCGCTCATGCCCGCATCGGAGACGCGGATGCGGCGGCTCGCTCGCTTGACGCGCTGAAGAAGCAGACGAACGGGGTGATCGAATGGAACACAATCCTCCAAAGCGAACAAGCCGCTGCGCTGCGCGATGCGATTGGCGATGATGTGAAGGCGGCAAGCGCGTTGATTGCGGGCGAATTGGATGTGATGGCGCTGGCAGATCAGCCGGCAGCCCTGCCTGCTCAGAAATTATGAGTCGTCGGCAGTGGTTGTTCGTCGTCTATCTGGCGTTCGTGCTGGCATTCGTCGGCTTGGTGGTGTTCGTCGGCGGCGTGGTGATCGAACTGGTCACAGCGCGGCGCGGCGTCGATATCGTGCGCGACACCTCACCCTACGTCATCATCGCGCTGGCAGGGCTGTGTTTCGCGGCGTTGATGCTGCTGCTGTGTTTCACGCTGGCGGGGCTGCTGTTGGCACGGCAGACGCGCGCGCTTGGATCGGGCTACGGGGATGCGTATCGGCTGATCGAAGCGTTCCAATTCAAAGACGCGATCCCGCTGTTGGAACGCTCGATCCGCGAAGGCAAAGAAACCTCCAATGTTTTGATGCTGCTCACCAGCGCGTATGCCTATACGGGGCAACTGGCGAAAGCGCAAGCCACCGCTGACCGCGCTGTGAGCCTGTATCCCAACGATCCTGCCAGCTACATTACATTGGCGAACGGCTATCGGCTGCAAGCGACCTACGATGAGGCGGCACGCGCGTTGATGCAAGCCGCGTCACTTTCGCCCGATCAACCTGCGATTTGGGCGGAACTCGGCTTCGTTCAGCGTTATGCGAGCGACGAAGATGCAGCATTCACCGCCTTCGAGCGCGCCGCAACCCATGCGATGCCCGCCCAATATGGCGTGCGCGTGTTCTACCATTTAGCGAACGCCTATCAGACGCGCGGTGACGTGAAAAAAGCGGTCACCGCCGCCGCCAAGATGATGAGCGCGCGCGATGGCTTGGCGACGTGGAAAGCGGCGCTCAAGGCGTTGGAAGGCACAGCATACGGGCAGTCGCTGCGCTACGAGATTGCTGATATCGAGCAAGCCATTGCGGACGCTGACGCGGGAAATTTGGGATAATTCATGTTCTGGTTGATTCGACAAATTGTCAAAAGTTACTCGACTTGGGATCGCCCGACGCAGATCGCGCTGTTGGCGGCGGTCGGCTTGTTCATCCCGACGGTGATCGTCGCGCTGATCGCACCGGATGGCGTGCGCCCATTCGCGTGGTTTGGCGCGGGGATGCTGCTGTTGACGGCGCAGATCGCGGTCATGTGGGGCAGTCGCGGCATGGTTGGCGTGACCACGTTGGCACAGCGCGCGTATTTGGCGGGCGATTTAGCGCGCGCACGGATGCTCTTGGAGCAGTTGCGCACCAGCGGAAGCGCCGATTTTCGCGCGCTCACGCTGTTGGGCAACGTTTATCGCCAAGAGGCGCGGCTTGATGAAAGTTTGACGGTATTGTATGAAGCCATTGACAAGGTTTCAGATCATCCTTTCCCGTTCGTCGGAATTGGGCGTACACTGTTATCAATGGGCGAGTACATCCCTGCGGCGGTGGCGTTCGAGCAGGCTCTGGCGTTTGAAGCGCCTGACAGTGTATGGGTCGATCTCGCGGAGGGGTATTTTCGCTTGGATCGCGCTGACGATGCGCGCGCCGCGCTCGATAAAAGTGTATCCGCGCTCTCAGAAGTGCATATGGCGCTGATGGCGGCGTACTTGCGCTATCGGTTGGGCGTTGGTAATCGTCCGCCGAAGGACTTGATTGAAACAGGAATGATTTTTTGGCGGGCTGCCGCTGTCCGTTTCGCTCATACGTCGTATGGGGTGGCGTTGGCGGACGATATTCGCGTGCTGGATGAACTGATACAGGAGACATAAGTCGATGTTTAATCGTCGTGGTGAACTCTCCATCTTTCGGATCGGCTTGATCATCGGGTTGATCGGCATTGTGGCAATTGGCGGCGGTGTGGTCGCGTTCTTTGCGGATCAAGCGTCGCGTCAAGTGCCGCTTGATATCGCAGTCTATCCCGGCGCAGAGCCGTGGGGACAAGCGGATGTGCGCGGCTCGTCGCGCAAACTGTTATTCCGCGTGGCGCAGATCGACCCTGAACAAGTGACGCAGTATTATGAGCAGAAGATGGGCGAATTTTACGGGAACGACGAATTTAACTGTGTCCGCAACCCGGCATCTGGCGTCGCGCGTGCTGAGCGCGGCGTTACCAACCCGATTCCGTTCCAATTCGCGTGCATGTTCGACCGGTCAGGCTTCAATACGACGCAGTTCACGCGCGTGATTGTGTATCCCGGACAACCGAACGCTGATCCAACCCTCAACGCGGAAGGCTCGACCGTGATTGTCTACGAGCAAATCTGGCAGCCCGCATGAGCGTAGAGCATACGCCGGAAGCGCAAGCGTCCGGCGCGCCGCCATCCCCGAAAGACGAATCACCGCGCCGCTTTCCGTTCGTCGCGGTGATCGTCGGCGTAGCGGCGTTAGCATTGGCACTGTACGTCGCCACACAGGTAATCGGCGTCCTGTACGGCATCATCGCGCCGCCCGCGCCGCCGCTGCCGTCCGATGTGCAGCAGACGAGCTACACCAATCGCGCGCACGGCGTCGATACATGGTCATATTCCGTTCCGATGGAGGCGTGCGCGGTGGCACGGTATTATGTGTCGTTGGGCGCGACTTGCGAATACGCGCTGATGCAGTGTACGGCGGGCGAGACCGATCCGACGCCGTTCAGCGCGTCAGAAATTGGCATTGCGCGCTGTACGGGCGAGACGAAGTTTTCGATTTTCACGATGGGGTATACGATTGCCATCAGCCATTCGATGGGCGCCCTGACGACCTCCCAGATCGAGGTTGAGCGCGAGGTATACTGGACGCGCACTGGCTGAATCGAAGCCAGAGGCTCAAAGCCTCTGGCAACGCTGGCGCACTCGCTCTGGCGCTGGAAAACCCCCCAACTTTCCGCCATAATATCATTGCAACATTTGAACCCATTGTATGCCTATCAGGAGGTGACCTCGTGGTGTTGAGCAACCGGCTCACGCCGCGATCAATTGCCCCGTCCATGCCCAGATCGTAATTCAATCCGTTTATCGTCAACTGACAGGCATGGAGTGAGGTAATATGTTCAAGGCAGTCAACCCGAAAGTCGATATCCAGAAGATCGAGCGCGATCAGTTGGACTTCTGGCGCGCCAACCGCATCTTTCAGCGGTCAATCAGCGAACGCGAAGGCGCGCCCGTGTGGGTCACGTATGAGGGTCCCCCGACGGTCAATGGCAATCCCGGCGTGCATCATGTTCTCGCGCGTGCGTTCAAAGACATTTTCCCACGCTACAAAACAATGCGCGGTCATTACGTATTGCGCAAAGGCGGATGGGATACACACGGCTTGCCGGTCGAGATCGCCATCGAGAAAGAACTTGGCTTCACGCAGAAGCGCCAGATCGAAGAATATGGCATCGCGGAGTTCAATAAGAAATGCCGCGACAGCGTGATGCGCAACATCGCCACTTGGGAACGCTTCACCGAGCGGATGGCGTATTGGACGGACTTGGATAACGCCTATGTCACGTTCACCAACGATTACGTCGAAAGCGTCTGGTGGGTTCTCAAGCAGATGTGGGACAAAAAGCTGCTCTACAAAGGGCTGAAGGTCGTCCCATACTGTGCGCGCTGCGGCACGCCGTTGAGCAGCCACGAGGTTGCGCTCGGTTACGATGAAGTGCAAGACCCAAGCGTCTATGTGCGTTTCCCGCTGCGCGATAAGCCCGGCGTGTATTTCCTCGTCTGGACGACGACCCCTTGGACGCTGCCCGCGAATGTCGCGCTCGCCGTCGGGGAGGATGTGGAATATGTCCAAGTCGAAGGCGCGGCGTCTGACGAGGGCAGCACCGAACAACTGATCCTCGCGGCGGCGCGGCTCGATGAACTGAAGAACCGCGATGCCTACCGCATAGTCAAGAAGTTCAAAGGCAAGGATTTGTTGGGGCAAGCCTACAGCCCGCTGTATACCTTCTTGCCTGTCGAAGGCAAGTACGCCTACGTCGTCGCGGGCGATTTCGTCAGCACCGATGACGGTACGGGTATCGTTCACATCGCGCCCGCGTTCGGCGTGGATGATATGCGCGTGGCGCAAGAGTATAAGCTGCCCGTGCTGCAAACGGTCGGCGCGGATGGCAAATTTATCGACGCTGTGACCGAATTTCGCGGGCAATGGGTGAAGGACGCCGATCCAGAGATCATCCGCGATTTGAAGAAACGCGGACTGATGTACAAATCCGAGCGTCACGAGCATACCTATCCGTTCTGCTGGCGCTGTGGCACGCCGCTGTTGTACTTCGCGCGCGATAGCTGGTTCATCCGCTCGACCGATTACCGCGATAAGATGCAGGAACTCAATCAGCAGATCAACTGGGTTCCGAGTCACATCCGCGATGGACGCTTCGGCAACTGGTTGGTCGAATTGAAAGATTGGGCGCTCGGACGCGAACGGTATTGGGGGACGACGCTCCCGATCTGGGTGGATGATCGCAGCGGCGAGATGCTGTGCATCGGCAGTGTGTCGGAACTCAGCAGCTTGGCGGGACGCGATCTGACTGGGCTGGATTTGCATCGTCCGTATGTCGATGAAATCACGTTCCCGAACCCGAACGGCTCCGGTGGCACGATGCGCCGTGTCCCCGAAGTGATTGATGTGTGGTTCGACAGCGGCGCAATGCCCGTCGCACAGTGGGGCTATCCGGTCACGAATCAGGCAAAATTCGCGGAACAATTCCCGGCGGATTACATCTGCGAGGCGGTCGATCAGACGCGCGGTTGGTTCTACACGCTGCACGCCATCAGTTCGATGGTCTTTGAACAACAAGCCTTCAAGAACGTGATCTGTCTCGGCTTGATCTTGGACAAAGATGGACAGAAGATGTCCAAGAGCAAGGGCAACGTGATCGATCCGTGGGACGTGATGAATACGCACGGCGCGGATGCGTTCCGTTGGTATCTGTTCACCGCCAGCCCGCCCGGCGAACCGCGCCGCTTTTCCGTCGATTTGGTGGGGAAGGTCGTCAGCAGTTTCTATCTGACGCTGTGGAATACCTACAGCTTCTTCATCAACTACGCCAACATCGACGGTTGGACGCCAAATACGCCGCCGCCGCCCGTCAGCGAACGCGACCCGCTAGATCGCTATGTCTTGGCGGAACTGCACACGCTGATCAAGGACGTAGGCGAAGCCTTCGAGACGTATGATGTGACAGGGGCGACGCGCCCAATTCAGGCGTTCGTCGAGATGTTGAGCAACTGGTATGTGCGCCTCAGCCGCCGCCGCTTCTGGAAAAGCGAGTCGGATACCGACAAACTGAGCGCCTATGCCACGTTGTACGAAGCATTGGTCACAGTTGCTAAGTTGATCGCGCCGACCATGCCGTTCTTGAGCGATGCGTTGTACCGTAATTTGGTCATGTCGCACAACCCAAAGGCGACGGAGAGCGTGCATCTGGCGACATTCCCCGATCACGATCCGGCGCTGATCGACCAGAACGCCATCGATGAGATGCGCCTCGTGCAAGAATTGGTCAGTCTCGGACGCGCGGCGCGCGAAAATGTCAAAATCGGCGTCCGGCAGCCGTTGGCAAAGGCGTTGTTTGCCGTGCGTGCGGGCAAAGAAACAGCAACCGTTGAACGGTTGGCTTCGCTGATCGGCGCTGAACTAAACGTCAAACAGGTCGAGGTGATGGGCGATGCGGGCGATATCGTCTCGTACAAGCTGGGTCCAAAACCGAACATCTTGGGCAAGAAATTCGGGAAAGAGTTTCCGAAAGTCCAGAAGGCGATGAAAGAGGGCGCACCCGCCGATGTGCGCACCTATGCCGAGATGCTTCTGCGCGGCGAAAGCGTGACGCTGACACTTGATGGCACAACCTATACGGTTGCGTCGGAAGAAGTCGAAGTGTGGCGGCAGTCCGCCGAGGGCTATGCCATCGCAGAGGCGAACGGCTATGTCGCCGCGCTTGATACGACGCTGACCGAGACGCTGATTCTTGAAGGCTTGGCGCGTGAGGTCGTGCGTCGCGTGCAATCGATGCGCAAAGATGCCGATTTTGACATCACCGATCAGATCGTCGTCCAGTACGCTGCCAGCGAACGTCTCGCGCGCGCGATCCAAACGCACGCCGAGACGATCCAATCCGAGACGCTGGCGAACCAATTGGTCACGGACGCCGCTGACGGATTCCACACAGAGTCATTCGAGTTTGATGGCGAGACGCTGGCATTGGGCGTGAAACGGTTGACGGTGTAGCTTGTCGCGGGGTGCGCCATGCCCTAAATCGTTGTCGTAATTGGCTAAGGAGATTGAACAGGGCAGACCTATGTTTCGGTCTGCTCTGTTTATTTTTGTGGAAATGTGATAAGAATAGCTCATGAACATTGTCGAAATCATCAGGGACGATCAGCATGAATTGGATTAAAATGATGTGGTTTACTGGGATCGGTTGGTAAAAATGACCGAAAATCACAGCGCCACCATTCAATCGCTGTTGCAATATGCCCTCCCGACGAATTCGACGTTGGCAGCCGGAACGCCAGAGAAGTTGGTTACGTGGGCAGTTACTATTCGCGCACAGCCGCCCGCGTTCCCCGAACTGTACGGCGGCGAATTGGCGCTCGTCTCGATGGATGTGCTGCGTGGCTATGACAGCCGTATTACGCTGGCGGAGGTCGTTCAGGGCTTGGCGCAAGCGGGTGTGAGCGCCGTCGCCGCGAAAGAGGACGTGACCCAGACGGCGATCAGCGTGGCGGCAGCCGCCGGAATCGCGCTGTTGTCGCTGCCTGACGATAGCAACCTCGCGCGCATTGAACGCGCCGTCAACGCGCTGATCGTCAATCAAAAAGCACAAATGACGCAGCGGGCGATGGAAATTCAGCGCCAGTTGACGCGGCAAGCCGCCGAGAACCGCGATATCAACAGCCTATTGCAAATCATGGCGCGCGCCACCGCCAAGCCCGTCGTTGTGCATGATGATGCGGGCGTAATGATGGCGCAGGTTTATCCCACCGTCGCGCGCCGTCCCACGACCAATCCGGGCGGACGTTCGCTGGTGCAGAGCTTGCCCTACGGCGCGTTCCAGAATTGGCTAACGCGCGAAGCCGCCAACGCCGACGGCACGATCCTCGCCAGTCCACTTGGCTACACGACTGTCCTCAAGGTTGAGAAGCGCATCGCTGGTTATCTTTCACTCGTGGATTCGACGGATACCTTAAGCGAGTTCGACCGGCTCGTGTTGACCTATGGCGCGGATGTGTGCGCGATTGAACTGGCGAAGAACCGTGCTATCGCGTTCGCTGTCGAGCAGGCGCGCGGCGATTGGGTGCAGATGTGGCTGTCTGGCACGCCGACCGACGATGACATCATGGCGACGCGCGCTCAGCAAGCGGGTTACGATCCCAATACCGAATACCTCGTCACCGTGTTTCGTGCGATGACCGATGCGAGCGCACCACTGCCATTGGATGCGATGCTCCCGCTCGTGCGCGACGATATGACGCGGCGGCAGATTCCCGGCGCGGTGGGGCATTACGTCGATGTGATCGTCGCACTGTATCCGGCGAATACAGCGCGCGCGCGGACGGTTGTGGAGGAAGTGCGCGCTCAACTGGCAACACGCACGC
This sequence comes from Anaerolineae bacterium, assembly GCA_034437055.1. Lineage (GTDB taxonomy): Bacteria > Chloroflexota > Anaerolineae > Aggregatilineales > Phototrophicaceae > Flexifilum. Next base: position 57,090 of record DAOTUQ010000060.1, read on the forward strand.
CCAGCGGCTTGGTGGCATCTGGTATCAGCCGTCCAGCACGCGGACTAACGGCGCTGCGCGAAGCGTACCGCGAGGCGAAAGACGCAGTGAGTATCGCCAACGAACTGGGCGAACGCGAAAAGACGACGTTTTACGGCGATCTTAAGCTATATCAACTCCTGTTGTCGCTCAAAGAGCGTAACCTCGATCAGCTTCGCCGCTTTCACCAAGAGACGCTGGGCCCGCTTGTAGAGCATGATCGCAGCAAGCAGGGCGATTTGATCCGCACGCTCAATGGGTTTTTCGAGGCGAATGGTAATCTGGCTAAGGCGGCGACGGATTTAGCTGTGCATCGCAACACGCTCGTTTATCGCCTAGAGCGCATCAGCGAACTGACCGGACTCAACCTCGACGACGCCGACAATCGGCTGATTCTGCACCTTGCGCTCAAGGTGCAGCGCGTTTTGGCGACGCTCCCCGTCAACTAGCGATTTCGCAAAAAAATTCTTCCCTCAAGAAAAAATCCTCCTCTGAGGGAAGATTTTCCCGTGCCTGAGGGAAAATTGAGAGGAATTGACAGTATTTTTTCCCTAACCTTCCCGTGTTTCCCCTCGTTTCCGCTTGCGTTTAAGAAAACATTACTGTATGTTAAATGTAGCTAGGCGAAGTACGACGTTTATCCGGCTAAATTTACTTAACAAAAGGGGTCTCCCAAATGGCGGTTGAATTTTACGATGTCAAGACACGCCAAAAGGTGTCGATTGACGACAAGAACGTGTTCAAGACCACGTTCGAGACGAAAAATGGACAGGTTCGTTACGGATTGCGCGGCAAGACCGATGACGGGCGGATGCTGACCAAATTCGTGAGCAAGGGTGATTGGGACGGGGCGACCTACGCCGAAGAAAAATCCACGAAGGCTGAGGAACCCAAGAAAGCCGACGCCAAGGCGAAGCCCGCCGCGACGAAAGACGCACCCAAGACGACCAAGAAGAAATAAGCGTTTCAACGCCGACGTAACCAACAAAAAACCCGTATCACGACGATACGGGTTTTTTGTTGCTGCCAACTTCTGCTGGCAGGATGTGAGGAAGAGGGCGGTTAGTTCTTTCGGTTGGGACGCGCGATCTTGATGAAGTGATCTTGCGGGCGCGCCAGCAGCGCATACAAGTGAGCGACACGCTCACCTTGATTGTTCTGCTCCAGCGTGTAGATGTAGTAACCGAGCAAGTCTTGCACATCCAACATGCCTTGCTCGTCCATTGGCAAAATATCAACCAGCGCGCCCTTGGCGAGCCGGCGGCGCACGGCGTCGATGGTCAAGTTCATTTCTGGCTGAATACGCTGATAGACCGCGCCGCCGGACATGCCCGCGCACAGCCACGGACCCGGATCGCCCAAGACGAGGACGCGCCCGCTGGTCATGTATTCACAAGCATAGCCTTTGAGATTTGAGCGCGTCGCCAAACCGCCCAATTCGTCGCGCAGCGGCTTCTCGATCTCGCTGCCGAAAATCACATCCGCGCCGCTGAGACGAATGCACGCGCGTGTATCGGCGTAGCCCTGCACGATGAAGCGTCCGCCCTGCGCGCCATACGCGAAGCTCTTACCAACGCCGCCATCGAGCCGTTGCCCGTTGTGGTTCAAGCCCTTGAGGATGGTGACCGCGCCGCCGCGCGCGCACTTGCCGACGCCATCTTGCGCGCCGCCTTCGACCAACACATCGACGGGCGCATCGATGAACGCTGCCAAGCCATTGCCGGGAATGGCGCTGTTGCTGAAATTCAGATGTACAGCGACGATTTTATCGGTATTCGGCACGTCCCCGCGCTTGAGTGCGCCGCTGAGGTGCGTGCCAAGCGCACGATCCATCGCCATGACCTGTTCATCGTCGTAAGTCAGTTCGTAGTCGCCCCAAAGCGCGTGTTCCGCGATCACGGACGTGATTTGCTTGCTCAACGTGTTACGAGGGCGCGCGAGACGCACACCAATGCCGGGCTGAAGCGGCTTCTTTTCGCGGTGTGGAACGCGCATCGTGAGCGGCGTGAGGTCGATCTGATCGTGCATGGCGATTTGCTCCAGCAAATCCGCGCGCCCAACCAAATCTTGCGTCCGCGTGAAGCCCATTTTTGCCGTCCAGCGTCGGATGTCTTCTGAAAGCATATTGAAGACGTTGACGATGCCCTGCACCGCGTTTTCGTATTCGCGCGGTTCAAAATGCTTGATGCCTTTTTCGAGCGCCTCCTCCACCGTCTTGATATGGGTCGTGATGCCGACGTGGCACGTCCCCTCGTGGCATTTGCGGCAGATGGTACAGCCGACGGCAACCATTGCCAGCGTGCCAAACCCAACGCGATTCGCGCCCAAGCACAGCATCTTGATGACGTCGCGCCCGGACTTCATGCCGCCGTCCGCCCACAGTTCTACGTCGTCGCGCAAGCCGCTTTCGGTCAGCGCGCGATGTGCCAGCCACAAGCCGATTTCGGCGGGCAAGCCGACATGTCGCAGCGAATGCGCGCGCGCCGCGCCCGTTCCGCCTTCGTAGCCGGTGATGTTGATGATATCCGCGCCCGCCTTCGCAATGCCGACGGCGATAATGCCGACGCCCGGCACGACGGGAACTTTCACCGAGACGCGCGCATTAGGGTTGGCGGTCTTGAGTTCGTCGATCAACTGCGCCAAATCCTCGATAGAGTAGAGGTCATGGTTATTCGACGGCGAAATCAGATCGACCCACGGCGACGTACTGCGCGCGAGTGCGACTTCTTCGGTGACTTTGTAGCCGGGGAGTTGACCGCCTTCGCCCGGTTTCGCGCCTTGCCCGATCTTGATTTCGAGGATATCGCACGAGTTCAAAAAGCCGATGTTGACGCCGAAGCGCGCCGAAGCGATCTGGTTGCCGCGATGACGCGGATACTTACCCATCACATCGGGGAGTTCGCCGCCTTCGCCGTTGACACAGATGATATTCAGCCGATATGCGGCTTCGCCATAGGCAGAGTACGCCAGCCTACCCTGTGAACCAAACGACATTGCGCCGATCAGCGCGGGCATCGCGTGGGTGTGCTGTGACGATGTGACGCTGATATCGACGGTCGCCGGGTCGATTTGTGCATCCCTGGTGCGCAAACCCAACAAGTGACGCGGCGCGATGGGTATTTCTGCCTCCAACTTGAGCATCGCATCGGTGTATTCATCGAGCGTCATTTCGCCCAAGGCGATATCTTCGATTTTCTTCCACATCTTCGGGTAGAGGCGGTCGGGGTTGTCCAACTTGGTTGGTTTTTCGCCGCGCAGTTCCGTCGCCCGCGCTTGTAGATCGATGCGCATGTCCGCGAAGGTCGTGCCGCGCGCCGCCGAGCCGAAATAATTGGGTGTATCGAAGGTTGCCGCGACTTCGGACGCCAAGCCGACTGAGCTAAAAGCATGTCCATAGCCGCGCAGTTCGTGACAGCCGATGGTCGAGGTGACTTTCTGCATCCCTGTCACCAGCGCCTTGACCATGTTGTTGAGCAGTTCCACCGTGCGCGCGTCGTCAAGCGGCTGTTTCGGCGCTTTCGGCGCGATATCGAGCGCAACGGCATACATGGCGTAGGGGATCAGCGCGTTTGCGCCGAACGATAGGCACATCATCACATCGTGCAGATCGCGCAGCGCGCCTGACCGGACGATGATCCCGGCGCGGCGGCGCAGATTGTCGGCGTTCGTTCCCACGCTCCGCAGCGCGCGATCCAGCGTCGAGACGACCAACAGCGGATCGAGCCACAAGCGCGCACCGTCGAGGGCATCGGCGTCATCCAAGAGGATACACAGCGCGCCGCCCTGTACCGCTTCGACGGCGGCATCTGCCAGCCGCCGCAGCGCGTCCTCGATGCGTTCATCGGCGGCGGCGCTCGTCGCTAGGCGCACGATGCGCTCACCGAAAACGTCGATCAGCTCGTCCAATGTCATGGTGCCATGCTTCTGGGCGATAGCTTGCATCGCTTCGGGCGATCCGAGCGTCGGGTGTCCGCCGATCAGCAGAGGAATGTCCAACTGCACGAGTAGATCGCCGCCGTTGTCGAGCGTGCCGACTTGCGGACGAACGCCCAATAGGACAGCGGTCGAGAACTGTGCGAGTTCGCGTTCGCGGTCAATGGCGGGATTGGTCACGACGGCGACGGTTTCTTTGAAGTAATCCGTCATATTGACGCGCGTATGGCTCATCGCGGCGAGAGGCCCATCCCAACCGAGCGAGCCGATCAACTCTTTGCCGGACTCGGACAGCGATTCGATCACGCTCAAGTGATAGCGTTCCCAACCCAATGCCGCCATCGTCGTCGTATTGACGGGCGTCGTCCAAGTAGCGGGCGCGGCGCTGGCGTCAGACAAGCCTGACGCGGCAGGGTAGGCGAAGCGCGCGGGCGCTGATGCGACCCGTGTTTGCCCCGCCATCGCGCCGTATGCCTCCGTCACGACGACGGGGGCGGGCTGTTCGTGACTGCTGCCATTACCGTGACCGTTGCCATGCCCATTGCCACCATTGTGCGGGGCGATGGGCTGCGTTAGCGCACTCAAGCCGATCTTGCTGCCGTTCATGCGCCCGAACATGGCGCGGTCGCGGAATTTGTTCAGCGTGTGCCGCTGGATCGCGGGATAGTCCAGCACTTCGATGGGCTGTCCGCGCTTGGCGATCAGCGCGATTTTCTCGCCCGGCGCAAGCGGCTTGGGATCAGCGGACATCGCATCAAGCGTATAGACGCCGCGCTCGGAACTGGCGAAGTATTCTTTTTCCGTCTCCCCGAACCACAGCGGACGCAAGCCGAGCGCGTCCACGCTAAAGACGCAGTGATCGCCCACGCGCGCCACGACGGCGGCAGGTCCTTGCGCGAAGGGTCCAAACGCGCGGCGGATGTTGGCGTACATCTCGTGGATATCAGGCGCGGTCTCGATCAAGTCGTGTTGGAAGGGCGGGAAGATATATTCCATCGCTTCGATCAAGTCGAGGTCGTACTGCATACAGAGTCCGTCGATCATCCGATCCACATCTTGCGAGTCGGAGTTCGCTGGATCGAGTTCGACGCCCAACATCGTGGCTTCGAGCCGAAAGCGTGAAATGGTGTTGAATTCGCCGTTGTGTCCCATCACATTGAACGGCTGCACGCGCTCGAAGATCGGGTTGGTGTTTGTGCTGTAGCGTGCGTGACCGAGCGTGATCCCCGACGCATATTCGGGATCGCGCAGTTCGGGATAGTAGCGGCGCAGAATTTCGACTGTACCCTGCACCTTATAGACAACGCTGCGCGAGGAAAACGAAGGGAAATGAATGCTCATTTCGCGTTCGATGGTGGTTTGCAACCGATACAGCGTGCGTTCCAACGATGCCAGCGGAATCCGCCCATTCATGCCGGCGAACTGCCAGAAAACGGGTTCGTTCTTGCGCGCGCTCTGTCCGAGAACGATGGAATTGGTCACGCCGGGACGGTCAATCAGCAGTTCTAAGCCCGATTCTCCGATGCGGCGGCAGACGGCTTCGACGACTTCGCTGGTGCGGTCGCGGTCATGCGCCGGGATCATGAGGTGCGCGACCCAGAAGTTATTATCCGCCGCCAGCGATGAGCGCAATCCCTTATGTGCCAGCGCCTTCGTCCACAGGCGGCGTGGAATATCGGTCATGATGCCCACACCGTCACCTTCGCCCTCGACGATGCCAGTGCGGTGTCCCATGCGGGTGAGGGCTTCAATCGTGCGTTTCACATTGCCATGCGTCGGTTCGCCACCTTTGCGGACGGCACAAATCAGCGCGCACGCATCGCGTTCGCGGGTATCTTCAAGGTGAAGTGGGGGAACGTCGGGGGTGGGATTATCGCTTTGCATCAGCGTTCCTCTCGTATAGTTTACACAGGTGGATGGTTCGGGCATCGTTTTGTCGAGAAACGACAAAATTCAGGGCAAGAAACCTGTATAGATTTTAGGGATTCGATGGCAAGTGGTCTATGGACAATCTACCGAGATTTATTCGGTAAATTACACAAACATAATTTGTCTCGCTCAATTTGCCGCGCGTGTTTGTGCAAACTCGCCTAGTTGAACGCCAACAAGCGGCGAATCGTCAGCGCCAAGTGAAACGCCAAGCGGATTTCGGGGCGATTCAGGTCGATTTGCGCGATATCGTTGATGCGGTTCATACGATACAGCAGCGTGTTGCGATGCACAATCAACATATCAGCGGTCTGGCTGAGGTTGCCATGACAGGTAAAGAATGCTTCGAGGGTCTTGATCAGGTCGGCTTGCTGGCTCTTGTCATATTTGAGCAGCGAACCCAACGTTCGTTCGCAAAATTCCATCAGCTTTTCTCGGTCGTTCAAACTCAAAATCAGTTGATACACGCCCAGATCGCCAATGTAGAGCGGATCGGGCGTTTGCAACCGCGCCGCTAGTTCGAGCGCCTGTCGTCCGTCGCGGTAGCTGCCCCGCCACGCGCCCAAATCGCGCGTGGGCTGTCCCAGTCCAATCACGACGCGCGCGCTCGGAAATTGGCGCGTGACCTCGCTGCTGACGCTTTTTGCCAGCTTCATGCTGGCGGTGATCGGGTCACGGTCGTCAGGAGCATGGAAGATCAGGACTTCGTTCTCTTTTTCGCGCTGCCACACGAGCGCGCTGGCGTGCTGTGCCACGACCACGCTGTTGATGATCGTCTCTAGGCGGCGCAGCGACGGCGTTTTGTCGCCGTGCCACGACACCACAACGGCGACGTGCGTTCGCGCCATGTCATGCTCGAAGCGTTCACCCTGCCGCGTCGCTTCTTGCTGGCTGACATCGCCCATCAGCAGGCGGTCGAGGAACGCGCCGCGCAGTCGTTTTTCGGTATCGCTGACGGCTTTTGCCTTCGCCATTTCCAGCGCGCACGCCGCCGCGCCGTGTTCGACGACCAACATATCGATATCGTCCAATTCGATATCGCGTCCGATGATCGACAGATAACCGCGCCCGATATCCTTGGTGATCACGGGTGAGACGAACCGCGCCAAGCCGACTGTGGGCAGCGATTGCAGCAAGACCGGGCTTTCGGCTTCGCTCACGCGCATCCGATCTTGATATTCCAGCGGCAAATTGTCCTGTTTGCGCAGGAAGGTTTCGACTTCATCCCAATAGGCGACGAAGTGCGGTTGAACGGAACTGTAGAGGATTTGCAGCCGCTTGTCCTGAATGACGACCGATTTATTGGTCAGCCGCGCCATCGTGCTGATGATTTCGGGCATCCCCTCGTTGCGCGATGAAATCTGCGTCAATTGACGATAGATTTGCATTCCGCGCCGCTCAATTTGCCCTCTGTGATCGACCAACAGGCTCACAACTGCTTTTTCGACCACGCGAATCCGGCTGCCGACGGGCAGCGCCAACACCGGAATCGCGTAGGCGTTGGCTTCCGCAATCGCGCCCGGCGACGGGGGTTCGCTGAGGACGACCGCCGCCGCGCCGTTGTCGGAAGCCCAACGCACAACCTCGACATCGGTCAGTCGTCGGACGCCGCCTTCGAGCGCCGCCATGAGGATCATCTCACCGTTTTGCAGCGACTTGGAGGCAACGGTGTCCTCCGGGTAGATCACCGTCGTCCATGAGACGGCGCGCGCCATTTGCGCATCGCCCGCGAGGACGCGCGTGCCAAGCGGCAGCGCCTGTTTACGAACATCTTCGACGGTGATGCGTAGATCGGTCTCATTCATGGGCGGACTTCGGTAATTTGCACAAGACAATGCTCATGGAATACTGTACATTCCCATTTCTGTCAAGCCACAATCCAGATAGATTGCACAATCGACACCCATTTGTTACGCCAATATCTTTGTTGTTGAACTACGACTCATCCAAAACGATGCCCATCACGATGACGATGAAGGTGAGCAGCAGTGACACACCCGCCAGATTGACGCTCGGATTCATACCGACACTGTAGCCCGCCGCAACCGCCATCAAGACGCCCGCGATCCACAAGAATGGGCTGACGCGCCAACTGCGCGTGAACTGGTAGAAGCCCGATCCAAGCAGAATGATCGCGCACGCTGCGGGGACGATGAAATTGGGCAGAACGGTTCCCTCAGGTATAAATTGCAGTACGACGAAGACCAACACCAACATCGCCCATGTCAGGCGTTCGACGCGCGCTTCGGCGCGGCTTTTTCTTGCTTCTTTTCTTGCCATGTCGACTCTCTGGTTGAACGATTGTGAGTCTCGTCACTTGCGCGGAGACCAACAGTAATTTTAACATTAAACGCAAAGATGCGCTGATATAATCGCGGCACGGTCAGGGGACGCAAGATGACAATTCGACGAATCGGGATTCTCACGGGCGGCGGCGACGCGCCCGGCTTGAACGCGGTTATTCGCGCGGTGGTGCTGGCAGCGCGCAATCGTTATGGGTGGGAGGTTGTCGGCATCCGCCAGGGTTTCGATGGCTTGCTGAATGGAGCGCCGATCATGGCGTTGAGTGAAACGGTGGTTCACGATCTGCTCTCGCGCGGCGGGACCGTTCTCGGTGCGGTCAACAAGGGCAATCCGCTCAAACGTCCACTGCGCGAACTGCCCAATGGCACGGTGGAATACGAAGATTTGTCCGGCGCGGTGCTGCGTCGGATTGCTGAGTTGGAGATCGACGCGCTGATCGCGGCGGGCGGCGATGGCACCATGGCGATTGCGCATCAGCTCATCACGCAGGGCGCGCACATCGTCGGCGTCCCCAAGACGATTGACAACGACCTCGCGCAGACCGATGTGACGTTCGGATTCGATACCGCGATTGTTACCGCGACGGAAGCACTCGATAAGCTGCAAACCACCGCCGAGAGCCATCATCGCGTCATGGTCTTGGAGGTGATGGGGCGTAACGCGGGTTGGATCGCGCTCTTGACGGGCGTCGCAGGCGGCGCGGACGCGATTCTGATCCCAGAAATTCCATTCGATATTGATGTGGTCTGCGCCAAGATCAAGACTCTGCGAGCGGCGGGGCGGCATTACAGCCTGATCGTCGTCGCCGAGGGCGCGGCAGCAGTAGGCGGGGCGCAAGAATTCTATATCCGCGCGAAGAGCGACATGGAAGGGCGGCTTGGCGGCATCGGCTACAGCGTCGGCAATCTGATTGCCGATTGCGCCGATGTCGAAGCGCGCGTCACAGTCTTGGGACACGTTCAGCGCGGTGGACAACCGACGCCGCGCGACCGCTGGTTGGCGACACGCTTCGGGACGGCAGCCGTGCATCTGGTGGCGGCGGGCAAGTGGGGACACATGGTTGCGCTGCAAGGGACGAATTTGGTCAGTGTGCCGATGGAGGACGCGATCCAGATCAAGACCGTCGATCCGAATGGCGACATGATTCAGATGGCGCGCGATTTGGGCATCGTGTTTGGATAATGGTCGCTCCCCCTCTGCGTCGAGAGGGATAGCGACTTTGCGCGTTTTGGTATGTGGTTAAGCCTCTGGCGACCGCAGACGGATCAATTCGTCGTATTTGCCGTCCCACAAATCGTCTTTGCGCGTCAGTTTGGTGACTTTGATATCGCTGACATACGTCAAGAGTTTGACCAACAGCGCCGGCAGCGCGTCCCACGACGCGGCGAACAAAATGCGTTCCAATTCGACGGCGATCCGGTTGACCCAATCGTAGCGCATCCGCAGTTCGTCGGCTTTCATGTAATAGCCGCGCTTGTCCCACACATCGGCGGACTGTTCGATGCCATCCTCGATTTCCTTCAGACAGAGAATGAGCGCAGCCATCATATCGCGCGCCTCGTTGTCGATCTCCGTCTTTTGCGTCAAGCGTCGCAGCAGTTCCGCGATGGAACGCAGCATCTGATTGCGATTTTTGCCTGTGCTGTCGGTGTTAATCACACGACCCATCGTCGTCTATCCTTGTTCAACTTGTGCTTCATTCGGTGGGGCGGATGCCCTTCCAAATGCGTCCACCGCTCAACGTCTTGAGGATCGTCTGCGCCGGACGCCCAATGCGTTCGGAGAGTTCGCGCGGCGTCAGCGGCGCGTTGCTGTTCGCCAAGAACACGCGAAAGATGCTGTCCACAACCGACGTATACGGGTTGATGAAGTCGGGCGCTTTCGCTGCGTCTTGAACTGCCATGCTGATCGCGTCCAACCGGAACACCTCGCCCGTATTGGGATCGATATGGTCAATCACATGCCCATCCGCGACAGTGGTGAGGTGTTCGCGCACATCCGTCGGCAGGTGACTGAGCAAATAAGTTCGTAAATCTTCGTTGCGTTCCCACCACGTGTAATCAATCCGGTATTTCGTATCGAGCGTGGGTTTCTGTGCAACGCTAGGTCTAGGCGGCGACTGCATGACGATCCCAATTCTCGCGGGCGTTAGTCCCGCAATTTCCAGTAATGATTGCCGACATGCTCGAAATCCATCCCGGTCATGAGCGCGGCGAAGATCGGGCCCGGTGGACAGCGGCGCAAGATATTGTAGGCGCTGTAAAGCGTCTTGGCGTGGACAGCCCCCTGTGGCGACGCGCGCACCAATTCCGCCAGCAGTGTGCGCAAAAGTGTGGTCATGGTCTTGCGCCCTTGACTGGTGGCTTGAAACAGCGCATCGACGGCAGCGATATCGTCCGCGCCGACGATGATCTGATCGTCGTATTCCGCGCTCAAAGACCGTTTTTGTTCCTCGAACGTGATTTGCCCCTCTTTCGGGACGATCAAGCGGACATATTCCGTCCGTTTGCGATTCGATTGGACGTTGACGATGATCTTGCCGGGTTCATCGCTGCGTCGCGCCAGCATCTTGGCACCGACGGGGACGCTGTGCTTGCGATACAGCTTGTTCAAGCCATAAACGTAGCGGTCTTGGCGGACGACCCAACCCGTAAATTCTTCACCGTCCTGTCCATCGATCAAGGTGACATAAACGCGCGGGGTACGGCGCGCCGTCGGGAAGATATTTTGCATCGCATGGTTGAGCGGCAGCGTGCCGACGCGCCGATGCGGATAGATCAGCAGTATGGTGGCGGAATCGATTTCACCGCTGCTCTGGAAGTCGATTGACGACCATTCGTCGTCGATCTCACGTTCCAATATCTCCATCTCTGGCGTGAGCAGGGTTGGATCGTAATCGATGGGGGTGTAGGTCAGCATCGGCGGCGTGGTCTGCACTTCCGGCGGTTCGAGTCGGCGCAAATACCACATGACCGTATCAACGGGACCCACTTCATCGAAGCGCGAATCGCGGTTGAGCGCGTCGTTGAGGCAAAATTCTTGCAGCGAGGTATCGGCTTTGCCGACGCCGCCCACATCGCGTAGAATTTCGCTCGTCAACATCGGCTGACCGTCCGCGAGATCGAGAACCGCCTCAGTCAGATTCAGGTGTCCCTCGTTCACGTCCAACATCAGACTACGCGGGAACCATTTACCCGCGACGCTGACCAGATCATCGGATGCGGTGAGGGCGTCGTTCATGCGCTCGATCCATTCGTGGCGGTGCGCGTCGAAGATCGCCTGTGCTGAGGGCAGTTCCATGCCTGGCAGCACGATTCCTGCATCTGGCGCATCTTGCAGTCGTTCATTCAGAACGTGTTCACCGATGAGCGCCGACGCAAATTCGCGCGGTGTATCGCTGCTGTTCTCGAATTCGACTTGGATCACTGTGAACGCGCCGTACATTTGGCTTTCGCCTGCGCGTGTGCTAAGCACCGTGCCAATGCGATTATCCAGCGTCGTGAACATCAACCGCTGTCCGGCATCGTAGCTGTGCGCGGGTGCATAAATTCGCACATTCTTGAAGCGGTCGAGTAGGGCTGTTTGTTCAGATTGCAGACGGCGGTCGATCAAGGCGAGCGCGAGGTCATGCGTGCTGAGTGGAACTTCTTTTTCCAGTAGAATACCCATCAGGTATTCCATAGCGTCGTCGGTGATCGTCTCATTTTCAACCCAACGGTTGCCAACTATCACGCTTCACCACCTCTCTCACGATCAATCAGGTTCTGTGCGCACGTCAGAAAAGCGTTATAGATGCGTTAACGAACCGTTCAATTATAGTCCAATCGTGAGAGAAAATGCAATGGCGACGCGGGGACGGATGATAGCGACGCCGCACAGTCTCGCACACGCTGCGTTTACTCGACCATCAAGTTTCTGTCTCGTACAGATTTCCGGCGTGGGAAAACTTTGCACTTTAACGCATGGATGAAAGCGCACGTTGCCCTTGCATTTCTCATGCACTTGCATTACATTGCCTCTCGATTCGACGAGACAATGTGTCTCACGAATGGTAAAACGCTGGCTTTCGTCTAGGGCGGCGCTTAAACAACTTCAAATTTGCGGCGCTAACGGATCGTGCGTTGCGTCAGATTTGAAACAACCCAAGATCGAGAACTGATGGTCATGCGCGTCGGGGCATCGACGCCCTACTTGAGCGACAATCAGACGAGGGTTCGCCCTCGTAGTCGTGTTGACGGTAGAAACCCCTGCCTTTGGGTGGGGGAGTATGTCACACTTACGGCTCACGATTTCCAAACGACTCAACAAGGAACGACATGTCTACTAAGCGCACTTACCAACCCAAAATCCGCCGCCGTCAGCGCGTGCATGGATTCCGCGAACGCATGATGACAAAAAATGGGCGCAATGTGTTGAAGCGCCGTCGCCTGCAAGGACGTCACACATTGACGGTTACGCCCGTCCACGTCAAGAAGATCAACTGGAAGTCGCACTAAAGATTATGGCGTCGTGTGGGCGACCTCGCTGCGTGAACCAGCCGGTCGAGGCACGACCAGCGCGCGTGAGACGGAGATGCAGCGAACTGTATGTTTCGTAAACATCTCCGGCTTTGTCGGCGCGACGACTTCGAGCGACTACGCAAACACGGATCGACGCGCGCGCATCCCCTGATGATCCTCAGTTTGCTGACTAACGATCTGCCGCATAACCGCTACGGCTTCATTGTCAGCAAGTCGCTCGGCGGCGCGACGATCCGCAATCGGGTTCGTCGTCTGCTGCGCGAGTCGGCGCGTTTGGCGCATCCTCGACTCCGCTCAGGCTACGATATTGTCGTGATTGCACGCCGACCGATGGTCGAGAAACCTTTCACCATCGTAGATCGTACTCTTACACAGTTATTTCGTCAGGCGGGTTTAGTGCGAGACGATGAAACAGAATGAAATCGTTGGCATTGGCACTGCTTCGTTTCTATAAGCGGTTCATCTCGCCGCTGCTGCCGTCTGCGTGCTTGTTCGAGCCGACATGTTCAGTTTACATGTATCATGCGATTGAACGCTACGGCGTGATCAAAGGTGGTTGGATGGGGCTGAAGCGATTGGGGCGCTGTCAGCCGTTTTATCGTGGCGACCGCTACGACCCCGTTCCGTAGGGTGAGGGAGTTATCGGATTGAATCTGTCGAAAGTACGGCGGCTGAGTGCGCTGCTGTTGGTGGGCTTGATCGGGGTGGCGGCGGGCTGTGTCCCTTTGCCAGCCGATGCAAACTGGGGACATTTGAGCATCATCGACGATCAGATCGCCATCTCGTTCCATGATCGTTTGGCGCTGATCAGCCCGGACGACTTTCGCCCCGTGCCGCTGTTGGATGGGGAAGGGCAGCCGCGCCGCGATGATCAGGGCAATGCGCGGACGTGGACGCTGATGAGCGGCGGACGCTGTATCCCGGATTGCTTCTACGCCGCGCCGATGCGTTTGGACGAAAACACGTTTTTGGTCGCATCGTATAACAAGAAGCTGGTCGAAGTCGATATCGCCGCCGCCCGCATTGATGAGACGCGCAGCGAAATTGGCGGTCATATCGCTGGCAACCCCGTCTTGACCGATGAAATGGTTTATGTGCCGTTCAGCGAGTTGAATCTCGTGGCGCTGCACCGCGATGATTATTCGGTCGCTTGGACGCTGGAAACGCAGCGCGGCGTTTGGACACAGCCGTTGTATGTGCCAGAGGAAAATCTGCTGATCGTCGCGTCGATGGATCACTTCATCTATGCGGTCGATGCGCTCACGGGCGAAGAAGTTTGGACGGTCGATCTTGAGGGCGCGGTTGGCGCGACGCCGCTGTTGTACGAGGGCAACCTTTACGTTGGCAGCTTCGATGGCAATGTCGCGCGGATTACGCTCGATGGACAGGTCACGGGGATGTTTACGGGTGCCGAAGAATGGATTTGGGGGACACCCGCGCTTGCCACCGAAGAAAACGGCGATCTGACGCTCTATGCGGCGGATACCAAAGGCTTCGTCTACGCGCTGGCAGTCGAGGAAGATGGCTTCCGCGAACTGTGGCGGCGTCAAGTTGCACAGCAAGCGATCCGTTCTGCGCCGATTGTGCATGACGATCAATTGATCATCGCGTCGCGCGATCACAATGTGTATTGGCTGAACCGCGAGACGGGCGATACCATCGAGGTGCAAACAGCGGGCGGCGAAGTGTTGGCGGATATGCTATTGCTCGAGCCGGGTGACTTGCCCAGCATCGATCAATCGACGTTGGTGGTCTTGACCATGATCCTCCCTCCGAAGTTCGCTGTTTTCAATGCGAACACGGGCGGCGAACTCGGACGGTACGATTTTTAGGGAGTCACTGGTATGGATTTCATTCTCAACCCGTTCGTCACCCTATTGACGTTTTTCTACAGCATCTTCAACGATATGGTGCTGTCGATCATCGTCTTCACGGTGCTGATCAAGATGCTCACGTACCCGCTGACCGCGCAGCAGCTTCGCTCCACGCAGAAGATGCAGAAAATCCAGCCGGAGATGAAGCGGCTGCAAGAGAAGTACAAGAACGACCGCGAAAAGCTGTCACAAGAGCAGATGGCGCTCTACAAGGTCTATGGCGTCAATCCGGTGGGTGGATGTTTGCCGCTGTTCATCCAGTTCCCGATTTTCTTGGCGCTGTATCAGGCGATCAACTACGCGCTGGCAGCCCAGCCCACGCAGTTGATGGGTTTGACCGGACGGTTGCTCATTCCCGGTTTGGATCAGGCGATCCCGCTCAATCCGCTGTGGTTGGGGTTGGACTTGACGCAGCCGCCGCCGATCAGCGCGCCGCCTTCGACGTTGGCGTTGATCATCTCGCTGTCGCTGCCGATTCTGACGATGATCACAACCTGGGTGTCGTTCAAAATCTCGATGCCGCCGCCGCAGCCGACGGAAGATGGCAAGCCGAACCAAGCACAGGCGATGAGCCAGTCGATGGGGACGATCATGCCGTTGATGTACGGCTTCTTCGCGCTGTCGTTCTCGGTTGGCTTGTCGATTTACTTCATCGTCTCCAACCTGATCCAGATTTTCCAATACACCTTGATGGGGCGCGCGAATTTCCGCAATCTGTTTGGACGCGCGCAGCCTGCTATCGTGACGGGCAGCCTCAAGACGGTGACGGTGACAGAAACAACCACCGCAAACGGCAAGCCAAAACGCATCACGCCCGTGGCAACGACCAAGAGTGGGGGCGGCAAGCCCCGTGTCTCTGGAAACGGGAACACGCGCGATATGATTTCGCGCCAGTCGCCATCACGTCCAAGTAAAGCCGCGCCGAAGCCCGGCAAACCAAAATAGATTTCTCGGTACACTGTGCGGCGGCGTCGGGTAAGTGACCGACCCGCCGCGCTGCCTTTCATGTCGAGGTCAAGTTAGCGATGAACCCCAGCCCAGAAAACACCATTGAGGTGAGCGGCGCGAGTGTCGAGCAAGCGATATCCAACGGGCTTGCCGCGCTCGACGCGCGCCCGTTTGAAGTGATCGTAGAAGTTTTGGAAGACCCATCCCCCGCCATGTTTGGCAGAGAAGCGCGTCCAGCGCGCGTCCGCGTGCAGCGCATCGTTGTCCCCATGCCGCCCATGCCCGAACCGCCGCGCGCGCCTGATCGTTCGCGCGCTCCAACGTCGAGTGCGCCGGACTCCAGCGAGCGCAGCGACCGCCCTCCGCGTCGAGAACGCAGTGATGGACAGCGGGGCGGGCGGAACACTGGACAAGGTGGGCGTGGTGATCGTTCGGCTGGAAATCGTCCGCCCCCTGCGGAGCGGAATGCCACCGAGAAGACCTTAGAAGCAGGTGGATTCGCGCGGCGTGAGCGTCCGCCACGCGCCCCAAAAGAAGAAATGGCGCAGTTCTTCGATGTGGACGAAGACCCCAGTTTGCCGTTCAATGCACAAGAGGGCGAAGTGCTGGAGGCTGACTTCGATGATGAAGTCGCCATCGGCAAGGTCGTCTTGAACGAACTGTTAGAACGTATCGATGTGCGCGCGCGCATCGTCGTCAAGCGGTCGCAAGCCGATGATCAAAGCGGGCGTGCGCCGTGGATTTTGGATGTGTATGGCGGCTTGGCGAATAAGTTGATCGGGCGACGCGGCGAGACATTGGCGGCGCTGCAATATATCACACGCCTGATTACGAGCCGCGAATTGCAGCGGCGTTCGGATGTGATCGTCGATGTCGAGAGCTACAAAACGCGGCGCGGGCAGCAGCTTCAGGAGTTGGCGCTGCGCATGACGCAAGAGGCATTGGATGCCAAGCGTGTTATGACGCTTGAACCGATGCCCCCGCATGAACGTCGCATCATCCATCTGGCGCTGCGCGGACACCCCGACGTTGAGACACGAAGCATCGGAGAGGGCGAGACGCGCAAAGTCACCATCGTCCCCAAAGCGTTGACGTAATGGGCGATGCGCCAGCCAGCATCGATTATGCCCTGATCGGACACATCACCGCCGATCTGACGCCGAAGGGACGGATCGCGGGGGGAACGGTTTCGTATGCGGCGCGGACGGCGGCGGCGTTCGGCTTCAATGTTGGCGTCTTGACCAGCACAGCGGTGGACGAACCCTTAGCCCACGATTTTCAGCCGTTCGTGTGCGAATGGGTGAACTTGCCCGCTGCCCAGACGACGACCTACGAAAATCTGTATCCGCCGACAGGGCGCGTCCAGTATGTGCGCGGAGTCGCCGCGCCGCTGCTGCCGGAACATATCCCCGCGTCGTTTATCGCTGCGCCGCTTGTCCATCTGGCACCCATCGCGGATGAATATGATCCGGGCGCGTTGGCGGTGTGCTTTCCACAAAGCACGATTCTCATGACACTGCAAGGGTTGCTCCGCGCATGGGGCGACGATGGGCGCGTTCGTTTCAAACGTTGGTTCGACGCCGACGCGCTCCAGCAGATCGATATTGTTGTCTTCAGCGAAGAAGATATCATTGAGTCGCCGCAGCTTGAGCCGGAGATCGCCGCCGTCGTGCGCCATTTGTTCGTGACGCGCGCCGAAAAGGGCGGGACGTATTATTTCAAGGGCGTTCCGACGGATTACGATACGCCGCATGTCGAAGTCGTCAACCAGACGGGTGCGGGCGACGTCTTTGCGGCGACGTTGCTCGGCGGGCTTCATCGCTTCGATGGCAATTTTGCGCGGGCGATCCGCCTAGCGGCACAGTTGGGCGCGACGGCGGTCACGCGCAATCTGCTCGACGGCACGCCAACGCCAGATGAAGTGCGCGCCGCGCTGATAGATTGAAATGCTACGCGAGGGCGTAAGGTTACAAAGCGCGCAAAGAATCTTGGTTTAACTTTGTGTCCTTTGCTTTCTTTGCGTCTTTTGTGTTTATTTTGAGGACGACAACCTATGGATAGCATCCTCTACAACGGCAGCATAATCACGTTTGACGCGCGCACACCCCGCGCGACGGCGCTTGCTATCCGCGATGGGCGCGTAATCGCCATCGGATCGGATGCCGACATGCCGGTTTTGCCCGGCGCGACGCGCGAAAATCTGCATGGGCGCGTCGTTTTGCCCGGCATGACCGATGCGCATGTCCATTGGGGGCGCTTCGCCGAGTCACTGCGCGAGGTCAACCTTGATGGCACGCGCACGAAAGCTGATGCGCTTGCCAAAATCGCGGATCGCGCACACACGACGCCGCGCGGCGGATGGATCACAGGCTTTGGCTGGTCGCATGATGCGTGGGGCGAAGCGTTCCCAACCGCGCGCGATCTCGATGCCGTCGCGCCCGATCATCCGATTTATTTGCGTGGACGGAGCGGGCATAACGCTTGGGTGAACACCTTAGCGATGCAGTTGGCGCGCATCGACCGCCATACACCTGACACGTTTGGCGCGGCGTTCGTCCGCGATGCGTCCGGCGATCTCACGGGGATGCTGCTCGAATGGGACGCGATGGAGCGCGTGAGCAGCTTGATCCCGCCGCTCACGGTCGATCAGCTCGCGGACGCGATGGCAGCGGCGCAGACCGTCGTTCACGCGCTTGGTGTGACGGGCGTTCACGATTTCGACAACCAAGACTCGCTGGCGGCGCTGCAAGTCTTACGCGAACGTGGCGAACTCGGTTTGCGCGTACTAAAGAATATCAATGTCGCCTACCTCGACTCGGCGCTGCACTTGGGCTTGCGCTTTGGTTTCGGGGATGATTGGCTGCGCATTGGCGCGCTCAAGTTATTCGCGGACGGCTCGATTGGCGCGCACACCGCCGCGATGCTGGCGCCGTTTGAGGATGATCCGGGCAATCTGGGCATCGTCGTCACCGACAAGGAAACGATGATCGAGGCGGCACTCCGCGCGACTGCCGCCGGACTGCCGACCACAATCCACGCTATCGGCGATCGCGCTGTGCATGATGTGTTAGACACCTTCGAGCGCGTCCGCGCGCGTGAAGTCGAATTGGGCATTCCGCGCGGCTCACGTCGTCACCGCATCGAGCATGTACAGATCATCCATCCGGCAGACGTGGATCGCCTCGCGGAGTACGGCTTGATCGCGTCGATGCAGCCGATTCACGCGACCTCGGACTGGCAGATCGCGGATCGCGTATGGGGCGCGGAGCGCGTCCAATGGGCGTACAATCCGCGCTTGCAGTTGGATCGTAGCGTAGTCGTGGCGTTCGGATCGGACGCGCCTTACGATCACATTGGTTGGATTCGCGGCGTCCATGCGGCAGTCACGCGCCGCCGCGCGGATGGCACGCCGAACGCCGCTGGTTGGACGCCCGCCGCGAAAGTCAGCGTTGACGAGGCGCTGCGCGCGTACACGCTCGCGTCCGCATATACGGCAGGCATGGAAGACCGCTTAGGCAAGCTCGCGCCCGGCTATTTGGCGGATTTGGTCGTTGTAGACGCCGATCCGTATGCTCTTGCGCCCGATGATTTGCTTTCGATGAATGTGATCGGGACGATGGTCGGCGGTCTATGGCGGTTCGGCGGCGCGTCGTGATAGACTGTGCGCCGTAAACGGGATGGAAGTGCGGTTTTCGTTTGACGAAACGCCAAATGTGGAGGAAATATCGGTATGGTGCGCCAAGGGATGACGATTGGCTCGATGGAATTTGCGGTACAGAATGCGATGTTGAACGTGGGTGATGCCGCCCCTGATTTTCGGCTGACAGCGAACAATTGGTCGCCCAAAAGGCTGAACGATTACGCGGGCAAGGTCAAAATCATCAGCGTCGTCCCCTCGCTGGAGACGCGCGTGTGTGCGGCACAAACGCGGCGCTTCAACGAAGAGGCGGCAGGGTTGAGCGAAGATGTGGTTGTGTTGACGGTGAGCGCGGATTTGCCGTATGCACAAGCGCGCTGGTGTTCCGCCGAAGGCATCGAGCGCGTGGCGACGCTCTCGGATCACAAAGATATGAACTTCTCCGATGCGTATGGCGTCCACGTTTCCGATCTGCGCATCTGTCAGCGCGCCGTGTTCGTCGTGGACAAAAACGACGTTGTGCAGTTGGCGGAATATGTCCGCGAGATGGGCGATGAAGTGAATTTCGATGGGGCGCTGGCAGAGGCGCGCACGCTCGTATAAGGGATAAATTATGGCTGATCAACGAATTGCAAAATTGGCGGATGTGCTGGTCAATTATTCTACGACGGTGAAGCCGGGTGAATGGGTCGGCGTGCTGGGCGATGTTGGCGCGCTGCCGCTGATCCGCGCGGTCTACGATCAAGTCTTGGCGGCGGGTGGCAATCCGACGCTGATGCTGTCGGATGACTATATGACGCGCCAATTCTTGCGCGCTGCCAATGACGACCAAATCGCATGGCTCGATCCCACGCAGACGCTCTACCTCGATAGCGCCGATGTGTATATCCGCATGGGTGCGCCGCAGAACACGCGCGCCATGACCCACATCGACGCTAAACGGACGCAAAAAGTCCAATCCGCGCGGCGCTCGTGGCTCGACACGCGGATGCGTCGTGCGGCGGAGGGCGCGTTCAAGTGGGTTGGGACGCTGTTTCCGACTGAAGGACTGGCGCAAGAAGCGGGCATGAGCCTCGAAGAATATGAGGCATTCGCGTTCGGGGCGTGCTTCGCGGACAAGGATGACCCGATTGTCGAGTGGAAAAAGCTCGGTGTGATGCAGCAGCAGAAGATCGATTGGCTGAAGGGCAAGCAGTCGGTCACATTGAAGGGCGAAAATATCGACCTTACGCTGTCCATCGCGGGACGCACGTTCATCAATGCGTGCGGCGAACGCAACATGCCGGACGGCGAAATCTTCACCGGACCCGTCGAAAATTCGGTCAACGGGTGGGTGCGTTTCAGCTTTCCGTCCATCGTGCAGGGGCGCGCGGTTGAGGGCATCGAACTCAAATTCGTGGACGGCAAGGTTACGGACGCGCATTCGCGCACCAATCAGGACTTGCTGTACGCCCAGTTGGACGCCGACGCCGGAGCGCGCTACTTGGGCGAATTCGCGTTTGGGACGAACTTCGGCATCCAGCAGTTCAGCGGCATGATCCTCTACGACGAGAAGATCGGCGGCACCGTTCATATGGCGGTCGGCAACGGCTACCCGGATACGGGCAGCGTCAACAAGAGCGCGATCCATTGGGACATGATCTGTGACATGCGCCGCGACGCAGAAATCCACGTCGATGGGGAACTGTTCTACAAAGACGGCGCGTTCGTCGTTTAACCTCAAACCCCGCGCGGAGCGCGACCCCCTTCTCCATGTGGAGAAGGGGGTAAATAAAATATGTGTCACTTTAATTATTTCATAATGATGCGAAAATCCCCTCAGCCACAAGGGGAGGGGATGTAGAGTTGAGGTTTATTGTCCCAACGTCCGCGCGTAATCGACCAGCGCGCGCAGTTCGGCGTCCGTCCGCGTCGGATAATCGCCGTTCATCGGATGCGGGAAATCGACGCGCGGATCGATGGGCGGCTGGCTGTGCGTCAGAAGCGTAATCACGGCGTCCGGCGAGTATTGCAGCAGCATGTTTCCGACCAGCGGCGTACCATTGTTCGGCGTGCCTTCGCCATTCAGCCCATGACAGCCCGCGCAGGATAGATTGTATGCCAGCGCCGCGTCGGTCAGCGGGATGATTTCGGTGGCTGCACTCGTATCCGCTATCGCATCCGAGGGGGCGACGGCAGGTTCTTCAATCGTGTCGAAGCCTAACGCGATCAGCGGCAGCACAAAATCGGCGGCGGGCTGCGCCAGCACGGTATCGGGGCGTCCCGTCACTTCGGCAGGGGCGTTCCCTAGTTCGGTGGCGGCGGTGGCGCGCAAATACACGACGATTTCGCGGATGTTGTCGTCGGTCAACATCGGATTGCCGCCGCGCGCGGGCATGATAACGCCCGTGGTGTTCGTCGGATCGAATGCTTGTCGCCCCACGATGATGAACTGCGCCAATTCCTCATCGGTCACGCTTTTGACATATTCCCCTTGAACTAAATCTTTCCCCAAGCCCGGAATGCCGCGCGCATTCGAGCCATGACAGGCAGAACAGGTCGTCTGGAACTGTGACCGACCATTTTCGACAGCGATGGCGTCGAAGGCGACCGTTTGTCCACCCGTGTTGGCGGCAATATTCGCGTCGGGAACTTGCGCGACGGCGGTTGGTACGGGCGTTAGATAGCGTGTCACTTCAATCGCTGGCGCGGATGACCGCTGCGCGGGGGCGATCAACCCGACTGACAAGATCACGCCTACCACCAGCGCCGCCATCGTCACGGGCAGGATGAGATAATCATATTGACGTTGATTCACAGCGAATCCTTTGACTGAAAGTCATTCTATTGCTGATTATCGTCAGCTTGGCTGATGACCTCTAGTGATAGCTGTCACTGATAAAGGATGATCAACGTTCCTGACGGCGCGCAAGCTGCAAACGTAAGATAGGGGCAACTTACAGCGGTAAAGACAATCAGAATGAGGGTATGTCATGCAGCGTCGTGATTTTCTTAAATTGGCAGGTGTGGGCGCGGCTGGGGTAGGCGCGGGGATCGCGTCGGGAAAACCCGTCCGAGCGCAAGAAATGACGCACGAACCCACTATGACGCCGATGGATCATTCCAGTGCGGATGCGATGGATTTGCATCATCAAGAGGGCGTGCAGGCGTTTCTCGATCATGTGGGGCAAGAGCCAGATTTCTGGCGTCCGGCGATTGAGCCGACGCTCGATGGCGAGGTCAAGGTATTCGATATCGTCTGCCAAGAGATCGATTGGGAGACTTCACCCGGCATCGTCTATCCCGCCTTTGCTTACAACGGCATGGTGCCGGGTCCGACGCTCAAGGTCACGGAGGGCGATACCGTCCGCGTGAATGTCACCAACGAGATGACGCAGAGTACGGCGATCCACTTTCACGGCTTGCTCATCCCCAACGCGATGGATGGCGTACCGTTCATCACGCAGCCCGTGATCAAGCCCGGCATGACCTTTAGCTACGAATTTCGCACGCGCAATTATGGCTCGCACATGTACCACTCGCATCACAACTCGGCGGAACAGACCACGCGCGGGTTGTTGGGCGCGTTCATCATCGAGCCGCGTGACAAGAGCCGCGAACCGCAGGTGACCGCCGACTACATTATGGTCTTGAACGACTCGTCGCTCGGTTTTACGCTCAATGGTCGGTCATTCCCGTCCACGCAGCCGATTGTTGCCAATCGCGGCGATAAAATCCGCGTGCGCTACATGAACGAGGGGCTGATGATTCATCCGATGCACTTGCACGGCATCCCGCAAATGGTCTTCGCAAAGGACGGTTTCAATCTACCCGTCCCCTATATGTGCGACACGATCAATATTGCGCCGGGCGAACGCTACGATGTGATTGTGGACTGTACCGAACCGGGCGTATGGGCGTTCCATTGCCACATCCTGAGCCACGCCGAGTCGCGCGATGGGATGTTCGGCATGGTCACGGTGCTAATTGTAAATGAATAGAACGTAACACAGAGTGCGCAGAGGGAAAAACGGTTTTTCCCTCTGCGTGCCTCTGCGTTCTTTGTGCTGAAAATCGTAACTACTCAGCCATCGCGGTATCTTCACTGGGTTATGACCCTATATAAGCCTTAGATGTCCATAAAGAACTTCGTGGCACGAAGATCACGACCAAAATCCACTACAAAGTG
>DAOTUQ010000061.1:0-13922 GCA_034437055.1 Anaerolineae bacterium
TAGGTTGTTTTCGACAAAAACCCTCAATCTTTTGAGGGAGAGCCTATTCTCATCGCAGACAAATTTGGCGTTTCAATTTGCCAAAATGAGGGGAAAAACGACCCCTGAGTAGTTACATAATTTTTTTGTAACCTTTAGGCGTTTGCTTGTTCACTGGACGAACAATCGCCTCTTTATCTTCAATTTCGGTCGGGAACCATGTAGTTTGTGTTTCTGGATGTCTGCCATTAGGTGGTTCATGCTCTGTTTTCATGAGAAAAACATTTTCAGATTTGATCGTAAGGGACTGATCAGAATCAAGACCGATATTGAGTTCATATCGTACAACATCATAGCCATCTTTTTTCATCTCAACCGGGATGTCAATCTCCAGCGCAAATTCGATCCCCTGTTCAACCAACGCTTGTCGCCAAACCAGTTCGTGAAGCGCATTTCCCATCGTGCGCGCGCGCACTGCCGTCTCGACATCATCGTTCAGCGCCGTTTGCAGGAAGGCGAACACGTCCAAGAGCGTGCTTTTCCCGCTGGCGTTGGGTCCGACAAGAATGTTCATACGTTCAAGACGCACGTCTACGCGCTTGAGCAATTTATAATGGCGCACCTCGACTCGACGGAACATCGCTGCAATCCATTTCTTGATGAAATTATCCGCAAACTATAACTTTCATCGTTGATATTCACAAGACAGCCTAAAGTCTTTGCTATAATACACGCTATGATCTTTAACGACGTGAGGTTGAATCGTGACCCCCGCAATCCGCATCAGCGATATCGCCGCGCACGACGGGCAAGAAGTGACGTTGCGCGGCTGGGTGTATGACCGCACCGACAAAGGCAAGCTGCAATTCATCCAACTGCGCGATGGCAGCGGGATTGTTCAGTGTGTGGCGTTCAAAAAAGAGATGGACGAAGCGCAGTTCGAGATCGCGGGCAAGCTGACGCAAGAATCGTCCGTGATCGTCACCGGAACGGTTCGCGCCGATCCGCGCGCGCCCGGCACACCGGGCGGGTGGGAACTGGGCATCAAGCAGTTGGAACTCGTGCAGATGGCGGACGAATATCCGATCACGCCGAAGGATCACGGCACGGAATTTTTGATGGACAACCGTCATCTGTGGCTGCGTTCCAAGCGCCAATGGGCGATCTTGCGCATCCGCGCGACGATTGTCCACGCGCTCCGCAATTGGCTCGATGATCAAGGCTTTTTGCTGGTCGATACGCCGATTTTGACGCCGACAGCGGGCGAGAACACGACCAACTTGTTCGAGATCGATTATTTTGGCGACCCGGCGTATTTGGCGCAGACCGGACAGCTCTACAACGAAGCGAACATGATGGCGTTCGGCAAGGTTTACTGTTTCGGACCCACCTTCCGCGCCGAAAAATCCAAGACGCGGCGGCATCTGATGGAATTCTGGATGCTCGAACCGGAACTCGCGTACTGTTCGCTCGAAGAACTGATGGACTTGGAAGAACAGATGGTCGCGCATGTCGTCAGCACGGTGTTGGACAAACATCGCGGCGAACTGGCGATCTTGGAGCGCGATATCGCCCGCTTAGAGGCGATCCAAGCGCCGTTCGCGCGCATCAGCTACGATGAAGCGGTCGAGCGGCTGATCAAGCTGCACGCGGAAACCAGCGATCCCGAACTGAAAGCCGAACTCGCCATCACATGGGGCGACGACTTCGGCAGCCCGCACGAAACGGCGATTGCCAATCAATTTGACCGTCCGGTGTTCGTCTACCACTACCCGACGGCGATCAAGGCGTTCTACATGGAGCCGGTGCCGGGACGCCCGGAAGTCTGCCGGAGCGTGGACTTGCTCGCGCCGGAGGGCTACGGCGAAATCACGGGCGGCAGCGAACGCATCAGCGATCCGGCGCTGATGGATGAGCGCGTCAAGACCATTGGCATCAACCCGGAACATTATCGCTGGTACTTGGAACTGCGGCGCTTCGGCACTGTCCCCCATGCGGGCTTCGGCATGGGCTTGGAGCGTTCGGTGGCGTGGATGTGCGGCTTGCCGCACATCCGCGAGACGATTCCGTATGCGCGAATGTTGAATCGGAATTATCCGTAGCAGACGGAGCGAGGCGCTGAGTCATGGACAACGCGAGGGCTGTTCTCATCAACGATGATTGGGTTCACATCCGTATCGGGGACGGGGACTACGAGGCGTACCTAGCCGACATTGACTCTGCATGGGAAGTGAGCGCACAGGCGGCGCGGCTGCAAATCGAGGCGGGCGAAGAACCTGCCACGTTGCCGGAATGTCTGCGCTATACGCTGATCGAAAGCAGTTTGCGCGCGTGGGCGCAGAGCAGCACGCCCGCCGTGATCGTGCGCACCGTCCAAGTCGGCATGTGGTCGCCCGTGCGGGCGCTGAGTTTCGCGCGGCTGATCCCAGATAACGCGCGGCGCGCGATGATGTTGGCGGCGTTGGCAAAAAGCGGGCTGCTCGATGAATCCCAAATGCGCGCGGCGCAAACGCAAGCTGTGGCGAGCGCCAAACAGATCGAATTCGTCGGTTCGCGCGCCTCCACCTTGAGCCAAATCGGTTCAGCGATGGACGCGGAACAACAGTATGACGCGCTCGCAACCGGACTTGAAGCCGCGCTTCAAAATGTCGATTCCCCCTTTGGCATGAGCTATTCGCTGCAAGACATCCTCCTGAAGTTACCCGATGCACTAATCGCCCGCGCGGTGGCGGGCGTGCTTGAAGTCCAGAACGCTGAGGCGAAAGCATGGGGATTGGCGATCTTGGCGCGGCGCGTCCCCAACGACCAGCGCGAACCGCTGTTACAGCAGGGACTCGACGCCGCGCTGCGTATTGGAGTCGACGTGCAGCGTGCCAACGCGCTGGCACAGCTCGCGCCACAGCTCACGGGGGAAGCGGTGGGGATCGCGCTCGACGCGGCGCTGGCACTCAAAGAGGGCGATTGGAATACAATGCCACCGTCGATATGCTTGAAGCCACTTCGACGCTGGGCGCACAGATCGATGATGCGGCGCATCGGGAGCAGATCGCCGCAATGGTGGAGCCGATCCTGACGGCAGAGCGAGGGCGAGCCGCCGATCCATCTGGTTTTTACCTCGCGCCGCAGGGCGAAATCATGTTTCACCATGAAGTCATGCTCATCGAGGACGAACTCCGCGCGGCGCTCGATCTGCCGCATGAAGAAGAGCGGTCGAAGGCGCTTGCCGCGCTCGTCCCGCGCCTGCCCGTCCACCTGCTACCCGATGCTTTGGCGGCGGCACTGGCGATGGACGAAGACTTGTACCGCGCTTGGGCGTTGGAGCGCGTCGCGCCGCGCTTGGACGGCGACCTGCTTCAGCGCGCGTTAGCCGGACGTTTCGACTACGACAATATCAGCGTCAGCATCACTGCCATCACCCATCTCGCAGCGCGTATCAGCGAGCCGACGCGCCTTCGCTTGTTGGCGTTTGCCCTCGAACAGGCGCGCAGCATTGGTAACACATGGTGGCGATTGGAGGTGTTGGAGATGCTCTTTCCACTGTTGACAGGCGATCTCCAGCTCGCGGCGGCACCAACGTGGTTGGAGACGGCGAACGCGCTGCCTTCGACGCCCATGACTGAGAGCGCCAAAGTGCGAGCGGCGTATCATACAGGCGAAAAGGTGGACGCGGCGCGTTTCATCGAGGTAATCGATCTGATCTGGTCGGAAGACGACTCGTTTCTTTCATCGGGAGCAGGGTTCAAGCTGGGAATTAAAATCGCGCGAATTCGTCCACTCCTCGCCTATCTTCCCCCTGATCAAAAGTGCAGCGTCCTTGATCGCGTGGTCGAACAGGTGATGATGCCCGACGATGAGATATATTTCAACAATGCCGTCGAGCAGTTGGCAGCGTATCTACCCGCAGAGTCGCTGGATCGTCTCGTGACGCGGGCGCTCGGCATCGCGGATGAGCGCGTGCGTGCCGATATGCTCGGCACGCTCATCGATCATCAGCCCGAAATCGTCGCGGGGTCGCCGCTGATCGACGCTGTGATGGGGATGAGCGACCCAAGTTGGCGCGCGAATGGGCTGATCCACCTCGCCAAACGACTCGACGGCGCTCAGCGGGCGGCGTTTCTCGAACGCGCGTACGCATTCGCGCTCGACACGCCCGAAAGTCGGCACCAGCTTCGTCTACTGATCGAACTGGCGCAGATGGGCGTAAAGGGCGCTTATGAGGCGGCAATGACTCAAGCTCAATCGCTGGCGGATGAACGAGAACGCATTTGGACGATTGCCGGATTGATCTCCATCGCGCCCAATCCTACCAATGCGATCCGGCAGATTCGTTTGGGTGTCTTGGCTCGGTTGCGCGCGCTGCGGTTAGAAGGACGCGCATCGGTGTTGCTGTTGCTCAGTGAGGAACCCACCTTCGCGGTGCCAGTGTTTTCACACTCGTTGGTCACGGCGTGCGCCGAAACCCTGCTGACGATCATGGAGCGGACGTTCCCGCGTCCGTAGCGAGACGGACGAGCCGCCCCCAGCGAAAGAAGATAACGCACGGCGCGATTACCCTCTGTTCGCTGTTGTCCTTTCAGGTGTACACTCTCTCCCAATGAACAAACTCACGTTGATACTATGACAACTGCAATCCAAACAAACGTCGCACCCACCACTCGTCCGCCGATACTGTTTCGTACCATCCCCCACCTCGCCTGTTGGCTGACGCTGTGCGCGGCGATGCTGCTGGCGGTACAGATGCGCTTGCAGCTCCCGCTTGGCGACCCGTTGAACGCCTCGCCCGAACCGTATACCGCGCATACGCCCGCGCTGTATCTGATGTTCGCGCTGATCGCCGTCGGGGTGACGCTCGTCGCGCCCACCTTCGCGCGCACAGGACGGACAGGCGAACGCTGGTTCGCGCCCGCGCGCCCGTTCCGGCGCTATGTCGTAATGCTGGCGCTGGCGGCGGCGGGGACATTCGTCATCCTGCCGCAGATGCGCTGGCTGCAAATCGCCTATTTTCTCGCCTTCGGCATCGTCTTGGGCATCGCCGTGATCGCCGCGCCGACGCGCTTCTATCTCGGACGCCCCGACAGCGATATCGTCTCCGATTTGATGCGGCTGTGGCGCGGACGTTATCTGGTGCGGCT
Organism: Anaerolineae bacterium; assembly: GCA_034437055.1. GTDB lineage: Bacteria > Chloroflexota > Anaerolineae > Aggregatilineales > Phototrophicaceae > Flexifilum. The sequence goes on from DAOTUQ010000061.1 coordinate 5,112, forward strand.
GTGGTTGCAGCACAACATCGAATCGCGCTATGCACAGCACGTTCTCGGCGTGCTGTGGATCGTGCTGCTGCCGATCTCCACATCGATTGTGCTGTCGGTGGCGTTCTCACAGTTCATGCGCGTGCAGTTGGATGTGCCGTTCGTGGCGTTTTATCTGTCGGCGCTCATCCATTTCAATATGTTCAGCAACGGCGTGGCGCAAGCGGCAGTCGCCATCAACAGCCGGATCGAGATCATCGCGCAGGTGTACTTCCCGCGCGAGATTCTGCTCGTGGTGACGTTGGGCGAATTGATAGTCGATTTCACCTTCACATTCGCCGCGATGCTGGTGGTCAACGCAATTTCGGGCATCTTCCCCAACGTGTATTTCGTGTTTCTGCCGTTCTTGTGGCTGATTTTGGTGCTGATTGTCGCCGGAACGATGCTGATCGCCAGCGCGTTGAGCGTGATCGTCCGCGATGTGCCGCAGCTTGCCGCCGTCGCGCTGCAACTGCTGTTCTTCCTCACGCCCGTGATTTATCCGGTCGCATCGCTGCCGGATCAGTATCATTTCCTGTTCGTGATCAATCCACTCGCGCCGATGATGCAGGCGTTCCGTGATATCATCGTCTATGCGCGCCCGCCCGACGCGCTGTCACTGGTGTTTCCGGCGGTCGTGGGCGTGGCGGCGCTGATCTTCGGCTATACGCTGTTCAAGTCGATTGAAGATCGTATGGCGGACATGGGTTGATGTTGAATAGAAAAAAGATTCAACGCAGAGACGCAGAGAAATACAGAGAAAAACATGATTGAAGTGATCGCAGCGCCAACCTCACCCCCCGACTCCCTCTCCATACCAGAGGAGAGTACGCCCGTCGTGATCCGCGTCGAGAACGTGTCGAAACGCTATACGCTCAACGATTATCGTCCGAGCTTGCGTCACGACCTCAAGCACATCTTCGCGCGCGCGCTGCGTCGTGTAAAAATCGACCCCGCGCAGCCCGCGATGGAGACGCGCTTCTATGCGCTAAAAGACGTGTCGTTCAGCGTGCGCAAGGGCGAAGCCGTCGGCGTCATCGGGCGCAACGGATCGGGGAAAACGACGCTGCTGCGCTTGTTGAGCGGCATCACGCGCCCCACGACCGGGCGCGTGAGCATCGATGGGCGCTTCGCGGCGCTGATCGCCCTCAGCGCGGGCTTCAACGCGGAAATGACCGGACGCAAGAATATTTACCTGAACGCGGCGATTCAGGGCGTGCCGCCGCCGGAGGTGAAGCCCATCGAGGACGCGATCATCGATTTCGCGGAGATCGGCGCGTTCATCGATCAGCCGGTCAAGCTGTATTCGAGCGGCATGATCGCGCGGCTGGGCTTCAGCATCGCCATTCATATCCTGCCGGATATCGTGTTCTTGGATGAAGTGCTGGCGGTGGGCGACGAGGGCTTCGCGGCGAAGTGCCATCAGCGGATCATGGGGCTGCACGACGAGGGGCGCACGCTGGTGATGGTGACGCACGACCCGGACGCGGTGCGCAAGCTGTGTACGCGCGCGATTTGGATCAACAAGGGCGTGCTGATGCAGGATGGGGAGCCGGATGGGGTGTTGAAGGCGTACAGCGAGTCGTTTCGCGCTGTATAATGCTCATCGTCCAACGCGAGAACGGAGAGAGCCGAAATGGAAACCGAATACCGACTGCTGATCATCGACGCGGATGCACACCAACGCACACGCTACACAGATTATTTTGCAGTTCATGGGTTTGACGTGGAGACCGCCGTGACGGGGGCTGATGCGCTGGATAAACTGCGTACCCGCGATTTTGATGTTGCCGTGATCGATTTGGCGCTGCCCGACATGAGCGGGCTTGAAGTTATTCGACAGGCAAAAAAAGAGTGGGTCAATACACGGATGATCGTTGCGACCGCAAATGGAGATCGCAATGATGTTGTTGCGGCATTGAATCTCAATGTCGATGCTTGGGTTGATAAACATGACCTCGATATGCCAACGTTTTACGCGACGGTGAAGGAACTTGCACCGCTGATTCCGCCCGATGTCGCTGAACGTCTGCTCGCGTCCATCCGTGACGAGGACTAGCGATGCCCAGCTACTATCTCGATGCCAACGCGCTCGTCACCTACTATATCGAGACGGAAGGGGCAACGGGCAAACAGAATTTGCGGCGTCTCGTATCCGATCATCAGGCGTATATCTCCCCGCTCACGCAGCTTGAATTCGTGCATGTCCTCATGAAGTTCACCCGTAAAGGGTTGTTAAGGTTGAGTAATGCGAAGTCGTATGTCAAAGAACTGATCAGCGATACGCAAGTGACAGGGCAGATTGTCCGTCGTCCTTTTCGTATGATCGATCTCCCCGATGGCGTGTTCAAACGTGCCGAGCGCCTGTTGTTGGATAACGGCGATCTCAGCATTGGCTCTGCCGACATGCTGCACATCGCCATCATCGAAAAACAGCGCGCGCAAATTATAGATTTGACGATGATCACGTCCGATGGCGGCGCGACGGATGGGAAGATGAAAAAAGTTTGTCAAAAAATCGGCATTCCTTTTTTTGATCCAGAATTATCGGATTACGCACCCTAAGGACATCATTTTGACCGCAAACCTGCTCGTCACCGGCGGCGCGGGCTACATCGGCAGCCACGTCGTCGATCTGCTCATTTCGCGCGGCTACCGCGTCACCGTGTTCGATAATCTATCGAAGGGACACCGTTCCGCGCTGCATCCCGACGCGACGCTGATCGAAGGCGATCTGCTCGATCCGGCGGCGCTGACGGCGGCGTTCAGCGCGCAAAAATTCGATGGTGTGTTCCATTTCGCGTCCCATATCCAAGTGGGCGAGAGCATGGAAAAGCCGTTCCTATATCTGCGCGATAATGTAGTGGCAACGGCGAACCTGCTTGAAGCAATGGTCGCGGGCGGCGTGCGGCGCTTCATCCTGTCCTCGACGGCGGCGCTGTTCGACAACCCCACGCGCATTCCCATCCCGCCAGACGAGCCGATCAATCCTGGCAGCCCCTACGGTGAGAGCAAAGCGATTGCGGAGCGGTATTTGCTGTGGATGGATCGCGTGTACGGCGTGAAATACGGCGCGCTGCGCTACTTCAACGCGGCGGGCGCGCATCCTTTGGGGCATATTGGCGAGGATCACGAGCCAGAAACGCATCTGATTCCCCGTGTGCTGCAAGTCGCGCTCGGACAGCGCGATAAACTCAACGTGTTCGGGGACGATTACGACACGCCCGACGGCACCGCCGTGCGCGATTACATCCATGTCATTGACTTGGCAGAGGCGCACTTGCTGACGTTCGAGGCGCTGATCGATGGACGCAGCCGCCATTACAATCTCGGCAACGGCGCGGGCTATTCGGTCAAGCAGGTGATCGACGTGGCGCGTCAGATCACGGGACACGCGATTCCGGTGGAGATGGCACCGCGCCGCGCGGGCGACCTCGCGCGCTTGGTGGCGGACAGCACCGCGATCCAGCGCGAACTCGGCTGGGCGCCGGAGTTCAACGATCTGCGTCAGATCGTGGCGACGGCGTGGACGTGGCATCAGAGTCACCCGAATGGGTACAAGCGATGAGCGAAACCCTCATTTTTACGAACAGACGCCCGTGACACCAAGTATTTGCTTGTCGCTGTGAAACATATCGAGGATGATGCGTTCATCGTGACGGCTTTTTTCAGCAATCGGGCAAAAAAGGGAAACATGATATGGCAGCCGTAAAAGTGTGGTATGACCGCGAAGGCGATTATCTCGAAATCACTTTTGAGGATGCGCCGGCGACGTTAGAAGCATTGAACGACGATGTATTTGAGCGCCGTGCTATCGATGGACGGATCATCGGTTTCGCGGTGTTGAATTTTAGTAAGCATGATCGGGACAAAATCACGCTGCCGCTTTCGCTCACCGCACAAGCACACATCGGATAGCGCCAACCATGTCCAAAACATTTGACCTGCTCTCGATTGGGCGGCTCGCCGTCGATCTGTACGCCAGCGAAGGACAGATCGGCAAACCGCTCGCCGCTGTCCAACAGTTCAACGTCTACGCGGGCGGTTGTCCCACCAATGTCGTCGTGGGGACGCGGCGGCTCGGCTTGCGCACGGGCATGATCAGCCGCGTTGGGACAGATGGCTTGTCCGACGGGCTGATCGACTTTCTGAACGCGGAAGGGATCGATACGCGCTGGGTGGCGCGCGACGCCGAGCATCGTACCGGACTCGCGTTCCTGTCCATCGTGCCACCCGACACATTCCCGCTGACCTACTATCGCAGCGACCCCGCCGATTTATATTTGTCGCTGGACGATATCGCATCCGCACCGTTGGAAGATACGCGCTTGTTGTTCGCCGCCGGGACGAACTTCAACGCCGATCCGTCGCGCACGACCACGTTGGCAGCGATGGAACGCGCAAAAGCGGCGGGCGCGAAAGTTGCGTTCGATATCGATTTGCGGCGCGGCTTGTGGCGCGATCTGCGCGCGTTTGGCGTGGCGATGCGTTCGGCGCTCCCCCACGCCGATATCGTGATCGGCACGGAAGAAGAAATCGCGGCAGCATCCGGCAGCGACGATATCACCGCCAGCGTCGCGCGCTTGTTGGCGCATGGCGCGGAGGCGGTCGCCGTCAAGCGCGGCGGACGCGGCGCGGACATTTTCACGGGCAACGGACACATCCATGCAGCGAAGCCGTTCACCGTCGCGGTGCTGAACACGCTTGGCGCGGGCGATGCGTGGGCATCGGGCTTCTTGTACGGCTATCTACACGATTGGACGTGGGAGAAATGCGCGCGCTTTGGCAATGCGACGGGCGCGATCATTGTGACGCGGCTGGCGTGCGCCAACGATATGCCGACGTATGATGAGACGCTGGCATTCATCGACAGTCAGGGCGGTTGGTAAAGCGGGGCGGTTGCGTTTATTGCATTTATCTGCTATTTTGATCATATGGTCAAGATGGTGAGAGGATTTGACATGCTTTATTTCGCTCAACGACTGCCGCCGCCATCCCCGCAGGACATGGCGCTTGCCAATGCGTCTATGCGGGTGTTATTGCGCCATACGAAGGATGAGCAAACATTGAAGTTTCGTCCGCTTGATAATGAGCAGGATGAAATCGTCGAATTGCCGCCGGGCGCAGTGGCACTGTTGAAAGACATTTTGAGAGCCATGGCATTGGGACAAGCGATCACCTTGATTCCTGAACACGCCGAATTGACGACGGTTCAAGCGGCGAATGTTTTGAATGTGTCGCGCCCATTCTTGATCAAATTGCTTGAAGCGGGAGCAGTTCCCTATCATAAGGTGGGGAAACATCGCCGCGTGCGGATGGAAGATGTCATGAGCTACAAACGACGCATTGATGAAGCGCGCGCGAAAATACTGGATGAATTGGTCGCAGATGCTCAAGAACACCAGATGGGATATGAGTAGCCGGATATGCTCACGGGTCAATATACGGCGCTCCTTGACGCAAATCTGATTTATCCGGCACCGTTACGCGACATTTTCATGCAGTTGGCACTGGAAGATGCGTTCCGAGCCAAATGGACAGCAGATATTCACCGCGAGTGGATTGACGCTTTAATGCGCGAACAACCGCACCGCGATCGCGCGAAATTGGAACACACGCGCGATCTCATGGATAAACACGTCTGGGACGCACTCGTCACAGGATACGAAACGCTGATTGAGGCGCTGCAACTCCCTGATCCAAATGATCGTCATGTTTTGGCGGCGGCAATTGTCGGGCGTTGCGACGTGATTGTGACCCGAAATCTGAAAGACTTCCCTAAAAAGTCACTGGAGGTTTATGGGATCGAGGCGCAACATCCAGACGAATTTTTATCCGATTATCTCAAGCTGACACCGGGAAAATTTTGCAATGCGTTACACACGGTGCGCACACGCCTTAAAAATCCACCTTACACAGTGGAAATGTACCTTGAAACGTTGCTTCGTCAAGATTTAGTCGTCACCGTTGCAGAGTTGCAACCGTATCAAGACATGATTTGATCGCCTAACCGTGATTTTTCTCACCCAATCATATCGAGAGAAAAACGAGATAATGCAGCTAAAATTCCAATACACGCCCACACTGGGCATGACCGAGATCGTTTCGCCCGCCACCAGTGTTCTGAAATGGATCAGCGCGCGTGCCATCCGGCTGAACAATGGCGAAAGCTACAGCGGGAACACGGGCGACGAAGAACAAGCTTTTGTCGTCATGACGGGCGCATACATTATGGAGATTCCCGACAAGCCGAGCTTAGAGAATCCCGGACGACGTGACGTATTCGAGAAGCGCGCCGCCATTGCCTATCTGCCGCCCAACACGCCCTACACCATCATGGCGATTGGTGGGATGCCGCTCGAAGTCGCCATTGGCGGTGCGCGGGGATCGCACGAGTATGGCGCGCAGCCCGTGCTGCTGCTGTCCGAAGACCTCAAATACGAGGTGCGCGGCGCGTGGAACTGGGAGCGGCACATTTACAACGCGATCACGAGCGTGAATCCCGTGTCGGAGCGGCTGTTCCTCATCGAAGTGTATACGCCGCCGGGCAACTGGTCGAGCGTGCCGCCGCACAAGCATGACACCGACAATCTGCCTTATGAGAGCAGCGCCGAAGAAATTTACTTCTTCAAGCTGAAGCCAGAACAAGGCTTTGGCTTTCAGCGCATCTACACGGCGGATCGGACGCTGGATCAGGTCGAACTGGCGGAGAACAACAGCGCGATCATTCAGCCACAGGGGTATCACCCGGTCGCCAACCATCCCGGCTATGAGATGTATTATCTCAACATCATCGCAGGTGAAAAGCGCGCGCTCGTGCCGTCGGACGATCCAGCGCACCAATGGCTGAAGAATGTCGAGGCGGTCGTGAAGGCGCGATCATGAACCTCACCCCCCAACCCCCTCTCCACTGCGTGGCGAGGGGGAGAAATGCGCAGATGATATGACGAGCCCCGGCTTTTACCGCCGCTTACGCCGCTGTGCTGATGCACATGGGGCGTTCGCGGTGCTGGCAATCGACCATCGCGGCAACCTGATCGGGGAGATGGAACACGCGCGCGCCACGCCGCTCCCCGACGATGACGCGCGCCAGCCCGTCACGCCTGACGATGTGATCGGCTTGAAAGCGGCGATCTTACGTCATCTGCTGCCCGAAGCGACGGCGGCGCTAATCGACCCTGATTACGGCTTGCCCGCGCTCATCCACGCCGAGAGCGATACGCGGCTGCCATCGGTCGGCTTGCTTGCGCCGCTGGAAGTCACCGATTATGGGCGCAAAACACAATCGATGATCCCCGATTGGGATGTGGGCAAGCTGGTGCGCGCGGGCTTCGACGGCGCGAAACTGCTCATGTATATCCATCCCACCGAGCCAGATTTCGACGCCAAGCGCCAATTGATCGATGCCACGATTGAACAGTGTCAAGCACATGCTGTGCCGCTGTTCTTCGAGCCGATCATCCAATCGCCCGACCCCGAACATCCGCTGACGCCCGACGATAAAGCCGCCGCGATTATCGCTATCGCGCGCTTTTTCTCGACACGCGGCATCGATGTGCTGAAATTGGAATATCCGGGCGAGGCGGCGCTATCCGCCTTGAATGATGCTTGCGCCGTCCCGTGGACGCTGTTGAGCGGCGGCGTGCCGTTCGAGACGTTCATGCAGCAGGCGGCGGCAGCGTGTATGGCGGGCGCGTCGGGCGTGATCGCCGGGCGCGCAATCTGGGGCGAAGCGGTGGTGTTGGAGGGTGACGCGCGCGATCACTTCTTGGCGACGACCGCGCGCGAACGGATGGCGCGGATTGCGGCGTTGTGCCGCGCGTTGGGACAATCGCACGCCACGAGGCGGCTGTGGGAATCAGTCGGTGTGGGCTGGTATCGATAGACGACCAACGAGAAAAGTTTTCACCGCAAAAGACGCAGAAAAACACGACCCTCTTTCTTTTCTGGGCGTCCTCTGCGGTGAATGTTGCGTCTCTTCAAACGTATCGACCGCTATCGACTGAGAAATCAAGCAGGATTGTCGCCACTTTGTCTGCGTTTTCGATGTAGGGGCGTCTCGATGGGGTGCGTGCGCTTTACGGGCTTGCCAGCGATACGCCCGATTCGCCGTCCTACACCTTCTTCTCAAGTTTCTCCAACACCGTGACCAAGCGTTCTTCGGTCGTCGGACCCGCGGGCGCGGGCGGCGCCTCTTTCTTGGCGAAGCGATCCTGCATCGCATTAACCGCCTTGACGAGCAGGAACACCGCGAACGCCACGATCAGGAAGTTGATCACAAGATTTAAGAACGCGCCGACGGCGATCACGACGGCACCCGCTTCGCGCGCGGCTGCCAGCGACGCATACGGGGCGGGCGTCGTGCCTTCGCGCAATAAGATGAAGATATTTGAAAAATCCACGCCGCCCAACGCCAACCCAATCGGTGGCATGATGATATCATTGACCAGTGACGTGATAATCCCGCTGAATGCCGCGCCGATAATCAAGCCGACGGCGAGGTCGATCACGTTACCGCGCATGATGAACTTTTGAAATTCTTTGATCATCGTTTTGCCCCCCGTAAACTACTTTAGAAGCCGTTTGAAAAGTACCATCTCACCCCCCAACCCCCTCTCCATTGCATGGAGAAGGGGCTTTCAAACCCGTTGTGACCTGTCCTGCTCCCCCTCTGCACAGCGTGGGTATTTATTCACCTATCCATGGGATTAAGCTCAAAATCCACAAATTTGAACCCAAGAAACACATAATGAACCCAATAGGACTGGGGCAAAATGCGGTCTGCACGGGTAG
>DAOTUQ010000062.1:0-53846 GCA_034437055.1 Anaerolineae bacterium
GTGCTGTGGATTGGCATCTCCATTGGCGCGCTCTTGCTGCTTGGCGTGATCGGCGCGGTGATTTTGCTCCCCGAACCCAATGCGTCTTTGACAGAGTTTTATATCCTGTCCGAAACGGGCGTCGCCGCGTCCTATCCCAACGAAATCATGCCCGGCGCGTCCATCCGCTTTCAAATCGTGATTGACAATCAAGAAGCCCAGCCGATGCGTTACGATTTGAATATCGAGAACGGCGACCAAACGATCTATGCCGCCGATGGGTTGGAAGTCGCGCGCGGTGAGCGTTTTCAACGCATGGTCGAAGTGCGCCCCGTCGATTTCAGCCAACAAACTTTGTTGGTGTTTCGCCTCTATCGCAGTGGTGAGGCTGTCGCCTATCGCACGCTGCGTTACTGGATACGGATTCTCCCCTCGTGAGGCGCTCATGTCGTCACTACCCATGATTCATCTGGTCGCCAAAGACCAAAGTGGCAAAACGGGGATCGGACGCTATGCCCAAACGCTCTATCGTGGGCTGCAAACTGCCGCTGTTCCCGTCACCTTCCACACGCCAAGCTATCCCTTTCCAACATGGACGCGCGCGATCCCCAAGCGCATCGGCTACGATGTCGAGGCGTTTTTTCGCACCTATCCATTCGCAGTCGCGGGCGCGCGCGGCGGCATTTTGCATCTGACGACCCAATCATTGGCGACGATCTTTGCCTTCAAGCCCGTCTCGCCGTCGGTGATCACCGTCCATGACATTCTGTCGTATGTCTTGCGCGATCTGCCCGGTTTATCGCTCTACCAACACGGTTTGGAACGGCGGATGGATGCGTGGGCGATGCGCGCCTTAGCGCGCGCCGATTGGTTGGTCGCAGACTCGGAATACAGCCGCCAGAGTGTCATCGAGCATCTGCATTTTCCGGCTGAGCGCATCAGCGTCATCTATCTGGGGATTGACCACGAAACATTCCAGCGCCGTCCACCCAAGACCGACATCGCCGCGCGGCTCGGCGTGGACAAGCCCGATCAACAATATGTGCTGTATGTCGGCTCCGAGTCGCCGCGTAAAAATGTCGGGGCGCTGATTCAAGCCTTCGCCCAGATCGTCCGCGATCTACCGCACGTTCGGCTGATCAAAGGCGGCGCGGCGCATGACTCCGCTGGACGCGCCCGCTTGTTGGCGCAGATTGATGCGCTCGGTCTGCGCGATCAGGTTGTGTTCGTTGAATCGTTAAGCGACGATGAATTGGTCGATCTGTATAATCAAGTGCATGTCGCTGTTCAGCCATCCTTCTATGAGGGCTTCGGCTTTCCCGTCTTAGAAGCGATGGCGTGCGGGACACCAGTCGTTTGTTCCAACGCGACATCGCTGCCCGAATTGGCAGGTGACGCGGCGCTGTCCGTCGCGCCCCACGATGTTGATGCGTTGGCGGATGCACTTCGCCGCAGCTTGACCGATGCCGGGCTATCCGCCGATTTGCGCGCGCGCGGCATTCTTCAAGCACGGTCGTTTACATGGGCGCGCACGACTGCCCAAACGTTAGCTATCTATCGCCAGATCAGCGGCTAATCGATGCCTCCGCGAGTGAGAAAGTAACCCAATCGTATGGCAACCAAACCAATCATTTCACCTGCACCCGAAACCATTTCGGCGCTGCCCGAAAAATTGATCTTCAAGACGTTGTTGACCTCCGCGTGGTTCATCGCCGCAATCTATCTGAGCTTGCTCACCCTCGCTGAGGTGTTGGTGACCTATCTGCGCCCCGAACTCGGCGCGCTGCTGCACGTCGCCATCTTGATCGCGTTGCTCATTCATTCCGCTATGGCGACAGCTAAACCCCTTGCAGATTTACTCCTAACCTTGATCATCGCGCCGCTCGTGCGCCTGTTGAGCCTCTCGATGCCGCTGTTCGTGTTCGATTTGCGCTATTGGTATCTGATCGTCAGCATTCCGCTCTTCATCAGTGCGGTTTACATCATGCGCCTGTTAGGCTATTCCATGCGCCGGGTTGGCTTCAACTTCAACCAGCCGCTGCTTCAAATCGGCGCCATCTTGTTCGGGATCATCTTTGGCGTGATCGAATTCGCCATCTTACGTCCCGCGCCTTTGATCCAAGTCTTTACACCCGAAGATTTCGCGGTCGCGGCGCTGATGATCTTGATCGGCACGGGCTTGATGGAAGAATTGGTCTTTCGTGGCATCATCCAACAAGCTGCCGAGCGCGCGCTCGGTGCAACCGGCAGCATTTTATTTACCACGCTGGTCTTTACGGTGCTGCACATCGGCTGGAACTCGCTGTTGGATTTGCTGTTTGTGTTCACGGCGGGCGCGATTTGGGGTATTTTCTTCTACCGAACGCGGAGCATCGTCGGGATCACGATTTCGCACGCCATCACCAATATCCTGCTCTTTATCATCCTACCGCTGCTGTTCTAAGCCGCCCTCAACCCTGATCGACCTATCCTCGCTCACACACCCGAACTGCCGCATCATCGCGCCCACACCCGCGATGATGCGCTCAACCCACAGCGCTTGCCAGCCCGCCCACTAAGTGCGTCAAGAAAGTTCTTAAAGCAACCTCACCCCCGCTGCCCCTCAAGCCATACCAGCCATCGAAACACCGCCCACTCTCAAATTACATTATTGTAACAACTATCGTAATAGCTATGTGGCTACAAAAAGCGTTTGGATGATGCGCGTTTTTCCCCCTTGTGTATACTGAAAGAGATTCCAGTATCCCTTACACACATAGAAGCATCGTCGAAGCCCGCACCACATTATCGCCCTGCCGAGTCATTTGTGAGGTGAACATGATTACAACCGTCACACAGCCCTTTAGAGAAGCCGTCTTAAATTCGACTCTAACCACTGTCGCCGCCAATGAATTGACAATCGCCTTGGTCACGTCCGTGGGTCTGATCATTACCATTGCGCTGATCTTCTTGCTCATCAACAAAGAACTATTGGGGACGACTACGAACCCAAACGCCGTGCGTCTCCGCCGTTCGCTCGATGTTGCGCTCATGCCGCTGGCATTCTCTTTCATCATGCTCGCCGCCGTCACCATCAGCAGCGTTTTCCAGTAGGTATTCCCTCAAAAGCGCCGTCGTACCGCCTCAGTTTCGCTTCGCATCATTCCCAAACCAAACTCAAACTTTCGTCGTCCAACACAACTTGACGCAGCCTTAAATCGATGTCCGCCGCCTCCAGCGTGAGCAGCCGCAGCGCCGTGTTGCCGCGCTGGAGCAAATCCCGCGTAATTTCTGCAATCGATCCCGTCTCCGGCACGGCGTAGACCACCCCGTTATACACCAAGCCCGCCAAGCGAAACCGATAGCCGCTCGACACTTCATCTAAAATCATGGCGACGCCGACCTGCTGCGCCAGCGTACCAACGGTCAAACTGCCGTACAAAATCACCCCGCCCGGACGAAAATCAACCGAATCGATGCGATACAGCGTGCTGCGACAACCGTTCAGCCATGTATCACACAAGCCGCGCAAGGCATCTTCGCGGAACACGACAGCGGCGACCACCTTCCCGGCGGCGTTCTGCGCGAACACCAGCGAGTCGGCATAGGTGCGTTCACTTGGCACGCGCACATCGATATAGCCCGGTGCGCTGATGTGCAGTTCTGGCGGCGTCTGGATGCGCTGAAAACTCGCCGTCGGCGTGAAGGTCGGGGCAGGCGTCGCGCTGGGCGTTGGAGAAGCCGTCGCGCTGGGTGTTGGAGTCAACGTCGCTGTTGGCGTTGGAGAAGCCGTCGCTGTATCCGTCGGCGGAATGCGCGTCGAAGTAGTCCGCAGCGGGACGGCGCTCGAAGTGCGCTCCGGCGCTGGCGTCAGCGTTGGCGTCCCCGTTTCGGTCGGCGTCGGGGTTGGACTTGTCGTGGGTGTCGGGGTTGGACTTGTCGTAGGTGTCGGGGTTGGACTTGTCGTAGGTGTCGATGTAACTGTGGCGCTGGGCGCATCCGCCACGCCAATCGGATCGTTCGCCATGCCGAGCAGCAGCGCCGCATCCGGGACAGCGGCGACGGATTGACTCGTGAGCGGATCGCCCATCAGCGCATCGGGCGTCATTTCGGGGGCGCCATCGACGGCGGGCAAATCGCGGAAGAACGCATCGACCGAGCCTTCCGGTTCAAAATCGAGGCTGCGCAGCACTAAATCGGGACCGAAGCGCAGCGCCAGCAGCCCGCCGACGACTCCCATCACGACCAAGACGACGCACACGATCAAAAACGCCCGCAGCAAACGCACCAAGAATGGCGCACGACGACGCAACGGCAGCCCTTTCTACGCAGAGGGCTTGATTTTAAGGCGCACGCGCCGAATCGCCTATCCCCGATGTGTACCCATAGGCGCGACCCGCCTGAATGGTTCAAATCGGTGCCGAGGCAAACAAAAAGGCGCGCCCATCGGTGCGCCCAAATGTGGGGGTTCGGCGTTTTGTCGTCAGCCGACGCGCCCCGAACAGTGGCGTTTGCTGCGCTCAAGCAAGATTCAAGCCTTACAGAGTCGGCATTCAGATGGTCGCTTGGCTGTCGTAAGGGAACAGCCGCCGATGCAATGACGCTATACCAATGATTGTGTACAAATTCTTGTATATGTCAAGAGGTCTTTTTAGGATGTGGCCCATGTCGAGTTCGACTCATATAGGCAATCAAATCAGGCAGCCAAATATGATAGCCACTGGAATAACGTTTAATTTTGATTTCTCGCTGATCTTCCATCTGATAGGAAATTCGCTGTGCAAGGCGAGTGATGTATTGTCGATTGTAACCCGTCGCTTGTGCAGCCTCAGTAACCGTGACCCAAACTTGGGCAACGTCCTTTAATTCTTCTTGCATAGCGTCACATCCTACAGCCCACAGCCCTACCCGTGTGTTGCTCCATTATAGGGGAAAATATACCAACATTGGTATATTGCGGACAACACGAAACCCCTTTCTCTACATTCCTCGGCGTTAAAATCTTTTCCTATTCTTCCTCAGTCCTTCCCTTTCCCCATATCCACCATCACCATCAGCGGCATGTGATCCGAAGCCAACGACGGCGCGACCCGTGCCACGACCGCGCGCAGCCCCGCGCTGTGCCATACATAATCCACCCGTACCAGCAGCGGCACATTGCTCGAAAGTCCCTCCGCCGCATCAGCGGGCCATGTCCAACCCATCCCCCACCCCGCCTCGCGGTAGCTGTCCACCAAGCGCGCCGCCATCCGTTCGTACAAGACCGTCTGATCGCTGAAATTGAAGTCCCCGCCGACAATATACGGCAGCCGCTCATCCGCCAGCCGCGCCAACAGCGCATCGACTTGCCCGCGCCGAATGCGATCATCGAACGACCAAATCGCGTTCCACAGCGAACTATACAGATTGAACGGCGCGCGCGTGCGTGGCGTATCGCCTTTCAGCGGATACAGATGCACGTTATACACAGCGATATCACGCCCATTCACGTCGATCACCGCGCGCTGCTGCCGGAAAATGTCGTCGGACGCCAGGCTAAATTCGGTCACATTTCGGATCGGATAGCGCGAGAGCAGCAGTTTCGCGTTGCCTTCCTCGATGTTCGGCTGTCCGGCGGCATACGGATACAGATCGCGCAAATCGGGGATGCCGTCCTGCCAGAATGGAGGCACTTCTTGCAGCAAGACGATATCGGGCGCGCTGGTGTGCAGCCACTCAATCACGCGATTCAGTCTTGGGTTATCGATCCACACGTTGAACGTCGTGATGCGCAGCGGCGCGGCGGCGGGCGCGATATCCTTGGGCAGAAATACCCGTCCGAAGGTCAATATCCCCCCCAAACACAATGGCAGCATCAACAGCACAGCGCGCCGCGCCCGTTTCCACAGCGCCACCGGCAGAAACAGCGGCAGCGGCAGAAACGCGAAGAACGTGAAATTACTGGCGAACGCCACCCACCAAAGTTGGGCGCTGAATGCCGCGCGCAGCCCCAAAAAGGCGTACACCCCAACCGCATACAGACTGCCCACCTTCACAACCCAAAAGGCGAAACGGTTGAAGATGGAGGACAGCGTAAAAGACGCGGCGTTTTGTTTTTGGCTCACGTTCAAAATAGGGGGATTTGAGTACGGGCGAGCCAGCGGCTCGCCCCAATCAGGCGTCGCACCGGGACGCCGCTGCGCTCATGGTGCTGATGAGCTGTTGTTTTTTCATGCCGTCCTCAGTCCTTTCCCCGCAACCCGCTCAAAAATCCTCGACATAGCCCGCTGCGACCTCCACCGGCGGATTGGTATAGCGTTGGATGTATCGCTGTGAACGATGCCCCAAACGGCGCTCCAGTTCGTAAGCATCCGCCCCCGTGACTCGTGCCAGCCGGAATGCGAACGTGTGCCGCAAGTCGTGTGGGCGCAGCGGTGAAATGTGCCGTGCCGAGTCCGCGTGTTCAGCGTCGTGCCAGCGTCCGATCTGCTCCAATATCGTGTTGATGATGCGCGCCGACAGCCGTCCATCCGCCGAGCGCGTCGCGCTGCTGGCGGCGCTCACGAACAGCGGCACGGCGCTCGCCGCGCTGATGGCGTCAAGTCGCCGCTCTCTGTCTAGATAATCCGCCAATGCCTCCCGCGCGTCGGCAGACAAATACACATCGCGCTGTGATTTTCCCTTGCCAGCGACTTGACGCACCGTCGCCCGCCGAGCGTGCCGCAGTTCGGCGGACGTGTTGGGCTGAAGCTGATCGAGATTGAGATTGACCAATTCTTCACGCCGAATCCCCGTCGAGAGCAAAACAAACACAATCGCGCGGTCACGATACGGGCGCGCATTGGCGCGCAGCGGACGCGCATTGGCGCGCAGCGGACGCGCGCTGTGGGGCGCTTGTTCATTATTCCACCGCCGTCCCTTGCGCTGATAAAACGTCGGCAGACGGTCGCACAGATTTTTGAGCGTCTGGACATGGCGGTCGTTCAACGCGCGCGGCTCCAACGGGGGCAGCGGACGCGCGCTCACACCCTTGACCGGGCTGCCATGTGGGAAAACGGTGGCATCTTGCTGGCTCACCCACGAGACGAAGCCGGACAGCGATGCCAGATGATGATTGACCGTCGCCGCCGCGTACCCCTGCGCCGTCAACGCATCGAGCCATGCCGCTACGTCGCGCTTGACGCACAACGTTGCACAGTCATGCCCATAGCGTGCGCGAAAGAAATCGAGGAACCGTCCGAGTTCCAATGCGATCTTGCGGGCGATATCCGGCAACCGCACGCCCTTGACGGCAGCCCGCTGATACGTTTCCATCCAGTACTGGAAACTATCTTGAGGAGTAGGTACGCTCATGGTATACATTTCGTGAATTAAATTGGTGATGATAAAGCATAGCGCAAAATGGGGCGTTCTGCCGTAAGCAAGCTTGATTTGATTCAGGCAAGGGGCGTTCTGTGCCACGAACCGTCACCCCCCTCTCCAGTACGTCTGAGGGAAGGACACCCTTTCAAGCACTCCACCCCCTGACCCCCCTCTCCAGTACGGAGAGGGAGTTGGGGGGTGAGGTTCTTGAAAACCTGTCCTCTCCTCAGCTTTAAATATATAATACTTATTTTATTATAATAATGTAGTATTTTGCGCCCGCATTTCGCCGTTTGGCGGTATCATAAATCGCAAATCAACCAGCAGACCAGCATACAGTGACAAGTCGGGAGAGGCATTCTGGATTATGACCTATAAAATTGCGGTGGTGAATGGCAAAGGCGGCGTCGGCAAGACCATGATCGCCACCAACCTCGCGGGCGAACTGGCGCTGCGCGGATATAACATTGGCTTGGTCGATACGGACAGTCAGGGCAACGCCGCCAACTATCTGGGCATCCAACCGGAGGACGGGCTGTATCGCGCGCTGGTAGGCGTCCAGCAGGGCGATGATTATGCTCCGGTGCCGCTGGCGGACGTGGTACGACTCATCCCGACCGACAGTTACTATGCGCCTTTGCCCAACGGCAGCGAACCCGAACAGGTCGGCTCGATCTATCTGCTCCCCTCGCACAGCAACACCTTTCGCATTCCCTATCTGCTCGATGATGTCGATGCCTTCGATGCCCTGCTCGACGAGATGGCGCAGTTGTACACGCTCGATTTCATCATCATCGATACTGCCCCTACCCTATCGTTATTCGACGGGTCGATCTACGCCGCGACCGATGGCTTCCTGTACGTCAGCGAGTGCGAAATTGGGTCGCTGCTCGGCTTGAATGAGAGCGTGCGTCGGGTGGAACGGATGCAGAAACATCGCCACAAGCGCGGACTGCCGCCAATGAAAATCTTGGGCGTCGTGCCGAATAAGTTCAATCGGCTGAAAGAACATATCGAGAATGTCAATTCGATGGGACAGGCGTTTCCCGGCTTGGTCTATCCCATGATCCATCTGCTCAAGACGTTCACCCGCGCCACCAAATTCGGGCAGACAGTCCGCGCCATTGATCCGCGTTCGCCCGCCGCCACGCAAATCACCGATCTGGTCGAGCGCGTGTTGAGCGCCATCGTGGAGGTGCGCTGATGCCGCCGCGCCGCGAACCCGTCAACAATCCGCTGGCAGCGCGCCTCAATGGGTCGCTGGCGGCGGCGCTGGACGAAATGATGACGGACATCCCCCCCCAACAAGTCGTTGAAGTTCCAGGATTGGTCGTCACGGACGATGGAACGATTCCAGCGAAAGGCTTCCAAATCACGCGCACAGGCTTGATGCGCTATGACAATGCCACCCGCGACGATTGGATGAATGTGGGCGCGGCGCTGCTGATGATGAAAAACGCGCTGCAATGGTTAGTTGGCGATTGGCTGCTGTTCGGGCATACCGTCTATGGGGTAACCTATGAAGAAGCGGCGGAACAGTTGGGACGCGAAATCGGCACACTCTACAACTGGGTATCGGTCTGTAGCGCGATTGACTTCTCACGGCGTCGTGAGAAGTTGAGTTTTTCGATTCATCTTGAGGTTGCCAAGCTCCCACCCGAACAACAAGATTACTGGCTGGCACGCGCCGAAGCCGAGGGATGGTCACAGCGAACGCTGCGCGCCGAGATGAACGGGGGCGTGCTGCCCGCGCGCGAACCTGCTGTCAATGACGACCTGCGCTGGCTGATGAAGCACGGCGGGCGGGCAAGGGGGGAGCGCAAGCGGAGCGAAATTCGGGCGCGGATTGGGCGGCTGCGGCTGTGGCTGGATGCCTTAGAGCGAGAGGGATCAGAGTAATGTAACCGGAGTTTCGGATAGCTTCACCTCACCCCCAACCCCCTCAGCCATTGCATGGAGAGGGGGCTTTCATATCCATCGTGAGCCGTCCTGCTCCCCCTCTCCGGTACGGAGAAGGGGTCGGGGGGTGAGGTTGCTTTTATCTACATTCTTGACCGACTAGTAGTCCTAAGGGCGAACCAGCGGGTCACCGCTTGACCTTGTTCTCCGAATTTCACTACTCGCTAATCGTTCCTTCGACTGCCGCCCCATTTTCAGCGCCGGGCGCGACACCAGATGCCGGAAGTTCGGACGGGACAAGCGGCGCCACGGGCGCGCTGATGATCTGGACTTCGAGGGCAATCGCCGCACCCTCAAAATCGAGCGTCGTCTCGCCGTTGGTCTCCGCGACGCTGACTTGGATCGGCAGCATCCCCGTTGTGATCAAATCCGCCGGGACGGTCACGGTGATCGGCTGATAGACATCCCAATTGTGATAGGTGAACAGCAGCGACGACGGTACAAGGCTGACGCCCGACACGCTGGCAACCGTTAAGGTCACACTGTCGCCCGCAGCCGGTTGTCCGCTCAAGCGTACCGAGACGACGGTATCGCTGATACCTTCGACCAGCGGAGCCACGGCGACCACACCATCCAACCATGCCGCCGCGTTGAGCGCGTCATACGTGTCCGGCGAGAGCGCGGGGACTGCCATCAAATCATTATCATAGATGGTGATGCGCTGGCGACCATTGGCGATCACGGTTGGCGCGCCGCCGTAATAGCTGTCCAACGGCGACAGGACATTGGTGGTCGGCTGATGGAAAATGGTAACGAGATAGCGCACGCCACGCTGAACCGTGTCGTTCGGCGCGGTCAAATTCACGATTTGCGGCTGATTCCAATCCGTGGCTGCGCCCGTGCGCGTGAAGGTGAGCTGTGTTTGTGTCGGGACGACAAAACGAATGTTATAGCCGACAAGATTCAGCGTGACCGCTTCGACGCCGCCGCCGGTCGTGCGTAAGCCGGGCGGCGCGCTCAATGACACGCTGTACAGCGCCGTCCCACCTTCTTGCATAGGGTTGGGGGTATAGGGCGCGATCAGGATGCCCGGCTCGTAGATTGTGACGACCTCCGCGACGTTTGGCATCGCGTTGTATTCCGCCGCCCCGCCCGCAACGACGCTCAATGTGAGATTCGAGCTGTGGACGCCTTCCGCCGCGCCATCCGCCAATGCGCCGACATTGACGACGACCCATTCATCCCAATCAGGAATCGCCGCCATTGTATCGACCGGCTCGAAGGTGACGGTAAAGCTGATGAGCAGGGTTTGCGGCGCGGCAGCCGTGCTGATTCGGAGCTGGGCTGGACTGTCCACTGCGATTTGGATCGTGACGTTCGCGCTCGGCTGGCTGCCAAGCCGGATCGCCAGTTGATCGCCGACGGTCGTGCCTTCCGTGACGGCAGACACATCATCGGTGATGCTCAAACCGGCGGCGCTCGTGCGGTTGACCAGCAGACCGACCGTTGGCACGATGCCCGCGTCGATGCTGTCGTCAATCCCGTTGGGGCTGACCGTGACGCGGTTGTTGGCAGGGCTGAAATTGCTGTCCAACGCCGGATTGCCGCCTTGCAGCGCCGTAACTAAGGTTAAGGCGGGGTCGATCTCCAAGACGGTATTCGCCGCGCCAGAGCGCCCGACGCGATACAGCCCGTTGGCGCCTGTTGGCAGACTGCCGAGCAGCGTGGTTCCGGTCGCATCGTAAACATTGACCATGACGCCTTCCGCGCCCGGTTCGCCCGCATCTTGCACGCTATCGCTGTCGGTGTCGTACCAGACATAATTGCCATAGGACGGCTGGCACGGCTGCGAGGTGGACAGGCGAATGATCGGCGCGACGGCGAACGGCGTGGTTGTGACCGATCCATTCGTGCCGTTGGCAGCGACGCCGGGTCCCGCTGAACTGCCCCACCATGTATTGGAGAGCGTCAGCGCGCCGCCGCCGTTCTGCGCGCCAAAGGTCGTGTTGGCGATTAGACATTCGCCCGCTGTGCCGCTGCCAAGCGTGGCGCTGGCATTCGCGCTGGTCTGCACGCCAATGCTGTTCGCCTCGATGCGATTGTCGCCGTCCGCCGTCGTGACCAGCGCCGCGCCACCCGCAGCATGTCCTTCGACGTCCAAGCCAATCGTGCCGCCGAGCAGGTCATTGGCATCAATGACGGCGGCGACGGGCTGTCCGGTCGGATACGTGCCGCTGACACCCGCGCGCCGGACGTGAATCGCGCGATAGAAGCCCGTGATCGTATTGGTGTCGATTTCGGCGTACTGGGGGCGCGGGTCGGTCGTGGTAAATAAATTGGTGCTGTCGTCGGTGACATAGACCCCAGTCGAATTGAGAAACGCCGATGAGGTCGCGTCGCCAGCGATGATATTGTTGAAGACGCGCAGCTTTTGATTAAACGCGCTCTCACCAATCAAGCCGTTACGATATAAGACGATGCCCGTATCCGCGCCCGCAACTTGTAAGGTGTTGGCGCTGATCGTGACCGTGCCGGGCGTTCCGGCGCTGGCTTCGAGGTTGCGCGAGGCATAGACGGCAATATCCAGCGCGCCGTCGTCGGTCAACGTGACCGTATTCCCATCGAGTGTACTGCCGTCGCGCGATCCACCCATGAGCAGCCCATAACTGAACGAAACTACTGGCAGGGTAATCGGCTGAAGATTCGAGACGGTGTTAGCTTCAATCGTGAACAGCCCTGAGTTACTGGCTGCGCCCGTGCTATTGGTGGCGATGCCATTGCCGAAATTCGTAACCACGTTCCCGTTAAGCAGGACATCCGCGTTGGCTGCCGCCGCGAACAGGACAATCCCGACACCGTTCAGCCCTGTTTCGAGATTTTGGACGGTATTGTTCAAGATATTGACATTCGTCCCTGCGGCGATGTTCATGCCGCGCCGACGCACGTTCTGAATGGTCACGTTTTGGATCGTGAGGTCGTCAAGCGGGAGTGCGTTGGAGACGATGCCCGTCCGAAACTCGATTCCACTCCCCAAGGCAGCATTGCCCAAGCCATCGATGGTCAAATCTTGGATCGTGATGCCATCCGCGAGGATGAAAAAGCCATGCGTGTCGTTCGCGCTGAACTGTCCATCGGTCGGGAGCGCGTTATCGTCCGCGCCGGGCGCGATGATGGTGGTCACGCCTGCGCCGGTGATCGTCACGGTCTCACTGATGAACAACGCCGTTTGATCGTTGATGGTCGGATCAAGTGCGTAGTGGGTTCCGGCGGGGATGCTGATCTGATCGATGCTAGGGGCGGGTTGTCCAGCGATACAGGCTGGCTCGTGGGCGTTCGTGTTGATATTGGCGGCGATCACGGCTTCTGAGAGGCTGCATTTACCGTCCGCGCCGTTGAGCGCATCGGCAAAGGGGACGACCTGCGCTGTGATGGCAGCAGCGGCGACAGGGCGAAGCTGCGCCCACAACATCCAGACGATCACCAAACATAGTGCGCCGATGGACAAGCGGTGGCTTCGGGAATGAGCGAACATAAAGCCCTCGTGATATTATGTCATTATTAGCTATAATAAGTCACAGAAAAGCGCGCTCAAACGCAAGGAGCGCGCCTCGATTGAAATGAAACATGATCAACCGCCGCAAACACGATAGCGGACGATTTAGCTGAAAAAACCCTCGAAGTCAACCAACGCGCCGAAGGCATTGGACTGCGTGAGCGTCTTCAAGTCACCATAACGGATGACTTCGGGACGGATATACGGTTTCTTGGACGTGTCCTGTGCCGGGCTGACGGCGGCGGACTGCGCCTGAAGCTTGAGCGAATCTTGCATCATGACAAATCCTTTGGCTGGCTAGGCAGTTTCCGTACAGATACGGAATCAAACAATAATAATTATAACCCAAAACTCGGTAAAAGCGATCAACTTGGTATTTTTCGCGCGAAATTCATAGGCTAACGAAAACGCAGCACCATTCCAACACGATTGGATTGCGCAGGGAACTGAGGCAAGCGCGCGAAGCGGCGAATGTCGGCGTCACCGCCAATGATAACGTGTCCATCAGATTCGAGCCACGCATGTGCTTCTAAGCGCGGCGCGCCCGAAGTCGGGGCGGGTGCGACGCCGATGAAGACTTGAGACGCATGGTCGTAACGCGCGCCGAGCCACGAGCTGCCCATCGCTTGTACCAAGCAGGTCGCATTAGGGACGCTGCGCCGCGCGGTGCGCACTGCCCAAGCTGCATCACGCCACCATGCCGCTGCCGATGGCATGGGCGACGTGGATACGGGCTGCATCATGCGCGTGAGCCATGCCCGCCACATCCGAAAGGGGAGCAGCGAGAGCGTGAGCCGCGCCGCCCATAACAGGACGACCGCTTGGAGCAGCAGCGCACGGCGGCGTCCGCTCAAGCGCGCGAGTTTAATCAGCATCGCGGATTTCGACCAAACCGCTGGCGTTCAACTCATTCAAAATACTCAACAAATCGCGCTCACAGGCATCCCGCTCGACATCAAATTCGACCAAAATCGCGTCGCGCAGCGTGACAACGGGCGTCGGCTGTTGGATCAATTTCCAGATGAAGGCGCTCATCGGATTCAAGCCAAAATAGACCCCATTGCGGGTATCCAAAATGACCAATTCATCGCCCAAGGGCGATGAGACTTGATCGACCGACGCGGCGACCAGCGATTGCAGCGTGATCAACCTGACTTTCCTTCCTCTGCATGACCGTGTTATGTTTGAAGACTTCGATCAACCCGATTGCGGCGGGCGTCCCATCGAAACGCCCCAACTTTGTCTATTGGGACGATAACATAGAATTGTCCGAATCGAAAGGTTAAGCCCCTGAACGCTGCTGCACCCATTCACCCGACAACGCCCGCACCGGAACACGCCGCTTTACTGCGCTGGCTGCCCGTCGGCATCGCAGCGGCGCGCGGGACACGCCCTGATGGGGCGCTGCCCGTGGACGCGCTCGACTGGGAGGCGCTGCTGCGGCTGGCGGCGCTGCATCGTGTGACGCCGCTGTTGTACTTCGCGCTCCAACCGCACGCCGACATGCTGCCAGCGTCCGCATGGGGGATGTTGGGGGCGCACATCGACAAACTGCGGCGGCGAAATCTAATCATGGCGACAGAAATCAAAAATGTTATCCCGCTATTGAACGAACATGAGATCGTGGTGATGCCGTTCAAAGGGATTCCGCTGGCACAGCGCGCCTATCGCAGCTTATTTGCGCGCGACGTGCGCGATCTGGATATCGTTGTCCCGGTGACCACGGTGGAGCGGGCGCGCGAGGTGCTGATCGGGGATGGCTATCGCTGGATCGAAGCGTATCTGACGCCGAACGAACAACGGACGTATGTTGCGCGCAAGACCCATTACACGCTCCATCACGATGAACGCGGCATCCATCTGGAACTGCATTGGGGACTGATGCGCGCGCCCGATGTGGCAGGGCGGGGCATGGCGGATTTGTGGAAGCGGGCGCGAACGGAGAACTTTTTAGGCGCGCCGACGGTCGTACTTGCGCCAGAGGACGAACTATTCGCGCTGCTGCTGCACGGCTCCAAACACGGGTGGTCTGATTTGATTTGGGCGTGCGATGTAGCGGCGTGGTTGGATGAATTTGGGGCGGCAGTCGATTGGAATACCGTTTATGCGCGCGCGACGGCGTTGGACGCGCGGCGCTTCGTCGCATTGGGCGTCCTCATGGTTGGGGCGCTGCTTGGTGTGACGTTCCCCGATACGGCGTGGCGTGCGGCGTGGGACGATGCCAGCGCGCGGGCGCTGATGCGCGCGTACACCGTTGATTATTTCGGCGCCCGCGCTGCGCCCGGCAGCCTCACACCATCCGAGTTTCGGCGGCAATGGCAACTGCGCGAGTCGTGGCGGACGCGCTGGCAGTATGCTCGTTCGCAACTGGATGCTTGGCAGCCCAGCCCGCGCGATCAAGCCTTCGTTCGGCTGCCGAAAGGGCTGCATGGCTTGTATGCGTTGGTGCGTCCGGTGCGGATGGCGGTGGAATACGGTGGCGCGCTGCTGCGGGGGAAAAAGTAATTCTACCTCACCACCCGACACCAGGGCAAAAGCATCAAGATACGAGGTCTCAATCGACAAGCTCACCTCACCCCCCGACCCCCTCTCCACTGCGTGGAGAGGGGATTTAGGGGTGAGGTGAAGCTATGCAAAACTCGGGTTAGTTAACCAAGGCTTCCGATGAGGCACTGTTGTTGCTGGCATTGGTATCGGCGCCACCGAAGGTGGTCACGGTTGCCGTCGTCTGGACGACGCCCGCTTGCGAGGCAATCGCATTGATGCTCAGACCGCCGCCGTAAATGGCAACATCGCCGGGGAACACGCAGGTTAGCGTGACGGGACCCGCTGTGCCTTCGTTCGGACCGGCGCAGTAGGGCGACGAATTTTCGTCGAGACCCAGATACAGGACGCCCGCCGGGATGTCGATGGTGACGAGCAAGCCCGCCTCAGACGCGGACGCCAAGCCCGAACCCCAATAGTTGTAAACGAATTGGATGGAGTCGCCGACATTCACCGACGACGCCGATACGGACGCGCTGATGCCCGCATCGACGGCATCATCCTTGCCCAACAGCGGGCAACCTGGATTGACGACGGTCAAGGTCGTGTTCAAGCCATCAACGATGCTATCGCTGTTGGTGTCGATGCCATCATCGTAGTAGAGCGACACAGTGAGCGCTGAGGTTGCGATGGTCGACGTGGTGTAGTGGAAAACGCCAACATTCGGCTGCGCCACATCCGGCGGGAGATAGGCGCGCGTGACGGTCGCAGTTTGCGGCATTGACCAGTCGGTGCGCGTGAATGTGCGCGTTGCGGGCGCAACCGTGATGCGTAAGACGTTGCTGGACAACAGATTGACCGTCACGACCTCAGGGCTGTTCGCTGGCGCGCCAGCGCGCATTCCGGGAGGACCCGTCAGCACGACGGAGTAGGTGCGGTCGAACGCTGGGAACGTGCAGATGTCCGTTTCGTTCGGATTGGTTAAGTCGAGGTCAGAATTGATAATCACCAGTTCAACGCCGGGATCGTAAATCGTGAGCGGGATCGACGGCAGACCGGGGCAAGCACCCAGCGCGTAACCGGGTGTGCCAACCACGCCAACGATGGCGCAATCCACAAAGTCGGCGTAATAATCCCCGCCAGCATCATCAGCACCATTCACCAAAGCGGAGAAGTTGATGCCGATACCCGAATCCCATTTGACGACGGGCGGCACTGCGGCACTATCACGCACCGAGCCGAAGCGGATGTTGAAGCTACCGGGGGGCGGCGAGGCGAAGGAGAGCAAGCCGCTTTGGGTATTATAGAAGCCCAAGACCGACGCATTATCCGACGAAATCGTCACATCGACGAAGTTGCTCGGACCGGGATCGCTGGTCAGCTTCAGTACGCAGCGATCACCGATGGTCGCGCCTTCGCTCAGATCGACGCCAACATCAGAGAACACGCCATCGTTGTAATCGCAGACCACTTGTGTGGGCGCATCGATCACGACGGTGTAGGAGACCGTTTCGCTGTCGAGCGTGAACTCGACTGCCTGCGAACCGCTGCTAATGCCATCTGACGTGAAGACCGTCTTATTGGTCATGTCTTCGAAGGTGAAGACCGTGCTTGGACTGACCGTGCCAATCGGCAGCGGCGCAAACGGCACTGCGACAGCGATGGGCGTATTGCGGAGCAGCACATTTACGCCTGTCAGATTATCATTGATGGTTGTGCCATCAGTGGTGCTGAAGAAATCGACGAACAGTTCGGATTTCGCCGCATCCGTCGAAGAGAAGCCAATCGGGTTCGGCGAGCCAATGATTTGATACGCCAACCATGTCGGCGTCCCGGCATACGCGCTCGGATCGCTGTAGTTGTCGTTCGATACGAAGCCGGGACCGTCGTTGCTGCCCCACCAATTGTCATCGATGCTGACGGGACCAAGGTTGGAACTGGCATCCAAGACAATTGCGTTTCCCGAACCGAGTGTATCGGTGTTGATGAAACGGTTGTAATTGAAGACGTGCGCGTCGTTGAGCGTGCCGCGCGTGCGGATCGCCGGGAGCGAGCTGTTGATGATCGTGTTGTTAAAGATTTCGACTGCCACCGAGTCGAAAATATCGAAGACAGCGTTGAAGTTCGTCGGACCACTGATCGTGTTGATGACGTTGCTGTTGATCGATACCGTCTCGTTACGGGTCATGCCAACGGCGCTGTAGACGTTGTTGAACGCATTGTTGGCAATGCTGACGTTCGAGGTCATCGGGCTGCTGCCAATGACGGGGAAACGAATGGCGTAGTTGACCAGCCCTTGGAACAAGTTTTCTTCGATTTGGAGACCCGTGCTGTTGACCGATGCGGTGTAAACGCCGATGCCGCGCAGCGTGCCGGTCTTGTTCATGTTGACGAACGCATTACCGACCACATCGGTGGGGTTGGTCGCGTCGGTCGTGCCGCGTAAGGTGACGCCGTGGGTCAAACTGGTGAAGACGTTGTTGCTGATTTCGATATTGGCAAAGGTATTGGTGATATTGATACCATAGACATTGGTCTGGGTGCCACCACCACTGCTGAAGGTCAAGCCTTCAACTTCGATGTTCGCCGCACTAATGTTCACCAAGGGTTGATTGTTGATGGTGGCATTGTAGCGAATAGTGGCTTCAGACGCCCCGCCCGGGCGCACCGTGAAGGTCGTCAAGTTGGCGGCGGGGATGTTGACCTTGGGACCACGCAGCCGAATATTGCGGCGCAGCACCAACGGACCCGTCGTGGTACTCAGGTTGTACGTACCTGCCGGGACATAGATTACGTCCAGGTTAGGCGCGCCGTTGCCATAAACGGGGGTGCAGTCTGCATTAACGAGATTGTTGCTTGAAGCATCCACAGCTTCGCGGAGGCTGCAATCGGTATCGGCATCGCCATTGACACCTTCAGCGACACCGGCAGTAACATAGAAGACATCTGCGGCATAGGCAGGTTGTGCGCCAAATGAAACCATCAGCGCCGCAATCAAGCCGAATACCAGCAGGAGTGTCGTCCAACGCGCCATTTGACGGCGGTCTAGGTTTGGAACGAACATAGTAACTCCTTCTCTCCTGAACGCATTTTAAAACCAACCCCAAGCATGTAGAACAAAATCGCTTTGGGAACTCCTTATAATTATTGCTCAAATCTCCTTTTCTGCAACGATAGAAAGTATAAAGAGATGCGACTAAGAGAGCAACATGACTAAAATTTGGGGAATTTGGCGTTTAGATCGTGCTTTTATGCTGCCTGATGATATTAAGCGGGCAGATTCATCAACCATTTGGGAGCGCGCGGGCGCGCCTAATGGTGGAATCCAACTTGGACAGCGCGACATAGCGCAATCGGGCAATCGCGCGCCGATTCATGAGCGCGATGGGTGGGTGATCGTCGCCGATGCGCGCATCGACAACGGAACGGAAATCCGGCGGCGTCTGAACGATGATGGCAGCGCGCTTGACAGCGATGCCGCGTTGATGCTGGCGGCATATCGCGCTTGGGGGGATGCGGCGTTTGAACGACTGCAAGGCGATTTTGCCGCCGCGCTGTGGGACAGCAACGCCCAATCGCTGATCATCGTCCGCGATGCGATGGGAGTCAAACCCCTGTTCTATGCACAGACCGAAGCGGGCTTCGCCTTCGCGTCGGATGTGCGGACGGTGTTGGCGCTGACGGACGCCGCGCCGCGCGCCGATGAGGCGATGATCGGGATTTATTTGGCGCTGGTATCGGAATTGGGCGACGACCGCGCGCGCACGTTTTATCACGCTGTCCGGCGCGTGCTGGATCATCAACGCATAAGGGTGGGCGCGGTGGGCGGCGGGCTGACACTTGAAGCGCGATCCTATTGGGAACTCGACCCGAATCGGGAGACGCATTATTCCAGCGACGCGGACTATGCCGACGCTTTCCGCGCGCTGCTGTTCGAGGCGACGGCGGCGCGGCGGCGCGGCTGGAGCGATACCGAAATCGGCGCGGCGTTGAGCGGCGGCATGGATTCGTCATCGGTTGTGTGTCTGCTGCGCGCGGGCGGCGGCGGTTTTCGCACCTTCTACATGCAGCCCGAAGTCGCCGCCGCCGATGAGAGCGCCTATGTCGATACGGTCTTGGCAGGCGGCGGTCTGACGCATCAGCGCGCGCCGATTCCGGGCGTCCTCAGCGGCGGCGCGGCGATCTACGATGTTTTAGACATGCCGACATTTTGGTTCAATCTGCCGCTGTCGCTGTCGATGTATCGCTTAGCGGCGGCGGCGGGCGTGCGCGCCTTTTTCGATGGGATGGATGGCGACATGGTGATTTCGTATGGGCGGCGCTGGCTCACCGAACTGGTGGGCGGCGGCGACTTTGCCCGCTTCACGCGGGAGACGCGCGCCCTCGCCGCCGCCCAACGCGCGCCCGCCCGCGCGCTGATGAGCAAATATGCGTTTCCAAGCATCAACGAGCGGGCGCGCGCTGGACAGTGGGGGGGGGTGGTCTCGATGCTGCGCCGCTTGAGCGCCGATTTCGGCGGGTCGGCGTTGGGGTTGGGCGCGTATTGGGGGCGGAACTATTTCGTGTCCGAGCGACTGGCACGCGCCGGACAGCTTTGGCGGCAGGGACAACCGCTGCGGTGGGCGCGCTGGCAGCAGGCTAACCCGATGCTCAATCCCGATTTCGTGGGGCGGCTCAACCTCGAAGCGCGGCTGCGCGACAGCGAGCAAGCCGAACCGCTGACCGCGCGCGCGGAACAGCTTGGGGTGCTGCGGTCGGGGCGGCTGCCATTGGCGTTCGAGGACGCCGACAGCATCGGCGCGGCGCATGGCATCGTCCCGCTGCATCCGCTCAGTGACCGTCGCATCGCGGAGTTTTGTCTCGGCTTGCCCGGCGAACAACGCCTGCGCGATGGTTTGACGCGCTCGATTCTGCGGCGCGCGATGGGCGATCTGCTGCCAGATGCGATTGCGCGCCGCGGCGATAAGACCGACTTCACGCCCGCGTTTTTACATGCGATGCGCGCCTACGATCTGCCGGTGATGGATGCGATCTTCGCGGAGATGGGGCGCGCCGCCGCGTATGTCGATGTGCGCGCCGTTCAAGCGACGTACCGCCGCTGGCGCGCGGGGGGACGGCTGCTGCCGGGGCATATGGTCGCACTGGTGCGGATTGCGCGGCTGGTGTTGTGGTTGGAGGCGAAGGGTGTGGAGTCGTAGTTCACCTCACCCCCCGACCCCCTCTCCATGTGGAGAGGGGGAGTTTTCGCCTCACGTTTCCCCTCAAATCGTGACGCGGACGCCCATTTGAGGGTATAATGCTCTCAGCGTACAGGTAGGCTGTACGTTAGGCTTGCTACGGAACTGGAAATCATGACGGACAAAACAACTCCGGCGGCTGAGGTGTGGGTGACGACTGCCGAAGCCGCAGAATTAACAGGATATAATCAACTTTATCTTACTGGATTAGTTGGTCGAATATGGCGGCTGCCTGAGGAAAAGCGACGGATCAAAATCAGAAAACGCTCAAACTGGTATGAAATGTGGCTGCCTGATTTGATGGCTTACGCGAACAAATACGGACCCCAACGAAAGCGCAAGGAATCGCTTGACAAAGAATAGAATCAACCATATACTTTTTGGTGTTCCGTAGAAACGTTTTATCTTGTGTAGCGCCTACCTACACGTTCTCATCGGGGCGTCTGTGACGATCTTGCGCTGGTCGTCGCGGATCAAAACGTTGCTTTTTTCAATTTTCAGACTGACGCCATGCGAACAGTTCGGGACTGAACTCGTGGGTCAGGCAATCCGCTCGAAAGACGCCGCAGGTTGGGCAGCAGCATAAACGGTGGCAAGCACGCTAAACTTGAGCAGCATCGGGCGATCTCTTCCGAGCGACCCCATGTTGGCTTGTGTGGACACGAAGCACATCCCCGACCCGATCAGGGCGGATAGCCCCAATCGACCCGTTGATTACAACCGATGCCATCGCCGCCCGCGTCGAACAACGGTTGTTCCTGCGGACAGACCGCGACATACAGATCAAAATTGAGCTTCGTCCCAAATTCGCTGCACGCCAGATAGCGTCCACATTCATTCTCAAGGGGCGTGCTGACGAGCGGGTCAAGCGTTGAGGGAGTGACGCTGCCACTTTCGGTGTAGCAACCGAACGCGCCCGCTTGCGCATCGGTCGCCGCCATCTGAAACGCGCCATCGAAGCGGGTGTTGGGCGCATACGGGACGTAACGCGCATAGCCCTGTTGAAGCAGCGTCGCATTGACGAGTTGATCGCCCACATAGACATAGCGCGGCAGCCGCCCGATTTCGTCAACATCGGTCACATCTTTGACCAAGCGCACGATCTGATTTTCGACCAACCCGGCATTCGCGCGCCGTCCAGCGGCGAAACAGGCGTCGGTGGTGGCAGGGGCGCTCAAGCCGAGATAGTAGACCAAATGACGCGCGCCCCCGAACGAAACTTCAATCGTGCTGACGTTGATAACCGCCAAGACGTTCGCGGTCAATTCGTCGGGCATCGGCGTCGGGGCGGGCGCGCTCGGCACGATGGCGTTGACGGTCAGCGGCGGCGCGGCGTCCAGCGTAGCGGTGGCTGGTGTGGGCGTCGGCAAGAGGAAAATTACCGTCGGGGTCGGCAGACTCGCCAGCCCATACATTGTTGCGCCGATGAGTAACGCCAGCGCACCGACGATCCCCACAGCCAGCAGGAGCAAGACGACTCGACGCGGATTGATCGGCGGTGGTGGGGGCGGCATCGGGCGAAATTCGGGGACGATGGTGTTCCGGTTCTTCATTGGTGGGCTTCCAACGCCTCGATGCGGCGCTGTACCGCTTCCAATTCGCCGATCACCGCGACTAAATCGCGGCGCTGCGAAAACGGCATCGCTTTAATCGTGTCGATTTTGCGCTGTAACGTGCTTTCGCTCTCGCGGAGCTGCGCCAAGCGGGCAGTGATATCGGCGGGCGGCATGGGCGCATCGTGCGCTTGGCGCGAATCGCGCGATTCGTTGGCGTTGGCGTCCAGACGGGGGATCGGCGTCTGAGCGGTATCGTCGTCCGATGGCGACGGCGCGGGTTTAGGCGCGCGGCGCATCGGCAGATAGGCATCGCGGGCATAGACGACCAGTTTACCGAGCTTGGGATCGAAGACCGCGTAGCCTTCAACGATGATCTTGGCGTCGGACTGCTCGACCGCGGCGGCGACCTTCAGCCAATGTTTCGCGGCGAGATAGACAACGTGAATTTGGGACGCTTCGGGGAGGGGAGGGAGGACGCGCGGGAGTTTCGGCGCTTCATCGACGCGCATTTGGAACACGATCAGCCCGTCGCGTCGTTCGATGCTGCCCGGTCTGCCAATTAATTTCACACGCATGGCGTCCCCCTTTCCCGCATCATCATCGTGCAGCCGCGACGCCATGCCGCGACTCGTCTCCAAATCCACTGGTACGCTCAAACTGCCTAATTGTCCCAAGGCGGGCTGCGGGCGGCGTTTGCGGAGGGTGCGTTCTTCTTGTAAGCGCGATTGGAGCAGGCGAATTTCGCGCTGTTGGGCGGGCGAGACCGTGCCGCTGAACAGATGAAAGAAAATGCCGCCGCGCGTCCGCCGCCGCCGCCCGTCGAGCGTGAGCATACCGCTGCCCGCGTCGAGGTACAGCGCCTGATCCGCTAAGGCGGACGCGCGCTTGACGCCGATCATATCGATGATGCGCTGGATACACACCAGCGCGATTCGGTCACGCTCGTTCAAGCGTTTGGCGATGATTTCGGCGGCGTTGGTGTGTGGCGCTGCTGGAGCAGTTAAAGATTTGCGCATATTGGGTTTAGCAATCGAACTCAATAAATGCTCGATGATCGT
Organism: Anaerolineae bacterium; assembly: GCA_034437055.1. GTDB lineage: Bacteria > Chloroflexota > Anaerolineae > Aggregatilineales > Phototrophicaceae > Flexifilum. Next base: position 23,087 of record DAOTUQ010000062.1, read on the forward strand.
AACGTATCACAAAAAATTATACGCGACAATCGGAGTCGTGGGGCATTCAAAGAACCGACCCCATACCGAATGGTAGGGGTCAGTGAACTTTTGCCGGCTCTACTCTATTTCGGTTCAGCTCTACCAAAAAAGAGACGAGCCTCGTCAGGAAGAGAAGTCCTCAAGTCAGGTCCTAGCCCCCAACTCAAAGACACAGCCAGGTAGGAGAAGGAGTAACGGCACCCCCGCGATAATGAGCGTGGGTTATTGCGGGCTTGCGCCCATTGCCATGCCGTCATCGGCAATCTGTAAAAATTATACAGCCAAATATGCAAAACGCCAACGAAAACGATAGTCCTAACCTGAGTTTTGGATCGCTTCACCTCACCCCCCGACCCCCTCTCCGTACCGGAGCTGAGGGGAGGACATGTTTGGTTTTCTCCCTGATTCACCTCACCCCCCAGCCCCCTCTCCACGCAGTGGAGAGGGGGTCAGGGGGTGAGGTTCTTGAAAAAGTGTCCTCCCCTCAGCTACGAAGTGAAGAGGAGTCAGGGGGTGAGGTGAATTCTTCAATTGAGACCTCGTATCTTGATGCAATAGCCCTGACGATGAGCCTGATAGCCCTTGCGAACGGGGAACGGTTCACATTCGCGCCAAATTCTGTTAAATTAACAGCAGCGCCTTTCAGGAGGGCGCGCTAGGTAGGAGTCGCACATGGAATTTTTACAATACATTCGCCTCATCCGTAAATGGCTGTGGCTGATCACGGTCGCGGCGTTCGTCGCGGGCGGCGCAGCGTTCGTCACCAATGCGCAGCGCCCGGATGAATATACTTCACAAGCAACCTTGATCGTCGGTCAAATTCTGCAAGACCCGAATGCCACCAGCGGGACAATCGGTGCAGGATCGGCGCTCGTACCCACATATGCCCGGCTTGCCACCACCTATGAGGTGCTGCAAGGTACGGTCAATGCGTTGGGGCTGAATCTGAACGGCGACCAACTGCGCGGCGCGGTCAACACGCGCAGCGAAGAAGGCACGAGCTTATTGTATATCGTCGTGCGGTTCGGCGATGCGTTCCTCGCGGCGGATATCGCCAACGAAGTCGCGCGGCAGGTGCAGCTTCAAAGTCCGGGCAACATCACAGCGGAACAGCAGCAGCAGATCGAGTTCGCGCGCGAACAGCAGCGCACCCTTTCTGAGCAAATCCTCACCTCGCGCGCCCAGCTCGCGCAGTTGGACGGGCTGCTCGCCGTCGCCGTGACCAACGATGATCAACCGGAAGTCGCGCGGCTGACCGAACAGCGGAATACGCTGCTCACGCAGATCAACCAGGCGACGACCTCAGCGGCATCATTCACGCAAGCGATTGCCAGCCTGCAAAGTCCGAGCCAAATCACGGTCATCGAGGCGGCGCGCGTCCCCAATTCGGCGCAGCGGTCGAGCAGCGTGAACGCGGCATTGGTGGGCGCGCTGGCGGGCGCGGCGCTGGCATTTGGCATCGCGCTGTTGGTCGAATATTTGGATGATACGGTACGCACGACCGAACAAGCCGCGCAGACGCTCGCCGTGCCGGTCTTGGGCGCGATTGCGCGCTTTGGCAAACGCGAAGATGGCTATACACAGCGGTTGGTCACGAACGAAAAATCGATGTCCAACATCGCAGAAGGCTATCGGAGTATGCGCACAAACTTGTTGTTCACTGCCAAGAACACGCGCAAACCCGTGTTTGTGTTCACCAGCCCGAACCCGGAAGAGGGCAAGAGTTTGACGTGCGCGAATCTGGCGATCACGATGGCACAGGCGGGCTTGCAGGTCGTCTTGATCGACGCCGACTTGCGTCGTCCGAAGATGCACGAGGTCTTTCAACTCGATAACCAAGTCGGGCTAACGACGCTGCTGTTCGCAGACCCGCTGCATCAGAGTGCGGGCGGCGGCGATGAAAATCAGATGCCCGTCAATCTGCGCCAATGCTTGCAAAGCACCTCTGTCCCGCGCTTGCGCGTGATCACCAGCGGCTTTATCCCGTCGAACCCGTCCGAAATTCTCGGCTCGGCGCTGATGGAACGCTGGGTCGATACGCTGCGCGCGTCCACAAATATCGATGTGGTGATTATCGATACGCCGCCGTGTTTATTGTTCGCAGACAGCGCGGTTCTCGCGGCGACGGCGAAGGCGGAAGTTGTGTTGGTGGTGGATGCGGGACATACGCGGCGCGATGGGGCGCTGCAAGCCAAAGAAGAATTTGCCAAGCTCGGCTTGGAAATCAAAGGCGTGATCGTCAACCGCATCAACCCGCGCGACGAACGCGGCAAGTACAACTATAATTACAGTTACAACTACTACTACTATACGCCGCGCGATGCCGTCAAGACCGCGAAGGCGAACAGCAAAGCCGCCAAGCAAGCGGCGAAACAGGCGACACGGCAGTAAGCGCGTGATGAGGGGCGCGGAGGGCGCGTCCCCGTTGGCTCAAGACGGACAGCGAATCAGCCCGCTGTCCGTTTTTGATTTCTCATTTTCCCCGTGCATGTGGAATCAATTCCCTATTCGCGCGTATAATGGGGCGGAGATGCAAGCTAGAGATTGCATTGAAGGGCGCGACTACATCATGCAGGACGATTCACAGGACATTGCCAAAGTATGGGTCATGACGATTGAGGCTGCCGAAATTACAGGCTATACACTTCAATATATGACCAAGTTATCGCAGCGGTTAGCTAAACTGCCCGAACATGAGCGGAAAATCAAAATCCGAAAATTGGCGAATCGCTATCAAATGTGGCTGCCTGATCTGATGGCACACATGAAAGAGCGGGGTCCTTACAAAAAACAAGAATAAGCTTGACAAATATTCCTATACAGGATATTCTAAAATGTAGCATCTGAAATCGCCTCACGTACCAAGCACAAGAATGGTGTTATCTTGTGGCGCTTCTAGAGAAGCGTGGCACACGTCGGCGCATGGCTTTTTGATGGTTCTCTGCAAACGGATGCGGCTTGTGAGGCGGCGTCGGCGGAGAAAACGAGAAAAGCGATGTCTGACGCAGTGGGTTTATGGCGCCTATCCGCCCACACACCACCAATTTTGCATCACCGTTGTACGGATGATTTGGGATTCGAGATCGATCAGGCTGGCGGTTATGCGCCAGCCTTTTTTATTATTAAGCGCACCCTACGATTTCACCCCACCCGCTGACCGCCTGCCACTGCGTGGGTGAGGAGAGGTTTTCAAGCACCTCACCCCCCGAACCCCCTCAACCACTGCGTGGAGAGCGAGAGTCTCCGTCGAGCGTTCCCCCTCTGCAAATGGCATCTCTCCACTTCGTGGAGAGGTCAAATCAATTTTCAAATGGGGGTCAACACGCGCGCGAACACCGCTTCGCACGCGCGGGCATAAGCGGGCAAACTGAGCGCCGCCTCCGCTTTCGCGCGCGCCGCCCGCCCCAACGCCGCGCGCATGGCTGGATCGTCCAAGAGCCGCCGCAAGCCCGCCGCCAGCGCGTCCGCATCGTTCGCAGCGACGATCACGCCGTCGCTGTCGGGCGTGAACAATTCCGACACGCCGCCCACATCAGCGCAGATAATCGCCCTGCCGCTTGCCATGGCGGACACGACCGACAGCGGGCTGGTGTCCTTCTTGACCGACGGATAGGCAAAAATATCCAGCGCCGCTAAGACTTGCGGCAAGTCCCAGCGAAAGCCCGCGAAAATCACGCGCGTTTCTAAGCCTGCCGCCGCCACCATGCGCCGCAGTTCCTGCTCGAAGGCGTCGCCGCCAAAGACGGGCGATCCGACGAGGACGAGTTTGGCGCGCGGATGATCGCCCGCCAGTGCAGCGAAGGCGCGCACGAGGACATCTTGCCCCTTCCACGAGGTGAGCCGTGCGACATTGCCGATCAGCAGGTCGTCGGGCTGGACGCCCCATTCCGCGCGGACGGATGCGCCATCGACGGACGCCGAAAAATCGTCCAGATCGACGCCGTTGTAAATCAAGCTGACGCGCGCCGCACCGACGAACGGGGCAAGCTGATCGCGGATGGGCGATCCGTCCGCGATGATGTGCGCGGATAATTTGGCGATGCCGCCGAACACACGAATATAGGCGGCGTTGGCGAGCAAATCTTGCATGTGAATCACGGCGGGACGCCCGGCGAGGCGCGCGCCGAGCGTGCCGTAGAGATGCGCAAAGACACCCTTGGTCACAATCAGCGCCGCGCCCAACCGCCGATACAGCGCCGCGTGCCGCTGCGCCAAGCCGATCAGCTTGCCGCCGTTGACGAGCCACGAGAGCGGGTTGGGGACATGAATGCGGCGAATTTCGATGCTGGTGGTCATGAAGCGCGGCGCGGGCAAGATTTCAACATCGATGCCCGCTTGACGGCAGCGCGCGGGCAAGTCGCCCTCCTCCGGGCAGATGACGACGACGCGAAAGCGCGTCCGGTCGAGATGCTGCGCCAGATAGAGCGTGCTGAACTCGACGCCCGCCATCTTGGACGACTCATCGACGAGGGCGATTAAGGGCAATGCTGCGGGAAAAGCGGTCATTGGTCTGTACTCAATCGGGCGTGGCACACCATGCCCCTACATCCATCGCGGGACAACGACGCGCCCCATCTGCACCGGGTCAAGCAATCCGTCGTCGGTGGCGCGCCCTATTTCTCCGTATCCAGCACATCTTTTTCCCATAATTTCGCATGGGTGAAAAAAGTGTATGCCATCGTGTGAAAGGCGATGAACAGCCCACGCACGCCCACGCGCCAACCGCCTTGAAACAAATACAGATAGAAAAAGACGGCAATCGGGCGCAGCGTCACGTTGTACCAACGGTAGCGCACGCCGCGCTTGTACAGTTCGTCCGCTTGATAGCGCGAATAGCGGTCGAGCAGATTAATTTGCTTGGAGAGCGTCGGCGTGGCATTGTGAATCAATGCGCCCGTCAGCGTCTCGATTTTGCCCGGCACGATCACATCGGCATGAACTTCTTTGTCCTCGTAACGCCCCTTGTCGCGGTGAAACAAGCGCGTTTGATAGTCGGGATACAGGTTCATGACCTTGAGCCACTCGCCCACAAACATCGTTTTACGCGCCACGCGGTAGGCGTCCACATCGTCCGGCACGCCGGCGCGCAGCAGCGTTTGAAGCTCGGCTGCCAGTTCCGGCGGGACGCGCTCATCCGTATCGATCAGCCAAACCCATTCATGCGCGCATTGGGGGATCGCCCAATTTTTCTGCTTGGCGGAGTTGATGTATTCGTGCTGAATCACGTCCGCGCCGCGTTGGCGGCAGTATTCGACCGTGCCATCGGTGCTGAACGAGTCGACCACCAAGATTTGATCCGCCCACGCCAAATCATCGAGCAGGGCGGGCATCAATTTCAGGCTGTTGAACGCTGGAATGAGCGCCGTAATTCGACTCGCCATGATCACTCGTTAGGGGGAGGCGGCGCGGATTTGCTCACGAGTGGACGCGCGGGAATCCCGCCGACTTTGGCGCGATCCGGCACATCGCGGGTGACGACGGCGCCCGCGCCGACAATCGCGCCGCTGCCAATCGTGACGCCATGCACAACCGTGACGTTGGCGGCAACATACGCGCCGCGCTTGACCGTGATCGGCGCGGCTTCCGCCGGGAGGATATCGATATCTGGCGGACGGTCGCCCAAATCGACATGGGTCAGCCAAGTTGAGCGCATCCCAATCACGGCGTAGTCTTCAAACGTAATCGGACGTTTGAGGTCGAAGAAAATATCGCGCGAGAGATAACAGTGATCGCCAATGATCAAGTTGCGATAATGCGGCATGTCATCGGCGGCGTTGTGAATCAGCACGGGCGCGATCAAGACCACCTCGTCGCCAATCGTCGCGCCATATTTGCGCAGCGTCGGGATGATCAGTTTGGCGGGCATGAACAGCAGCAGCGCGTTGATGCCTTCGATGCGATAGGCGGCGTAGACGAGCGCAATCAGAATGCGAAAGGCGAGTTTCGCCAGCGATTTCAGCATTTTAGACCTGCAACCGCGAACGCTGCACGTCGAGCGGCGGCATGATGGCGGCGGGTTGGGCGACTGGCGCGGCGAGTCGCTCGCGCTCTAATCGCACTTCGACCCACGACCACACCAACCACAATGGGGCGACCAACTGGGGCAGCACCGTCACGGTTTGAAAGATGAGAATATTCATGACGATCAGCATCGACACCAACAACGCCATATCGAGCGGGTCTTTTTTCGCCCAATACAAACGCCCTAAGCGCAGCAGGGCGGACAAAAAGCCGCCTGCAAAGACCATGCCGCCCAAAATGCCCGTTTCGGCGGTAATTTGCAAAATATCGCTGTGTACCCAACCGGAACCAGACAGCCCGACTCCGAACGGATTGCTCAAAATCAGGCTCAAACTTATTTCTGCACGCTCGTAGCGTTTGAAAGCACTGCTATCGACAAAATTACCTTCTGCTGCCGAGAAAATCGAGATCAGCCGTTCTTGACCTGACTGTGGGGTGATGACGTAAACCGTGACAATCAGCGCAACAATCAAGCCAACTTTCGACAGATCGCGTTTGAGCGCATAGATCACCACGAACGCACCCGCCACCATGAGCCAAAGACTGCGATAGCCGCCGATATAAATGCCCAACAGCAGCACCAAGACCGATAGCATGATCAGCAGACGCGCGGTCGGTGTTCGATACCATGAGCGCAGCACCAAAACGAACGGCAGCGACACCGCACAAATAAAACTGGCGACGGGATTGCCGTAGAACGAAAATGACGCACGGGTAAAGCCAAATTGATCGATGTTGCCATACGTTCCCACGCCGACAAAGCCGGGCAGAATCGTGCGCAGACTCGGAAAGAAGAACTCGATCATGCCCAACAGCGCGATGAAGGTGCCGACGATGTAGAAAGACGTGATTGCCACGCGCCAATCGCGCATCGTCGTGAGGAGATGGTACGTGAGAATCAGCAGCGGGATGAAGCTGGTGAATGAAAAGACGTTATAAAGGGCGAGTTGGAGATTCAATCCGCGCAACAGGGCGACGAGGAAGCCCCACATCCAAAATAAGGTGAAAATCAACAACCAGCGGGGGATGAACATGCGGATGCTTGCGCGCTGGTCGCCCGATTTGTAAATCAGCAAGATCACGAACAAGACGCCGATCAGAATGACCAACGGATGCAGTTTGAGAATGTTCCCCAAATCTGCCGTGCGATAGCCCAACGCCAGCATCGCAATCCACGCAACATAGCCGATGCGCAGTCCCTCGCGCCCCCGTCCGAGAATGATGATGCCGAGAATGGCAAACAGCCCCGACAAGACCTCAATGTAGGTGATACCGCGTCGTCCGGCATAGATGCCCACTTGCCACGCCATGAACACTACAATCGGGATTGCCAAAAGGCGCGCCCATTGATGCAAATTCCATTTGAGGATCATGCGCTTTTCTGCCGTCTTTCTTGCCACCATTGGCGGATCATACCATATTTCCACAGGGCATGATTGACCGTCAGAATCGGAAAACCGAGCAGCCGATCCCGCCATGAAGGCAGCTTCATCACGGTCTGCGCAGACTGAAGCACAATCGCCGCCACGAAGTAGCCACCCTTGAGGACATCGCGCGGCGTGCGCAGTTGGCGCGGATAGACGCTGTACATATCGCGCCATTTGCGGCGCACGAGAAAATAGGCGCGCCCATACATATAATGCTGTCGCCAAAATTGTTTCAGCGTCGGGCGATGATGGTGAATGACTTTGATATCCGGGTGGAAATAAATTTGCACGCCCAACTGTTTGATGCGCCAGTTGAAATCGACATCTTCACCGCGAAACAGCGTCTCGTCCTGCAAGCCGACTTGATCTAACACGGCACGCTTATACGAGACGTTGACACCGGGCAAATTATGCCGGATGTAACCCGCTGCGCTCGGCAGCGGGAACGTCACCAAGTCGGCAAGCTGGCTCAAGAGCTGGCTGCCGCTGGAGACGCCGATCACCTGCCCACCCATGACGCCCGCTTCGGGGTGGTCGGCGTGCTGGCGCTTGTGCTGCGTGACCCAATCGGGGAACACTTCGGCGTCGTCGTCGGTCATGGCGACGATAGCGCCGGTGCAGTGGGGCAAGCCAACGTTGCGACTGGCGGCAAGATTCTTGTTGACGGTCTTGATCAGTTGGAGGTCGATGCCATGGCGTCCGCTGTAATCGCGCACGACCTGATCCGTCCGGTCGTCACCGCCGTTGACGACGATAATTTGATCGGGCTTCTCAATCGTGTCTTCGATCAACGCTTCGAGCGCCTGCCGTAACAACACATGGCGATTGTAGGTACAAATCAGGACGGAAAAGGTCATGCTGACTCCATTATCGGCGGGGCAAGCTCTAGGTGTGCCGCCTGCGCCAGCACAGCAGCATAGCGCGCGCTCACGGTCGCCCAATCGGCTTGACGGGCGAGCGCCTGATTTTCGGACGGCAGCGGGGCAGCGAGCGCGGCACGCAGTCCGCGCGCCAAATCATCGGCGTCACGGGGCGCGACCCACGCGACGGACGCGCCGCCCGCCGCCTCAACCATGCCATCCAAACGCGCGACCACCAGCGGACGCCCCGCCGCCATGCCTTCGATCACCACGATTCCGAAGGCTTCTTCCCACGATGGCACCGCGATCACCGCCGCGCCGCGCATCAATGCCGCCACAGCGGGGCGCGTCTGTGTCCCCAACAAATGGACGCGCTCGGTCAAGCCCAAGCGCGCGATCTGTGCCTCCAAGTCGGCGCGCTGTGCGCCGTCGCCCGCGATCAGCAGATCGATATCGGCTTCAGCGGACACCTGCGCGAACGCATCGAGCAAAACGGCGAAGCCTTTGCGCGGAATCAGCCGTCCAACGGCGAAAATATACGGTTTGGAATGCGCGTAGGGCGGCGCGCCCGCGAACAACGCATCATCGACGCCGTTGTAAATGGCTGTCCCCTTCGCGCGGACTTCAGGGGCAATCGCGCTGACCGCTTCCAACAGCGCGCGCGAACACGCCGTTACGGCATCGGCGCGGCGGCACAACGCGCCCAACAGCCAGCGGTCAAAGCGCGTGCGCGCGGCTTCGTGCCACACGTCCGAGCCGTGCAGCGAGATCACCAGCCGAAATCCGAGCAACCGATGCAAAAACCAGACGAAAAACGCCGTATTGCCCGGATAATGCACATTGACCACATCGGGCTTGAACGCCGCGATCAGCCGCGCCAATTGAAACAGCGTGATCGGCGTGACCAGCGCGCCCCACACGAACGCGGCGCGCTCGTTGACGAGATAACGCCAACGCGGGAGCAGAAAAAATAAGCGTGTGACCGCGATGCCGCCGATTTGCTCGGCGGCGGGGAGCGTGCGCGGCTGGCGATTGGTCACGATGTGGACGGCGTGCTGCGCGTGCAGATGCGCCGTGACCGATTCGACGACCTGTTCCAACCCGCCGACATGCGGCAGATAGCGCGCGGTGATCAACAAGACGCGCATTAGGTTCGACTTTCTCATGCACCTGATGGAGAACCGAAAAAAGACTTCAACGCAGAGATCGCAGAGAAAAAAAAGAGGATATTTTCTCTGCGTTTATTTTTTCTCTATGAGTGCGGACAGATACGCTTCTGCCGCTGCATCCCAATTGTAGCGCGTCTCGACGGCGCGGCGTCCAGCGGCACCCAACGCCGCGCGCCGTGCCGGATCGTCCAACAGCGCCGCCAGCGCCGCCGCCACCGCGAGCGGATCGTTTTCGTCCACCAAGACACCCACCTCCGACGTGACGATTTCGGGGTAGGGCGGGCGCGCGGCGGCGACAATCGGCAGCCCCAGCGCCATGCTCTCGACTAATGTCAAGCCGAACGCCTCGCCCCACGCCAACAAAATGCTCACGTCAGCGGCGTTCAAATACCGTTCGACGCCGCTGGTCGAACCGAACAAGCGCACGTGCGCGCCCATGCCCGCCGCCGCGATTTCAGCTTCAATCGCGGCGCGGTCGCCGCCCTCGCCCAAGACCCAATATTGCAAATTGGGAAAGCGGCGCACCAGTTCGGGCAGCGAACGAACGACGAATTGCACGCCTTTGCGCCGTTCCAGCGCCGCCAGCGTAATCAGGATCGGCGCATCCGGTGTGATGCCCAGTTCGGCACGCAAGCGCGCGCGGTCGGCGGCATCGGGCTTGAATTGGGCTGGATCGACGCCGTGCGGAATCACGACCGCCGCGCGCCCATACGCCGCTTGCACGCCCTCCGCGACGAATGCCGACGGCGCGATCAGCGCGTGCGCGCGCGCTGCGATGCCATGCGCGGCAAATTCAGCGTAGCGATGCGGCACTTGTTCGCGCGGGAAGTGAAAGACAAGGCTGTATTTGTCCGCATAGCCGCGCAGCGCCGCGCCTTCGCCGTGACCCGCAAACGCCACCAACACCTGATCGTAATCGTCGCGCAGCCACAGGCGATAAAACCAACTCGCCCAACGCGCCTCATAGTAGCGCACGGATGGCACGCGCCGCAGTCGCACGCCCGGCGGCGGCGTCCCCCAAGCGAACGGCGTGGACGTGTTCCAGCACCAAATATCGACCTCGACCCCGCGCCGCGCCAGCGCCGCTGCCAGCGCCCAATGAAAGCGTTCGACCCCGCGCCCCAAGCGCAGTTGAAACGGGCTGATCATGGCAAGGCGCATCACGACGCCGACACGGGGATGCCCGCGTGCTGCAAATGCGCGCCAAACTGTCGATAGTAAGTGGCTTGCGTCAAATAATCTGTCCACACGCGGCGGCATTCGTGCTGCAAGGCGACGAAATCGCCCGGCGAGAGGCGCGCATGAAAATCTGCCACGCGCTCACCGATGTGATCGAGATCGCGCTCATCGACCCAGACGACATATTGTTTCCAATCGAGCTTGAAATCGTAAGGTAACGCGCAGTCGGTATCGATAAAAATGGGAATGCGCCCCATCGACAGCGTTTCGCAGAAGCGAATCGAATAATTGCCCCATCCGCGCATACAGACGGTGTAATCGGTGTCGCGCAAATTCTCGACATATTCGCGCACGGCGTCGGTATTGTGCTGTTTGCCGCCGTAGTCGTCGCGGATGATGAAGTTCGTTTCGACGTGCGGGCTGGTCGTCAGCCGGCGCAAAATCGCCGCGCGAAAATCGACGGCTAAACGCAGCGGCGGCGGATCGAAATAGACCGTTTTGAGCCGCGCTTGCAGGTGACGGTAGACGTTGCGCGCGCGGATTTTCCAAGCATCGGACGTTTGCGCGTGTCCACAGAAGCCGATCAAGGGCTTGGCAGATTTTTCGCGGACGGCGATCTGTCCGTTCAGGTAGAGCGCCGGATAATCGAGGGTGAAGGGCGAACGCGCGTACTCGTAGATGTGGCGTCGCTCATCGCGGCGGCGCGAACGGCGCAGGTCGTATTGAAACAGCAGCGCATTCTCGAAGGGCAGCCGCGCATGATGATCGCCTTCGCTCCAGACGGCGATCCATTTGCCCGCGCGCGCCGCCTGTGCCGCCAACGCGCGCGCCAGATCGATTTTTCCGCGCGCGACGTAATAATTCCACGACAGGGGCAGCGCGACGATATCCGCCGCCGTGATATCGTCCGTGAGCGCGAAGTCAGCGCGCAAATAGGCGATACTGTCCCGATCCCAATCCGTGCCATCGCCCCAATGCGCCTTGAGGATCAGGATCAGATGGTTACGCCAGTCGGACGCGGGCGCGTGCTGTGGGTCGGTGAAAATTCGGATCATCATGCGTTCGCCAAGACCTGTTCGTAGACCTGCACCGTCGCGCGCGCCACTCGTTCGGCGTGGAAAGCGGACACCGCGCGCGCGCGTCCGGCTGCGCCCAACGCCCGACGGCGCGCTGGATCGTGGACGAGTTCCAAGATGCCGTGCGCCAATGCGTCCACATCACCCGGCGGGACGAGGATGCCGCATTCGCCGTCCGCCAACGTTTCGGGAATCCCGCCGATGCGGCTGGCAACGACCGGAACGCCGCACGCCATCGCTTGCGCACAGGTATACGAGAAGCTCTCGTAAATCAGCGACGGCACGACGGCGATATCGCTGTCATGATAGGCGGCGGGCAAATCGGCGTCCGGCACGAAGCCGCGCAGTTCGACCTGTCCGCGCGCGATTTCGGCACCGAATGCCGCGCGCACATGTGCCGCCGAATCGCTGCCGCCTATTTTGGTGCGCGTGCCGCCAACAAACACGAACCGGACGCGCGGCGCGGCTGCCAAGACGATGGGGACGGCAGCGATCAGCACGTCAAGCCCTTTGCCCGGATCGAGCCGCCCAACCCATAACACGGTTGCATCGTCGGTCGTGGCGCGCAGAATCGGGGCAGGGGAGAAGAAATCCACGTCCATCGCGTTGGGAATCACTGCGATACGCTCGCGCGCGATGCCTGTTCCCCCGGCGATCATCGCCGCCATATCCGCTGAGGGCGCTGTCCAGCCATTCGCCCGGCGCAGCGTGCGGTTTTCCGCCCACGCCAACAGCGCCGTATCGGATTGGAAATTCCTTGCCAACGCGCCGCTGCGTTCCAACATGAACGTAGGTGTATGACACCGAATCACCAACGGCGGCTGTTTTTTCGCGTCCCAAAAGAATGCTTCGGCGTTGATGTCCGCCGCCTCGATCACGAATGCCCCGCTTTGGCGCGTAAACGGGGCAAGGAGCGCCGTCACCCGCTTGCTATACAAGAGCATCGCTAAAGCGCGTTCAAAGCGTCCTAGCACGGGAATCCGGCGCAATTTATGCAGCACGAGTGGGGGAACACGGTGAACGGTCACGCCATCGGCATTGATATTGCGCGTCGCGTTCCAGCCCGACGCGATCACCGTGACGGTATGTCCCAAGCGCACACACGCCGCCGCGAAAAAGGCGTTATGCGTGGCGACGCCGCCCCCGCCCGTTTCCGGCGGAAACCACCGGTTCAAGAGGATGATGTGCAAGGCGAAAATCCAGTACTGAGGACTGCGTGCTGCGTGCTGAGTAAAAGCATTGGTTCTCTCCTAATGCACAGGCGACTCGATGGGTCGCCCCGACGCATGTAGCGCGTTTTCGATGGCGGCGTGCAGCGCTGCGCGCCGTCGTGCTAACGAAAATTCGGTCATGATGCGGTGACGGGGTACATCCCGGTCGAAGCCAGCCGCCGCGCGCGCGATGCCTGCCGCGATCTCAGCGGGCGCGTTCGTCGTGTAGATGCCCACATCGCCCACAACCTCTGGGATTGCGCCAACGCGCGTCACGACGGGGATGCAGCCCGCCGACATCGCCTCCGCCATGCTCATCCCGAAGCCCTCATGCAAGCTCGCCTGAACGTAAACCGATGCGCGCCGATACCAGTCCGCCAGCGCGGCATCGTCCACAAATCCGGTCAATTCAACATTTGTCCCCGCCGCCGCGCGCAAATCATCGATGCCATCGTAGCCTTTGCCGACGACCACGAAGCGCCAATCGGGCAGGTGTGCCGCCGCTTGGACGAAGGGAAGCAAGCCTTTACGCAGCAGATTTTCGCGCCAGATGCCGCCGACAGTCAGCGCGATTTTCTCACGTTCGGGCGCGCCAGACGGCGTAATCGGCTCGATGCCGTGATAAATGACGGTGATTTTACCATCGGGCGCGCCCGTGTTCGCCAGCGTTTCGCGCTTGGCGCTCTCGGAATTGACGATCAGCCGCGTTGCCGCGCCGATAATCGTCCGCACGATGCGCCGGCGCAGCCCGCCGCGCTGCGATCCGTAGCCCGCTTCGGGGACGTTCGCGGTATCGTAGCCGCCGACCACGACGATACACGGTTTGCCGAGCAAGCGGGCGAACAGGGCTGGAAACAAGCTGTGCCAACTGGCGAACCAGCAAAAGACCAGATCGGCGCGGCGCACGTCGCTCCAAACCGCGGCTGGATTGATGCGCTTGGACGATTCATACCGTTCATCGACTATCCAGCGTTCGCGCAGCAGCGCCAAATCGATACGGACGAACGATTGCAGTTGATTGTGGACGAACAAAATCCGATTCGACCTCACCCCCCAACCCCTTCTCCATGTGAAGAGGGGGCGTCACGCTTCAGCCCGAAGCGCGCCACGCCCGCCCAGAAGCCCGCGCCATAGGCGAAATGGAGCGTGAGGAACGACAGGGCGATACAGAACAGCTCGCCTCTTTTCACCTCACCCCCCGACCTCCTCTCCACTGCGTGGAGAGGGGGAGACGTGCGCGCCATGTGCCAGCTTGCCGCCAGATTCCCCGCCGCATACAGCGTCAGCGCCAGCGCATACAGCGCGCGTAAAACATCGCTGACCAGCGCCAGCGGCAGCCCCACGACCACGCCCGCGACAAACAGCGGCGGGATGAACTGGCGCGGACTCATCTGGCGCGGATGCTTTTGCAGCACGCGGACTTTGTAATAGCCGTACTGGAAATACTGCCGCCACAATTTCGACAGGCTGGCACGGTTGTAGTACGTCGATTGGATCGTGTCCGAGAGCAAGATTTTGCCGCCCGCCGCGCGCAACCGATAGTTGAATTCGTCGTCCTGATTCCGAATCATTTGCTCGTCGAAGCCGCCGATCCGGTCAAACGTCTCGCGCCGCCATGCGCCCATGTAAACCGTATCGACGTATGCTTCGCCCGTCGCGTAGTGAAAGCGCGCCCCGCCGACGCCGAACGGCGAACTGGTCGCCAGCGCAATCGCGCGCGCCCACGGTGTTTCGCCCACCGCGTCCATGCGTCCGCCTACATTGTCCGCGCCCGTGCGCTCCAGCGCCGCCACGCACGCCGAGACGTAATCTGGCGCGATCAGCGTGTGTCCGTCCACGCGCACGATGATATCGCCGCGCGCGGCTTGCAATGCCGCGTTCCAGCCCGTCGGCACGATGCCGCCCGGATTATCAATGATCGTGACCGGAAACGCCGCAGTACGTGCCGCAGCCTGTACGATAGCGCGCGTCCCATCGGTGGACATGCCGTCCGCGACCAACACGTCCATGCGATCCGCCGGATAATCTTGGGCGACGACCGCGCCTAAACTGCGCGCGATGAAGTCGGCTTCGTTGCGAATCGGCATGATCACCGTCACGAACGGACGAATTTCGCTCACTTGAACAGCACCCCGAACGTGCGCAAGATGATTTTCACGTCCTCGATGGGCGTGGCGCGCGCGACATATTCCAAATCGATGGCAATTTTCGCGGGCATGATCGTGCCGATGTACAGCGTTTCCCAATCCGCGCCGCTCAAAAGCGACTCCTCGTCTCGATAGGTGACCGACGCCAACGACGTGATGCCCGGACGGGCGTTCAGCACCGCGCGCTGTTCGGGCGTGTAGAGCGCGACATAGCGCGGGTCTTCGGGACGAGGACCCACAAGGCTCATGTCGCCCTTCAGCACGTTGAACAACTGCGGCAGTTCGTCCATTTTCGTCTTGCGCAGCAGCTTACCGACGGGCGTCACGCGCCGATCTCCGGCGACGGTCACGGCGGGACCCGCTTGATCGGCGTTGGCGACCATCGAGCGAAATTTGTACAGCTTGAACGGCGCGCCGCCGCGTCCCACCCGATTCGCGCGGTAGAACACGCCGCCGGGCGACGTGAACGCCACCGCCGCCGCGAGAATCAGCAGCAGCGGCGATAGCACGAGCAGCCCGCCCGCGCTGAAAATCACGTCGATGGCGCGTTTGATCGCGTCGTTCATGCGTCGATCACCGTCCGAACGTCTCGACCACATTCAGCACCGCGCCGATCACGTCCTCGATATCGCCCTCGCTCAGATTCGAGCGCAGCGGCAGCGAGAGCGTCCGCTGAAATTCGCCGTAAGCGACCGGGAATGAATCCGGCGTGTAGCCGTAGCGATCACGATAGTACGGATGCAGATGCACGGGGATGAAATGCACGCTCGTCCCGATATTGCGTTCCTTCAGTTCGTCGATGAAGCGCGCGCGGTCAATTGTGAGCGCCTCAAGATTGAGCCGCAGAATGTACAAGTGCCATGCGTGCTGCACATTCGCGCGCGCCGTCGGCGTCTGGAGCGCGGCAACGTCCGCGAAGGCGGCGTTATAGCGCGCAGCGACGGCATAGCGGTGCTGCTGCATCGTTTCCAAGCGGGCAAGCTGCGTCAAGCCGAGCGCCGCTTGCATGTCGTTCATGTTGTACTTGAAGCCGGGCGCGACGACCTCGTAGAACCATGAGCCGCTGGCGCTGTAGCGTTTCCACGCATCGCGGTTCATGCCGTGCGAACTGTACAGCCGCGCCTTATCGACGTATTCCGCCTTGCCCGTTAGCATCCCGCCTTCGCCCGTCGTCAAATTCTTGGTCGCGTAGAAGCTGAACGCGGTCACATCCCCAATGTTGCCGATCATCTGCCCCTCGTAGCGCGCGGGGACGGCGTGTGCGGCGTCCTCGATGATGCGCAAATCATGCTTGCGCGCCAAGTCTTGCAGCGGCGCGAGTTCCGCCGGGTGTCCCGCGATGTGGACGACGATGATCGCTTTCGTGTTCGGCGTGATCGCGCGTTCGACGGCTGCCGGATCGAGATTGAGCGTCTGCGGGTCAATGTCCACGAGGACAGGCGTCGCATTGACGTGTTCGATCACATTGACCGACGAACAAAACGTCATGGTTGTGGTGATCACCTCGTCGGACGCGCTCCCGCCTGCGTTCGCGCCAATGCCCATGGCGACGAGCGCCAAGTGCAGCCCGGCAGTGCATGAGTTGAGCGAGAGCGCCGCTTCCGAGCCGATGAACGCGCCAAATTCGCGCTCGAACTGTTTGGTTTTGGGACCCGCTGAAATCCAACCGGAGCGCAGCGTATCAACAACGGCGGCGATCTCCTCTTCGCTGATGTCTGGGGGCGAGAAGGGCAAAAACTGCGCGCGCGGCGCATACGCCCGGAGTGCTTGCGGTAACACGTTCATCGCGGTCATTCCCAGATTCCTTTTCGCTCACCGTAGCGTTATTTCGTCGTATCTTGAATGCCGATGATACTGGCATTCGCGCCGCTTTCACATGCCCATGCCGAACCGCGCTTGCGTGGGTTACCACTTCGGCGTCGGCTTCTCCGGTGGCAGCGGGGGCCAATCTTGCAGATGATGATTTTTCTTGACCATTTCCCGCTGTGTATTGTAGGGAAACGTGTGAAATTCCTTCAAAATATCGCGCGGAATGTAGAGATGCTGGAACGAATGATGAATCAGCATCGAAACATTGCTTCCCATCGCTTCGCACAGCCATTTGTAGTAGTCCTCGTTCCACGGTTGGAACATTGCCAGTTCCCACAGTTTGGAGTGGATGTGTCCCCAACGTTCCGCACAACGGCTGCTGATCAAATACCGTTGGTTCAAAACATCAGCGAACATCAGGTCGCGGACATCGTGAACGGTCAACCCTTCGGGCGGATTCGGTACGGGTCCGTGTTCATGATAGTGGCGTGTGCCGGGACTTTTATCGACTTCCAAGCGCGGCTTGTTGTAAACGTTTTGCCGCATCCATTCTTCGTGGGCAGCATCTTCCTTGGACATTCGCTTCGGCTTGTGGGTGTAGGTCGTGAATTCCTCCGAGCGTCGATTCAAGTCGTCGTAGTCGATGCGTTTCTTCTGAGCGAGCGCCGCACGTTTTTGTTCTTCCCACATGTCTTGGACAATCGTTTCGAGGAACTTCTCGGCGTACTTCCATGTGAAAGGTCGATGTTGCACTGACGCCTCGAAAGCTTTTTCATAAGCGGCGGCGTCCATCTCGTCCAATAGCTTATAAATGCGGGTCAACCTTACCGGATCAGCCTCGTACTTGTGAAACGTCGAGTTCCCGCGCAAGCAGAACGCCACGAAGTCGTACATGCGTAGGTTTTGTCCCACGACCGGGTATTTCTCTAGCGTCGCCTTTAACTGCGCTTCGCGGGCTTTGATGAAGCCGTCCGTTACTTCGTCGGGCGTGTCTCGATAGAGCGTGCGGTAGTGCCGTGCTGCAACGTCGGGCAGTGCATCCATTCGGCTTTCAAAGTCGTTGCGGGCGTCGCTAAAGGAACGCTTCCCTGCGCGACCAGAATCAGAAACCCCGGGCGTTGGTTTAATGCCAATGTCCTTATCATCATCCTCATTTTCCCGCGACGGCTTCAAGATTGCTAACGGGGGAGTCGCCAAGCTAGTGATTTCTGATTCATGATTTTGATTCTTTGTTATAGGGATTACTTCTAGAGATTCTTTTGTAGATATACGTCCCCAAGTTTGTGGGGGGTTGTGCGGCAAGTTTGTGGGGGGTTGCACCCTAAGATTCGACCCGGTTAAACCCCGTATAAACTTAGGGTCATAGGTCAAGTTTATGAACCCATCACTCCAAGTTTCTTGGGGGTTCACCGGCACTGATTGGGGGGTGTTCGGCGCAGTTTCTAGCTGTACGTCACGGAGAACGGTCAAGTTTGTGGGCAGTGCGCCGACAGTTTCTTGGGGTGCGTGTGCGGTCGCGCCGTTGGGATGGGTCGAGCTGCTATCAGGGATACCGACAGTTTCTTGGGGTGCGTGTGCGGTCGCGCCGTTGGGATGGGTCGAGCTACTGTCAGGGATACCGACAGTTTCTTGGGGTGCGTGTGCGGTCGCGCCGTTGGGATGGGTCGAGCTGCTGTCAGGGATACCGACAGTTTCTTGGGGTGCGTGTGCGGTCGCGCCGTTGGGATGGGTCGAGCTGCTGTCAGGGATACCGACAGTTTCTTGGGGTGCATGTGCCGCTGGCGTTGTCGCGGTGTGCGCCGGAAAATTCGGGCGGGGCGCGACGAGCGGCTTCATGCCCTCAATTTGTAAGGGTGCCTCTGACGTGACCAATGTACTGATGGCGGTATAGATTTGTTCGGGGGTGAGGGTGCTGGCGCTGCCCAATTCAGCGTCTGCTGTCCCCATTGGCACGCTGTCGCCCGCTACGAATTGCGTCTTAGGCAGGATGCCGAAGCGCGAAACATATGCCCGCACCGTCGCCTTGAGCGCAGCGAGGTTGACTCGATAATACGTGACCTTATAGGGGGTGGTGAAGCTGCCGATCTTCAGCCGTTCGAGCTTGACCTCGACGCCCATGCCGCACAGCGTCATCTCTGTCGATCTCTTTTTCCCGCCCAAACCATACACGAGCCGCTTGACCTGAAATTCGGTCAGGTTCAGTTCTTCGAGCCACTGCTCATGTTTGTGATAGAACCAGCCGTCCCAGTTCGGGTTTTTGCCCGCCCAATAATCCATCCATTGCAGCGTCTTGAACAGCAGCAGCGCCCCGTCGTTGCTGCCCAACATCTTGCTGTAGAGTGGGTGATAACTGCTGTTCATGCCATAGATGCCGGTCAGTTTGTGCGCCAAATCGACCATCTCGCGCGCGTAGCCGGTGGTCGTGATCGGAAGTACGGGCGCCGGTGTCGGCAGGTTTTGCTTTATGAGTTCCATGATGTTGAGGGTTGTAGCCAGCATCAATACACGGAATTTTAACCTTTATCCGGTTGACATACCCACGTTGTTCGCGCTATCCTATAAATCACTTGCTGGTATTGCCGTTTTTGTTTGGATAGCGCTAGGCGGAATATCACCCTAAACTTTGTTCCTCTGAAGTCACGGTTTGTTTGAACGTGACTTTTTGATTCCCGAACGCTTGGGATAACGATCCACGCAAAGCAGGTTGCTGGTTGTTTCCCGATGTCCCCTTTCAGGATGCAAGTAAAATTTCGATCAAATGATTAATCTTATTATGGGGGATTTTTTGATTTTGGCAAGCGGCATGAAAAGACAGCACTGAGGTTGAAAAACTCAGGACGCAGCGCAAGCACGAAACCCAAGATTCAAAGGGGATAGGGGACGAGAAGCACGATCATTGGCGCGGTCAACTGCTCCTCAGTCTTTGCCCTTAATCAGTCCTCTCTCGTCAGTCCACAATGTCTAGGTCCCAAAGTCGTTGAACAGCTTGATAAACCAAGCCTTTTTTGAGCAGAAACGCCTGCATCGCCTTGACGCCGCCGGGCAGTTCTGCGAAGTCGAGCGCCTCGTTCATCGATTTTCCGCTGTGCTGGCTGAACGCATTAATGGTAGCGACCCGACGAACGCGCGTCGCCATCGTCCGACAGCCGGATTTGCAGTACTTCGCCCCTTTGCCCGCGTGCGCCCAAAAGTTTTTGCCGCAGTACAGGCAGGTCACGGGTTCAAGCTGCGGGTTGGCTGCCGGGTCAAGCGCCGTCTTGGGCTTATGCTTCTTCTGCTTCGCGCGCCACGCCCGACGACAGCACGCCTCGCTGCAATAGATCGTCCCGCGCCGCGCCGGACGAAACCGGGTGCCACATGTGGGGCATTTGTGCGGGCGGAGCAGGGCGGCATCGGCGTTTTTTCGGTTCGCGTGAACCCGCTTGATTGACCTGCCGTTGTCTTTCGACATTGGGCTCCCGCTAACCCCACTCTTTGCCATTTCAATGGCTGGTGACAACCCTAGCGCCTTTTTGACCCGTTTTTTAGCCATTTGAGACTCGTCCTTCTCTTACAAAAGGGATGCGTCCCCATTATGGAAGTTGATTCTAACGCCTTAAATTCATTTGAGCAAATTTTTATCCAATATCATTCTTGCAACTTTATTTTAAATCTTAAGGCAGCTTGTAAGATGAAAAACAGGGCTGTTTTTAGCATAAAACGAGCGTTTACTGAAGGTTTGTTTTAGGTTTTAAGGGTCGATTTGATGTTTGCCTGTGGCGCTTCATTTGAGGTTTTGGAGTTGTGATAGCGCGTTTTTCCGAACGTTGCTTTATGGCTGTTTTAATGTAAAATAACTTTAATCATGTAGTTTGCCATCTTTTGAGCTTTTCAAAGCTGACTAATATCTCCATGCAAAGCTGCATGGATTTTCTTACAAATTTGAGGACGGGGTAAAATTTAACTACATTCGAAGCCATTTGAGCCTTATTTCATCAAATTGCAAAGGTCAGACATGAAACCCTCACAAATTGGAGACCTTCTTAGTGTAACTGCCAGTACCATTCGCAACTGGACGCGCGATTACAGCGCCTTTTTCTCTCCCAATGCCGTCCCGTTGGGCGGGCGACAGCGCGAATATACCGAACGCGATACCGCCATTTTGTATTACATCAGCAAGGCTAAAATGGCGGGCGTGACCCTCGAAGAACTGACGCTGGCGCTGACGGCATTCCAAGAAAATGACTGGGCGACCCTGCCGCCGATCACACAGCCAAGCGTGACCGCGCGCGTTGCGATGGTGCCACGCGCGGCGGCGGATGCCTCGTTGGACACCGAGCGGCGCTCGCTCACGCGCGAAATTACCTTTTTGCAAGAGCGCATCGCTAAAATGGAACAACAAGCGCAGCAAGAACGTGAGTTGGTGCTTGATTTGACGCGGCGTTTGGCAACCGCCGAAGCTGAACTGCGCATGTGGCAGGACGGGCGTTTAGAGCGCAAATAGGGTCAATGATGGAGGAAAAAATACAGGAGATTAAAAAATGAGCGTTCCATTAGAGAATCGGGTTTTTTCGCTAATAGAAACGCTTACACATTTTCGGATTATAATCCGTTACTTGTCGATAAATGAAAACACGTTACCAGCGCGTCAGCCGTTTAGCGTCCAGATAGTGTAACCCTGCCGATGCCCAGACCACGAGATCGACCAACGCGAAATACGGAATGCCGATCAACAAGCGGATGAGATGTGGGCTTCGGGTCAGACGCGCGCCAAAAACCGCATAGCTGATGCGTCGCAGCAGCATGTGAATCAGGATGAGCAGCCAGCCCACGACCATCAGCGGACTGATCAGCAGTCCGAACGGGAGCGCGACCAACATGCCAATCCCGATCAGCGTGGGGGTCAAGCCGTTCAGCACCTCGTTATGCGCGCCGAAGTGCGAACCATGCACGACCAGATTTTTTAACCAGCGCGTTTGCTGACGGCGGTAATCTTCAAAATTGGCGGTGTAGAACGTCGGTATCGCACTCTGGCGCACAAAGCGGATGCGATTTCCATGTTTAAGCAGCATTTTGGCGAGAAAAAAATCCGTCCCGGTCGGCACGTCGGTTTGAAATGCGCCGCTTGCCATCAATGCCGCGTGGGACAAGGCGGCGTTGCGCCCCAAAATGCCTTGTGTGTATTCGCCCCACGTGTTCTGGATATACAATTCCTGAAACCACTGCTGCAAGATGAACGGTTGGTTCATTTGCTGCGGGAGCGGACGGCTCGACCCGGTTGTGACCGTCTCGACGCCCAAAATGAGCGGCGCGATGAGCGGCTCGACCACGGCATCGGACAGCAAACAATCGGCGTCCGTCAGATAAATCAGCGATCCGGTGGCGTATTCCAGACAGCGCCGCAGCGCCCGCTGTTTGCCCTCGCCGGGCTGCTGTTCGATGACGATAATTTCTTCACCCTCACAGCGCCGCGCAATCGTATAGGTTTCGTCCTTGCCGCCCGCGCATAAAACCAACTGTTTATTGGGATAGCGCAGCGTCTGGAACGAGCGGATATGCGCTTCGATTAAATCGGCTTCGTTCCATGCCGCGATCAAGAAGCTGACGGGCGGCGTGGTCTCCAGCTCGACAGGCGTATCAACGCGCATGACGGCGTGCTGTAACAACGCGCGATCTCGTCGGGCGTACCGGATATGCAGGACAAACAGCCCGACCAATCCGACCCCCAACGCCCAACCCGCTTGAAGATCGACCCAATTCATGAGCGTGCGAATATCAGTCATGATTCATTTCCACAGCAACGCCGACGTACAGATTGCCGCCCATGGTTCGCCTTTGTTCCAGCGATAAAGCAATGTGTCGCGCTGCCACAATTCGATCACGGTGCGATCTTCATGATACCGTGCCGGACGCCCATGGAGGCTGCATTCGATATCGGCGCGGTCAGGGGTTTCAAGCGTGGGCAGCGTCGCATTCGCGGGAATCAGCCCGGTCAAATAGCGAAACGCTTTATCCGCCCAGCCGCAAACGGGCAAAATATCCCGAAATTCGGGCAGATCGCCCGGCGCTTGCTGCGACGACTGCGATCCGAAGCCGCGCGCGGTTCCAACGCCGCCGTTGGGGTGCTGTCCGTCGAGAATCCATGTCAATGAACGGGCAGAATCGCCGTCGAAGCCGTGCGGCTTGAGCAGATCACCCGCGCGCACAATGTCCGCCGCGCCCGCCACCCAACGCGGATAGCGATTGACACGCCCGTTGGGATAGATCATCTGCACGAAGGCGCCATCGGGGTCACGCCAGCGATAGCAAAAGCGCAGCGCCTGTAATGCCGCATCGACATAGACGGCGCGTCCGGTATGTGCGTAGCCGTAGAGCATAGCGGGTACAACGCGCGCTGCATAATACGGCATGAAACGCGCGACCCGAACGCCGTTGAGTTGATTTTGATAGATCGCGCCCGCTAAATCGCCTGTTTGCACTTGAAATTTTAAGATGGCGTCGAGCGTCGGGAGCGCATAACGGGCGATGCCAGCGGCATCGCCCGTCAAATCCGCCAGCAAAAATACCGCCTCGCAAAACGTCGCGGCTTTATTCGGCACGAACGAGGGCAAATGACGCGCATCGCGCAGACTGCGCGCGGACTCGTCCCACAGACGCGGAATCAAATAGTCATAAAGGTTGTGCTGCACGGTTTGCGCGTACCGCTGCCAGCGCGGATCGCCCTCCGCGCGCAATACGGCTGCCAGCGCGCACAGCCCGATATCGACGGCGGCTTCGTGGGGTCTGCCGCTCGTATACGGATTCTGCTCGAAGCTGGAGTCAGGGTAGCTGCCGCTCGGAAACTGCCCGGCGATCAGGTCGTCGCCCGCGCGCGCCGCCTTCTCCAGCCAGCGGCGGTCATTCGTCGCGCGATACAGATTGAGATAGGCATTGATGATGCCTTCATAGCGCCAGTCGAGCGCCGCGCCCGTGAATTGGAGGTTGTTTTTCCACCAATGGGCGACGGGTCCCCCATAGCCCGCGCGCGGTGCAGCGGCGCGCATGGTGTCGAACCAGCTATCAAGCCGCAGGACGGCGCTTAAAATGCGGTCAGATTCCAACTGGCTCTCACTTTCGTGCGGCAACGATGAAACCGAGCGTTGAAATCCGGCTTAAATCAACGGTACGACGCCAATCGACGGCGCGGGTGAACGCCGCCCGCATCCGAAATTCGGCGCGGTCAGCCAGATCGGGGCGTCCCGCCCGCGCCCACAATGCATTCAATAAGGCAAATGTATAACTTGATAAACCATGAAACGTGAATGCGGTTTGGATTTCAAATTGATGTTCGCTCAATAATTGGATCGTCTTGCGCCAACCAAAAGCGCGCGTTCCGCCCCGTTCGGGGACACGCGCCGCCAGCCGCCCCGCGACAACGACGCACAACACGCCGTCGGGCGACAGCAGTCCATCAATGCGGCGCATCCATACAGCGGCAGTATCCGGCGTCGGCTCTGCCCAGATCATGCCCGCGACTTGCGGTGCATCGTGCGGCGCTTGGATGCACTCGGCGGGGAAATAGGGCTGTTTTCCAGCATCGTACCAAGTGCGCGACGGAAAAACTGCCGCCGCACCATCGAAGCGGCTGAGGAACTGCCGGGCGTAATCGGCGCTGCTGGCGACGATGCCCAGTCCACGCGCGTGCAGCGGATACAGCG
Source organism: Anaerolineae bacterium (assembly GCA_034437055.1). Taxonomy (GTDB): domain Bacteria; phylum Chloroflexota; class Anaerolineae; order Aggregatilineales; family Phototrophicaceae; genus Flexifilum. Next base: position 47,683 of record DAOTUQ010000062.1, read on the forward strand.
TTTGTGCGCCCAGATCGCAGACGTGTTCGATCACCAAACTTGGACTCTGCCACGGTTGCAGCGTGGTATCGAGCGTCTCAACCACGCGCCACCTCGCGGTAAACGTCCGCCAGTGCCGCGCCGATGCGCGCCCAAGCGTATTTGGCTTCAACTTGCGCGCGTCCGTTTTCGCCCATGCGACGGCGGCGCGCCGGATCGCCCAACAGAGCGTTTAATGCGGCTGCCAGCGCGTTAGCATCGCCCGATGGGACGACCAGACCATTCTCATCGTGCAGCGCCACGGTACGCACGCCGGGCAGGTTGGTGGCGATCACGGGCTTGGCACACGCCATCGCTTCAAGCAGCACAATCCCGAACGCTTCGCCCATTGTCACCGATGGCAGCACCAACACATCGCACAGCGCAAAATGCGCCGGAAGGTCGTCATGCGCGACGCGCCCGCAGAACACGACGCGCGCGCCCAAGCCCAAGCGCGCGGCTTGTGCCTCATACATCGGACGCAAATCGCCCGCTCCAACGATGAAAATTTTCACGCGCGGATCGTCAATCTGCGCGGCGGCGTCCAACAGCACCGAGACGCCTTTGAAATAATGCGCGCTGTCCAGCCCGCCGACGAACAGGGTAATCAGATCGCCGGCTTGTACGGCATAGCGCGCCCGCAGCGCCGTCGTATCGATATTGGGATGAAAGGCATCGGGATCGACGCCGTTGGGCATGGCGATCACGCGCTCGCCCATTTGCCCGACCAACGCCGCCACCCGCGACGCCCGCCCATAATCGAGCGACGTGAACATCAAGCGGTGGGCGCGCCGCAGCATGGTTTTTCCAAAGGTTGCTTCATGCAGCAGGATCGCTTTGCCCATCAATCCGTCTAAAATCACGTCCTGATGATAGGTGATCACCGTTGGGGTGCGCCCCAACAGAGCGCGAATCGTCGCCAGTTCCGCGCCGAAGATGAACGGATAATGCAGATGCAGCACATCGAAACGCCCCAAGCGCAGCAATCCGGGTGTCAGCGGCGCGTTGCCCACATGGATGAGCGGGCGCAGTCGATGAACCTGCACGCCCGGCGGGTCGTCGGTGGCGTGTGCGGTGTGTCCGTGTGTGCTGGCGTAAGCGGTGGTGAAAACGTGGACTTCATGTCCTAAACGGGCGACTTCGAGCGCGTTGTGATAGCAAACCGTCCCCGTCCCGCTCCGATAGGGCGGGAAGGCTGCGACCAAATGGGCTACGCGCACGTGGAACGCCTTTCACCAACGCACGATCAACAGCAAGAGGCGCTGAATCGTCCAAAACAGGGGATCGAAGATCAGATGTGCCAGCGCGCTGATCGCATTGCGTCCGGTTTGCTCGAACTCCATTTTGTAGGTCAGCTCGGCTAGGAGTTCATGATCCGACACGCGGCGCACGGCTTGAGTTTGCTTGCGCTGTGCCATAATGGATTTCCACAGTTTAAAGACGGCGAGATAGGCGGCGGGCTTGTTGGCGACATTGCCTCGATCTTTAAGCAGCGTAAATCCCCACGTCACCAGCTCGGACAAGATGAATGCAGGCACCAGCAGCGCCAATGTCCGCCAATGCAGCAGTTTGAGCAGCATGATATAACGGTTGCGTTCTTGATAGAACGTCTTGCGGGACCCGAAGCGCAGTTGATAATCGTGATAGATCACCGAATGTGGCGTGTACAAGCATTTGTAGCCCATTTGCCGCGCGCGCAGCGACAAATCGGTGTCTTCCATGTACATGAATAACAAGCCGTCGAAGCCGCCGAGCGCCTCGTACAACGCCCGCCGCATCACGAACGCCGCGCCCGAAATAGCGTTGACTTCGGTCACATAATCGAGGGCAGGGGCATCGCTCGGCGCGCCGACTCCCCGACAGAGCGTTAGCCCGGTCAGGTGGACGGTATTGCCACAGGTATTCACGCGCTCTGGGTTCTGCATCAGCAAGATTTTGGGCGTGACCAATCCGACGTTGGATGCTTGTTCCAAAACATCGATCATCGGCTCCAGCCAACCCGCCTCGACAGTGGTATCCGGGTTGATGAAGACAATGTATTTACCGCGGGCATGAGCAACCGCCAGGTTATTCCCCACAGCGAAGCCCGCATTGTCGGTGTGGGCGATCAGTTTCACGCTTGGATGGTGAGCGGCGATATAATCAGCCGTGCCATCAGGCGATGCATTATCAACGATGACAATTTCAGCGTTTGGCGGCAGCGTTCGCTGCAACGACGCGATGCACGCATCGATATAATCGCGGCTGTTGTAGCTGACGATCACGACGGAGATCGTCACTTGCACCAGCCGACTCGATCTCTCGGTGTGATTTGGTTCAACGGCGGTCATTTCGGTAATTGATTGCGTCATGCTCGTCAAACCTCCCTGTCAACGCTGATAGGTGATGAAAAAATCAAGCCGCTTTTTTATGGATGCGTGAAATGGTCAGCTTCTGGACGTGTCAGCCATTCATCGAGCGTTTGCGCGTTGCGATCCTTGGGTGACAAAATGGGTTCGGTAACGGGCCATTCGATGCCGATGGTCGGATCATCCCAGCGAATGCCCGACTCGGCGTGGGCGTTGTAATTGCCCGTGCAGAGATACTGCACCTCTGCAAAGTCCGACAGCACACAAAATCCCCGTGCGAAGCTCGGCGGCGCCCACAATTGGCGGCGGTCGTCGTCCGATGCTTCGATGCCGAACCACTGTCTCAGGGTGGGCGAGTTTTTGCGAATATCCACCGCCACGAGGAACGCGCGCCCGCGCGTCACGCGCATCAACTTGCCCATCGGCGGTTCCCACTGGAAATGCAGCCCACGCACGACGCCGCGCACGGAACCAGACTGATTTAACTGGACGAAGGTACTAGGCAGCCCCAGCGACTCGAACTGATCGCGGCGGTAGACCTCGTAGAAAAAACCACGATCATCGTGAAATGCGTCTGGCACAATCACTTTGACCTCGCCCAGATGGACACTTTCGATCCGAAACGGCATTCGTAATCCTTGCTGTGGGTAGATGGGTTGTATGCCGCTAGGGTTTGTAGGAATTCTTGAGTTCCATCACCACCACGCGGATTGAATGCAGCACAATTCCGGTAAAGAGCAAGAACATGCCGCTCAACAGCAGAATCACGACGATCAGTGCCGTTCCAATTGCCAAGTTATCGTACAGCCAGTAGTTGTTGACAACCAGCGCCCCCAAAACCAAGCCAGCCAGCACAATGAATGTGCCTGGCAGCGCAAAGAACAACAGCGGGCGATGCTGTGCCACCAGGCGCAAAATTCCATTCAGCACGACCAACCCATGCGACATCAGGTTGCGTTTCGGCTTATCGACGTAGCGAATGGTGATCGGCACTTCGACAACTTTTAGCTCATGATCCTTGGCGAGAAACTGCATTTCTGACTCGACGGAAAAGCTGTTGGAGCTGAACGCGAGCGCCTCTAAGGCATTTGCAGAGAACGCGCGATAGCCACTCTGCGAATCGGTCAGCGAGACGCCCGACGCGAGGTTGGTCAATGATGTGAAACCCCAATGTCCAATCACGCGCTGCATCGGAACATCGCTGGTGCGCTCTAAATAGCGCGAGCCAACGACGATATCGGCATCGCCCTTCAGGATGGGCGCGGCGACGAGCGCCATCTCTTCGGGCATATGCTGCCAATCCCCATCCAGTGTGATCACCACGTCGGGATGATATTCTTTCGCCTTCAAAAAGCCGGTGTTGAGCGCCATCCCTTTGCCCTTGTTGCCGTCGTGACGGACAACAATCGCGCCAGCGGCTTCGGCAATTTCGGCGGTCGCATCGTGCGAACCATCATCGACGACGATCACGACATCGGCGATTTTGCGTGTTTTCAGCACCACGCTCCCGATGAAGCGTTCTTCGTTGTACGCGGGAATCACGACGACGGCGTTCGCGCCGATCAAGTCTGCATAGGTGTTTAACATCACGCGCTCCATATCAAAACGCGCTTGAGGGATTGAGGCGAACTTGCGATTTGATTGCCACTCGATTTACACCCTTTATTGATGGATGGTGATCAATATCCATCGTCCCTATCGTTTGAACGATTGGTTTGCGCGCAGTGTGGTTTGACGACGTTCGTTTGTAATTACAAACCTTGCGGCGCATGAAGTGCTGCTTCCAAGTGTCCTACACGTTAATGAAAGGACTTGCGCTCGACAACCGAAATGGGGCAAGCCAGTGATCGACTGTGTGACTTTAGCGTCGTTTAATAGCTATAAGTACTATATCAGAGGAAAAACCGCCTTGTCAACATCGATCCCTTAAGAAAAATCATTATAATATGATATGTTAATTAGTTTAACAATATAAAAAATACCAAAACAATAATCAGTGTCATGATTGCAAACACTAATCGACGTGCTGACTGTGACCGCTTGTGTCGAATGACATAGGCGAGATAAGGCAGTCGGTCACTCCATGTCTCGCGCAATAGGCTGTGAAACCAGACGCCGCGGACTTGCCCCCAGATTGTTTCGGTCTGTTCCGGGTGAAAGATCAGCCCCGCGTTATAGCGCGCCAAAATATCCGAAATTGGATCGCGCTGGGCAGCTTGCGCAACGAGCGCAGGCAGCGGTGTATCGCACATATAATGCGCGATCAATAAGCTGACTAAAACCAACCGCTGCGTTCGGCGTGCCTGCGCCGCTGCCAATAATGCCGCCCAATCAATCAGCGACTTGCGGCGCATAAATTCCGCGATATCAACCACCCAATGCAGCCCCATCCACATATGTTTGGTGCCATGAATGCACAGCAGCAGCAGCACTTCATCAGGTGGCAGCCCCAAAAGGCGAAAACCGCCCATTTGAGTGGGCTGTAACCGTCCCCACAGGCGCGCCGAGTCATGCTCGAACGAGTCGAATGAGGTGGCAACTGACCAATGCAGCTCTAACTGCGTCAGCGCCTGCGCTGCCTGATTGACGCGCACCAGCGTGACATGCTGCGATTCGTAAAATTCGCTGCTGATCTTCATTGGCTCATCAACCCAATCCGCATGACGATATCCATCCTCGATCAGCAGTTGGATCGCGCGGTCGAGATCGGGCTTATGAATCAGCAGATCGATATCTTTGTAGCGGCGCGCGTAAAGATTTTCATATAACGTGAGCGCCAGCACGGGTCCTTTCAGCGGCAGTACGGCGATATCGTGCTTTTCCAACAGCGTCACCGTTTTAATCAGCTCCGACATGCTGTGCAAGCTGTTCCATCGCTGCGTTTGGTAGTGGTTGGTGAAAACATTCATCACAGCATAGGGGACAACATCCGAGAAACACGCTTGCAATCGCAAATAGACCAACACCCCAACGCGATGGGCTTCGGCTTGCTCAATCAGGTACGTCCAGTCAATGCTGTGACTCATCAGCGCGCGCGCCGCGCTGAGCGCCGCCTCGTTGGTCTGGGTAGTCAGCAACAGCAGGAGGAGTTGATCTTCTCGACGTGTTGTTGGGGTCGGTTGTAAGACAAGCTGATATAAAGCTGGCAAAAGGTTACGCTCACAACACCTCAAACTCGGCACGGAAAACTGTTTCATCTTACTCGAATCAATTCATCAATTTTGTAAATTATGGTTCTATCCATCCGATTCAGGCAAGATTCAGCCATATGGCTAAAAGTTCTCCATATGTAGTATAATCACAGAAATATGTTACAAATTGTTCAAACGCCTTAATTCTACTTGACAAAATGCTTGAATCGCTTGAAACTTGATTCAGGTAGGATGGAATAATAGGGTACCCGTATGTCCTCAACCGTAACCACTTCCACCGTCTCAACCGTCGTGAGTACGTTATTCTACGGCTCATTTGGTTTAATTGTCGTCTTGACACTCTTGTTCCTTCTCATCAAGAAGGAAATGTTGGTCACATCGGGACACCCGATGGCAGCGAAATTGCGACGAATCGTCAATGTCGCACTTGTTCCGTTGTTGCTCGCGTTTGGTTTCATCGCGTTTGTCAACATCGTACAAGTTTTGGCGTAACCCCTGTTGAGGGTATTCCCCTCAACAGATGTTTAATTGTAACTACTCAGGGGTCGTTTTTCCCCTCATTTTGGCAAATTGAAACGCCAAATTTGTCTGCGATGAGAATAGGCTCTCCCTCAAAAGATTGAGGGTTTTTGTCGAAAACAACCTA
>DAOTUQ010000063.1:0-63359 GCA_034437055.1 Anaerolineae bacterium
TTTTGAGCTTAATCCCATGGATAGGTGAATAAATACGAAGATCACGACCAAAATCCACTACAAAGTGGTCTATTGTCAACCGTTATGAGCCAAAAAGTCGTGATGGCTGAGTAGTTACGGCAAATCCTCAAATTAACATATGGGATGCTCGAACGGGTGAACTGCTGGCTCAAGCTGATCCCGTGATACCAGTGGGCTATTGGTATGTAAATTGGAGTCCCGATGCGCGCTGGTTGGTAGCGGGGCGTCCGGGTGGACCAGATTACCTTAGTGTTCGCAACGGCGAAACTTTTGACCAAGAATTCATGATCGATGGTGCTGAAGACGGTCCAGTCTACGATATCAGCGTAAGCGGAAAACTGGTCTCCAGCAATGGGGGTGGAATTCGAATTTGGGATCTTAATACCCAAGAGATGATACAGCGGATTCGATTTGCGGGATTACGACCCACTATTGAGTGGAGTGTTGACGAAACCCGTCTCTTGGTAGCCTATACCAGAACGGATCCGGGCGTGGGAGACGAGATTGTTTACACCCACTCAATCCAAATCATGGATGTTGCCAGTGGCACCGTTGCCCAAGAGTTTTTTGGATTTCCAGTCGCTCTGCATCTGGCGACTTGGAATACCGATGAAACGCTCATTTTGAGTACCGATTTTGATGGTGCGGTTTACATTACGGATACACACACAGGCGAAACCACCCCCATTCTCGAATCGGATGTCCCGATTTTCTCCGCTGATTGGAGTCCGTATGGCGCACAAGTTGCGGTCGGCGTCGCTTTGGATGCTTCAGTCCGGTTGAGCGAAAATGTCATTTCGCGCACAGAAGGAGCCATTCCCGGCTTGAAAATTGTTGTGCCGTTCCCCTCGGTGAATCAACTTAATACGCTGCTGCCGATTTGCCATGAGGACGCGGCGGCGGATGGGTTTGTCCTCGATGGGCTCCCCGATAGCGCCGAGATGAGCCAGCTTCCCGAACTGGTCAACATGCTGACTCAATTGGTTGATGAGACGCGCCATCCCTGCCTCGTTGATGCACTTGCGGTCACTGAAGCCTTGACAGCCGTTTCAGCCTCATAAATCCAGTCGAGGATACGGAGAATTCCCTCGTATCCTCAACGTTTTCCCCTTTACTCTCACCCCGAACCCCTGTTCTGCCTCTCCATGTGGAGGGGGTTTAGGAGTGAGGTTGACTTTTTACCCGCGTCCGACGTAAGAGCCGTCGCGCGTGTCGATCTTGATCGAATCGCCTTCGTTGATGAAGTTCGGCACCTGCACCGATAAGCCGCTCTCGGTCTTGATGCGTTTCAGTACTGCGCCTGCCGTGTTGCCCACGACCGCCATTTCGGATTCGGCAACCAGATAGCTGACCGTCGTCGGCAGGACGTAATCGAGGACGGTGCTGCCTTCAAACATCATCAGTTGCAGTTCCATGTCCGGCTTGAGATACATCGCATCGTCCCCAAACAGCGAGATGCTCGATTCGTACTGATCGAACGTCGTCGTGTTCATGAAGTGCAGAAAGTTGTCGTCCCGGTAGAGGAACTGCACGGTTTCATGTTCGACGTACAGGTTGGTCAGATTTTCTTCCGCTGTGAAGACGCGATACTGCGTCGCGCCGGAACGAATGTTCATTAACTGCGCGCGCATCGACGCCGCACCGCGTCCGGGATTGTGATAATCGGTGTTCATCACGCGATACAGCACGTTGTCCAAATCGAGGATCGTGCCTTTACGCAAATCGCCTGCTGTGATCATGGGGGTGTGTTTCTCATCATTCTGATACGGGATAACACTATTATAGTGGATCGTTTCCGTACTTCCAGACCTGAACGAACGGATCACCGATGCGAACGACGTGGCGATACGCGCCCCAATCGACCCATGAACAACCGTAACGCTTCAGGCGGGCATCGATCTGTTTTTGACAGTAAGCGACAATGGCTTCGATACAGGCGGCGCGATACCAATATTTGAGCGCGTAATCTGGCAGGCGCATCCACAGTTCCATGAATGGGCGCGCGAGGAGGCTGGTATTGCCCGGCGGAATAGGGAGCGAATAATGCAGCGTGCGATTGAAGACGGCTGCAACCGCTTCAACGTTGAAGGCGGGGAGCGTCTGTTTGTAGGGTTGACGCAAGCCGAGACGATCCATAAAGACGGTCACGACGGCGTAACCGAGCGCGCGAATTGCGGTATCGATTTCCAAATCATCTTCCCACACGCGCAGCTCAACCCGCTTCAAAATCGCGCCACTCATCGCGTAGGGAATGATGCCCATCTTGCCCCAAAATTGCTGATAGCTCCCCGCCGCGATATCGGCGTGATGCCGATGAAATGCCCAATTCACCGTATCGATCACATTTTGAGGGATGTACACGCCCGGAACGCGCGAATGATGGACGTCGGCATACGGACTGACGGCGGCGGGCAGTCCGCCTTTCGCGTATTCGAGGCTGGCTTTCGCTAAATCGTCGAGGATCGAATAATACCAGCACGAGTCATGCGCGGGCATGACGATGTAACCTGTTCCGCCATGCGCCGCAATCTCGCGCCCAAGTTCGAGCGCGAACCGGATGCGCGCCCAACGATCCGTCGTCTGAACCTGCTGCCAACCCGCGGGATCGTCCCACTCGCAGCGAAATGGCGTCTGTGCATCGGGATACGGCGGTACATGGGGTTCAGGGTTGACGAACGCGATGTAAATGGGCAGCGTCGGGTATTGTTCGCGCAGATCGGACAAGCTGTCCGCCGTGCGTTGGTCATTGCAGCACAAAATCAGCGCCGAATCGGGATAGTGCGCCAGTTCATCGAGGCGCGATTTCAGCGCATAGTCGAACACGCTCCGGCGACGGCGGGCGTCGTAACCAGTGTCCGATGGGCGCGGCTTATACATGAACTCGACGGACACAAAACGTTTGTCGCGCAAAACCTCACCCCCTAACCCGCTCTCCATGTGGAGAGCGGGGATCGTCGCTGACTCAGATGGCGGGGGATGAGGTTGCATTACCGGATCGCCCCGTGCGGCAAGACCGCATGGACGCCGCGCACGCCGTTGACGATCTGCGTGATGCGCAAGTCCACCGCGAGGCTCGCCAGCGCCAGTGCATTGGCGCGATCCACATTGAACAAGCCGCCAATCAGGTTCAGCATGTCGTCCAGCGCGAAATACATGGCTTTCTCGATGTCTTGGTCGAAGCCGAGCGTTAGCCAGCCGACAGGCGTCTTGGCGCGCGGCGTCGTCAGCGGCATATCGTCGCGGACGAAGAACGTCAAATCAAGTTGTTCCATTGGACATTCAATCGCCGTCACGCTCACTTCGCCGTCACCTTGCGCCGCATGTCCATCGCCGACGTAGAACAAGCCGCCATCCACCGGAATCGGCAGATAGAGGATTGAGCCGGAGACGAGTTCTTTGCAATCCAAGTTCCCGCCCATTGTGCGCGGCGGCGGCGTCGGATGCACGCCGGGTTCGTCGGGCGGCATCCCCATCACGCCCATGAACGGACGCAGTGTGACGGTGTGTCCGTGCTGGTTGCGCCCGATCATCGCATCGGCGTCGAGCGTCCATTGATGCAGCACTTCGTCTTGTCCACTGAGCAGTTCCAGCCGCTCGTTGACGATGTGCCGCCAGCCCGCCGCCGTGCAGAAGCCCCATGCGCCCGGACGGATCGCGCCAATGTGGACTTCGAGCGTCATGCCACGCTGTGCGCCTGCGATGGCGACGGGACCCGTCAGACAGTGACCTTTGTCGGCATCGGTGCGCGGCTCCAACTTGCGCCGTTGTGCCTTCAAATCGGTCAGCGGTTCGAGTCCCCATGTGGCGTCAAGCGTGCGGTAACGCACGGTGTCGCCCGGCTGAATGGTCAAGATGGGCGCATGTTCGCGCGAGAAACAGCCGATTACATTTTCGCGGATTGGTTCGAGCGTGTAGGTTGTCATGAGATCAGTCTCGCATTGGCGGAAAGGACGGAGAGTAACGCGAACGCGCATCAACGCCAATGCAAAATTTGACACGCATTTCGTATCTTGTATACAATATTCACTTGACGACAGTTTTTGTCCAATTGTTTTGATTGAGAACGGGTTTTTGAACGTGTTTACGCCGATTCGCCCCCAAACCCTGCGTGATCAGGTGATCGCTCAAGTTCGCGTTGCCATTATCGAAGGGCGCCTCAAGCCCGGCGATCATATCATCGAAAAACTGCTCACCGATCAGCTTGCCGTCAGCCGCACGCCGGTTCGTGAGGCGCTGATCGTGTTGGAAAACGAGGGCTTGCTCGTCGCGCAGCCGAATCGTGGCAGCTTTGTGCGCGTGTTCAACCAAGCCGATGTGGACATGGTGTTTTCGATGCGAACGACGTTGGAGAACTTCGCGGCTGAACTGAGCATTGACCGCCTGTCCGCCGACGATTGGCGCGCGCTGGAGCTGCTCATCGATCAGCAAGCGGCACACATCCGCGTGGGCGATGTTCAGCGCGTCCGCAGTACGGATATGGCGTTCCATCGCGTGATCATTGAACGGGCGAATCACCCGCTGCTGCATAAGAATTGGGAAGCGATTGTCGCCCAGATCGCGGCGCTGCTGCATGTGCGCGCTGCTGTGCTGCAAGACTACGATGAGCAGCTTGCCATCGGCGATCACAAGAGCATTGTTGATGCCTACCGCCAGCGCGATTTGAACGCGGTCAAAGCGAACAATCTGCGCATCAATGCGCGCGTCGCGGGCGAATGTCGCTTTGCGCTGGATATGCGCGCGGATGCGGCGCACGCTGAATGAAGGCTAATCCGTCCCGCGTGCGGGCGATAAGCATAGTATGAACGTGAGTGAAAGGAGACGCATCAGCGGTTCGGAACGATGTAGAAAAGTAAGTCTCGGATTTCGGATGCTATTCGATTGGATACAACGGAGAATTTGAAGATGTTCAAGAAATTTGTGGGTGTGGTCGGCGCGTTTGCCGGCGTGGTCATGATGGGCGCAGTCGCAGTCAGCGCGCAGAGCGATACAACGATTTGTTTTGGCTTTCAAGACTTAGAAACCGAATTTTGGGTCGCTGGACACCGCGCGATCACCGATACGCTGCGCGAACAAGGCGTCGAGGTGTTGGAATACAACGCCAACGAAGACCCGAATCGCCAGCTTGAACAAATCCGCGAGTGCATCGCGCAAGGCGTGGATGGCATCATCATCATCCCGCAAGATGGCGACAGCGCGGTGACGATCATCAACGAGGCACAGGCGGCGGATATTCCGATTGCGGTTTTCAATCGCCCGCCGAACGACCGTTCGCGCGGCATTACCGTCGTGGCGGACAACGTGAGCGCGACGGAACAAGCGGTCGAGTTCATCGCACAGAAGGCACTGCGTCAGTACGAGATTACGGGCGAGGCGATCACGCCGCTGATTTTGGTGGGTGCGCTGCAAGATACCAACGCGATTGGGCGTCGGGATGGCTTTTTCAACGTGATCAACCGCTACAACGAACGCTATCCGGGCTTGTTCAACGAGCCGATTGAAGTGGCGACCGAGTGGGACGCGGCGACGGCGCTGGCGAACCTCGAAGCGGCGATCACGGCAAATCCGGGCGTCGATTTCATCTTCACATCGTCGGACTTCTTGTTCCCGACGATCCGTTCCGTGCTAGAGCCGCGCGGCATGTGGCAGCCCGCTGGTACGGCGGGACACGTTCTGCTGGCGGGTTTGGACGGCGATGCGACGGCGTGTATGTTGATCGATGACGGCTTTGTCGATGCGACGGGCGTGCAAAACCTGTTCCTCGAAGCAGAATTGACGCTGACAGCGATCCAAAATGCGATTGCTGGGGGCGAGACGCAGCCGAACGCGGTGCTGCTCGATCCGGGCTTCGCGCTGACGGCGGGCAACATCTACTTCCAACGCGCCGATATGTGGGGCTGCGTGCTGTACGATGAAGGCTTCTTGAATCAGTAGTTTGTAGGGGCGTCCCGGTGGGATGCCCACCAGATGCCGATCATGATCAACGGGCGTGCCAGCGGCACGCCCGTTGATCCATGCGCAGACCCAAAAAAGGAAATCGAAGCGAGTGTCTACAATGACCGATGAACAATTGACCGCTACCTCGCTGCGCGATGGCGCGCGAGGGCGACCGCCACCTAGTTCGTCGTGGCTTATGCGGTTGGCGCGCGGCTTCTTGTTGAGCGATTATTTTGTCCTTTATTTGACGCTGATCTTTTTCGTCGTCGCGGCGCTGATCTTCCCGACGCTGCCGCTGCCGCTCAATATCGCCAATCAGCTCCAAAATATGTATCCGCTGTTGGCGGTGGCGATTGGACAGACGTTTGTGCTGATTTTAGGCGGGATCGATCTGTCGGTCGGCGCGATCATGGGTATCACGAGCGTGGCGGGCGCGGTGGTGATGGCACAGACGCTTGATGCATCCACCTTCGACAAGAGTCCGCTGTGGGGCAATCTGCTGACGCCCGCTGGAGGCGTTCTCGCGGGGCAGCCGTCCGCTGTCCTCGTTGGCGTGATCGTGATGCTGACGCTTGGTACGCTGATTGGCTTTCTGAACGGGTTTGCGATCACGCGCTTCAACCTCGCGCCGTTCATGGTCACGCTGGTGACGGCAACGTTCTTCGCCGCGTTCGCGCTCTGGCTCACCCAGTCGCGCAATATTTCCGGCTTGCCGCCCGCGTTCCTCGATTTGGGCAAGGGCGATATTGTGTCGATCTATCTGGGCGTGAAAGCCACCCCAGAGATCGCGCGGCGTGACATTCTGCCTTTTATTACCTATCCGTTCGTGATCGCCGTCGGGCTGGCGGTCGTCGCGCAGTTCATCCTCAGCCGGACGGTGTTCGGACGGCGGATGTTCTTCGTTGGCACGAATCGGCAGGCGTCGGTCATTTCGGGCGTGCCGACGCGCCGCACGATCATCGCCGTGTATATGTTCAGCGGCTTCTGCGCCGCTGTCGCATCGATCCTCTACTCGGCGCGCATTGGTTTCGGGCAGCCGTCGCTGGGCGGCGGCAATCTGCTGCTGGATGTGATCGGCGCGGCGGTCATTGGTGGCACCAGTCTATTTGGCGGCAAAGGCTCGGTGCGCGGCACGTTCTTCGGCGTAGCGTTCTTCGTGCTGCTGCTCAATATTTTGAACGCGATGCGGTTGTCGCCGTTCATTATCGACGCGGTAAAGGGCATGTTCATTCTCGTAGCGGCGCTGTTGGACATCACGCGGACGCGCTTGTTGGATCGGGAGCGCCGCGCATGACCACGCTGACCGTGCATGAGATCACGAAAGCCTTTTTTGGCATCGCGGCGGTGAAAGCCGTCAGTTTGTCCGTCGAAGCCGGACAGATTCTCGGCTTGATCGGGCAGAATGGCGCGGGCAAATCCACGCTGATGAACCTGATCGGCGGCGTCGTCCAGCCGGACAGCGGGACGATGCAATTCAACGGCGCGCCCTACACCCCACGTATTCCATCGGACGCAGTACACGCCGGAATCGCGTTCATCCACCAAGAATTGAACTTGTTCACCAACTTGACCATCGCGGAGAACATCTTCATCGCTGGCTTTCCGCGCACGCGCTTCGGCAGCATCGACCGCGCTGCAATGCGCCAGCGCGCGAAGGATTTGCTGGCGTCGGTCGGCTTGGAGATGTCGTCCGATACGCCCGTCGAGCGGATCGCGCCCGGCGAACGCCAGTTGGTCGAGATTGCGAAGGCGCTGTACCAAGACGCCTCGCTGATCATCTTCGATGAGCCGACGACCTCGCTTACAGCGCGTGAGACGGAGCGACTGTTCGCCATCATGCGCCAACTGCGCGAACAGGGCAAGGCGCTGATTTACATCTCGCATATTTTGGGCGACGTGCTGAAATACGCAGATAGCATCGCCATCATGCGCGACGGCGCGCTGGTGGCACATGAACCTGCGTCCGCCTTCGACGTGAACCGGATGATCGCGCTGATGGTGGGACGGAGCATCGAGCAGTTGTATCCGCCGCGTACTGCCCCGCCGACAAGCGAACCGGTTTTGCAGGTCGAGAACGTCACGGCAGCGGGCGTGGTCGAAAACATCACGTTCGATCTGCTGCGCGGCGAGGTGTTGGGCGTGTTTGGGCTGATGGGATCAGGGCGGACGGAATTGGTACGCATCCTGTTCGGGCTTGAGCCGTTCGAGCGCGGTAAAATCACGCTCAACGGGCGCGATGTGGGCCTGCCGACGCCGCGCGAAAGTATCCGTGCAGGTATGGCGTTCGTGACCGAGAATCGGCGTGAAGAAGGCTTGCTGATGAGCATCGATATTGCCAACAACATCGGCATGGTCGCGCTGCCCCAGTACGCGGATCGCCTGCTGCAAATCATCCGTCAGCGTGACTTGAGCGACGGCGCGGGACGTATGGCGGGCGCGCTGCAACTGAAAAGTGGCGATATCCGCCAGCAGAACGTCAAGGCATTGAGCGGCGGCAATCAGCAAAAAGTCGTGATCGCCAAGTGGCTGCTCAACGCGCCGACCGTGTTCATCCTCGATGAGCCGACGCGCGGGATCGACGTGGGCGCGAAGTACGAAATCTACACCATCATCGACCGTTTGGCGGCGGAGGGCGGCGGCGTGCTGATCATCTCGTCGGAACTGGAAGAATTGATGGGTATGTGTGATCGGATACTGGTCATGAGTCGCGGCGAAATTGTTGGGCAGTTCGCGCGCGCTGATTTCAACGACGCCGCGATTTTGCGCGCCGCCTTCCGCGAAGCTGAGTCGAACGGGGCAATGTCGTGAACGGACGGCGCAATCTCTGGCAGTTCTTGCTCGGCAATTCGACTATTGTGCTGTTCATCGTCGTGTTCATCGCGTTCGGGATCGCGTCACCGCGTTTCTTTTTGCCAGAGAACATCATCAATATCGTCAAGCAAGCGTCGTTCGTCGGCTTTCTGGCGGTGGGTATGACGTTCGTGCTGCTGACCGCGGGAATCGATCTATCCGTCGGCTCGAATATGTATTTGTCGGCGGTCGCGGCGGGCTTGCTGATGCGCTCCATCGGACTGGAAATCGTCCCGGCGCTGATCGTGTCGCTGGTGGTCGGGACGCTGTTCGGCGCGGTCAATGCGTTCTTGATCCTGCGGCTGAAGATCATCCCGTTCATGGTCACGTTGGGGACGCTGGTGATCGGGCGCGGCTTGGGGACGGCGCTTACAGAATCGCAGCAGATTGACTTCCCCGAACGGATGAATGCGTTCGGACAAATCGTCATTCTGGGCATTCCGATGCCGATCATCGCGTTCGTGATCGTCGTCGCTGCCGCTTACTATATCTTGACACGGACGCCGTTCGGGCGGCAGGTTTACGCCGTCGGCAACGACATTGAAGCGGGCAAAAAAGCGGGCATCAACACGGATCGCGTGATCGCCGGCGTCTATATCATCTCTGGCTTCTGCGCCGGACTGGCAGGTTTCATCCTCGCGTCGCAGTTGGGCGGGCGCGTGGATCGCAGTTTTGGCGACGGACGTGAGTTCGACGCGATTGCGGCGGCGGTCTTAGGCGGTACTAGTCTGTTCGGCGGCACAGGGAATATCATCGGGACGGTGATCGGCGCGGTGTTGATCCAGATGGTGCAAACGGGCTTGCAGTTCAACCTCGTCAACCTGTATTTACAGCCGATGGTCAAGGCGTTCATCATCTTTTTGGCGATTTTCTTCGACAGCTTGCGCGACTCGAACCTGAAGAAACTCAAACGTCGTTTCATTCGCCCGGTGAACACATGATCGACAAAAAACTGTTTTATCTCAGCGGCGGCATCCCCGAACCGGAGTGCGTTCATTTGCGCGCGGGCGATCTGAAGGTCGATTTTGTGGACGGCGCGCTGCGCGATTTCCGCGTGAACGGACAGGAAGTGCTGCGCATGGTGTACGCCGCCGTCCGCGATGCGAATTGGGGAACGGTGCCGTTCACGCTGTCGGATGTGACCATCGACGCGCGCGAACGCGCGTTCGATATCTCATTCACGTCCGAGCATCGGCAGGGCGATATCCATTTCGTCTGGCGCGCGACGATTGCCGGAAGCGAAAACGGGGAAATCACGTTCGATTTCGATGGCGAAGCGAAAACAACGTTCGCGCGCAATCGGATCGGGTTTTGTGTGCTGCATCCGGGCAGTTTCGGCAATGTGCCATGCCAAATCGAACATACCGACGGACAGATCACGGACGGCGCGTTTCCAGCGTCAATTTCGCCGCATCAACCATTCTTCGCTGTGCGCGGGATCACCAGCGATCAGGGCGGTGTGCGCGTCGAAATGCGGATGGAGGGCGACACCTTCGAGATGGAGGATCAGCGCAACTGGACGGATGATTCGTTCAAGACGTACTGTACGCCGTTGGGGGTGCCGTTTCCGGTGATTGTGGAGGCGGGGACGCGAGTGCAGCAGCGGGTGAGCATCAAGTTGATCGCAGTCGATGGTTTAGAGGACGCCGCATCGTCATACGAACTGATTGAGCGCCCAATGAGCGGCGATTGGCATGTGGGTTTGAGCGTTGCTAATGCTGATTCGGTACTAAACGTGCGCGAAATTGAGCGATTACAGGCATTGAAACTCCATCATTTGCGGGTTGAACTTGATTTGACGGATAGTATGTGGCTTGAGAATTTGCGTGACGCCGATGTCCAAGCAGTCCAGTTCAAGTGCAAATTAGAAATCGTCGTTTTTGTCAGTGACGACGCCGAAAAGCAGTTGATTTTGCTCGCTGAAGCAGCCGCAAAGCTGCAAGCGCCGATCTCGCATTGGATCGTGTTTCATCACAACGAGAAGGTGACAGCAGCGCATTGGGTCAAAGCAGCAAAAACTGTGTTACATCCATTCAATGCGCCGATTGGCGCGGGAACGCCATACTACTTCACAGAGTTGAACCGCGAACGTCCGCCGGAAAACGCCGATTTCAACGTCTATTCGATCAATCCGCAAGTTCACGCCTTCGACAATGCGTCGCTGGTCGAAACGCTGGCGATGCACGACAAAACCGCGCGTGATGCGCGTTTCAACGGCAAACCCGTCGTGGTCAGCCCCATTACGCTCAAACCGCGCGGGAATCCTGATGCAACGACCAGCAATATTTCGTCCGCTCCGAATGTCCTTCCGCCCACCGTCGATCCGCGCCAAATGTCGTTGTTCGGCGCAGTGTGGACGTTTGCGAGCATCGTCCATTTGGGCGCGGC
Organism: Anaerolineae bacterium; assembly: GCA_034437055.1. Classification (GTDB taxonomy): domain Bacteria; phylum Chloroflexota; class Anaerolineae; order Aggregatilineales; family Phototrophicaceae; genus Flexifilum. Next base: position 11,194 of record DAOTUQ010000063.1, read on the forward strand.
GGAGGTTGAAAGCGCCACCTACTACGAAACGGTTGGCTGGCGTGGCATCATGGAACGCGAAACGGGATCGCCGCTGCCAGATTTGTTTCCGTCGATTGCGGGGGGTGTGTTCCCGATGTATCACGTTTTCGCTGATATTGGTGAATTTGCTTCTGAGAAGGTCTGGATACTGCGGCGGCTTGACGATTCGCTCTCCATTGGCTTAGCAAGTGAAGGCGAACGAACGATCTTACTCGCTAACCTGACGCCGGACACGCAAGCTGTGATGATCGATTTGAATGAAGCGCCTTATCATATCCGTGTCCTCGATGAAACCACCGTCGAATTTGCGATGCGCGAACCCGAAGCGTGGCGTGCGCAAAAGAGCGATACGATTTATACCATGCACGATACGCTGACGCTTAGCCCCTATGCTTATGTCCGGTTGGACAAGGTGGACGAATGAGCGACATTGTACGCGCGACGTATCTGATCGAGACGGCGCATCCGCTGGAACGCGCCGCCGCGATCATGGCGGGCGAACAATCCGCCGGAACATTCGTCCCCGTTCCCGGCGAAACGCCCGAACTGCTGGCGCGGCATGGCGCGAAAGTCGAGCGGATCACTGAACTCGAAACCGTCGAGTCGCCGTCCTTGCCGGGAAGCAAGCCGCCGAAAGGCTCGTCAAATTCGACGATCCGCCGCGCGGAAGTCGTCCTCACGTTCCCGCTCGACAATATCGGCATCTCGCTGACGACGCTGTTCACAACCATCGCGGGCAACCTGTACGAGCTGTCGCCGTTCTCCGGCTTGCGCCTGATGGACGTGGACATCCCGCCGATCTTCGCGTCGCGCTATCCGGGCGCGGCGTTCGGCGTGGACGGCACGCGGCGGCTGACGGACGTGCAGGGGCGTCCGATTTTGGGGACGATCATCAAGCCGAGCGTCGGCTTATCGCCGGAACAGACCGCCGAACTGGTCAAAACGTTATGCGAAGCGGGCTTGGACTTTATCAAAGACGACGAATTGCAAACCGATTCGCCCCATTCGCCGCTGTCTGCGCGCGTCGAAGCGGTGATGCGCATCGTGAACGACCATGCACAGCGCACGGGTAAACACGTGATGTTCGCTTTCAACGTCACGGGCGATATCGATGCGATGCAGCGCGGACACGATACGGTCGCCGCGCATGGCGGGACGTGCATCATGGTCAACCTCGTCAGTGTCGGCTTGGCAGGCGTGATCGCGCTGCGCCGACACAGCCAACTGCCAATCCATGGACACCGCGCGGGCTGGGGGATGCTCAGTCGGCAGCCGCTGTTGGGCATGGACTACACCGCGTTCCAAAAGTTATTCCGCTGGGCGGGCGCGGATCATCTGCATGTTAACGGCATCCGCAATAAATTCTGCGAGTCCGACGAGTCGGTCATTCGTTCGGCGCGCGCGTGCTTGACGCCGTTGGAGGGGACGCCGAACGTCGTCATGCCCGTATTTTCGTCGGGGCAGACGGCGGAGCAAGCGCCCGATACTTTTGCGGCGTTGGGGAGCAGCGATCTGATGTATCTGGCGGGCGGCGGGATCATGGCGCATCCGGGCGGCGCGGCGGCGGGCGTGCGCGCGATTCAGCAGGCGTGGGCTGCGGCGGCGCGCGGGGTGGCGCTGGCAGATGCTGCGCACGATTATCCCGAACTCGCGGCGGCATTGGAGCGATTCGCGCGATGAGCCAAAATGCCTCACCCCTCAACCCGCTCTCCATGTCGAGAGGGAGCTTAGAAAACTTACTCTTGACCTATTATGGCGACGATCTGACCGGATCAACCGATGTCATGGAGGCGCTGCAATGGGGTGGCGTGCCGACGGTGCTGTTCTTCGATCCGCCGGACGCCGAGACGCTGCGCACGCGCTTTCCCTATGCGCGCGCCGTCGGCGTGGCGGGCGTGAGCCGCAGCATGACTCCGGCTCAGATGGACGCCGCGCTGCCGTCGGCGTTCGCGGCGTTGGGCGCGTTGGGCGCGCCGATTTTCCACTACAAAATCTGTTCGACCTTCGATTCGTCGCCCACCATCGGCAGTATCGGACGCGCGACGACGATTGGCATGGATGTATTTGGCGCGGCGTGCGTCCCGCTGGTGGTGGGCGCGCCGATCCTCAAACGCTACGTCGCGTTCAGCAACTTGTTCGCGCGTGTGGACGATGTGACTTATCGATTGGATCGCCATCCGACGATGAGTCGGCATCCGGTCACACCGATGCGCGAGGCGGATTTGCGGCTGCATCTCGGTCAGCAGACGGAGCGCCAGATCGCGGCGATCAACGTGCTGCATCTGTCACGTTCGGCGGCGGATTTGCGCGCGTACTACGACGAACTGGCGGTGAACGGCGCAGAAATCGTCCTGTTTGATACGGTCGATGACGCGCACGTCCGCGCGATTGGCGGCTTGATTGGGACGCTCGAAACGCCGCTGTTTTTAGTTGGATCGTCGGGCGTCGAGTACGCCCTGATCGCCCATTGGCAGGCGGTGGGCAGCGCATCCGTGGCGCCGCCGCCGACACCCCCGCGCGCTGTCGATCAGATCGTGGTGATGAGCGGGAGCGCCGCGCCCATGACGGGCGACCAAATTGCGTGGGCGGGACAGAACGGCTTCGCGCTGATTCGGTTGCACGCGCCCGACTTGATCGATCCGAGTACGACAGCACAAGCACAGGCGCAGTCCGTCCAAGCGGCGCTCGATGCGTTGGCAGTTGGGCAAAACGTCGTCCTGTACAGCGCGCAGTATCCCGACGATCCGGCGATCCCCGCCACGAATGCGCGCATCGAACAGATCGGCGGCGCGGCGCGCGATATCGGGCGCGCGTTGGGGACGGTACAGGGCGCGATCTTGCGTGATATTTTGGCGGAAACTGGACTCCGGCGCGCGGTGATCACGGGTGGCGATACGTGCGGCTACGCGGCGCGCCAGTTGGGGATTGTCGCATTAGAGGCGCGGACGCCAATTGCGCCGGGCGCGCCGCTGTGCAGCGCACACAGCGATGATCCGCGCATCGATGGGATGGAGATCGCGTTGAAGGCGGGACAAGTGGGGAAAATCGATTATTTCAGCAGTATTTTGCGCGGGTACGCTTAAAACAAATCAACGCAGAGAAAAAAATGAGAAAAGCAGAAGGAAATAAGAACGATGCTGGGTTCTCTCTATCTCTGCCGTCTCTGCGTTAAAAAGGAGTTCGACACATGACCGTAAAAATTGCATTGATGGGCGCGGGCGGCAAGATGGGCTGCCGCATCACCGACAACATGAAAGCGTTGTCCGACTATCAGATCGCGTATGTCGAAGTGGGCGAAGTGGGCGTCGAACGGCTGAAAACGCGCGGCGTGACCCCGACGCCGCAAGCCGATGCGCTGGCGTCTGCTGAAGTCGTGATTCTCGCGGTGCCGGACGCGCTAATCCAGCGCATCACCGATGAGATTGTGCCGAAATTGCAGCCGGGAACGCTGGTGATCGGTCTCGATCCGGCGGCGGCATACGCCGAAGTGATGCCGATCCGCGCTGATCTGACCTATTTCGTCGCGCATCCCTGTCACCCGCCGCTGTTCCACGATGAAACGACGCCCGCAGCGCGTACCGATTGGTTCGGCGGCGTCCACGCCAAGCAGCATATCGTCTGCGCGCTGCATCACGGCGACGAGTCGAAATATGCGATGGGCGAAGCGATTGCGCGCGCGATGTATGCGCCCGTGATGAATGCGTATCGCGTCACCGTCGAACAAATGGCGATCCTCGAACCCGCGTTGGTCGAGACGTTCACTGCGACGCTGATCACGGGCATGAAACAAGCGTTGGATCGCGCCATCGAAATGGGCGTGCCGGAAGAAGCAGCGCGCGAATTCATGTTCGGTCATATTCGGATCGAACTGGCGATCATCTTCGATATCGCGGGCTTCCCCTTCTCCGACGGCGCGAAAATGGCGGTCGCGCAGGCATACGACAAGATTTTCAAGCCCGATTGGCAGGATCAGATCATGAACCTCGACGCGCTCAAGCAGAGCGTCGCCAACATCACGCACAAAGTCGGCAAGTAGCATGTTGGGCATCGGAACGTATGCGTTCGCGTGGTCGATTGGCGTGCCGGGCTATCCGCGTCCATCCGCGCCGATGGATGCGTTCGCATTCGTGACGCGCGCCGCCGATTTGGGCGTGAAGTTAGTACAGATCGCGGACAATCTGCCGCTGGAACGCATGAGCGCGGGCGAACTCGATGCGCTCGAACGGCTCACGCGCGAACGGGGCATCGCCGTCGAAGTTGGCACGCGCGGGATCGCGCCCGATCAGCTGCGGACGTTCTTGGCGCTGGCGCGGCGCTTCGGATCGCCCATTGTGCGCGTGGTCGTCGATACAGCAATGCACCATCCCGATCCACCTGAAATCGTGACGACGCTGCGCGCGCTCCTGCCGGACTTCGCGGCGGCGGGTGTGACGCTGGCAATCGAGAATCATGATCGCTTCAAGGCGCGGACACTCGCAGAGATTGTGACGGCGCTGGACTCGCCGCAGGTGGGGATTTGCCTCGATACGGTCAATTCGTTCGGCGCGTTGGAGGGTCCCGACGTGGTGATCGAGACGTTGGGGCGCTATGTCGTCAATTTGCATGTCAAAGATTTCAGCATCCGCCGCGCCGATCACAATATGGGCTTCGTGCTGACGGGGACGCCCGCCGGAGCGGGCATGTTGAATGTGCCGCGCGTCTTGGAACGCTTGCGCGCGCACGGGCGGACGTTCAACGCGATCTTGGAGCAGTGGCTCACGCCCGATGCGACGGTTGATGAAACGGCGGCGCGTGAAGGGGTGTGGGCGGTCGAGAGCGTGCGCTATTTGCGGACGATCATCGAGGCGTAGGGGCATGACCTGTAACAAAAACAGCGTTGAGGATTGAAGATGAAACCATTGCGATTTGCCCTGTTCGGGACGGGCTTTTGGTCGTACTACCAGATGGCGGGCTGGCGCGAGGTTGGCGGTGTCGAGTGCGTCGCCGTCTACAATCGCACGCGCGAGAAAGCCGAAAAATTCGCGGCACACTTCGGCATTCCGGCGGTCTACACCGATCCGGCAGCGCTGTTGGATGCCGAAACCGTCGATTTCATCGATATTTGTACCAATGTCGAGACGCACGCGCCGCTGACCGCACTCGGCGCGGCGCATGGCGTCGATATCGTGTGCCAGAAGCCGATGGCAACCTCGTTGGCAGAAGCGGCATCGATGGTCGCGGCGTGCAAAAATGCGGGCGTCAAGCTGTTCATCAACGAGAATTGGCGCTGGCAGACTCCCATTCGCGCGCTCAAGGCGCATTTGGACGCCGGGCGCATCGGGCGCGTTTTCCGCGCGCGCATCGATTATCGCAACAGCTTTCCCGTGTTCGACAATCAGCCATTCCTCAAAGACCTCGACCAGTTCATCCTGACCGATATTGGCAGCCACATCGTGGACGTGGCGCGCTTTCTGTTCGGGGACGCAAGCACGCTCTACGCCCAGACCGCGCGCGTCCATCCCGACATCAAAGGCGAGGATGTCGCCACCTGCATGATGAAAATGGGCGGCGCAACCGTCGTGTGCGAGATGAGCTACGCGACCAAGCGCGAACATGACCGTTTCCCCGAAACGTATATCCAAGTCGAGGGCGACAAGGGCTTCTTGGAACTCGCGCCCGACTTCTGGATTCGGGAAACGACCGACGCTGGCACGCTGGCGAAACGTTATCCGCCGCCGCGTTACGCATGGGCTGATCCGGCATACGATCTGGCGCATTCGAGCATCGTGCCGTGTCAAGCGGATATCGCGGCGGGCTTGCGCGGCGAACGCGCCGAAACGACGGGCGACGATAACTTGAAAACGGTACAGTTGGTGTTCGGCTCGTATCAATCGGCGGCAGCGGGGACGGTGGTCGATCCGGCGGCGTTGTAGCGATAGAACGAGAAAAGATTTTCACCGCACAGGACGCAGAGAAAAGAAAGCGGATCATGTCTTTCCTGTCTGCGTCCTGTGCGGTGCGTATTGCTTTTTATCAAACGGATTGATGTCGATCTGCTGCGACGCAGAGCGCGCCGTGTTGCAATCCCCGCGTAGCGTGCGGTATAGTCAGCGTATAAGCCGATAAGCCTAAGCGAACGACGCGCCTCCATGCCCACGCTCAGACCCGATCACTATCAACGCCTTGTGGCGCTGTTCATCCCGCACATGGGCGACGAACGCGCGCGTAACGCCCTGCTCACGTCCGCGCTGCACGCTTGTCCCGTCGTCAACCAGATCGAATGGACGGGCGCGGCGGCGGTCTTTGTCCCGAATCTGATCGGGACGCTGGATCGCTACGGCGCATGTCCGGGCGGCGAACCCGCGCTGATCGCCGTCTTGCGCGAGCTGCGAATGGGCGTCGGCGGCAACTGGTACGCCGAGATCGACGCGCTGATCGATGCCCTGAGCGATGCGCCGCTGCCCGCGCCCGCCGCCGTCGAGATCGTGCTGCCCAGCGCGCCGTTCATCTTCATCTCGTATTCGCGCAAGGACACCGAGTTTCGGGATCGCGTGCGCGCCGATTTGCGGGCTAATGATCTGCGTTTCTGGGTCGATACCGACAATCTCGTTCCCGGCACGCCCGATTGGGAGGCGGCGATCCGCGCGGCGCTGCGCGGTTGTGCGGCGGTGTTGTACATCGCATCGTCCGCCGCCAGCGCATCGCGCTTCGTGCGCCACGAGTTGAAGCTGGCGAGCAACGCGCAGAAACTTGTCGTCCCCGCATGGGCGGCGGGCGACGTGTGGGAAGACTGCGTGCCGTTGGGATGGGACACCATCCAGCACATCGATTTGCGCGGCGCGGCGTATACACCCGCTGCCATCGCGCGGCTGGCGGCGGCGCTGACGGGCGTGACCTCACCCCCTAGCCCCCTCTCCGTACCGGAGAGGGGGGACACTGCGCCCGCGATTAGACCAGTGCCGCCGCGTCCAAACAGCGAATCTGCGCCAAGCCTCCCCCTCTCCGGTACGGAGAGGGGGTCGGGGGGTGAGGTCTTGACTCCCCCTCTCCACATGGAGAGGGGGTCGGGGGGTGAGGTCTTGACTCCCCCTCTCCACATGGAGAGGGGGTCGGGGGGTGAGGTTTTGACTCCCCCTCTCCACATGGAGAGGGGGTCGGGGGGTGAGGTTTTGACTCCCCCTCTCCACATGGAGAGGGGGTCGGGGGGTGAGGTCTTGACTCCCCCTCTCCACATGGAGAGGGGGTCGGGGGGTGAGGTCTTGACTCCCCCTCTCCACATGGAGAGGGGGTCGGGGGGTGAGGTCTTGACTCCCCCTCTCCGGTACGGAGAGGGGGTCGGGGGGTGAGGTCTTGACTCCCCCTCTCCACATGGAGAGGGGGTCGGGGGGTGAGGTCAAACTCCTCAAGCTCCCCGCTGTCCTTGACCGCGCCGATGCGCTGATGGATGCGGGCGACTTCGACGGCGTGATCGACTTCCTGACGCCGATCCGCGCCGCCAACCCCGGCGCGCTGTGGGCAGTATTGGATGAGCAGATCGGCGATGCGCGCGCCGCACGGGAAAACAGCGAAATCAAGCAAGCCCTTCACGATGAACTTGACGGCATCTTGGCGCTGGTCAGCCACTCACGACGGCGCGAACGCGGCATCGCCCTGCTGCACGACTTCCGCCGCGCGCATCCGACGATGCCGATCCCGCCTGGCATTTTCCCCGCCGTGACCGACATTTTGCTGCCGCCGTTCGCGTGGTGTCCCGTCACCGCTGGATCGGTCACGCTCGAAGATGGAGACGGCAGATTCGACGTGGCGGCGTTCCAGATCGCCAAGTATCCGATCACCAACGCGCAGTATCAGACGTTCATCGATGCGGGCGGTTACGCCGATGCGCGCTGGTGGGCGTACAGCCCGGACGCGCAGAAATTTTGGGAAGCGCAGGGCAAACAGCCGGAAGCAACGGGCTTCGATGGCGACGACACGCCGCGCACGAACGTCAGTTGGTACGAAAGCGTCGCCTTCTGCCACTGGCTGGCGTTCGAGACGGGGCTGAACATCCGGCTGCCGCTGGAGACGGAATGGCAGCGCGCCGCGCAGGGCGACGACGGGCGTGCGTATCCGTGGGGGAATACCTACGACCCAAACCGCTGCAATGCCGAACAGAGGATCGGGCGGACGACGCCCGTCACGAAGTACGATTTTCCGCCAAAGGACAAACGCAGCGGCGTGAGTCCGTTCGGCGCGGTGGACATGGCGGGCAACGTCAGGGAGTGGTGTGCCAATACCGATAAAAATCCGATAGAATACAACTATAATATTAGTGGAAAGCGCGTCCTGCACGGCGGCTCGTGGAACGGTACCAATACCGATTACCTGCGCGCGCCGTTTCGCAACGGGAACACGCCCGGTGACAGGTACTACGGCCTCGGTTTTCGGTGTTCTGCCTCTTAATCTTTTGATTTCTGGCTGCTGATTTCTGATTGCTGTGTCCTTGTTTCTGTTTTTCTGATCTTTTGCCCTTGCCCTTCCCCCCTTCCGCGCAGCGGATCAAAATTTTTTTCGGCGTGGGGGGCGCAGCGCGAACAAGCGCGGTATCATCGGCACCATCGTTCAAGCACAGGGGGAATTCAGATGCAGCCAGCACTGATCGCGGATTATGAAGCGGTGACGGGCGAATGTCCGGCGTGGAATCCGGTCGATGGACATCTGTATTGGGTCGATATTCCGCGCGGGCGCTTGTTCCGCTGGGACCCGATCAGCGGACATCACGCCCAAATGTGGGAATCGGGCGGCGCGCCGCTCGGTGGGCTGACGGTGCAAAGTGACGGCGCGCTGCTGCTGTTCTTGAGCGGCGGGGCGATCAAACGCTATGCGGGCGGCGTCGTCAGCGACGTGATCGCCGCGCTGCCGCTGGAGTCCAATTCGCGCTTCAACGACGCCATCGCTGATCCGGCGGGGCGCGTGTTCACTGGGACGGTCGTCGAAGGGCAGGTCGCCGGACGGCTGCTGCGCATCGACCCAGACAAGCGCGTGACCGTGATCCGTGAGGGCGTCGGCATCAGCAACGGCATGGGCTTCAGCCCGGATTTGACGCGCTTCTACCACACCGACTCCACGACGCGCATCATCGACGTTTACGATTACGATGCGCGCACGGGCGACGTGTCGAATCGGCGCGTGTTCATCACGCTGTCGGACGCGGGCGATTTGGCGGGCGCTGTCCCCGACGGCATGACGGTCGATGCGGACGGCTGCATCTGGTCAGCGGTGTGGGACGGGCGCTGCATCATCCGCTACGCGCCCGACGGCACGGAATTGACGCGGATCATGTTCCCGGCGCGGAAAGTATCGAGCGCGGCGTTGGGCGGCGCGGACGGTGCCGATTTGTATGTGACGACGGCGGGCGGCGACCAAAAAGCGACGGAGGGCGACGGCGCGGGCGCGCTGTTCTGCGTGAGCGCGCGCGAACTGGCGAACGCGCTTCCGGGCTGGCGGGGGCGCGCGCCGTTTTTGTCGCGCATCGGAGATATGACGATCTAGGTCAACCGAGCAGTTTTCGCACGCCGAAAGTACTGTTTGGGATAATCCATAGGGTGGTTGTATATCCGCATACGATCCAATAGGGTGAGGAGGTCAAAGGATGATAATCGAAGGATGCGAAGATGAACCGGAAAATTGGATGGGCGCTGATTGCCTTGATCGTGGCGTTAATGGGCGCGTTGTCGGTGAGCGCGCAAGACGGCGCGACGGGCTTTATGACTGAGGATTATGGGTTCGTGCGCTTCGCACATACCGCCGTCGATGTGGGGCCCATCGACATTTATCAGGGCGACGAGACAACGCCGCTGGTCGCGGACTTGGAATATGGCGAATCGACGGATTTATTCACGCTGCTCGTGACTGACGTGCCATTCGTGGTGCGCGCTGCCGGGTCTGCGCCCGATTCCGAGCCGCTGACGGCGCTCGATTTCGGCGTGCCGTCCAACTATACCGCGCTGATCGCCGCTGTCGGCTTGGACGCGACGCAATCGTTCCTGCTCGAACCGCTGAACGTGATCCGCACCGATATCGATGGCGTGTCGCGCGTGCGCCTTGTCAACTTCGTATCGGGCGCATCGACCTACAGCGTCAAGGGGAGCGCGTTTGCGGACGACTTTGGGCGCGATCTGGGCTTCATCGGCATCGCGGATGCGGATGTCGCGTCGGGCGCTTCGACGTTCGAGGTGGTGGACGCCGACGGCAACACGCTCAAAACAATCGAGGGTTTGGAATTCATGCCGAACATGCACTATTCGGTGTTGTTGGTGGGCGATGCCAATGATGGCAGCACCATCGATGCGCTGGTGATCGAGACGCCGCGCGAAACCACGCGCGTCCAGTTCATCAACGAGAGCGCGACGCCCTACGACATCTTCATCCGCGCGACCGATACGCTGCTGACGACGCTTGAGGGCGGCGCGACCAGTGAATTCATCGACCTGCCGACTGGCGCGTACACCTTCTTGGTGAAAGCCTTGGGCGCGGGCAGCGACAGCCAAGATTTGGCGGGGGTGGCGCTGCAACTGTACCCCGGACGCGATCTGGTGATGCGCTTACGCGGGACGGACGCGCTCGAATTGGTCGTGGAGAGCGAAAGCCTGACCGAGATGAGCATGATGGAAGCCGAAGCGACGGCGACACCTTCCGCGTAATCGAAAGCGACGGACGCGGTGAAAGCCGCGTCCGTTTTTGTTTGCCGCAGCATGAACTATTCGTCGTTGATGAGCAGGCGAGGCATGTCTCGCCTGCAATTTTCTCCCCCTTGCCCCATGATGGGCGGCGCGTGGTAAGATCGGGCGCAAAACGGGACACTTTGAACATGACTGAATTGATCGACGTGGCAGCCGTTGCGCGCGCAGCGTTGGACGGCGCGCGCTATGGCATTTTCATTGCGAACGAATGGCGGGATGCGTCCAGCGGCAAAACCTTCGCTGTGACCAATCCGGCGACGGGCGACACGCTCGCCACGATGCCGGACGCGGGCGCAGATGATGCGCGCGCCGCCATCGACGCGGCATCGGCAGCGTTCCCGGCGTGGGCGGCGCTGCCCGCGATCCAGCGCGCTGAGCTGCTGCGCAAAGCCGCTGCGCTGATGCTGGAACGGCGTGAACGCCTCGCCACGATCATGACGCTCGAACAGGGCAAGCCGATCAGCGAATCGCGCGGCGAAATCGCGTATGCCGCCAGCTTTTTCGCGTGGTTCGCGGGCGAAGCGGAGCGCGTCTACGGGCAAATCGTGCCGTCGTCGGCGGCGAACAAGCGCATCATGGTCTTGCGCCAGCCGGTCGGCGTCTGCGCCTTGATCACCCCGTGGAATTTTCCGGCGGCGATGCTGACGCGCAAGCTCGCGCCCGCGTTGGCGGCAGGCTGCACCGCGATCTGCAAGCCCGCCGAACAAACGCCGCTGTCCGCGCTGGAACTGGGACAAATTTTCATCGACGCCGGTTTCCCGCCTGGCGTCGTCAATATTTTGCCATGCAGCGATCCGATTCCGTTCTCAGACGCTGTGTTCGCGGATATGCGCGTGCGCAAAATTTCGTTCACTGGCTCAACCGAAGTCGGCAAAATCTTGATCGCGCAGTCCGCCGCGACGGTCAAGCGCGTGTCGATGGAACTGGGCGGCAACGCGCCGTTCATCGTGTTTGACGATGCTGATATCGACGCCGCCGTGAAGGGTGCAATCGCATCGAAGTTCCGCAATGCCGGGCAAACGTGCATCTGCGCCAATCGCATCTTCATCCAGCACGCGGTCTATGCGCAGTTCACCGATGCGTTTGCGGCGGAAGTCGGCAAGCTGCGCGTTGGGAACGGACTCGCACCGGATACGACCGTGGGCCCGCTGATCGACCTGCCCGCGCGTCACAAAGTCGAACGACACGTCGCGGACGCAGCGGCGCACGGCGCGCAAATCATCGTTGGTGGCGCGGCGCTGAACGGCGATGCAAATTCGGTGGGGACATTCTGGACGCCGACAGTGTTGGCGAATGCGACGCACGATATGTTGGTCGCGCAAGAGGAAACGTTTGGTCCCGTCGCGCCGCTGATCCCGTTCCACGATGAGGACGAGGCGCTGACCTACGCTAACGAGACGCCATTCGGACTGGCGTCGTACTTCTACACGCGCGATATCAGCCGCGTCATGCGCGTGGCAGAACGCTTGGAGTTCGGCATTGTCGGCGCGAACGATGCGCTGCCGTCCACCGCACAAGCGCCATTCGGCGGCGTCAAGCAGAGCGGGATTGGGAGTGAGGGCGGCGCGTTCGGCATCAACGAGTATTTGAATACCAAGTATCTGTCGTTGGGGATATAACCTCACCCCTGACCCCTCTTCATGTGGAGAGGGGAATGCTCTTTAAACCAGATTTGAATCCTGCTTCAACATACGGTACATTCACCAAACAAATATCGAGTGACAATTGAACGATGATCGCTCAGTCGCCCGTTTACCAAGAAGTCTACGAATTTCTCGCATCCTCACCAATGCGCGAACAAATCCTCGCATTTCGCCCATCCGAAGCGACGCAAGCGCGTATTCGGACGCTGCTTGATGCGGAGAAAACGGGCGGCGTCTCGTCGGACGAGCGTGCGGAGTTGGACGAGTTTGAGCAGGTTGAGCATTTCGTGCGGATGCTCAAACTTCATACGCGGCAGTTGATGGGACGTGATTAGCGCCGAACTGCGCCGGATGCTGGTTCAGCGTGCAGAAAATCGCTGTGAATACTGTCGCATCCTCGACGAAAATAGCTATCAACCGCATGAGGTCGATCATGTGTATGCCGAAAAACATGGCGGAGAATCGAATGAAGGCAATTTGTGTCTTGCCTGTTGGCTGTGCAATCGACATAAAGGCAGCGATCTAACGTCGCTTGATCCAGCGACTGGCGAGATTGTGCGGTTGTTTCATCCGCGCCGCGATGTATGGGCGGAGCATTTCCGCCTCAATGACGCGCTGATCGAAGCAATAACAGATGTGGGGCGTGTTACGGTGAAGTTATTGCAACTCAATCGCCCCAATCGTGTCGCTGAACGTCGCATTATGCTCGCGTTGGGAATATATCCGTAAGCTCAAGCGAAGCAAGCTGATTCTCGCACACTGAACTGCGTCCGAAGCGAGGGCGGCGCATTTGGGATCGACGAGTATTTGAACGTGAAGTATCTGTCGTTGGGGATTTGACGGCGACCTCCCATGATGAACGAAGTTCGCCCGCTCTGAATCGGAGCGGGTGACACGCCGCTAACCGTTCGCCTGCGCCGATGCTCGCCAATGATGGATGCTGGACTGCATTTAGAGTCAGTATAGCGTTAAAACACGGGCGTCGAACGTAGCCACACTCGATTGGATCGCTTGACGCGCGCCCCGATCCGCGTTATCGTTCAAGCGTAAAGTTGATTGTACGAACATTCTTATTCAATGAGGATTAGTATGGAAAAAATGCGGGTGGCGCTCGGTCAATTCAACGAAATGACCCACGAGCGCCTGACGTTTGCCAAACAAATTGGCGTCAGCGGCGTGCAGATGAATACGCCGCAGTTCCCCGATGAAACAGGCTATTGGCGCGTCGAAGATTTGGTGCGCGCGCGCGAAAAAGCCGAAAGCTACGGTCTGAAACTCGAAGCCCTCGAAAATGTGCCGCTCAAGTGGATGGACAAAATTCATCTCGGCTTGCCCGGACGCGACGAACTGATCGAAAACTATCAGCAGACGATCCGCAACATGGGCGCAGCCGGAATCCCGACGCTCGGCTATGGCTGGATGCCGAATTGGGTCTGGCGGACGCCGATGGAAATGGGACGCGGTGGCGTGCGCGTGACCGCCTTCGACATGGCGAAGATCGACAGCGCGCCGCTGGTGGCGGGCTTGCGCACCGTCGAGGCGTTGGAAGGGCGCACCATCACCCACGACGAAATGTGGGCGAATTACGCCTACTTCATGAACGCGGTACTTCCCGTCGCGGAGGCAGCCGGCGTGACGCTGGCGCTGCACCCCGACGATCCGCCGGTAGCGGAATTGGGTGGCATCGCGCGGCTGTTCTATAATCCTGAAGGCTTCCGGCGCGCGGTCGAGGAGATCGCGCCGAGTCCGAATCACGGTCTCGATTTCTGCATGGGCTGTTTCAGCGAGATGGGCTTGGACGTGATCGAACAGATCGAATACTTCGCGTCGCGCGGCAAGATCATCTACGTGCATTTCCGCGATGTGCAGGGCTGCGTCCCCAACTTCCAAGAGTCATTCTTGGGCGAAGGCAACGTCGATGTGGTCGATGCGATGTGCGCGCTGAAACGCAGCGGGTTCACGGGCTTCATCATCGATGATCATGTGCCGAAGATGGCGGATGACAGCGATTGGAATCATCGCGGACACGCACACCAGACGGGTTACATTCTGGCGTTGGTCGAAGCCGTCCAAAAACTATGTTGAGTGATGAGTAACGAGGAATGAGTGATGCGTAACGAGGAAGGGCAGTGCCGTTGGACGCATGGATAAGCCGACGTTGCGCGGCTTTTCCTCAGCACGCATCACTCGTCACTCATTGCTGTATTTGGTTCGTATATTGCTTCATGGAAAGGGAAATACTCGATGTTACGTAAAGGATTGTTGGTCGTTGTTGTCTTGATGTTGGGCGCGCTGGCATTCACGCCCGCCGTCGCACAGGACGCCGTATTCACGTATTGGGGCGGGCTGATCTTTTCCGAAACCGCCAATCAACTGCTGGTAGATCGCATCAACGCATGGGGCGCGGAACGTGGTGTCCCGGTCGAAGTCGTCATGATCAATCAGAACGAGACCGTTCAGCGCGTGTCGGCGGCGGTCGAAGCTGGCACGATGCCGGATGCGTTCGATGCTGGGTTGGATTTCATGCTGTTGTTGGCGCTCAATGACCAGCTTGAGATTGTGACCGACATTTATGATGCGGTCGGTGAGGCACACGGCGGTTGGACGGAATCGCTCGATACGGCGCTGCGTTCGACGCCCGGTCTGGAAGGCAACTTGTACGGTGTGCCGTTCGCCGTCAACGGCAATGTGCTGTATCGCCGTAACGACGTGCTTGAACCAGCGGGCTATCCCGATGCGCCAGAGACGTGGCAAGAACTGTCCGAGATGGCGGCAGCGCAGACTCCGCCGGATAATTATGGCATGTCGTTCGCGCTCTCCAACGTTGGTGATGGCAACTTGCAGACGACGATCCTGCAATCCTACGGTGGACGGATCGCGGACGATGAGGGCAAGACCTGCACCATCGACAGTGACGAAACGCGCGCCTATCTCGAATGGGTGACGGGCGCCTATGCTGATGGCTTGTTCCCGCCGGGCGCGACGACCTGGGACGGCGCGGGCGACAACACCGCCTATCAATCGGGTCAGGCGTTGTTCATCGCCAATCCGGGCAGCGTCTATCTATACATGCGTGACAACGATCCCGAATTGGGCGACGGCACGCGCTATTCGGCGCTCCCTGCCGGTCCGGCGATGCGTTTGTCGCCGTTCAACGCGCAGCTTCGCCTTGTTTCCGCCAGCAGCGATCAGAAAGACCTCGCAGCGGATTTGTTCGAGTATCTGGCAGACCCCGCGTTCGTGGAAGAATATTACAACAACGCGATCTACGGGCCCGTCTTGGCGGATCAACTCGACTTCGACATCTTCGATAGCAGCCCCGTTCATGCGGGCTTGATCGATCTGGCGCTCAACGGCACGCCGCAGGGCTTCCCCGATCTGAACAACGCGGCGTTCGCAGAATATCAGACCAACTTCCTCACGCCGAAGATGGTACAGCGGATCGTGGTCGATGGTTTGAGCATCGATGAGGCGATTGCCGAGACGCAAGCTGCCTGTCAGACGATTTACGACAAATACGAATAGAACGTAACGAGGGGTGAGTGATGGGTAATGAGGGAAAAAAGGGTTCATTTTCCTCACGCCCATCACCCGTCATACTGGATAATGGGCTGAAACTGCGCATTAAAATTGCGGATGATGAACGCCGGTCAACTATCTTTCCTCATCACTCATTCCTCGTCACTGGTTCCTATTAAAGGCATTTTATGGCACAAGATGCGCTCTCGCTCCCCGCTGCGCCCGCCCGCCGTCGGATGACGTTCCAGCAATCGGGGCGGCTGATGGGCTATCTGCTCGTCGCCCCGCTGCTGATCTGCATTCTCGTGCTGGTGGTGTATCCGTTCATGTTTGCGGTCTGGATCAGCTTCACGGATCGCATGATCGGCACGGAAGGAACGTTCGTCGGGCTGGAAAATTACGTCAATCTGGTCAAGCAACCGAGTTTTTCGGCGGCGGTCAGCAACACGATTGTGATGGTATTAGCGATCCAACTGCTCAAGCTAGTGTTAGGCTTGGGGATCGCCGTCCTGCTCAATCAGCCGATCCGCGGACGCCAAATGTGGCGCAGCCTGATTCTGCTCCCGTGGGCGATGCCCGCATTTGTGGCGTTCATTACATGGAAACTGCTGTATGCGCCGCAAGCGGGCGCGTTCAACTATATTTTGATCGGCTTGGGCTTCGTCGATTCGCACGTCGATTTCCTCAGCAGTGATTTGGCGCTGCCAAGCGTGGTTTTCGCCAGCTTTTGGCGTGGCTTCCCGTTCTGGGTGATCTCGTTCCTCGCGGCGATGCAGGCGATCTCACGCGAACAGTACGAATCAGCGTCGCTCGATGGCGCGTCCGGTTGGGGGCGCTTCTGGCATGTGACGCTGCCGGGCATCCGGCATGTGATCCTCGTGGTCGTGCTAACCTCTACGATTTGGACGACCAACAGTTTCGAGGCGGTCTGGCTGCTGACGGGTGGCGGACCCTCCAACGCGACCATGACGTTCCCGCTGTTGTCGTACTACGGGCTGCAAAGTCTGCGCATCGGTGAGGCGGCGTCGGCGTCCGTTGTGCTGCTGCCGATATTCGCGGTGCTGGCGGTGATCATCGCTGTGCGCTTGCAGAAGGAAGATTGACGCCATGCTCGACAAGCCGAGTTTGCTGCAAAAGATGATTTACTACGTCTGTTTGGCGCTGTTGGCGCTGATGATCCTGTTTCCGCTGTATTTCATGGTCACGGTGTCCCTCAAAACGCCGCGCGACATTTACCGCACGCCGTCGCTGCTGCCCGTCAATCTGACGCTGGATAATTACATCGAATTGTTCACTGAACGCAATTTCTTGCGCGCGATTGCCAACAGCGTTTTGGTGGCAGGGTTATCCACGGTCGTGTCAGTCGTGTTCGCCAGCATGGCGGCGTACAGCCTCGTCCGCCTGAAGTATTTGTACCGAAACTGGATCGGGCGCTTCATTCTCTTCGCGTATTTGACGCCGAGCGCGCTGTTGTTCATCCCGCTCTCGGTGATCATCGCGCGCTTACAGCTCGGCAACACGCTGCACGGCTTGGTCTTCGTCTATCTGACGTTCGCCGCGCCGCTGAGTACGTGGCTGTTGATGGGCTATTTTCGCGGCATCCCCATTGACCTCGAAGAACAAGCGATGGTCGATGGTGCGACGCGGATGCAAGCCTTCACGCGGATATTGCTGCCCTTGAGCGCGCCCGGCTTAGTAGCGTGCGCAGTGTTCACCTTCACGGCGGCATGGAACGAACTGTTATTCGGGCTGATCTTCATAACGTCTCCGAACTTGCAGACCGTCCCGGTCGCGTTGAGCTACCTGATCACAGGCGATGTGTTCCGCTGGGGGCTGATCATGGCGGGCGCGGTGGCGGCAGCGTTACCCGTGATGGTGCTGTACTTCTTGGCGCAGCGGTTCGTCGTGCAGGGGATGGCGTCGGGCGCGGTCAAGGGGTAAAGGATCGGACTGAGGGAAAAGGATTGAGGACTGAGTGTAAGCTGATTGCACGCAGTCCTTTTCTTTTCGCAGTTCTTTCACCTCAGCCCTCAACGCGCGCCGAATGGCGGCGCCCATCCTGCCAGCATGAACAGAAATATTCGCCGCGCCCTATACCCATTCTTGGCGTCGGACGTTAGAATGTCTGCCGTTGGGTGATGATCGAATTCGATGCGCATTCACTTGAGGCAACCCCCATGAAAATCTATACCAAGACGGGCGATACCGGCGATACCAGCTTGTTTGCGGGTGGGCGCGTGCGCAAGAACAACCCGCTCGTCGAGGCATATGGCACGGTGGACGAACTCAACTCGTTCATCGGACTGGTACGCACGGAAACGCTGCCTGAACAAGCTGATACGTGGCTGGAGCAAATCCAAAACGAACTATTCATCGTCGGCGCAGATTTGGCAACGCCGTTGGACGCCAAGCCGGAATGGCTCGTCCGGTTGGACGCCGCGCCGACAGATCGCCTCGAAGCGGCAATCGATCAGATGGATGCTGAACTGCCTACGCTGAAAAACTTCGTCCTGCCCGGCGGAACGCGCGCCGCTGCCACGCTGCATGTGGCGCGCACCGTGTGCCGCCGCGGGGAACGGGTGTGCGTCGAAATCCTGACCGATGATCCGATCAATCCGCAGATCGTGAAATATCTCAATCGTCTGTCCGATTTCTTGTTCACCTTAGCGCGTTGGGTGAACTTTAAGGCAGGCGAGAGCGAAATCAAATGGACGGCGGGAAGAATCTCATGAGCCAAGCCGGATTCACCATCGCTTCCTTGCACGCCGATGAAATTCTCGACAGTCGCGGACGCCCAACGTTGCAAACGATGTGCCGCCTCGCATCTGGCGCGGCGGGTACGATGTCTGTGCCGTCCGGTGCATCGCGCGGGCGCGCAGAGGCACTCGAACTCCGCGACGGCGATCCGGCGCGCTATCGCGGACTTGGCTGCCGGATCGCCGTCGCTAACGTGAACACGACCATCTATGAAGCGTTCAAAGGGCGTTCCTTCGCCGCGCAAGATGCACTCGATAGCGCACTGATCCAATTCGACGGAACAGCGAATAAATCGGCTGTCGGGGCGAACGCGATTCTGTCCGTCTCGCTGGCATTCGCGCGCGCCGCCGCCGCCGATTTAGGACTGCCGCTCTACCAATTCTTCGCGCGCATGGAAAATCACACGCCCAACGCACTCCCGCGCCCGATGATCAACCTGTTCAGCGGGGGTAAACACGCGGGCGGACAGACGGCTGTCCAAGATGTGCTGATTGTGCCGATGGCAGACACCATCGATCAGATTTTGTCGGACGCTTACGCGGTCTATGCCGCCGCTGCCGACTTGATCGCAGAGAAATACGCGGCGCGCGCCCTGAAAGCCGATGAAGGGGGACTCGCGCCGCCGTTCGCGGACGATGAAGGGATGCTGCGTGATGCGGTCGCGGCGATTGAGCGGGCGGGCTTGACGCCGGGACGCGATGTGATGCTGGCAATCGATGTGGCGGCGAGTCACTTTTACGACGGCACAGCCTACACATTGAGCGGACGCCGCTTGTCCACTGACGCGATGATCGATCAATTGGCAGCATGGACAGACGGTTACCCGCTCATCAGCATCGAGGACGGCTTAGCGGAGGACGATTGGGACGGGTGGAGTCGTCTCCGCGCACGGTTGGCAGATCGCGCGTGGATTTTGGGCGATGATCTATTGTGTACCAATCCGGCGCGCATCGACCGCGCGATCCAGCAGCAAGCGGCGAACGCGCTCCTGCTCAAAGTCAATCAAATCGGCACCCTCACCGAAGCAAGTGAGGCTTTGGAACGGGGGCGCAGTGCTGGTTGGCGCGTCGTGGTCAGCGCCCGCAGCGGCGAGACGGAGGACAATTGGCTGGCAGATTTAGCGGTCGGATGGGGCGCGGACTCGATCAAAATTGGATCGATTATGCAGTCTGAACGATTGGCAAAATACAATCGACTGTTGATAATCGAACGTGAGACAAATTATCCGGTATGCCATTTGGGGACTCGTTGATGCCAAAAATTACGAAACTTTCAACGGCGTTGATCGAAGCAAATTTTCATTGGACATACGCGCGCATCTACACGGACGCGGACGGCGGGCTGTACGGCACGGGCGAAGGCTTCTGTGCGCCCGCGCTGTATCACATCATCCAAGAGTTCGAGCCGCTGCTGTTGGGCGAGGACTTCAACAATGTCGAAAAACTGGTCGAGAAGATGCGTTGGGCGGCGTCCGGCGCGGGGTCGATTGGCGGCATCGTTTGGAACGCGATCAGCGCCATCGAGACGGCGCTCTGGGATTTGAAGGGCAAATATCTCGGCGTCCCAGTCTATCAACTGCTCGGTGGCGCGTTCCGCAAGGACGTGCGCATTTACGTCGATTGCCATGCGTCCGCGACGTTGGAGAGCTTGACGCCACTGCAACAGCCATACAAACCATCGTGGGAGACCAGTCCCGCCGTCGAAATGAGCCGCGAGGAAATCATCGAAGCGTCAGCCGCGCGCGCGAAAGCGATGGTCGATGAAGGCTATACGGCGCTCAAGTTCGACTTGGACTTGCCCGGCACGACCTTCGACTCCGCCGAAGGCTACCCGCTGACGCACGCCGATATCGATTGGATGGTGGCGCTGTCGGGCGCGATTCGCGGCGCGATTGGCACGCAGAACGAGTTTGCGATGGATGCGCATTGGCGCTACCGACCCAATGACATTTTGCAAGTTGCGCACGAACTCGAAACGTTCAAATTGATGTGGCTGGAAGACCCGGTGCCGCCCGACGATTTCGCCTCGCTGAACTATCTGCGCCAGCATACGCGCGTCCCCATCGGCACGGGCGAACATCTGCAACTGCGGCAGGGATTTTGGCAGTTGATCGTCAACCGCTTGATCGATATCCCGCTGCCCGATGTCCAAAAAGCGGGTGGACTGGCAGAATCCAAGAAGATCGCGGACATGGCGGCAGTCAGCAACATGAGCGTCGCCTATCACATGATCGGCAGCCCGCTGGCACTGATGGCAAGCGCGCATGTCGCTGCCAGCATCCCGAATTTCAAAGTCTGCGAGTTCCACGCCCATGATGTGCCGTTCTTCAGCGAAATTGCGCAAGGTGGGACACCGTGGTTCCGTCCGGGTTGGGTGACGCTGACGGACGCGCCAGGACTCGGCATCGAACTGGATGATCGCGTCGGAGAACGCTACAAGCAGCCGGGTACAGGATGGTTCGCGTAAGATGGGGCGCTACGAAGGAAACGCCGTCGTCGTGACGGGCGCGGGGACGGGGATCGGCTACGGGATCGCGCGGGCGTTCGCGCACGAGGGGGCGCAGGTGGCGCTCAACGACATTCGCGCCGACTTGGCAACCGATGCCGCCGCGCGCATCAACGCGGAAATCGGCACGGAGCGGGTATTTCCGTACCCCGCCGACATGGGCGATACGCCAGCGGCTGTGGAGATGGTCGAGTCGTTCGCGGCGCACGTTGGGCGCTTGGACGCGCTGATCGCCAACGCGGGCATTACGCATTATATCGATTTCTTGGAGTGTACGCCCGCGATCTTTGATCGACTGGTCGGGGTGAACTTGCGCGGCACGTATTTCACCGCGCAAGCCGCCGCTAAACGGATGATTGCCGATCAGATCGCGGGGCGAATTGTGCTGATTTCGTCCGTGACCGGGCTGCGCGCGATCAAAAATTTCAGCGTGTACAGCATGACGAAAGCGGGCATCCAAATGTTGTCCGCATCGCTGGCGTTGGAATTGGGCGGCTATGGCATCACGGTCAACACGATTAGTCCGGGCGCGATCCTGACCGAACGCACACTGCGCGACGATCCGCACTATGCCGAGAATTGGGCTGGCGTCAACTTGAACGGGCGCATCGGTATGCCAGAGGATATCGCGGCAACGGCGCTGTTCTTGTGTTCGCCAGAGTCGCTGCACATCACCGGACAAAACATCGTCGTGGACGGCGGTTGGGCGACGCGCAGCCCGATTCCGACGGGGCATCCTGATAAGCCGGATGTACAGGACTTGAAATAGAGCAAACCTCACCCCATCGTGATCGTATGGCAGTGTTCCCCCTCAGCTCCATCTGGTGAGGGGGCTAGGGGGTGAGGTTTGCTGTATATCGCGCTGTCAAATCGTGGTAGGTGGTCGGCGCATCCGCCATCAGCGCCACGACTGCCACGCGCTGCCGATCCTTCGCTTCGACTGACAGATATTCCAGCGGTGACCGCCCACTGACGCGCGCCAACATACACGCCAACGTATGCCGGACAGCGCGCGCTTCTAAGCCGCCACGCCACGACACATCACCAAGCGTCTCGCTGTACGCATCCCAATAGCGTGCCGCCGCATCCGCGAATGCCTCTCGCTGATCGGGTAAATGATTCGCCTTGCTCAAGAGATGCGTGGTCGAGAAACCGAGATCGAACGCCGGATCACCAATGTGCGCGACCTCGTGATCGAGTAACACCAGTTTATCAGCGTAAATCAGCACATTTTTCGGGCTGAAATCGCCGTGTACCAACGACAAGCGCAGTGGAAGCATGTCCGCGATCAGCGTGTCAATGAACGCGCGCGCCGCCGGGACTTGCGCCGCTGTGTAGCGATAGTACGGCTCGATGCGCAGCGATTCGAAGAAGGTACACGATGCGAAATCGGGCGCGATCTCGTCCATGCGCGCGCTCGATCCGCGCTGAATCGTCGCCAACAGCCGCCCGAACGCCTCGACATGGCGCACATCCAGCCCGCCTGCCAGCAAACGCACTTTCCAATTCTCGTGGGGCATCGGCACAGCGCGCATGGCGAGGATGTGATTCTCGAAGTCCTCAAAGACGAAATCCGGGATCGTCCCCGACGGCGTGAGCCGCGTCAGCCAGCGTAAGGCGGACGCCTCGCAGTGGATGCGCTTCGGATCGCTGAACCAATCGACGGCAACGCGCAGTTTGTCGAGCGACTGTTTCAGCACCCAATCGCCATCGGCGCGCTCCACCCACACCGTCCGACTCGAAACGCCGCCGGACAAACGCCGCGCGCGCGCGGGTTCGTCGGGGCGCAAATGCCCCTCACGGCGTAGATACGGAATCAGTTGATCTTCCTGTTCGATATCGATCATGCATCATCGTTCCTGTAGGGGGGTTGCCGCTGGCACGCCCGTTATCGCCGCATATCCATCCGTAGGCGCGCGCCGCTGGCACGCCCACGATTGTCGTATCGCGTCACACTGTCAACCGTCCGTCCGCCAACACCATGCGGAAATGCTCCACGGTTTGGCGGATGCCGTCATCGAGCGGCGTTTCGTAAACCGTGGCGAAATGGCGGCGCAGTTCCGTATCGTCAAAGCCAGTCGGGAACGGCAGCGCCTTATCCGCGACTTCGATTTCGGCATCGGGCGCGGCACGTAGAATGAGACTGGCGGCGTGGGTTACCGTCGTCGGAGCGCCGCCGAGATTGAACGTGTATGCGCCATCGAGCGGGAACTGTGCCGCGTCGATGAACTGATTTGCCACGTCGGACGCCGATTGAAACTGCATCGTCCCGCCGAAACTGATTCGATACGGCTGTCCCGCCGCCGCCGCCAGCATCGCTTTTGTGGGTTCGCTCGTCAGCCCTTGATCGCGCCCGATGCCATAAACCGTGTACGGACGGAGCGCGGTGCTGCTGATCTTGTTCTCGAACCAATACACATGCGCGATCCCTTCGCCCGCCTGCTTGTACACGCCGTACAGCGTGTGCGGATTGCGCGGCGCATCGGCAGCGAGCAAGCCCGCGTCGTATTCGTCGGGCGCGCCATACACGGCAATCGATGAAGCGTGCGCCAGATGCGCGATCCCGTTCTGTTTCGCCGCTTCAAAGACGTTGACCGTCCCCACAACGTTGACCTGTGCGCCCATGACCGGATTCGCGCGGCAGAACGGCACTTGCAGCGCCGCCAAATGGACGATGTGCGTGATGCGGTGCTTGGAAATTACGTCCGCCACCTGATCGAACGCCGTCAGATCGCCTTTGATGAACGTGATCGCGGCTTGTTCGTCGCGCGTCAGCAGCAGATCGAGCCGCGCGCGATTCTCGCTCAGATCGAAGCTAACGGCGCGTTCGCCGCGCTTGACCAGATGATACAACGTCCATGCGCCGATGCAGCCCATCGCGCCTGTGACCAGAAATCCGCGTGCCGCGCTCATGAGTCCGCCGCCATGCGATTAACCAACCGCCCCAAGTTACCGATCTCAACGATGTATTCGTCGCCGGGTTTCAGCCACACCTTGTCTTTCATGCCCAAGATCACGCCTTCCGGCGTCCCGGTCGTGATGATGTCGCCCGGTTCGAGCGTCATGTACTGGCTGGCGTAGCTGATCACCTGCGCGACGCTGAAAATCATGTCGGCGGTGTTCGAGTCTTGACGCGGTTCGCCGTTCAGCCAACCGCGCACGCGCAGGTTTGCCGGATCGCCCGCTTCGTCCGCCGTCATGAGGTAGGGTCCAATCGGCATGAATTTGTCCGGCGTCTTGCCGAGCAACCATTGACTCGTGCGCAGTTGCAGATCGCGCGCGCTCACATCGTTGCCGTTGCAGTAGCCCAAGACATGATCGAGCGCATCGGCTTCGCTCACGTACTTGGCGCGCCGCCCGATCACGACCACCAATTCGGCTTCGTAGTCGGTTTGTTCGGCAGTTCGCGGAATCGGCACGACTTCGCCCGGCGCGGCGAGCGCGTTGTTGAACTTCGAGAACAGAATCGGCGTGGTCGGGATCGCCGCGCCCGTTTCGATGGCATGGCGGCGGTAATTCAGCCCGACACAGATGATTTTGCCGGGGGCGGGGACGGGTGGGGCGAGTTGCAGCGTCGCTTCATCGAGAAACGGGGTCGTGCTATCATTCAACGCGCGCTCGATGTGCGCGCTCAAATCGGACAGCCCGTCCGCGCCAGTACGGTAAAAATCTGCTGCCGCGCCGCCGTCCAAGACTCCGCGTGCTGTGACGACTCCGAGCCGCAGCCCGCCGTCGGTTTGAAACGTCAATAACTTCATCAAATGATCCTTTGTCTGCGCACCGCTTGACAGCCGAATAAAACGACGTACATTCTATCCCTTCAGATGCGTACATCCAATCATTCGTACAAGGATAGATCGTGAAAGAACCCCAATCCGATATTTTAATCGTCGGCGGCGGCATCATGGGCATCAGCACCGCGCTGGAACTGCGCGCGCGCGGGCAAAGCGTCACCATAATCGATCCGGGCCCGCTGCCGCATCCGCTGGCGGCATCGACTGACATCAGCAAAGTCGTGCGCATCGCGTATGGCGCGGACGAATTCTACATGGCGTTGGGCGAGGTGGCGATGCGCGGCTGGCACGACTGGAATGCTGCATGGGGCGAGCCGCTGTATCACGAAGTCGGCACGCTGATGATCACGCGCGCGCCGATGCAGCCCGGCGACTTCGAGTATGACAGCCGACAAACCTTCCATCAGCGCGGACACCAGCCCGATATCCTCGATGCCGATGAAATCACGCGGCGCTATCCGGCATGGAAACATGGAACCTATGTCGATGGCTTTTATCACGCGGGGAGCGGCTATGCAGAGAGCGGGCGCGTCGTGGCGGCGCTGATCGAACAGGCGCGGCGCGAAGGGGTGACGATCTACGAGGGGCAGACGTTCGCCGCATTGATCGAGGCGGACGGGCGCGTCGTTGGCGTGCGCACACGCGAGGGCGCGACGTTCCGCGCGGGGCAGACGTTGGTCGCCGCCGGAACATGGACGCACGTCCTGATCCCGGAACTCGCGCCGTTCATGCGCTCGACTGGGCATCCCGTCTTTCATCTCAAGACCGATCAGCCAGAAGCCTTCATGCCATCCGTGTTTCCAGTATTCACTGCCGACATTTCGCACACGGGCTGGTATGGTTTTCCAATCCATCCGCGCGAAGGGGTGATCAAGATCGCCAATCACGGCGCGGGACAACTGCTTCACCCCGAAAATGATCCGCGCGTGGTCACGGCGGACGATGAAGCCGCCTTACGCTCGATGTTGGCAGACACATTTCCGGCGCTGCTCGACGCGCCTATCGTCTACACGCGCCGCTGTGTGTACTGCGATGTGTTTGACGGTGATTTCTGGATCGACCGCCACCCTGAACGCGCAGGTTTGACCGTCGCGGCGGGCGGGAGCGGACACGCCTTCAAATTCGCACCCGTTCTTGGCGGGATTATCGCCGATGCTGTCGAGGGGCGTGCCAACGAATGGTTGCATCGCTTCTGCTGGCGCGACCGGGCGTCTGCGCCGAAGAAGGCGGAAGCGTCACGGTATCAGGGCGCGCTGGCGTGAAGCGTCTGCGCCACAGCTTGCCGCGCGTCGGGTTGGACGCGCGCCGTTCCACAGCCTTGGATTCGCGCGCCGCGTCTGCGCACTGCCGATAACCCCGACGAGGAACGCCACGCTACTTGGCTCGAACGGTTCTTCGATCTGGTGTTCGTTGTGGCGATTATTTTCTATGCAGATCGCCGTTGGGATTCGCGGCGATCTTTGCGGCGTTCATGCTGGCGCTGGCATTCTTCGAGAGCTGCGCCAATTTACACAGCGAAACGCCACGACTAGCAGCCGAATTGTGATGGACAGGACAAGTCCCGTCCATCACATCAACCAACCGCGTTGGGTTACGCGGCACTCTCAACCAACAGCGCCGCCAGCGCATCAGGCGCGCTGATATAGGGCGCATGACCGGTGTTCAGCGCGTAAACGTGATCGACGGGCGTATTCGACAGCATCAACGCCTGAAGTTGCGGTGACACGACCACATCTTCTGCCGTCAGGATGTAGACTTTGCGCACTGCGCCAAAATTCGCATCCGTCAGTGTCACCGGAATGTTGAGTGGGGCAAGCGGTTCAGGGAGCTGCGACGCGGCGACGACCGCAAGCTGCGCTTCGTCACAATCGGGGCAGAATGCTGATGCAAAGGCGCTCTCCAAGACCGAAGCGGTCGAGAAACCGTCCGCGAGGATGAAATTGCCCTCTTGTCCGAGAACGGAATAGTGATCTTGCGACGAGAGCGTGACGAGACTGTCTTGATCCTGGGGCAGATACGCCGCCAAGTAAACGAGCGTGTCGATCTGCGCCGGAATTGCCTCTGCGACCGCTGAAATCACCAGACCGCCAAAGCTGTGACCGACCAGAATCACGGGTGACGATTGTGCTTCGATGACTTCGATCACCGCGTCGCGGTACGTGTCGAGCGTGATCTCCGAAATCGGCGTGTCGTCGCCGTGTCCGACTTGCTCGACCGCAATCGCGCTGTAACCATCCGCTTCGAGCGCAGCGATCACCCCATCCCAACCGGACGCATCTTGAAATGCGCCATGCACCAACACGAATACGGGCGCGTCGTCTTGCGCGCTCACGACGCCGACACTGCACACCAATACCAGCACGAGCAACAGTTTGCGAATCATCATTCACGATCCTCTCTATCGATTACGCATTTATGATCCAACGCTTACAGTGGAGGCAGTTGCGGGGCGCGTCGGCTATACGTCGCCGTATGCGTTCAGCAAGGCGTTCAAACGCCTGACTGGACAAGCGCCAAGCGAGATTCGGCGCAACCCACCGAAGTCAGGGCAGCAGTCTAACGATATTTGGCAATGAACGACGGAACGCTGAGCAAATCATCGAAGCGCGCTTTGAGCGTCGCGTGATCCCAGTCCCACCACGCGATCTCCAGCAGCGCCGCTGCGATCTCATCGCTGAAGCGCGCGCGAATCAGTTTGGCGGGGACGCCGCCGACGATCTGGTATGGCGCGACATCTTTCGTCACGACGGCGCCCGATCCCACGACTGCCCCCGTTCCGATGGACACGCCTGGCATGATGATCGCGGCGTGTCCGATCCAGACATCATGTCCAACCGTACAGCGATGCGCGCGCCGCCACTCGAAGAACGCCGCGTCGTCGGTCTCCGCGAAGCCGAACAGCGTGCGTCGATACGTCAAATGATGCTGTGTGACGCGCTCCATCGGATGATTGCCGGGATTGATGCGCACATGCGACGCAATCGAGGTGAACTTGCCCACATCAGCGTAAATGATATCGGCGTCGCCCGCCGTATAGCTGTAATCGCCAAACGTCGATTCGATCAGCAGCGTATTCGCGCCGATTTCCGTGTACGCGCCGATGTGTGCGTCGTAAATGCGCGCTGATGGGTGGATCGTCGGCTGTTCGCTCAACATGTTGGGCGCATGATCACCTGTGTCGGGGTAGCGGGGGATGTGAATCATGATGCGAACAACTCGTTTTGCTCGGCGTTGGTGAGGGACTCGTTCAAGCGCCGCGCGACGAGCGCATCCTGATAGATGAAATGTCCGGTGCGCATCGTCGCGCGCACGCGCGGGATGCCGTGTGCCAGCATTTCCACGACGACCAAATCAGCGGACTTGCCGATGGCGATTTCGCCGCGATCCGTCAGCTTCGCCGCCACCGCCGGATGCGCGCTCACGAGTTTGATGCTCTCATGGAGCGGCAGTACAGCGTCCGCCGCCAGTTTGAACGCCGCGCCGATCAGCGCCGCCGGGAAATAATCCGTCGCTAGAATATCCACGAGTCCCGCGCGCACGGCGGCGAGCGCACTCAAGTTACCACTGGTCGATTCGCCGCGATACGCATTAGGCGCGCCCATGATCGTGAGCATCCCGCGCGCGTGCGCCGCCTGTGCCGCCGCGACGGACACCGGAAATTCGCTGATCGTCACGCCAAAATCCGCCATCTGCGCGACTTTTTCCGGTGTGTCGTCATCGTGACTTGCGATGGGGATGCCGCGCGCCGCCGCGATCTGCGTTACTTCACGCACGATGTCCCAATTGCGCGGAAGCTCGGCTTTGACCGTGATCGCGCCTTCGACGCGCTTGATCAGATCGTCACCGACGCTTTCGGGGTCGAAGCCGAGCCAGCGCGTCATGAAATCGACATATTTTTGGATATTCTTATACTGTCCCTGTCCGGGCGTGTGATCCATGACCGAGACCAGATCGACTTGGCGCGCATCCAATAACGCCTCCAAGATCGGCGCGGTTTCGGGATTGCTGATCTCGAAGCGCGCATGAACGCGCAGATCGATCCCCAGTTCTGCCCGTCGTTCGTGGATCGCGCGGATGATTTCCGTCGCTTTTTCCTGCGTGCGCAAGTCGTTTTTCGTCCATGCGAACCCAACCGCCGCAAATGCCGTCGTGATGCCCGCGCCCGCCAAACGTTTGTCGAGTTCGTACAGCGCCACTTCGGTCGGGAAGTAGGCGCCGGGACGCGGCTCGATATCGCGCTCCAACATATCGCCGTGTAGGTCGATCAAGCCGGGAATGATCGTCATCCCCGCCAGCGACAAGCCGGCAACCGGCGCGTCACCGTCCGCAATCTCCGCGATCACGCCGTCCGCCAGCCGGAGCGCGCCGCGTTCAACCACGCCATCGGGGAGGACGATTCGAATATCAGTCAGCCACATCGGGGAGCGCCTCGCTTTGTAGGTCGATTTCGCTGTCCACCAGCGAACGGATCTCATCGGGGTAATGGAAAATGCCAATTAGCGTGACGCCCTGCGCCTTCAACGCGGTCAGCCGCCGGGTCAGTGCCGCGCGCGCCGACGCATCCAGCGAGGCGGTTGGCTCATCGAGCAGCAACAGGCGGCGCGGCAAAATCAGCGCGCGCGCCACGTTCACGCGCTGCTGTTCGCCGCCAGAGAACGTGGAGGGATACGCGCCCCACAAATCGCGCTTGATGCCGAAGTCGCTTAACATCGCTTCTGCGAACTCGCGCGCTTGATTGTAAGCCATGCCGTCCGTCAACAATGGCTCTGCGACCCATTCGAGCGCGCTCACACGCGGACGCGGGCGCAAAAACTGGGTCACGAAGCCGATCTCGTGGCGGCGCAAAAGGGCGATATCCACGTCGGCGGCGCGCGCCAAATCCACACTGCCCAAGTGCGAATGGTACAGCGCCGCTCCACTCGTCGGTAGGTATGTCCGATACAAACAGCGCAGCAGCGTCGATTTGCCCGCGCCGTTTTGTCCACGAACGAGCAGAAATTCGCCCTCGCGCAGCGTGAACGATACCTCCGAGAATGTCGGGATATTCCGTCCGAGATGGTGAACGGTGAAGTGTTTGGTATAGCCGTGAACGTCGAGGAGGATCGTCATAATTTTGCGTGTACCAACTGCTGTGTATAGGCGTGCTGTGGATCGTCTAAGACTTGATCGGTTAGCCCGCGCTCGATCACACGCCCGCCGCGCATCACCAAGACACGATCTGCCAACGTGCGAATCACGCCCAAATCGTGCGAGACTAACACCATTGCCAAGCGGAGTTCGCGCTGCAAGCGTTTGAGCGTATCCAAGACCGCCGCTTGCACGCTTACGTCTAGTCCCGTCGTCGGCTCATCCAATAGCAAGATGCGCGGGCGCAGCGCAATCGCCTTCGCCAGTTGGACGCGCTGCTGCATCCCACCGGACAGTACGCGCGGCGGATCGTCCATGCGATTGAGCGGGAACTCGCTGGCGGACAGCGACTCGCGCGCTGCTTGGCGCAAGGTCGCGTAGGCGCGTTCGCCGGTCACGAGCAGGCGTTCCGCCACGTTGCCGCTCGATGTGTAGCGCATCCGCAAACCGAGATGCGGATTTTGATATACGATGCCGATCTGCCGCGCCGTGACTTCGCGCCGTGCGAAGCGATCCAGCGCGAACAGATTGACGCCCGTGTAATCGGGCAGATCGAGCGTATAGGTTCCGGCGTTGGGCAGTTCTTCGAGATTGAGCAGACGCAGGACGCTCGACTTGCCCGATCCGGACTCCCCGACGATGCCAACGACCTCGCCCGCATATACATCGAGACTCACGTCATCGACGGCGGCAATGCGTCCGTAGCGTTTGACCAGTCCATCCGCACGCAGCAGCGGCGTCGTATCCGACAGGCGCGGCGGATCGAACGGGTTGTCAATCGGGGCGAACGGGGGGCTTGAGATAGCCATGTTTGTAAAAGTTCCCTTCATCGTCGTAATAGGTTGCGCCAACCTGATTTTGTGCAGCGTCCGCACCGCTGGCAGCGCGCATTTGAGCGATCAATTTTTCGAGATAGCCCGTATCGCTGATGCCGTAGCGCGATGTGCCGTCCGGCTGCGGGATTTCGTCCATGAACTTGCCGCGTGCGCCGCGCAGTGCGCCCGTCACTGTGTCGATCCAGCCGCGCTGATCCTCGACTTGAAACGGTACATCGCTAAATTCCAACGGGTACACATCAGTGTACGGCGGCACAGCATACATGCGCTTCTCGCGTCCCGCGCTGAGGATCGTCAGATGGGCGGCTTGATGCAGTTTGGGCGTGTCCCAACGCGGGATCGGACTCGGACTGATCAAATAGCGCCCGTTGACGAGGCTTGGATAGCTTGCGCCCTGCAAATACTGTTTGTAGCGCACGAGCTGTTCGTACAACACCAGCCACATCTGGCTGTAATCCGTGTCCGCGTGCATCTGGTGGGCTTTCGAGCTGTCACTCTGCACCGCGCGCAGCGGTTCGGGATCGGGAACTTGCAGCACAAGCGCCTGTCCATCACGCATCACTTCTTCGGGGATACGGTGGCGGCTCTGCAAAATTGTGGCTTGCAGCGTGTCCGTCGTGGTCGATGCGCCGCTCATGCGCGTGATGAAACGGCGCAAGTTGGCGGCGTTAACGCTGTCGTCCGCGCCCTGATCGATTACTTTGACGATGGATTCGGGTCCCACAAGGCTCAGTGTGACTTGCAGCCCGCCCGTCCCCCATCCGCGCGCAATTGGCAGTTCGCGGCTGGCATATGGCACTTGGTAGCCGGGAATCGCAATCGCCTTCAGCATTCGGCGGCGCAGTTCGCGCTTGGCGAACGGATCGAGGAACGCATACGCATAATCGGCGCGCGGCGACGCCAAATTTTCAAGTTGGCTCATGGCGTCCTCTGGGTTATCGGTTCGAGTTCCGCGCGATCCGCGCTGGTTTCGTTGTCCTGATCGGACGAATAGAACGTGCTGATCACCTTACGCAGATTGTCGAGGCTGCTGGCGAACGTGACGTAATGCGGCAGCTTGAAATGGATGCAAAAGCCCGATGCTTCGACGGGTTCAGTGTGATACATGACAAATTCTTCGGTATGCGCCGGATGCGGTTCGGACTGATTCATCTCGATATCGAGCGTGGCGGCGGCGATCAACTTGACCTCGTTCCAGCCGAGCGTCGCCGCAAAGCCGAGCGATAAGCCCGTCTTGTCGCCCGTCGTCACGACTTCCGCCTGGCTGACGCGCGCGCGTCCTGCGCTGAACGTCACGCCTGTGACGGGATGTTTGACTTCGATTTCGGCGTGTGCGAGACGTAATTCGTTGACCGTCGGATGGATCAGCCCATAGCCGCGCATACTGGCGTAGCCGAGCGCCAACACGCCGCCCGTATCGGCGCGTGCCAATGCTTGCAAGCGATGTTCGCGCGGCGCAGGGAACAATGCCGGATCGCGCGTCACATCGGGGATATCGGCAGGTTCGCGCGGCGCATGTTCCGGCGTCGCTGCCAGCAAGCCCGCGCGCCGCTGCCACTCCGCCACGAGCGGATAGGATGCAGAGGCAGCAACCGCTCCGTCTCCATCTGGAGAGGGGGTTGGCGGGTGAGCTTGATCCCCCGAATCATCCGTAGGGGCTTCTCGGTGGGATGCGCGCTCAGGTACGGGGTGAGGTTCACTGTCCAAGATTTCGGTATTCAAAATGCGATGGCTGTAATCCAACGACGGGCCCAATACTTGTCCGCCCGGAATGTCTTTGAACGCCGCCGAAATCCGGCGCACGGTCAACAGCGACTCCGGCGCAACTGGGACGGCATACGCCAAACGCGGCTGCGTCGAGCGATAGGCGCGCAAGAGCAAGACCGCCTCGTACAGGTCGCCGCCCGACTGGGCAATTGCCAGCGACGCCAGTTCGGGCGCGTACAACGACGCCTCGCCCATTACACGATCCACGAGATATGGCAGGGTATCCTGAATCGCCGTCACCAATTCGCGTGTCGGCTTGCCCTTCAGCGCGCTGAACAACGCTTCGGATGCTTGGATCGCGGCTTCGCCGCCTTTCGCTGCGACATACATGTGTGGTTTCCTATTGCGGGTGTGCCGTCGCCCTACGATGCAATTTCGGTTGTGGGCATTGGCACGCCATGCCCCTACAAATTATGCGTTTTCGCGGATCATCGTCGTGCTGCGTGGGAGCGCCAGCACGCGCGCGCCGTCGATCAAGAATATGTCCCACCCCAATGGATAGCGCCGCCGCGACTCACGCAGTTCCCAAAAGTCCGCCGAGAGCGCGCCCACTTGGATCGCCGTCGTCCCGTTCACCCCTGCGCCAGACAGCGAAAACCGCGCATCTGTATCGAACGAACAGCCAATGA
The DNA here is from genome assembly GCA_034437055.1 of Anaerolineae bacterium. Taxonomy (GTDB): domain Bacteria; phylum Chloroflexota; class Anaerolineae; order Aggregatilineales; family Phototrophicaceae; genus Flexifilum. The sequence continues at coordinate 44,492 of DAOTUQ010000063.1, forward strand.
TCAGCGTGGCGGAACGGTCAGGATACAACATCTCACCCACCGCCGCCGCCGAGATGGCGGGCAAATCAGCGTCCGTCAACGTCGGGTAGAAATGATACGCGGCGCGTTCGGGCGACTGCCGCCGCGCGCCGTTGCGCGCCAACAAGGGCGCGAGCTGATCATCATTTGTGTAGTAGCTCGTCTCTAGGTCGAGCAGCGCCTCGCCAATGACCACGAACGCATGAACATCGGGCAGGGTGTAGATGCGTCCGGGATAACTGGATGCCCACATCAGCGCCAAGAACGTCTCCCGCGCCCGCGCCTCGTCGGATGTGTAGGGAGGGTGCGAAGGCGACTGGCTCATCAGAACGTCTCCATTTCAACGCGCGTCTGCTCAACTTGCTGGAGTAGCTGTGTATCCGCGTCTTGTTGTAATTTTTGCTGTGCGTTCAGAAATAAATCGATCTTTTCGGTCTCAATGTGCGTTTGATACGCCGCATCAATCAGCGCACACGCCAGCGCGAACACCAAATCGCGCCCCATGACCAGCGCGTAGCCCTGCACATCGTCCGCAATGCGAACATGTGCCTCGCTGACCAGTACTTCGCCCAAGTGGAATGTCGCCCCGCCCGCGCTGTCCGTATACGGGAGCATGACCAGCCCCGTTCGGTTGACGAGGACAGCGATATCGCCCAACTGCGGGATCAGCGCCTCTGCGAGGGCTTTCACGGCGTCGGCGGGTGCGTGCGTGAGGATCGTGAGCGCGTCAGATTGGGAAAAATGGGTCACAAGGTTACTCACAGACAAGCGTCGGGGCGTGGGCGATACGGTGTATCGCTGCCATGCCCCGACAAACTCAATGCCGTTTAGTTTACGACTAGCGCGCGTTCAAATCGAGATCGAGCAGCGTGGCAGTGTCGCGCAGACCATCATACAGATTGTCCAGCGATTCCAGACCCAGCCACATGCTTGGATCGACGTAGAAACGCTCAATTGCCACAACCAAATCGGTGTCGCTGGCAATCGCCAACAGCGCCGTCTTGACCGCTGCTTTGAACGATTCCGGCAGATCGCCGCGAACGGCAAACGGGGTCTCTGGGATCACCGACGACTGAGCGAACACCACGATGTTGCCTTCGGGGCATTCTTCGTAGATCGCGTCGATTTCTGCTTGCGTCATCGGGTTATAGTACGGGAATTCGCCCGTTTCGGCGTCATAACCGCACAGTTCGATCAAGCCTTCGTCAGCCTGCGCGGGCAGGCTGCCGTCGAAGGTTGCGCCCGCATCGGTTGTGCCATTGGCAACGCTCAACACTGCCGACGGGTGGTTGCCCGCGAACACGATTTCCGCGAATTCTTCGATTTGCGTCGGTTCTTCAAAAGTCATCGCCGTCATGATGCTGGTGGCGGGGATGAGGTAGCCGCTGGTGGACGCCGGATCGGTGAAGGCGAACGAGCGCCCCGCCAGATCAGCGATGGAGGCGATGCCGCTGCCCTTGAGAGTGAACAGCAGGCTGTAGTAGCCGGGCAGGGCTTCGGTGTCGATGGCTTGTGCCTGTTCGACCGTGATGCCTTCTTGGAAGTTGGCGACGGCGATGGCTTCGGCGTTGGCTTCTTGCGCAGCCAACACATACGAGAACGGACCGACTTCCATGCCGTCGGCGTTGCCGGCGCGCATCGCTTCGATCACGGCGGTATAGCTCGTCCCCGTCACCAACTCGACCGGGATGCCCAGTTGTTCTTCTAGATAGACACGCAGCGGCTCAATCGATGCCAGCGCCTCTTCCACGTTGTCGCCGGGATACACGCCCAAGATGAAACGTTCGGGCCAGTCCGTGCGATCCATCATTTCTGGCGTCATTTCCGGCGTCGCTTCTTGCGCGACAACTAAGCCAATGCTGAACAGAGCGAACACCACCAACGCTCCCAAAACGATCCCGATTTTCTTCATATCCATCCCTCGCTAAAAAGCTAAACGTGAATTGCATTCGTCCGCGCGCTGCTAAATGAAGCGACTGCGAACGTAACTGCTAAAACGGTCAATGACCGTGACAGCCACAACCAAGACGATCACCGTCCCCATCAGACGGTCGTACTGGAACAGCGAGATATACTTCTGAATCTCGAAGCCCACGCCGCCCGCGCCCACGTAACCCAAAATCGTGGCATTGCGCACGTTATGCTCGAAGTACACGAGCGAATACGAGATCAGCAGGGGTAACGCTTGCGGCAGCACTGCGTAGATGAAGGTCTGTGCGCTGCCTGCGCCCGTCGCTTGTATTGCTAACACCTGCTGCGGGTCGATCTGTTCGATGGCTTCCGCGAACAAGCGCGAGAGCGAACCCACCGAACCGAAGATGATCGCCAGTACACCTGGAAACGGTCCCAATCCGACGGCGGCGACGAACACCAAGCCGTAAATCAGCTCTGGAATCGAGCGGAGGATATTTAAGATGAAGCGCGTGACTTGATACACCAGCGGATGCGGCGAGACGTTGCGTGCCGCCAAGAGCGACACCGGAATGGCGAGGATCACCGCCCCGAGCGTGCCAATGATCGCCATCTGGATGGTTTCGACAATCGCGCTGATGATGCTTGGAAAGCCAATCGTAAACCCGCTCGCGCCGACCACATAGCGGATGGTCGTCAAGCCGTCTGCGCGCAGGATCGAAATTGTGCGCGACAGATCGCGTTGTGCCAGTGGAACGGGCTGATCACCCTCATAGACGTAGACGGATTGATCGGCGTCGAAAATGCGGCGCAGGGTATCCTCGGCTTCGGAGATTGGTACGTTTAATTCCTCGCCACCATTGATAAATGTTCGCTCCGTGCCGCGCGCTAACTCGAACTCAGGTGGGAACAGACGAACGATGAAGTTCCATACGTCCGGCAGCCCGTCAACCAGCGTCGAGATGCTCGTCTCTGTCCCCTGCACGCTCCAACCGAGCAACGCGATCACGAGGATGAAAATAATGAAAGCCCGCAGCCCAACGCGCGGCAGCGGACGCATGAGTTGTTCGCGCAGAATTTCGGGCGCGACGGGCGCAATCGATTTCGAGGCGGGTGCAGTTTGCGACATGGATGAGCCTATCCCAAGACAATCGGCTGACGGGGTAAGGGGGACTCGCGGCGCTTGAACAGCGCCTGTTCTTCGGCGGTCAATGACACTGATTTGTCGAAGCGGTAGATGCTGTCCAGCACATCTTCATTCAACCCATCGGGCGCGCCATCGTAGACGACCACGCCTTGCGCGATGCCGATCAAGCGATCCGCGAACTGTTTGGCGAGTTCGACTTGGTGGATGTTGATCAGCGTTAGCACGCCATCTTCGCGGGCGACGCGCGCCAAGTCGGTCATGACCTGTACGCTTAATTCTGGGTCGAGGCTGGCGACGGGTTCATCTGCAAGGATGATCTTTGGCTCTTGCGAGATGGCGCGGGCAATCGCCACGCGCTGTTTTTCGCCGCCGGACAAGCGATCCGAGCGGAACTTGGCGCGCTGCAGCAAGCCGACGCGCTCCAAACTACGCAGCGCAATCGCTCGATGTTCAGCGTTAAAGTACAACATCAAGCTGCTGATGCCGCGATGATAACCGAGTCGCCCCGTGAGGACGTTGGTGATCGCGGGCAGTCGCTCGACGAGATTGAATTCTTGCCAAATGAAGCCGATGTAGCGCCGCGCCAAACGCAGTTCGCTCGCGGTCATGGCGGTGATATCCGCGCCATCGAGGACGATTTGTCCGCTGGTCGGCTTTTGCAACCCGTTGATGCAGCGCAAAAAGGTCGATTTCCCCGCGCCAGAGCGCCCAATGATAGCGATAATTTCGCCGCGCTCCGCCTTGAGCGAGATCGATTTGAGCGCCTCGTTGCCATTCGCGTACACTACGCGCAGATCGTTGATTTGGAGCATGGTCGCCCGTCACTTCACTCTGATGGACAGCGACGGTAACGATAAGCAGCGGACGTTAAGAAATGTTCAGCGTTGTTTTAAGCATTAACCAACCTATGTACCGAAATTCAAACGGATAATCCATCCGCTGCATCGCTGCGGGCGCGTCGGGTCGAGATACACCGCCCGCTTTTCAATATCATTGCCCGCTGATCGATGCTGTTGCCCACGTCCGCAAATATCCGCATCTTGATGCCAGGGACATGTTGACAACCTCCCCCATTTCGCGCTATTCTCACTCGTTAGGCGATCTTTCCATTACAAGAAGGTTGGATCGCATAAATTGTTCAGAGAATGCAGTTAGTTAGGAGCATAAAATGTTCAAGAAATTCACCGTCGTCCTGGCGGTGTTGGCGCTGTCGATCCTCCTCACCGGCAGCGTCGTCCAAGCTCAAGATATCACCGAACTCAATATCTGGTGGGCGGAGTGGGATCCGGCAAACTATTTGCAGCAGATCGGCAACGACTATGAAGCCGAAACGGGCATCAAGGTCAATGTCGTGCAAACGCCGTGGGGCGGCTACTATGATCGCGTCGCCACGGAGTGGGCAGCGCAAGGTAGCGCGTTCGATATGGTCGTTGGTGACAGCCAATGGCTCGGTCAAGCGGTGTCGGAAGGTCATTACATGGACATGACCGAATTCCTCGTCGGCGAAGGCATCGCGGATACGGTCACGCCCGCGACGCTGACTTACTACGGCGAATACCCGACCGGATCGGGCAGCTACTACGCTTACCCGACCGAAGGCGACGCCAACGGTTGGGCGTATCGCAAAGACCTGTTCGAGAACGCAGAAGAAATGGCAGCGTTCGAGACGGCGTATGGCTATCCGCTTGCCGTGCCGCAAACGTGGGCGGAACTGCGCGATATCGCGGAATTCTTCACGCGCCCCGATGCGGGTCTGTACGGCGTCGGCGTCTACACGCAGATCGACTACGACGCGATCACGATGGGCTTTGAAAACGTGATGTTCAGCTATGGCGCGGACTGGAAAGACGCTGACAACAACGTTCTCGGTGTTATCAACGCGCCCGAAACCGTCGCTGCACTGGAATTGTACGGCGAACTGTACTCGTTCGCGCCGCCCGGCACGAATAACGCCTTCTTTGCTGAGATGAACGACCTGTTCATCAATGGGCAAGCGGCGATGATCATGAATTACTTCGCCTTCTTCCCCGCGCTGGATAACCCGAACATCAACCCGTACCGCGACATGACGGGCTATTTCCCGATGCCGACGGGTCCCGATGGCGGACGCTATGCGGCGTTGGGCGGACAAGGCACGAGCATCAACAATTACATCAGCGACGAGCGCAAAGCCGCGTCGATGGACTTCATCCGCTGGTTCGCCACGCCGGCAGTGCAGCAGCGGTGGGCGGAACTCGGCGGCTACACCTGCAATATCGAAGTGCTGCAATCCGAAGCCTTCCTGACGCAGACGCCCTACAACGCCGCGTTCGCAGAGACCATGACGTTCGTCAAGGACTTCTGGAACATCCCCGAATTCGGTTCGCTGTTGGAAATCGCCCAACGCTACCTGCACGCTTACATCGTCGGCGGCGAAGGCACGGCGCAAGAAGCGATGGACAACATGGCGGCGGAGATGGACGAAGTTCTCGCGGATGCGGGCTACTTCAACTAACGCATGACCAATCACTGGAGCATGGGCGAGCCTTGTCTCGCCCATGTGCAATCCAAACGGGGAAGGCGTGCCTTCCCCACACCATCAATCCAAATGGGCGAGGCAGCGCCTCGCCCCTATTCTTGAGGTGATTTGTGTCACAGATCAGCACCGCGTCAGCCCCCGTTGACGTTGGCAGGACGAGCGCCCGCCGCCAAATGAGCGACGTGCGTATCGTGCAGTTGTTCATCCTGCCTACGATCATCCTGCTGATTCTGATGAATATTTTTCCGTTGGTTTACAGCTTATTCTTGAGCTTCACCAACTATTCGGTCATTTCCGGCGACGCGCCACAGTGGATCGGCTTGGCGAATTATCAAGCCATCCTCACCGATCCGCGCTTCTGGAACAACTTCGCCATCACCGGGCGCTATGCGCTCGTCTCGGTTATCTTGCAAACGCTGGTCGGGTTCGGCTTGGCGATGCTGCTGCGCACGAAGTTCAAAGGCAGTGGCATCCTCACGACGCTGATCCTGATCCCGATGATGCTGTCGCCCATCGTCGTCGCCGTGTTCTGGAAGCTGATCTTCAATCCGTCCAATGGCATCCTCAACGTTTTACTTGGCTTCACGAATATCAACACATCGCCGGAATGGCTCGGGCGCTCCGATCTCGCCATGTGGGCAATCGTGATCGTCGATGTGTGGATGTGGAGTCCGTTCGTGATGCTGCTGACGCTGGCAGGCTTGAGCGCGATCCCGGAATATCTGTATGAAGCGGCATCCATCGACCGCGCCAGTACATGGTTTCAGTTCCGGCGTATCACCTTGCCCCAAGTCATGCCACTGCTGCTGATCGCGGTGCTGTTCAGGACGATTGAAGCGTTCAAGCAGTTCGATCTGGTCATGGGCTTGACGGGCGGTGGTCCCGGCGATGTCACTGAGACCATCTCGGTACGGCTGTACAAACTGGCGTTTCAGGGACAGTTCAATACGGGCTTGTCGAGCGCGCTGGCGTACATCGTGCTGGTGGTCATCATCGGCGTGAGCAATCTGTATATTCGCGCGCTCAATAAAGCGCGGGAGGGCTGACATGGCATCGATCACTTCGCCCTCACAACCGGGCGTCAACATTTCCACGCGCGTGGATAAAGTCGGGCTGCGTCCGCGCATCGCCGGAATGACGCGCGCGATCATCGCTATCATCATCGCGGTGATCATGCTGATTCCGGTCATGTGGATGGTCTTGACGGCATTCAAAACGCGCCCCGAAGCGGTGGCAGTGCCGCCGACGTTCTTCCCGCAAGAATGGTCATTAGAAGGTTTCGTCAGTCTGATGACGGATCGCCGCCAACTGACACAGCAAGAGATCACCGAATACAGCGCGCGCACCGATTTGCCGTGGACGGATCAGATCGCGCTCTTGCGCGGTCAAGTGATCATCGGCACGAGCCAGTTCCCAACGCAGATTCTCAATTCGCTGATCATCGCGGGCGCATCGACGTTCTTTTCGGTATTTTTCGGCTTGTTGGCGGCATATGCTTTCAGCCGTTTTGATGTGCCGGGCAAGGATGATTTGCTGTTTTTCATCCTCAGTCAGCGAATGCTGCCCGCTGTCGTCGTGACGATCCCGATCTTTCTGATGTACCGCGAAGTCGGCTTGCACGATACGCACTTCGGTATGATCCTGCTCTACACCAGCTTCAACCTGTCGTTCTCGGTCTGGCTGTTGAAGGGCTTCATCGACGAAATCCCGCGCGAATACGAAGAAGCTGCGCTCGTGGACGGCTACACCCGCTTGCAAGCGTTCCGCAAGATTGTGCTGCCGCAAGCGATCACAGGGATCGCCGCGACCACCGTTTTCGCGCTGATCTTCTCGTGGAACGAATACGCTTTTGCACTGATGCTCACATCCGATACCGCGCGCACCGCCCCGCCGAGCATCCCGATCCGCTTGGGGACGGGCGGTATCGAATGGGCGGCGATTGCAGCCGGATCATTCGCGTTTCTGATCCCGGTCGTGATCGTGACGTTCGCGCTGCGCCGTCACTTGCTGCGCGGCGTGACCTTCGGCGCGATTCGCAAGGGTTAACATGGCGACGATTGATTTGAAGCAAGTCGAGAAAAAATTTGGCGAGTCGCACGCCGTCAAACCCCTAAACCTGACGATCAAAGACGGCGAATTTGTCGTGCTGTTGGGTCCCTCCGGTTGCGGCAAGACGACCACGCTGCGCATGATCAGCGGGCTTGAAGCGGTCTCTAACGGTAATATTCTGCTGGATGGGCGCGATGTGACGTGGTTGCATCCGAGCCAGCGCGATATCGCCTTCGTGTTCCAGTTCTTCGCCCTGTATTCGCACATGAGCGCGCGCGAAAACATCGCGTTCCCGCTGCAAGCACAGGGCGAAAAGCGCGATCAGATTACGGCGCGCGTGCGCGAGGTGTCGCAGATGCTCAAGATCGAGCATTTGCTCGAAGCGCGTCCGAGCAGTTTATCGGGCGGCGATCAGCAGCGCGTCGCTTTGGCGCGGGCGCTCGTGCGGCGTCCGGCGGCGTTCTTGATGGACGAGCCGTTAGGCGCGCTCGATGCCGAGTTCCGCGAGTCGATGCGCGCCGAGATCAAGCAGCTTCACCTGCGCCAGCACGCCACCACAGTCTACGTTACGCACGATCAGATCGAAGCGATGGCGATGGGCGACCGGATCGTGATCATGTCCAACGCCGTCGTGCAGCAGGTCGGCACTCCTCAAGATGTCTATCATAATCCATCTAATCTGTTCGTCGCGCGCTTCATCGGCAGTCCGGGCATGAATTTGATCGAAGGCGTGTACCGTGCGGGCTTCGTGCAGCTACCCGGCGGCGCACAGATGAACATCCCGTATGGGTGGAATACGGCGCTTGAACGTTCGTTGAGCGGCGATGGCAAAGTGGTGGTTGGTTTCCGCCCCGAAGCCGTGCGCGTCAAGGATGATGGCGAGATCGCCGCGTCGGTCTATGCCGATGATCTACACGGCGGCTACAGTATGCTCCATCTCGAATTGGCAAATGGCACGATTGTCCATGGGCGCGTCGGACGCGACGCCAACTACCCGATTGGGTTGGCGATGCGCTTCGACATTGCGCCGGATATGATCCGCTTCTTCCATCCGAAAACGGAAGCGGCGATCCAAGCCGACGGCGGTGCGTCATGAGCAATATCGCGCTCGACACCATTACCAAGCGGTTCAAAGAGACGGTCGCACTCGATGAAGTCTCGCTGTCGGTCAAGGATCAGGAATTTTTCGTGCTGTTGGGTCCCACGGGCGCGGGTAAGACGACCACGCTTCGGGTGATCGCGGGCTTGGAGAAGCAGGACGGCGGGCATGTCGCTTTCGACGGCGCGACGGTCGATACCTTGCAGCCCGCTGACCGTGATACGGCATTCGTGTTTCAGCAGTATTCGCTGTATCCAAACATGACCGTCTACGACAATCTCGCGTTCCCGCTGCGGTCGCCGCTGCGCCGTTTGCCCGAAGCGACGATCCGCCAGCGGGTGACAAGTGCAGCGGAGAAACTGCGCATTTCGCACCTGTTGGAGCGCAAGACCGCGCGTTTATCCGGCGGCGAGATGCAGCGGGTGTCCATCGGACGGGCGATTGTCCGGCAGCCGCGCGTGTTCCTGATGGACGAGCCACTGTCGAACTTGGATGCCAAACTGCGTGAATCTTTGCGCGTTGAACTCAAACATTTGCAAAAGACACAGGGCAGCACCTCGATTTTCGTCACGCATGACCAGATCGAGGCGCTGACGATGGCGGATCGGATCGCGGTGCTGAACGAGGGACGGATCGCGCAGATCGGCACGCCGCACGATATCTATGACCGCCCCGCCAACACGTTCGTCGCGCAGCTCGTCGGCACGCCGCGCATCAATCTGCTGCCTGCGACGCGCTTGGGGACGCACTTGGGCGTAGACAAAAGTCCGCTCGACGTACCAATCCCAGAAGGATACATGCCGGAGCGCCTGTTGTTGGGTGTGCGCCCCGAAGATATACGCTTGGAGTCGAACGGGCAGTTCACGGGGACGGTGGCGCTGACCGAGCCGTTGGGCGTCGAGACCATTCTGCATATCACGGCGGGCGAGCAAACGCTTGTGAGCGTGGTGCCGGGCGTCGCGGCGTATGTGCTTGGCGGAAGCGTGCGCTTCAATCTAGCGCGCGAACGGTTGCATTATTTCGACTTGGACGGAAAACGGCTTTAACCTCGCCGCCTAGTTTCTTCTACATTAGAGAGGGGGAACACGGTCATACAAGGTTCACCCCTCTGGTAGGGATCGGGGGTCGGGGGTGAGGTTAATAAATCTTGAAAGGACAAAATAATGCGTTTTGGCGTCAATAGCTGGGTGTGGGTGTCGCCGCTCACGACCGACGAACTGCGTCGGCTTGCGCCCCTCGTCAAAAATATGGGTTTCGATTGGTTCGAGATTCCTATCGAGAACGTGGGCGATCTTGATTACGGAATCGGCGCGCAGATTTTGCGCGATCACGGCTTGGGCGTCAGCGCGTGCGCCGCGATGGGGGGCGACCGCGATCTAATCCACCCCGACGGCGCGATCCGCGCCAACGGCATGAGCTATATCCGCCAATGTATCGAGGCGCTGCAAACATTGGGCGGAGCAAACTTGGTGGGTCCCATCTATTCCGCCGTTGGGCGGACTTGGCAAGCGACACCAGATGAACGCGCGCGCGATATCGATCTGCTGGTCAAACAGCTCGGCGAATTGGCGGTCTACGCGAGCGATCACGGCTGTGTATTGGGCATCGAGCCGCTGAACCGCTTTGAGACCAGCTTCATCAACACGGCGGCGCAGGGGATTGAAGTCGTGGATCGCGTCGATCATGTGGGCTGCAAGCTCATGTTGGACACGTTCCACATGAACATCGAAGAAAAATCATTGGGCGCGGCGATCCGCGCGGCAGGATCGCGCCTCGTACATTTCCACGCCTGTGAGAATGATCGCGGCGCGCCGGGATCGGGCAATGTGACATGGGATGAAGTCGCAGGGGCGCTAAAAGCCGTCGGCTACGATGGGCCCATCGTGATCGAATCGTTCACCGATAAAGTCAAGACGATTGCGCGGGCAGCGGCGATCTGGCGCGCGTTCGAGCCGAGTCAAGACGCGCTGGCACAGAACGGCGTCAACTTCTTGAAACGACTGCTGGCATGAGCGCGCGCTATCTGAATCCGATCAAGTGGTTGGGCGGGATCGCGCTGATAGCCGTCGTGTTCGGCATTATTTTTCCCGCGATCCGGGACGCCATCCAGAATGAGCGTCTGCGCAGCGGCGTCCTGCTGCAAGCCATGCCGTTCTTTGCGTTCTTCGTCGCCGTCCTGATGACGTTCATCCTGCTGATCGTGCTGGCAGCGCGCCGCTATGGCGGTGTCGTGCCGCGCCGAACGTACAACGGCATCGAATGGACTCTGATCGCGGGCATCGTGTTCGGCGTGATCTTCCTCTTTCAGCCGTTCAGCTTCGTGCCGTATCGCTATGGCTTCTTATTGCTGCTCGTGTCGCTTTTGAGCTTCATTCTGTGGAGTCACGTCCCACTGCGCGGCGCGAAAACCGAACGCAGGATTGCCCCATTCGCGGCGAGTCACCAGATCGTTGGGCTGGTCGTCGCCGCTATCGCCGCCGCGATCATCGCGGCATTGATCCTGACCGCCGCCGCGCCTCAGCCGCCGTATGGCGTGCGCGACCGCGTATGGAACAGCTACGACGATGCACGTAAAGCCGAAACTGCCGCCGCCGCCGCCGTTGAGTTCAACAACGCGGAAGTGCCATTCGTGATTGTTTTGAGCCTATTTCCGGCGGCGCTGTTCTTCTTCATCAGCCGGGAGATCGCCGCCTCGCGGAGCGTACAGCCGCAGCCGAAAAGCTGAATTTGTAAAAGCGTAACCTCACACCGTCGCATTGGCGACTCCTCCATTCCAATTTTGGAGCGGGGGTTGAAGGTGAGTTCAATAATAAATGGAGAAATCATCATGAAAATTTGTATGCACAATTGGATGCGCCCCGAACCCATCGAGACGACCATCGAGCGTCTCGCGCTCTACGGCTACGACGGGATTCAGATCATGGGCGAACCGCGTAAATACAACTGGGCAGAAGTCAAAGCCTCGCTCGATAAGCACAATATGAAGTGTTTCGGCTCGGTTAGCATCATGATTGCCGGGCGCGATCTGATCCACTCTGATGTGTACTACCGCGAAATGACCGTTCGCTACCTCAACGAGTGCCTCGACATGGTTCACGCGCTCGGCGGCTCGATCTTCACGCTCGTCCCCAGCGAAGTCGGCAAGATCGTGGCGATGGCGGATGTCGATACCGAATGGGGTTGGGCGGTTGAGGGTGTGCGCGCCGTCGCGGAACACGCCGCGAAGCTCGATATTCGCATTGGGTTGGAACCGCTGAACCGCTTCGAGACGAATTTCTTGAATCGCCATGATCAGGCGCTCAAATTGGCGGAGGATGTCGGGCTGTCCAACGTCGGCGTGTGCCTCGATGCGTTCCACATCAACATCGAAGAAGCTGATCCCTATCAAGCAATCCTGAACACGGGTAAACATCTCGTCGATTTCCACGTCGCGGACAACAATCGACTGCCGCCCGGCGGCGGGTCGTGGGATTGGAAACGGTTGATTGCCACGCTCAAGCAAGCGGGCTACGAAGAACAACTGACCAACGAATTTGTCGTGCCGTTCGACCGTTCGCCGCTGCGCGAACAGCAAGAAGCGTCTGGTACAGAGGCGACCGACGCCGAACTGAAGTTCATCCGCGATCACGGCAGCGACTTGATGAGCGATGGCGCTTATTCGCGCCACGTCAAGAACGCCATCGAATTTCTGCGTTCAGCGGGCGCGTAAGATTTTTCACTCCACCCCTAAATCCCCTCTCCAAGAAGTGGAGAGGGGGAGTTTCCGCCTTGTGTTCCCCCTCTCTACGCAGTGGAGAGGGGGTCAGGGGGGTGAGGTTCTTGAAAAGGTGTCCTCCCCTCAGCCAAGAAGTGGGGAGGGGATGTTTGAAGGATGTATGGTCATGGCAACCGTTCTCTTGATCGGCACGCTGGATACGAAGGGCGCAGAAACGGCGTACTTGCGCGACCGCGTGCGTGCGCATGGCTGCGAAACATTGGTGCTGGACAGCGGCATTCTCGGTGAGGCGGTCGGACTCGAAGCCGATTTTGACCGCCACACCGTCGCTCGCGCCGCCGGGACGACATTGGAGGCGCTTCAAAACGCTGGCACACGCGGCAAAGCCATCGAAGAAATGCTAAAAGGTGTGCGGGCAATTGCCATCGATCTCGTGCGTAACGGCAAGATTCATGGCGCGGTCGCGCTCGGTGGCGCAGAAGGCTCAATCTTGGCGGCGGCGGCGATGAAGGTCATGCCACTTGGCTTCCCCAAGTTGATCGTTTCACCCATCGCGTCCGGGCATCGCACGTTCGCGCCGTTCGTTGGGACGCGCGATGGCATGGTTATGCACTCGATCATCGATATTCTCGGCTTGAACGCGATCAGCCGCCCGATTTTCGACAACGCGGCGGCGGCGATTGCGGGCATGGCGCGCGCCTATGCGGCGCGTTCGCCAGAGAACACGGCGCGTCCTGCGATTGCGGCGACGATGTTGGGCAACACCACGCGCCCGCTGATGCGCATCCGTCCGCGTCTCGAAGCGGTGGGCTACGATTTCGTAATCTTTCACGCCAACGGTGTCGGCGGCGCGGCAATGGACGAGTTAATTGCGGCGGGCGCGTTCGCAGGGGTGATCGATTACACCTTGAGCGAATTGGCGGGCTTTATCGCGGGCGGCTTTCACAACGCGGGTGCCGGACGCATGGACGCGGCGGCACAGGCTGGAATTCCACAGTTGATCGTGCCAGGCTGTCTCGACTTCATCGTGTTCGGCGCGAAACATGAAGTGCCGGATCAATTTCGGGATCGCCCGACCTATTATCACAATCCAGAGTTCACGCTGGTGCGTCTGACACCCGAAGAACAGATGCGCGCGACACTGATGCTGGTCGAAAAGGTGAACGCGGCGCGTGGTAAAGTGGCGGTACTGGTTCCGCTGCGCGGCGGCTCGATCATGGATATGGAGGGTGGCGCATTCTGGGACGCGGAAACGAACGCGCGCTGTCGTGACGCGCTCAAACACGGGATTCGCCCGTCGATCCGCTATCACGAAGTGGACGCACACATCAACGATCCGGCATTCGCGGATGTTGCATATGATGAGATGATGGAACTACTAGAAACAAGGTAAAAGGACTGAGTGCTGAGGACTGAGCGAAACGTTTTTACTCAGTCTTTGGTCTTTATTGACAGGAGTTTTCCATGCCCCGCAAAACCAAAGACCTCGGATTTCCCTCGTTCTGTTTGGGCGATCTGAGCTACGTCGATTTACGCGAATATCTCAAGCATTCCGACACGATTCTGATTCCGAAAGCCAGCCTCGAACAGCACGGGCCTCATCTGCCGCTGTACTGCGATTCGATCACGGCGGAGGAAGTCGCCACGCGCGCGGGTGAAGAAGCTGGCATCATGTATACCCCCACGCTGTGGCTCGGCTATTCTCCACAACATATGCGTTCGGCTGGATGGGGCGCGGGGACGATCACATTGCGCGCCGACACCTATTTGAATGTGATTTATGATATCGGACGCAGCCTGATCCATCACGGTTTCAATCGGCTGATCTTCGTCAATGGACATGGCAGCAACGTCAAGGTGATCGATCCAGCGTTGCGCCGCTTGCGCTACGAAACAGGCGCGCTGATCGCCTATTACAAGCCCTACGCCGAACGCTACTTGGGCATGTTGTCGGATATCCTCGAAGGGACGCCTGATGAAACGCCCGGTTGGCACGCGGGCGAACTCGAAACGTCGCAGTGTCTCGCGCACGATCCGAAGTTGGTACGGATGGATCGCGCCGTCGTGGACAAGGCGCACGCGCCAAAATGGTTGGGCGAAGCGTGGGGCAAGAAAGACGGGATGCCCGATGCGGAATTTCAGGGCTATCAGTATTTCAACTTCCCATTCGATCACGAAGAATTTACCGACAGCGGCATCATGGGCAATCCGTTCAAAGGCACAGCGGAAAAAGGCGAAGAAGCCTTCAAACGCTTCAGCAAGCATCTCGTGGATGCCGTAGAGGAACTGGAAAAAGTCGAAGTCACGGTCAAAAACCGTGATTGGAGCGAGGGCAAAGCATGGATGTAGCCGCCGAACTGGCTGACGCGCTTGCCCAGATCGTCGGCGCGGACAACGTACTGCGTCAACCGCAAGCGCGCGAGGGCTATGCACACGATCAATGGTGGTACGCCATCGCCGCTGCCGACGCGGGACAGCCGATTAGCCGCCCCGATGCTGCCGTGACGCCGACCACGCCTGAACAAGTCGCGGCGGTTGTGCAGTTAGCGAACGAACGCAATGTCCCGATCACACCGTGGGGTGGCGGGAGCGGCGTGCAGGGTGCGGCGAACGCGGATCGCGGCGGCATCGTCATCGATACGCGCAAGCTAAAGCGCATCCGTTCGATTGATCTGAAGTCGCTGACGTGCGTCGTTGAGGCGGGCTTGTCATGCCGCGACTTCGAGGCGGCGCTCAACGCGCAAGGCTTGTCGTTCACGCATTATCCCGCATCGGCGGAATGGGCGACGATTGGAGGCAGCATCAACGCGCGCGGATCGGGTGTGCTGTCATCCAAGTATGGCAAGATCGAAGATCACGTCCTGAGTCTCGAATTCGTGACGCCAACGGGCGAACTGGTGCATACGCCAGCCGTCCCGCGCCATGCGGCGGGTCCCGAACTGACCCAATTGTTCATGGGCGCAGAAGGCATCTTCGGGGTGGTGACGGCAGCGGTCGTCAAGCTCCGTCCGCTGCCAAAAGCGCGCGTATTCGGCGTCTATACGTTTGACTCGCTGGCGGCGGGCGTCGAAGCCGGGCGTCAGATCATGGTCAGCGGCTTGCGTCCCGCTGTGCTGCGCTACTACGACGCCGACGCCGCGGCGCACAGTTTGGCGCGCGCGGTCGAGACGCCGCTCGACAAACCGACGATGGTTCTCATGTTCGATGGCGAATACGAAAAGTTGGTCGATACCGAAGCCGAAATCGCGTTCGACCTGTGCCGTGCGAATGGTGGACGCAAGCTCGCAGCGCAGATCGGCGCGATGTGGTGGGATCGGCGCTATGTCTTCTACTATCCGCCCTACGCGCCGGAACTGCCGAGCATTTGGGGGACAGTCGATGTGGTGGCGGATTTTGCGCACATCGAAGCGGTGTATCACGAGACGACCGCCGCTATTCGCGCCGCCGTCGCGCCAGAGTGGAACTTATCGCTCACCACGCATTTCTCGCACTGGTACGAGTGGGGATCGATGATCTACGCGCGGATGAAAATCCCGAAGGGTCCCGCCAATCTCGCGGAAGCGAAGGCGCTGCACGATGCGATTTTCCGCGCGGGTATCGAAGCAGCGCTGCGCGCGGGTGCGGTCATGAATGATCATCACGGCGTCGGCTTGCGGCTCGCGCCGTACATGGCGGCACAGTATGGCGAGGGCATGACGCTGTTGGCGAATCTGAAGCGCGCACTCGATCCAAAGAATGTGCTGTGTCCGGGAAAATTGGGACTCAGTAGCAAGGACTGAGGGGAAAGAACTCAGTAAAAGCGCAAGTGCAGACTAAAGATACTTTCCATTCAGTCCTGTCTTTGATGCTGTAACCAGCCCAACAATTCATGCGTCTCGGCATCCGCCAGCCGGCGCACGTCCGTCCCATCGGCGTTGACGACATAATACGCAGCGTGTCCCGCGCGCGTTGATAAAAACGCGATCTGTGCGCCGTCCGCTGACCATGACGGACGCCAACCGCCGTCCATCGTCACGCGGCGCACATCGCGTCCATCCGCCGCCGCGACGTAGATATCGCCCGATCCGCGCGCGCCACGCACCGCTGTAAATCCGCGCGTCGAGGTGAACGCAATGTGTGCGCCGTCGATTGACCACACCGGATCGAAATCGTTGGCAGGATCAGCGGTGAGATTCGTCAGCGTGTTCGTCGTCACATCCATGATCACGATTTCGCTGTTGCCACCGGGATTCGAGCGAAATACGATTTGATCGCCCGTCCGTGACCAACCGAGATCGCTGCCCGTCTCAATTGCGCCGCCGACGCGCGTCACCGTCGCCGCGGCTAGATCGACCCGATACAGCCCCGATCCGACACCCGCGCGCCAATAATTGAGCAGAATTTGGCGTCCGTCCGGCGACCACAACGGCACTTGAAACGGCAAGATGCTCAGATCGTCGGTCAACGTGCGGATCGAGCCGTCCGCGAGCGTCAATACATAGAAATTCCAATTTTGCCAGCGACGGCTGAGGAGATTGGGCGACTTGCGGTTCGACCAAAATGCCAACTGTGTCCCGTCGGGCGACCAACTGGCGAGGCGGTCTTGCAGCGTCGGATCGGTGACGTACAGCAAGCGGCGAGCGGCATCATACGCCAACAGCGCCATGCCATTCTCGTCTAGAATCTCGTAGACGATGCGCTGTCCATCCGACGAAAGGCGCGGCAGATCGGCAGCGAGGTACGGCGGCGCGGGGAACAGTTCGACGGATAGACCGCGCGCGCTGTCGATGGTGACGACGCGACTGCCAATGCCCGCGTGCGCCAGCAGCACGGCTTGTCCGGGATCGGGCAGCGTGCGCCCGAATACTAGCGCTGCGATGGTAAAAAAGCCGCCGCAAACGAGCGCAAACGGGGTGATGCGCGAAAACAGGACAACTAGAAACCCCATTTCTTTCGTGCCTTTGTTTCTTCGTGGTATGTTTTATCGCTTCATCGAGCTTCACGCTATAATCTCGACCAATATTCCTTCATGAAAGGAAATGTTCCTTGAGCAAGACCATTTTATTGATCGGCACGCTCGATACCAAAGGTACCGAGTTCGCTTACGTCCGCGATCTGATTCGCGCGCGCGGACATACAACGCGCGTGATGAATGTGGGCATTTTTGACGCGCCCTACCCATCGGACATCAGTGCGGAAGCGGTTGCACAGGCGGGCGGCATGGATTTATCGGCATTGCGCGCGGCGAATGATCGCGGCGGCGCGGTGGCGACGATGATGCGCGGTGCGGCGGCGCTCACCGCCCAATTATATGCCGATGGACGTTTTGATGGTGTGCTGAGTCTGGGCGGATCGGGCGGCACAGCGATTGCCACCGCCGCGATGCGCGCGCTTCCGGTTGGCGTGCCGAAATTGATGGTTTCGACCATTGCATCGGGTGATGTTGCGCCGTATGTCGATGTGACTGACATTACGATGATGTATTCGGTGGTCGATATCGCGGGACTCAACGCGCTCTCGCGGCGCATCTTGGCGAACGCCGCCGGAATGATTGTGGGCGCGGTTGAGCAAACGCTCCCCGCAACCGACGCAAAACCGCTCATCGCCGCCACCATGTTCGGCGTGACCACGCCGTGCGTGACGCGCGTGCGCGAACGCCTCGAAGCGGCAGGCTACGAAGTCTTGGTATTCCACGCGACGGGCAGCGGCGGACGCGCGATGGAGGCGCTGATCGTGGGCGGCTACATCGCGGGCGTGGCGGACGTGACCACGACCGAATGGGCGGATCAGCTCGTTGGCGGCGTGTTGGCGGCGGGCGAACAGCGGCTCGAAGCGGCAGCACACGCTGGGATTCCGCAGGTTATCAGTCTGGGCGCGCTCGATATGGTCAACTTTTGGGCGCGCGACACCGTGCCGGAACCATTTCAAGCGCGGACGTTCTATCAGCACAACGCCAACGTGACGCTGATGCGCACGACGCCGGACGAATGTGCGCAGTTGGGACGGATCATCGCGGAGAAACTCAACGCCGCATCGGGAAAAACGATCTTGTTCATCCCGCTCAAGGGCGTGAGCGCGATTGACGCCGCCGGGCAGCCGTTCTACGCGCCGGACGCTGACGCGGCGCTGTTCGATGCCGTGCGCCAGCACATTCGCGCGCCGGTGGAACTTGTGGAACTCGATTTACACATCAACGACGCGGCGTTCGCGGATGCTATGTCGGATCGCTTGTTGGAATTGATGAAAAAATGAACGCGGAGATGCAGAGAGAATTTTACAACGCTTTCTCTGTGCCTTTGCGCGCGCTGCGTTAAAAAGTATTTATTCACCTACCCGTGCAGACCGCATTTTGCCCCAGTCCTATTGGGTTCATTATGTGTTTCTTGGGTTCAAATTTGTGGATTTTGAGCTTAATCCCATGGATAGGTGAAT
>DAOTUQ010000064.1:0-47762 GCA_034437055.1 Anaerolineae bacterium
TAGGTTGTTTTCGACAAAAACCCTCAATCTTTTGAGGGAGAGCCTATTCTCATCGCAGACAAATTTGGCGTTTCAATTTGCCAAAATGAGGGGAAAAACGACCCCTGAGTAGTTACATATTTCATTTAGATTAATAAGAAGTATACCGAATTTAATGATTGAAGATCGTTAAGCGTATAAATGACCAACATGACTGGTTCTCCGGCTGTCAAAACACTTGCTGTGATGCGCATAGAAGCGTGTTTGGGGTCTGTCTGCAAATTCTGAAACCTCACCCCCCAACCCCCTCTCCGTACCGGAGAGGGGGTGAGGTCGAACAAAACAAGCGAAAATCGAGTTTGCAGACACGCTCTAGTTGGTTTCCACATCCTGTTAAACGTTGGTGGCGCTCGATAGGATGAGATTGTTTCATGACAACCTAACTTCACAGCAAGACGATAAAGGACGAAGCGATGTCGGGTGAAAGTAAGCAGTCTTCTGCAGAAAAAGCAAAAGAGCGTCTGCAACAGGTCACGCGCAGCACGAGCCAGCTTAACATCGACGCCATGCGCTCAAAAATAAACATGGCTGACGAAATCACCCGCTTCCAATTCGTGCAATGGCTGGACAGGAACGACACCGACGAAGCAATCTACACCATCACGCTCATGCTGCCAGAACCTTGTGCGCGCGTCCATCAGGCGATCAGCAAAATCCTGACCCGCGACGATCCTCGATACACCACCGCGCTCCATAATCTGCTTGCCAGTACGGATGTTGAGCAGCAGCGCGCCGCACTGGAGATCATCGCTGATGATGTCGATAGGCGCCATATTCCCGTGTTGAGTGGTTATCTGTATGCAGTGATGTCCAATACGGTTGCTTCATCTGCCGATATAACGGCGCAAATCGTGACCGTCCTGCAAGACATCGGCACGCAAGATGCACTCGTGGCAGTGGAACATTGGCGGCAGCATCACGCCCCCGCACGGCAGCAACAGCCTGTCCCCCCCGAACAACCCGACGTGCAGACAAGCACGGCGCTCGCGGTCACGCAGCCATCCAAGACCGAGCTGGTCAATTATCAAGAAGCCTTTCATGTGTTGCTCAAACACATTCGCGCTGGACAATGGGGCGATCAGCAGCAAGCGTCCAAGACACTGCATCGTCTTGTGCGCGCTCTACCTGACGAGAACGTTCCTAGCGTAATGGCGATGTTTATAAACGCCATGGGCGACTCGAATGCGCTTGTGCGCTGGGCAAGCGTAGAGGCGCTGGCATGGCTGCATCATGTAGAAGCCGTTCCCTGTTTAGGACGCGCCGTTAGCGATGCGAACTGGTCAGTGCGAGTCGCGGCGATCCGAGCATTGGTCGAGATTGGGGATGTTGCCTCTGTCCACTGGATTGAACCCGCCCTCGATGATGCCAATATCAGCGTGCAAGAAGCGGCTGTAGAGGCAATCGGGCGTTTGGGCGGGCGTCGCCATGCGCCGCAATTGGCTGCCATCATTCAGAGTCAGCGCGATGTCATGGTGAGATGGGCTGCGGCAGAAGCGGCGCGGCGTCTGCGCGTGACGAGTGCCGAGTCTGCCTTGGTCGCCGCGTTGAATGACCCGCACATACCGCTGCGTTGGGCGGCTGCGCGTGCATTGAGTGAAGTTGCCGATCAATCGATCATGTCAGACTTGATCGCGCATTTACACGACGACAGCCGACCAGACTGGGAAGATAAACGTGTGTGTGACTGGCTGATCGAGGCGCTCCAACGCATCGACACCCCTTCCGCACGAACCGCGGTAAAACAGTGGCGACAAACCAGCATTTAGAGAAAGTGAGCCGATTTTTACTGAAGGTCAAAGGGGATGTCCCATGCGCATTTTTGTAAGCTACGCCAGAGTCGATAGACCGTACTGCGTCCAAATCGTCGAAGTCCTTGATTTTCATGACGTATGGTACGATCAGAAACTCGTGGGTGGAAATCAATGGTGGAAGGAAATTCAACGCCGCTTAGAATGGTGCGAAGGCTTCATTTACCTTTTTTCCGCCGAGTCGCTGTCGTCAGAATACTGTCGTCAAGAATTTGAAACGGCGCAGGCACTGGGCAAACACGTTTTTCCAGTGTTGATTGATAAAAATGTCCAAATTCCAGCAGACTTGAGCATCCTTCATTACATCAATTTAAGTGACGGACTGACGGTTGAGGGTGTGCGCGATTTATTGCGCGCCATCTACACGGCAGAACAGCAAGATTGGCAACACAAAGCCGCAGGATCGGGTGACACAAGTTCGACTAACGAACCGGATGATACGAATGACAGCGCGTTGACGAGCGCTATCCGCGCGATGGAGTTGGGACACTATACCCGTGCGATTGATTTAATTCACGCGCTCAAAGAAACTAAAGAGAAGCCCGTTTTCATCGATCTAGACAAGATGCTGGTAGAAGCAGAAGCGGCTCTGACGCGCGATCACCTTCGCCAGCAGATGGAACGCGAATACCGCGATATCTATCACCTGATCCGCGCACCGATCACCCGCGCCATCGGGGTAGAGGCATTCAATAAATTTCGCAAGACCCACCCCGCTTATGACCCGGATAAGCTGGTCGAACAGGTCGACCAAGTCGCCGTCAAGCCGCCGAGTCTGCTGTCGCGCTTGAATCAGGCTTCAGCGCGTGTTCCGCTGTTGGAGTGGTGCGAAATTCCGGCGGGGAAGGTTCGGCTTGAATCCGGTGGACGCGGCGAGTCGACCCATGTGGACAGCTTCTTGATGGCGCGGTATCCCATTACGAATATCCAGTATCATCTTTTCCTGAAAGCGCCCAAGGGCTACAGCGACCCATCGTGGTGGGATTTCTCACCAGAGGCGCGCGCATGGCGCGAGAGTGCGACAAAACCACTCGGATCAGTCTATAAAGGGGCAGATCGTCCGCGTGAAAATGTAAATTGGTACGATGCGCGCGCATTCTGCAATTGGTTGAGCGCCGTGCTGAAAGCAGATATCGTCCTACCAACATTACGCCAACGTCAGCGCGCGGTGATGGGTAGCAATGATCGCTGCTACCCGTGGGGCGATGTGTTTGACAAAAACCGCTGCAATACGCGCGAGGGCGATGTCCGCATGACGACGGTCGTCAACCGCTATACCAATGGGGCTAGTCCCTATGAGGTGTACGATCTCGCGGGCAATGTTTGGGAGTGGACGACGGATACCGCGCCGGATGAAGATCCTCGCTCGGAGCATGGCTATAAGGTTGTGGTTCACGGCGGCGCGTTTCTCAGCCCGTATTCGCGTGCGCATGTGGCGCATTTCTTACTTGTTCCCCCGCAAACGCGCTATGGGTCTATCGGTTTTCGCGCGATTTGCCTCTATCCCAACGATACGAAACCCGTGGGTTGAGTTCTGCGCTGCCAGTTGGTTTGAACAGGCGCCTTTTCGCTGCAATGAGTCGGTTACTCGTTTAGCATCGGGCGTGATCCCACCAGCGACACCAACGTCTCTCCCCATTCACTCTATCCCTTAACGTACACCCCACATCACCACCATGCCGATCATCAGCGTGATGAACACGACGATCAACAGCCCAATCCCCACGCGCGGGAAATCGCTCGGACGATAGCCGCCGGGCGCGACCATCAAAACATTGACCGGATGCGCTATTTGCGTCAAGAAACCGCTGGAACACGCGGTTGCGGTCACAATCGCGGCGGCGCGCGGATCGATGCCCACTTGGGCAGCCGCACTAATCGCAATCACCCCGCCGACAACCGCTGTCACCTGTGCGCTCAATCCTTGCGTCACGAGCATGACGAGCAGATACAACACGCCTAAGAACACCAACGATCCAAATGGCGCAAACGTCTCGACCAGCAGCCCGCCGACGCGCGCCGCCAGCCCCGTTTCGGTGAGCGCCGTCGAGAGCGGCAGCATTCCCGCGATGGTGAACACGACGCGCCATTCGACCGCGCGGTATGCCTCATCGATGTTCAGACAGCCCGTCAATACTGCCGCCAAAGCGCCTGCCAACAAGGCTTCTGCGGGCTGGATCACCCGAACGAGCGATGCCGCAACCGCCAGTGCGAAGATCGCCAGCGCGATCAACGCTTTCTGCGGTTTGCGTGGGCGCGCGGCGTGTCCACTGCGTAGTACGACATAATCCGTCTCATGCGCCAGCGTGCGAATTTGCGTGGGCGTGCCGACCATCAACAGCGCGTCCCCAACTTGCAGCGGGAACTTGCCCACATCAGTGCGATAGCTGCGCCCGCCGCGCCACAGGGCGACCGTTGTCAGCCCATATTTGTTCCGGAAGCGCAGTTCTGTCAGCGTTTTGCCGACAATGGTCGAGCGCGGCGGAATGACGACCTCCGTCAGATCGACCGAATAATCGTGTTCAGGATCGTAATGGCGTTCCCCATCCGGGCGTCCGGGTCGCAAGCCCCAACGGCGCAGATGGGTGATGCGATCTTCGCGCCCCAAAATCAGCAGATAGTCACCCGGTTTGATCACCTCGTCGGGTTCGGGCGTCAAGATCGCATTGTGATCGCGCCAAATGCCCAAGACGGTGACGCCCAGTTCCTCACCGATGCGGCTGTCACGCACATTCGCGTTGGCGAGCCGTGTCCACGGCGGGACAAAAAATTCCCACAGGCGATCTTCCAGTTCATACGTCTCGTAGAGGTTGCGCGACAAACTGCGCGCGCTGGCTTGCAGCGTGGCACTATCGCGCGTGGGCAGCAACCGCCGCCCGATCAACGCCATGTAGAGTACGCCTGCAATGATGATTGGAATGCCCGTCGGCAGGAAATCTATCGGCGTTAATGGTACATAGCCGCCTTCGAGCAGGACGCTGTTGATCAGCAGATTCGCGGTTGCAAAGTAGGTCGTCGTGCCGCCCAACAGCGCCCCAAACGACAGCGGAATCAGCAGCTTCGATGGGCGAATGTTCGAGTCGCGCGCGGCTTGCAGCACAGCGGGCAAGAGCAGGGCGCCAACGGCGACGAGGTTCATGAAGAACGACAGCCCAATTGCCACGAGCATGACCGCGACAATCAAGCGCGCCTCCGACGAACCGCCCAGCAGTCGAAGGCGATCCCCGATCCATTGCACAACGCCGGTTTCCTCCAGCGCCCGTGCCAAGATGAACAAACTGAACACGGTAATGATCACGGGCTGACTTAAACCCGCGAATGTTGCTTCGACGGGCAGCACACCCGACGCGCCGAGTGCGATCAACACCAAGAGCGAGACCACGTCGGTGCGCAGCTTGTTCGACAAAATCAACCCCAACGCCGTGAGGATGATTCCGATCAGGATAATTTCATTGGTTGTGAGCATATTTTGATTGATGTGGACGGATACCCGACGCGGATTATAGTCCCATTTCGCTTACGCGATAGACGAACGCGCGCCCGCGCTTGCCGATGCGCACAAGCGCGCTCATGCGCCAGAGCGCGTTGACGGCGGGCTGCACGCAGATTTTGTCGCGCGCCCGCGCTAGGCGCGCCGTCACATCCGCCGTTGTAAATTCGTCTGGCAGCTCGGCGCTCAGGCACGACTGGAACAGCGTGTAGCACTCGGCGGGCGTGCGCACGGCGTACATCCCGTCGATCTGTGTCAAGCGCCGATCCGCGATGCTCCAATGCTTGCGCCGCCAACTGCCGCCGCCGTCGTCGCGCCAAATCTCGTCTTGGTGGGTGTAGACCAGTTCGAGCGTCAAATTGGGGTGTCCGATGAACGGCGCGATGTAAACCCACTCGCGGAAGGCGAACAGCGGCGATCCGCCGCTTGGCGACTTGCGCCGCGACGCGATTACGCCGTCGGTGTCGATGCGCACGATCCATTTGTACATCGCCAACGGCAGGATCACACGCATGGGATAAACATCGAGCAGCGCCGCAAATTTTGGCTTGAGCGCGCTGAAATTGCCGGTTTGAATTTCGATCAACGTCGGTGGGGGATCGCCGTCAAGGTCGCCGCGCACGATATCGATCACGCAGCCGCCCACGCGCGTTTCAAGCATATCGCCCGGTTGGGCATAATGCAGCTTAAGCGCCGCGTGCAGCGAGGATTCGTTTAGCCGTCCAATGTTGTCCATCGTGCCGGGATGATAACACGAACGGTTGTTCCTTGCACAGACGAAGGCGCAGCTATGCTGGTCACGACGATTTGCCCGTCCAGCATATCAACGGCATTCTTCACCGACGTCAAACCGATCCCTAAACCGGGCGTTTCATCGAAGTTGTGTCCGCGAAAGAACGGATCGAAGATGCGCGGCAGGTCGTCGGGCATGATGCCAATTCCTTGATCGCGTACCTCGATGATCAGCGTATCGACCATCCGCATGACATGGACGTAGACGGGCGCGTTGTTGGCAGAAAATTTGATCGCGTTGGCGATCAGATTGAGAAAGATCAGATTGAGCAGATTTGGATCGGATTGTACAGCAGGCAGCGGCAAACAGTCGATCATTAAGCGATCTTGTTGACGGTGCGTATTACGAAAGCGCGCAGAAACATCGCGGCATAAGGCGCTCACGTCCACCGCCGTGAGCATCAGCGCCTCGGTCGTGGTATCGCGCCCGACGACGGCGAAATTCAGCGCGCTCAACATGCCTTCTAGCTTGACGATTTCGGTCTTCATATCATGGACACGCACCGCCACCTGGTCGGGCGTCAGCCGATCCCAATAACGTTCCAACATATCGCCGGACAAACCGATCCGCGTCAACGGCGTGCGAAATTCGTGCGCGATCCGCACCATCATGTCGGTTTTCAGTCGCTCTAAGGCGTGTTGTTTTGCTTGGGCGATTTGGCGTTCCTGCGCCAACAACTGCGCTTCCAACGCTTTACGCGGGCTGATGTCGCGGTTGCTAATCGAGACGCCATCACCAACTTTCACTACCTGATGATACCACCACGATCTCCCCTCTGCGTCGATGGGGATGAAGTATTCTTGTTCCAGCGTCTCGCCAGATTCAACCACATGCTTGTAGTGGTCAAAGAACTCATTCGTCCGGTTGAGCGGATACAGTTCGCACATGTATTGTCCGATCATCGCCGCGCGCGTGTTGTTCATCTGGCGTTCGCCCTCGCGGTTCACATAGGCGAACTTGAAATCGATGATTTCGCCCGACGCATCGCGGACGCTGTGCAAGATGTAGACGGCATCCAACATCCCTTCGATCATCGTTTGAAAACATACTTCGCGCGCTGCCAAGGTGTGCGCTGCCAGCGGGTCGGTTTGAGGGGTCGGCTGTGGAATTTGGCTCATGATCATTGACTCAATGATAACCTTTTTGGACGGCAATCAACGGATCGACTCAATACGAGCTTAAACGTTTCACATAAGCATACATTACATTTTATCGGCGCTGCCGAAATAATTCATGAAAATTTAATGACTGTTTCTCGTATAATAAAAAAAATAATTAACAATATTGTTTGGAAAAGGTAGACTGAGTGTAGGAGTTTGATGCTACCGCAAATCACCCTGTTTGGACATGAGCCAATCGTCAAGGCGCTTGATAATCGGTGGTAGACCGTCTGCAATGATCAAGATTTCCTTCCACTTTTTACGGCGACTCGCCCGTATAATGAAGGTTAGTATTCAGTTGGTGAATCTGCACCATTTATGGCTATAATCATGGTTTACAAGGTTCGGTTTCGAGTCAGAGAGTGACGGCGTGACAGCGTACCAGCTCGAACATTTCTATCATGGACAGGTCTTGATTGCGGGCAAGCCGCAAGGCGAACTCCAAACCCTCGCATCGTCGCCGGGCGTGAGCCAAGCGCACATCAACGACGCGATGGGCGAAGCGCGCATCCCGCCGCCCGCTGTCGATCTGCCGGATGGATCGTGGGCGCTGGTGCGCGGCAAAGTCGCGCCGTTCTATATGGTACAGGCACAAACACAGCCCGGCGGACAGGCGATCCGGCATGTCATTCTGATGCCCGTCGATGTGCTGCGGGCGCTCGGCGGCAATCTATCCGCGATGCGGGCGCTGATCCAAATGCAGTTCCCGACCTTCGAGCGACCCGGAGGGCAACTTCCGTTTCAGCCCTTAGAACAGGCGGGCAACCCATCCAACGAGACCCAAGAAGCCGCGATGTTGGCGCTGATGAACGCGACCCTTGACCGCGCTGACGTGATCGAGGCGCTGTTGGCGGCACTCATTCAAGGCGTCCCCATCGTGGTGACGCACGCGACCCCTGCCCTCGACGCGCGCGCCGCCTTCATCGAAGGCTTATTGGCACTCTTGCCACCACCCGCGCGTTTTGGCGTGACCTTCGCCACGCACACGACTGCCAGCACCACGCTCGATGTACAGATTCGCTTCTTCCAAGACAGCGATCCGTCGCAGAAAACACTGATCTTCGACTGGAAAGAAGCCAAAGTGTACGGCACGCGCGTCCGCGACGAATACGCGCGCTTCATCAAGAGTCAACTGCGCCTCGATACGGCACTGGTGATCAACCAGACCAGCGCGCTCGCCGCTGTCGCTTCGTGGCGCATCCGACGCGGCGAAAAGCTGGCGGACGCGCTCAAATACGCCTCGCATCGGCGCAAGATCGATGATGCGCTAATCAACGGCTTGCCCGTCGAGACACCCGAAGCTGCCAAAATCTTGGGCGAAGACCCCACGCTGACCGACGAACTGCGCGTCATTTACGTCAAGCACCTGATGGCGTTCGCGCTGGCGCTCGAAGAAGTCGCGCATTCGGATTTGTTGGCGACGGCGGCGCGCGGACAGCCCGATCTTGAGCGCGTGATCTTGCAGCAGATGAACGAGGCGCTGGCACAAAGCAAATCGGATCGCGTCTACAAACGGTTGAGCCGCTGGATGAAAAATCCGCTCGGCTTTCGCGGCATGTACTGGACGGAACTGCTGCATCGCGCCGCTGTCAGCTTTGCGGAACTGCTGGCGAAGAACGGCGACGCCGAAAAGCTGCATCTGTTCCTCGAACAATTCCGCACCGTCCACAACGACACGCAGATCGACGCGATTGTGCCACAGTTGATCCAGATCGCGCTCCCCCTACGCGCCAAAAGTCAAAATCTGTCACTGACGCTGTTTGCGATGGCGGCGCGCTCGCTCAACAGCGACAACTGGCGGCGCTTCTTGGCGATCAAACAGATCAGCCCCCTACCGAAGCCGCTGCATCAATTGTTGGCACAGTTGAACGCCGAAGACAACGAACCCGCCGCTGCTGGACTGCTATCAAAAGTCGTAGGCGGCTTCACGGCGGAATGGCGTCCGCTGATGGCGATCCGGCTGTGCGAAGCGGCGGTCTTGGCGGGGCGCTATCGGTTGATCGATACAACCGCAGCAGCACAGTTGGCATCAGCGGCGCTCTCGCCGTGGGGCGAAACCTACAACGAGAGCTTGCGGCTGATCGTGCGCACGCTGTCGGTGGACGAGCTTTTGTCGCCACTTGGCGCAGAAGGCGCCTATTCGCTCTTACAAATCCTGATGGCGCGCGGCGCCTATGAAGAACTCGCCAACGAACTGCTCAAGCAAGCGCGGTTGTTGTACCCCGTCGATAAACAGATGGATTTCGCGGGAATGCTGCGGCGTTTGTTCGCTACAACGCCGTTCCCGATGGAGTCGGTCTCGCTGGCGCTGCGTGGCTTGAGCAGCAAGCCGCTCAAGCCGCTGCCGCTGGCGATGGCGTATTTCGGCGCGCTGGAACAGTTCAGCTACCCACCCACTTTGGATGGGGTGGTGGCAGAACTATCGGCGTTGGTGTTCACCAATCGCGTGATCGTCGAGTCGATTCCGCCCGACCTGCTGCTGCGCTTGCTCGATTACTATGTGCAGGTGCGCGATACCAACACCATCACGCGCATCGCCAATCTGCTGCCGACAGCGGCGGCACGGCGCGGCGTGGCGGGCGTCGAACCGCTGTTGAAGCTGTACGCGACGCTCGATTGGGAAGAAAACGTGCGCGCGGCGGCGATGGAGGCGCTGCGCCGCTATGTGCGCTTGCTGCCGGACAACTTCGCGCGGCAAGCCATCGCGCGCTTGGGCGAATCGTTGGGACGCGACGTGCGCCACATGCTCGACGCCACGCTGCTGATGCGACGCATCATGGGCGGCGAATCGATGGCGGATTATGCCTATTCGGTCAACGCGCTGTCGTCATTCTTATACGATACATGGGTGGCGTTCACGGACAAAAATCGTCTGCCGACCATCAGTATGCTCGTCAACGATCTCGACAGCTTGCGCGGCGGTTTGACGCCAGAAGAACGCGGCAAGCTGTCGGATGCAATCTTGGACTTTGGACGGATGATCGTCACGTTGGCATCGCAGCATCGCAAGGCGCGCGTTGAACGCGATGCGCGCGACAGCAACGAGGTGTTGGACACCCTTTTGGATGGCAAAGGCGGTGTTTATACGGTGATCGATGTATTCCGCGTGATGGGCGGCTACTTCGCGCAGAATCGCAAGTTGACCAGCCGCGCCGAACGCGAGGGTGAGCCGCATCCAATGGGCGCACGCGCGACCCATCTGCTGTTGCGCGAGTTACAGCAAATGACACGCCTGATCAAGACGGCGCTGCGCGCGTTCCCTGCCGATGAGCGCCCAAGCGTGAGTGCGGAAGATATCCGCGCCGAGATCGAGAGTTTGTGGGGCGATATTTCGCTGGCAGAACGGCGGTCGCTGGTCAAAGATTTGGCGGTCGATTGCCAGCGGATCGCAGAATTATCGTTGGCGATTTGCGAGAAAGCCGATCCGCGCGTGCTGCAAGACGACAACAGCGAAGGGCGCAAGCTCGAACAAATGCGGCAGCGTCCAGAAAACGCGCTGGAACTGTATCGCTTCGTGCGTGGGTACTTCCGCACGCGGTCGCGGGCAGAGCAGTAGGGGACATCGCCCCTACTGTGCCGCTTTTTCAGGCTCGATTTGGGCTAGGAACACCGCCAAATGCTCAATCGGTTGTGAAGCCCGTAGAAATTCAATGCTAATTACGCTTCCATCTTCACTGACAGCGACGGCGACGAGATCATTGATTGCGCGTGTCGCACGGTAGGGTTTCGTGTTGAAGCGGAGGTCGAGAACGTCCGCTTTTTGATCGTAGTGAATATACAGCAATCCATTTTTGATTTATTCCGTCGATATAATACTCAAATTATACCGCCCGGTTGCGTCCGTCTCCTCGCCTACCGCGGATACAATCACCAGCAGCGCCTCGCCCGCCGCCACATCAAGCGTCCAAGCGCCCGATGCTGCATCCGACTCCCAATCGAGCAAGCGGCGCACGCGCGCGGGCGTATCCTCCGCGCCAATCGTAATCGCTTGCACGAGCCACGATTGCGGAACCGTGTTGGTCGTTCGCGTCCAACCGTTGAACGTCCAATCCGTGTCCGACGGCGCGCTGTCGGCGTATTCAATCACATCGATGGCGATGTCATCGATAGCGACGCCGTGATCCGTGCGTCCGGGCAGCGTCACCATGTCGAAACGCAGCAGGATCGCGCCCCCGGCGTAGGCGGACAGATCGACGCGATATGGCAGCCACATGGGTTCGGGCTGGCGGATGCGTGTCGGATGCGCGCCCAACACGACGGGGACATCGAGACGTTCGCCGCCGCGCTGGATGGTTAGATTGAGCGTGTCGCCCGGATTGTAGCGCGTCAACAAGCCGATGATATCCGGCGTGCGCTCCCATTCCGCGCTGTCATAGCCAATCACCAGATCGCCCGGCAAAATTCCAGCTTGATCGGCAGGTCCGCCCGGCGACACTTCGCCCAACGTGAAGCCGTCGCCCTGGATCACCACGCCGATGATCGGGAACGGCTGCGCGCCTGCCGGATTGCTGATACCTGTGAAGCCCGCGCCATAGGCGACACCGTGCGGATTGCGTGGCGCGATTCCAGCCGTGTTGGTCGAAGCGCCCGCGTATTCTGGCGTCAAAATGTCCCACGTCGCGCCGCCGTCCGCCGAAACGGAGACGTAGGTATAGTTCCAGCCGTCGCTCAGGTCGTACCACGCCGAGAAGGTCAATTCTGGCGACTCGGTATCCGCCAAATCGAACGAGCGCGTCAGCGTTCGGCGGGCATCCGCGCCGACGCCCGACCAGTAAAACGCATCATCCGACGCCTGATCCGCCATCGACAAACGCGGCGTGGTCGCGGCGCCATCGAACGCGACCGCGATGGTTTCGGGCGCATCCCCTGTGAGGTACAGCGTATATGTCGCGCCAAACTGCGCGACAGCCGCATTCTCCGCTGTGAAGGGCAGCGTCTCGGCGCGGTTCAAGCGCGGGAACTGCCCCTGAGCCAGCGTCGTGACGCTGTGAACATAGCGTCCGTCGCCAATCGGCGCGTTGATCACGTTGGCAACGACGAAATCCGCGAACAAGTCGCGCGCGGTGACCGGCGCGCCAGTCGTCGGATCGGTGAAATTGCCCGCCGCCAACGCCGCCTCGACTGCGCTCAAGCCCAAGCCCGGTGCGAGGAACAGTGTGCGGAACGTCTCTGCACCATACTGCTGCACGAGATAGCCCAAAAACATCTGCTGTGCCGCGTTGACCGCGCCGCGATTGGCGAATGTCGAGGGACGCAGAAAGGTCGTCGTGTCGGGCGCGGAGAAATACGAATCGATATCGGCGGGAGCGAGCGCCACCTCTTGAATCTGCTGGATCACATTGCTGCTAAGTGCCTCCGTCAGCCACGCCGCTTGTTCGGGGACGTTGTACGTAATCGTCAGCGTGTAAAGCGCGCGGATCATGCCGTACACGTACAGCCCATCGTCGAGTCCGACGCCCGCGAACGGCGTGGTATTGATATAGAGGATTTCGCGCGTGTTGCTCGCTTCGGTTGGGGCAAGGGGCGCGAGCAAGCTGTCGGCGGGGTTATAGCCAAAATCCTCGCGTAGATCGCGCGCGTAGAGGATGTGCAAGCGCGGATCGCCGTCTACATCAGGGACGGGCAGCAAGTCCGTCAGATCCACGAACGACGACGCATCGCCCTGCACGGGCAGCGGCGCGCGCTGCACATAATTGGCGCGCAGCCGGAGGGTTGACCACAGCGAGCCGACTTGTTCCGCGACCGTCCCCAACGCGGCATCGCCCGCGTTCACGCCGTCCTCGATCCAGACATACGCATCGAGCGCGACGGCTGCCAGCGTCGCAGAAACGCGGACGGGGGTCGGGCTGGTGGTCGTGGCGACCCAAAATTCACCCGTATCCCCGACGGCGTAGGTGTCAGGCAGCGGCGAGACGCTGATTGCCCCGTCGTAGCCGCGATAATCGGACGCCAGCACGGCAGGATCGCGGCGCGTAGGGGCGTCATCTTGGGCGAACGTCGGCACAACAGCGAACACGAGGCAAAGGAACACGAGGGCAAATCGCTTCATGGCAAATGGCTTTCGATTGTGGGACACGATGGGGAAGTTATAGCACAAAATGGGGCGAATTAGGGATGAGCGTTCGGATCATCCGTCGGCAAGCCTTCGGCGGACGCAGCGGCAAGCAGCTTGAGATCGGCGCTGATGAAAATCGGAGCATCAGGCAAGAAGTTAGTCGCTACGAGTGCCGACGCCAATTGCAGCGCGTCTAAGGTACGGAGTGGATATCGTTCGGTCATGAGTTGGGCTTGCGTCACCACACGTAATGAAAGCTGGACGAGTGTATATTGACGCTGGACATGAAACAGAAAATCGCTGCGCACAACCCTGTAATCAGACGCGCTAATCTTCGCTTCCCTAACATGTCGTCCTAATAGAGACAGAAACTCGACCGTTCCAAGCATAGAGACAGCGATTACATTTCCAGAGGCGGGGTCGCACAGTCCACGTATCCAGCGCGTTCCAGTTTCAGTCACATAGCGTTTGGCGAACCCGCTGGTATCCGCAAAGTAGACGCTCAATATTCGCCTCGATCTTCGCTGATGATGTTTTCAACCGGACGATCTGCTGCTAATAACCTACCAATCCGATCCCGCTCTTCCGGCGTGAGTTCGCGCAAAGAAGCCATATCGATTGATTTATCAATTGCGTCTTTGCCCTCGACCAACAACCCCGCCGCCCGCAATCGCGCCGTAACTTCTTCCCGCGTAACTTCGCGCGGCGACGTTGCCGCCGTAATCGTCAGCGTCACGATCTGCCCCTCTTGCAAGCCAGCGGGATCGAGCAGTTTCAATTGCCCGTCGTGGTAGACGGCGCGCACGGTTTGCGTCATGATTCACCTCAACATCCCCATTACGCTCATTCTAACATGACTTTCCCGCACGACAGCGCACAGCGCCGTGTCCCGATCTATAATGGAGGCACACGGACGGACAAACGAAACGGGAAACGCATATGCTCGAACCCGGAGTCGAATTTAGCCATTACCGCGTGGTCGAACACATCGGGCGCGGCGGCATGGCAGATGTATGGTCAGCGCGCGATTCGCAGTTGAATCGCACGGTGGCGATCAAGACCATCGCGCCGGATTTGTCGATAGCCAATGCCAATCCCGTGCGCCTATTCGAGCGCGAGGCAAAGACGATTGCGGGGCTGGAACATCCCAACATCCTGCCGATCTACGATTTCGGCAGCTACGAGGGACAACTTTACATCGTCATGCGTTACGTCTCTGGCGGCTCCGTCGAGGACGCGCTTGAAGACGGCGCGTTGGGGATCGATGAGGCGCTGCGGCTGGCGCGCGCTATTGGGCAGGCACTTAGCTACGCGCACGACAGCAAAATCATTCACCTCGACCTCAAGCCGTCCAATGTCCTGCTGGACAGCTATCGCTCGCCGTATCTGGCGGATTTCGGCTTGGCGACCATCCTTGACCCGGAAGGACGCGCGAAAAATCCCGGATCGGGGACGCTGCTCTACATGCCGCCAGAACAAATGACCAGCGAACAACTGGATCACCGCGCGGATGTGTTCAGCTACACAATCATGCTGTTCCACATGATTACCGGGACACTGCCGTTCGACGCGGCGCAGCCTCTCGCCTTGCGCCAACTGCAAGCGGGCATCGAAATTCCGAATCCGCAGGGCATTCGTCCGAGCTTGCCGATGGCGCTGCACGAAGTCTTACGCAAGGGAACGGCGATGCGTTTGGAAGACCGCACCGCATCGATCATGGGCGTATTCGAGGGTTTCGAGGCGGTGTTGAGCCGGGTCGCGCAGCCCAACGCGCGCGCTATTCCTGCCTCCCGCGATACCGATCTGCGCACATCACAGAGCGATGCAGTGTTGATCGCGCCGGATGCGCAGGGCGAAGAGGGCGATATCGGCGTGCTAATGCGCGTGCCAGGGGGGCTGAACGTGGATCGTGGCGCGCTGAATACACAACCCGGCTCCGGTCCCGAAGCGATGGCGCGGCGCGAGGCGGAGGACATCTACAAACGCGCGCGGCGGGCGTGGGCGCGCGGACAAGGGCGCTTCTTGCTCGGCATCACCCATTTCATGCTGATTCACGACTTTTATGCGCAAGCGGATGCGAATCGGCTCGAATTGGACGATGCCGGACAGCAAATGTTGTTACGCGGCGCGCTGGAATACGATTTCCAGATCGATTTCTGGTGGGCGGCGCTCGACGATGATAACCGCCGCTGGGTGGCGCTGCACGCCGTCTTGAGCGAGAACGCCGCCGCACGCACGCGGGCGCTGCGCTGTTTGGAGCATCTGCCGGACGAAGACCCACCGAAAATCCCGAAGTTGGTCGCGCAAGCCTTGTCACAAGAGCGCAATAAAGAGGCGAAATTGGCGGCACTGCGCGTCTTAGAGACGCACGCGATCCGCGCGCACAAACGCGCGACGGGCAGCGTCCCGTCTGTGTGGTCATGAGAGGACATTTCGATGAGCGATCAGACTAAACCGACACCGCCCGATGGCGACGAACTGCGCACACAACCCGTCCCAGTCGTGAAACCTCCGACGCCGCCCGTCGCAGCCGATGATGGCACAATTACCGCGCCCGTGCCGACCCTATCCGACGCGGAAACAGGCTGGGAAATCCTGTCCAAGCCGCTGTACGCACCGCCAACGCCGCGCAAACCCGCCGACGATGAGATGCGCACCGCGCCGATTGACCGGATGGACTCCGATGTGCTGTCCAAACCGCTGATTATCCCACCGCGCAAACCCGCCGATGATGACATGCGCACCGCGCCGATTGACCGGATGGACTCCAATGTGCTGTCCAAACCGCTGATTATCCCGCCGCGTCGCCCGTCGGGGGGTGAGGTCAACGATGACATGCGCACCGCGCCGATGAGCGAAATCGACTCGGAAATCTACTCCAAGCCATTGATTGTGCCGCCCCGCTCGTCGGGGGATCAGGCGAACGACAATCTACGCACGATGCCGATGTCCACCGCGCAGAATGTCGCCTCCCCTACCCACATTGGCACGCCAACGGCTGCGCCGAACCTCGTCCCCGACGCCGCACGACGCGGTTGGATGCAGACCGTTCGTCGTCAACTCAACACCGACTTCAATCCGTCTACCGAGTGGATCGGCGTCGTCTATTCGCCGGATATCGATAACCTGTTGGCGCATACCGCGCTTGAGGATGAGGACGCCGACGTTGCCGAGCAAGCCGCACGCACGATTGGGCGCATTCGGTCGCAAGCCGCCGTCGCGGAGATCGCGCGCCGCCAGCGGACGGGCGCGAAAGGCGCATTACGCGCCCTCGCCGTCGTGCGCGATGAAGCGGCGTCGCTGCCCAACAGCGTGGCATGGTGGGCGCGCTTGTTCGCGTGGCTGGCAAACGTCTGGCGGCGATTGGCGCAAGACCCAACGCGCATGACGTGGCGCTTCTTGTTCGCCGCTATTGGCGCGGGACTGGCGTTCGGGTTCTATACATGGCTGAATCTGCCCGGCTTCTCGATCTTCACGCCGGAACGCTGGAGCAAGGGCATCTCATTCGGGCTGACGATGGGCATCCTCTACGGCTTCCGCGCCATCTTGGCGGGCGAAGCACCCTCGCGGATGCGCGGCTTCTTCTCGTGGTGGGGGATCATCGCGTGGAGTCTGATCGTGGGCGTGAGCATCGGTGCGCTGACGTGGGGCGCGTTTACGTGGCTGATCTTGGAATATCCGGTCACGGATTGGGGCTTGATGGCGTTCGCGGGCTTGGGCGGCGCAGTCGGCTTGGGGATCACGGCGCTGGTGCGGCTGCCGGGTGTGATCGCCGCGCTGATCGACGCGATTAGCTTATGGATTCCGCTGTTCATCGGCTGGTCGAGCTACTGGAACGACACGACGGGGAGCGCACAAGCCTTCATCTATTTCCGCACGTTCGAGGGTGTCTACAGCGAACTGATTCCAATGGTGGCGGCGATTGCAATTGGCGCGCATTTGCCCGCGATCCTCAATGGCGCGCGCGCGCTGATTATGACGGCGCGGCGGCGCGTGGGCGCGCTGCGGCAAGCGACAACGTGACCCTCTTTCGCTACGACGCTGCGATCCTCCACACCTTTCCCGCTATCGTTGGCGGCATCCTCCACGCGCCGACCGTGCGCAACGCCGCGACGCCCGCCGATTTGCACGAGCGCTATCTGCACGAGCAAGCCGCCGTCCGCGCGCGCATTGGGACGACGCCCCTCAGTGATCTGCCGTCATTGGCGGCATGGCGAGGGGCGTTCCGCGCATTCGGAATTGATCCGACGCAGTATCGCAGCGCAGCGGAGGCATTGTTACGACGGCTGACGAAAAAAGGCGACATTCCATCGATCAATATGTTGGTCGATATCGGGAATCTGGTCAGCATCCGCTACGCGCTGCCGATTGCGATGATCGATCTGCGCGGCGTGGGTGACGGCTTGACCGTGCATTTCGCGGATGGGACGGAAACGTTCACCGAACTCGACGCCGCCGAACCGACCCATCCCGACGTGGGCGAAGTCGTGTTCTCGGATGCACAGAAGCAGGTCGCGGCGCGGCGGTGGTGTTGGCGTCAGAGCGCCGAGAGCGCCGCGCGCGCGGATACCAGCGCCTTGCTCGTCACCATCGAGGCGCATCACCTTGATGCATCAAACTCAGCGCGGCGCGATGTCGAAGCGGCGTTGGCGGACGTGCAAGCGTGCTTGACTGAATATGCGGATGCTAGGGATGTGAAAACGGCGCTTTTGGGGCGGGAACGTGCCGCGTTTTGATTACATCCGGCGCACACGCTGGATGAACTCGACGCTCTGCACGCGCCGCTCCAACAGATACGTTAGATAGCCAAGCATCAGCCGTTCGGTCTCGTCGTGCAGCGCGGGCGACAGGTTCAGCGCTGCCACCACGTCATACGAACTGCGCTGCAAATGGCGCAAGACTTTGAGCGCGCCCAAGCTAATCGCGTTCAGCGAGACACGCGCACGCGCCCCGCACGTCGGGCAGACGATGCCGCCTTCGGACACGCTGAAGAATTGATCTTCTGGCTGAATCGGTTCGCGTTCGATGACACATTCATGCAGTTCTGGGCGAAAACCGACGCGATCCAGCAGGTGAATCTCGTAGTAGCGCACGGCAAGGCGCGGATCGACTGCCGTTGACAGCCGCTCGAACGTCGCATCCAACAGCTTGAACAGCCGTCCGCTGTCGTGTTCGTCGCTGTCCGTCGTGAAGCGATCCAGCAGTTCGACGGCGTAATTGGCATACGCGCCGCGCGTCAAATCTTCGCGCAGTGGCAGATACGGCGCGGTCATGTCCGCTTGCGTCACCTGCCCGATCTCGCGCCCGCGACTGAGCAGCATGTCCGCGCGCGTGAACAATTCGACCTGTCCGGTCTTGCGGCTGGTCAGTTTGCGTGCGCCCTTTGCCAAGACATCCAATTTGCCATCGTCGGGGGTCAGAATGGTCAGCATCCGGTCGGCTTCGCCAAAATCGCGCCGCTTAAGGATGAGTGCGGGCGTGCGGAACGAGCGTTCGCGTTCGGGGCGCGTCATGCGAGGTGTTCGGCACCAAATCCGAACGGAAGCAAGGCGGATAAGTCGCCGTCGTAGCTGATCTTGCCGTCCATGTCCGCGATGATCACGCGCAAATGCGGCGCGAACTCATAGAGCATCTGACGACAGATGCCACATGGCGATCCGCCGTCGCGCGTCACGACCGCCAGCGCGTCGAACTGGCGCGCGCCCTCGCTGATCGCTTTCACCAGCGCCGTCCGTTCGGCACAGATTCCCGCCGGATACGCTGCATTCTCAACATTGCAGCCGGTGTAAATCGTCCCATCGCGCGCCAACAGCGCCGCGCCGACGGGATAATGCGAGTAAGGACAGTAAGCGTGTTTGGTGGCGGCGCGCGCGTCGTCGATCAGCGCGCGCATCGATAGCTCAACGTCGTTCATGCGGTGTGTGCAGGCTGCACGCCTGATGAAACATCGGGCTGCGACTGCATCAATTCGTCGTCTTTGGCAGTCTCGCGGTTTTTGCCGATGGCACTGAACTTCCCAGTCTCGAGGCGCTTACCGTTGGTTGGCGTATCACGCTCGTCGCTGCCAGGCGGTGGTGGTTCGGGCAGACGTGTGATATGAACCTTGCGGATGCGCCGATCATCGACCTCCGTCACCCGCAGCACGAGCCGCTGCTCATCCAGCGTCAGCGTCTCCCCGATTTCTGGCACATGCCCCAAGCGGCTGTAGATCAAGCCGCCGATGGAGTCATTGTCGTCGGCGGGGAGCGCCAAACCAAGCAAATCATCCAGATCGTCTAGGTTCATGCTGCCATCGACGATGTATTCGCCCTCGCCCGATTGGACGTATTCAGCTTCTTCGTTCACATCGAACTCGTCGCGGATATCCCCGACGATCTCTTCGATCAAATCCTCGATGGTCAGCAAGCCCGCCGTGCCGCCGTATTCGTCCACGATGATGGCGATATGGGTCTTGTTGTCCTGCATCTCTTTGAACAACGAGTCGGCGCGCTTGGTCTCTGGCACGAAATAGGCGGCGCGCATGATATCGCGCAGCGGCTTGCGCATAATGTCGTTGTGAATGTTTGCTGCCAGCAGTGTCAGCATGTCTTTGGCGTACAGCACGCCGCGCACGCGGTCGATGCTGTCTTCATAGACAGGAATACGGCTGTGTCCACTGCGGATGAACTCTTGCAGCACCTCGTCCAGCGAGGTGTTGATTTCGACGGCATCCACATCGGGGCGCGGGATCATGACCTCGCGCGCGATGGTTTCGTTGAACTGCAAGACCGAATAAATCATCGCTTTTTCGTCGTCTTCAATCGTGCCGTCTTGCTGTCCGACATTGACCAGCGTCATGATTGCTTCTTCGGTCACGGCTTTATCGAGCGCCTCGCTCCCCGCCAGCCGAATAGCGGCGCGGTTGAGCGCGATCAGCGCCGCCAGTATTGGGCTGAGGACGAACAGCAGCGCGCGCATCAGCGGCGCGACAGTGAGTGCAGCTTGATCGGCGTAGGCAGAGCCAAGCGCAGCAGGCAGTACACCACCGAACAGAAATGATGCCAATGCCGTCGGGATGAGCGCAATCGCCAGCGCCGCACTCGGATTGAGCGCGCTGCCGTCGGCTTGCATCAACGGTACGCTGAAGCCGATCACGGCGACGCCCGCCATTGTGAAGCGCAAGACCATCCGCATGAAATCGTTTGCCATGTGCAGCCGCAGCAAATCGTCGCACAGCTTCAACGCGCGGCGAGCATTGATGTGATTTTGAGAGGCGCGTTCTTGCAGCGGGGCGCGGCGACAGTTGCTCAATGCCGCAAAGGCAAATTCCAAACATCCATGTAGCGCAATCAAGATTGCTAAGACAGCAATCGTGGACGTGTTGTTGTCGGTCAACGGTATCCCCCTGCGTTTAGGCGCGGCTGGGGAGGTTGATCAGGTTTTTCGTTGGTCATTATTTCGAGGATAAACCCCATAGATTAGGGGTATTATATCACGCGATTTTCGTAGTCAACAAGCGCCGACAAGATTTAACGCAGCGTTAGCGATTCTGCGTTTCCATGAGCGCGCGCATCTTGGCTTGATCGGCGTCGGTATCCAGTTGGGTAAGCGGTCAAGTGGGGTTTGATTTTGATGGTACGCACGCTTTCATCGGCGCTTTGTGCGCTGATTTGCAACGATTCATCGCTTGTGACGATGTAATGATCGGGCAGCTCTGGATCGAGCATATCGACCATAGTTTCGATCAACGCACCATGAAACGACTCCCAACCGCTCGATTGCAAAAAGCGGTTGAGATGCGCGTTCACGCCGTTGTACGGATTGGCTTGCTTCGTCAGGATCGCCTCGTTGGGAACGATTCGCCCTGCTCCAACGTCTACCCTTCAATGATACCGCGAAAGGAATTGTCCATGACATCGAAACGTTTGCTCGTCGCCGCCAGTACCGCCCTGCTCATCGGCGCATTCGCCGCGCCGTCCCTGCTCACGCGCGCCGCTGATACGGTCGCCGCGCCCGTCGCGCAAGACTCACAGCCCGCCTCCGATGGTGTCGCCCTTGCCATCTACAATCAGGGGACGGCGCTGGTGGTGGATCGCCGCACATTCGCGCTTGACGCGGGCGTGAACACGCTCGATTTCACCGATGTTGCCGCTTATATCGATGCCACGTCGGTCACATTTGTTTCGCTGACCGACCCGACGGGAACGTTCGTGCTGGAACAGAACTATGTGTTCGATCTGGTCAACTCTGGCGCGCTGTTGCAGCGGTATCTCGATCAGCGGATCGAATTGGTCGCGGATGATGGCACGATCTTCGCTGGACAGCTTCTCAGCGGACGCAATGGCGAGGTCATTCTCCGCGATGATAACGGACAGATCATCGTGATCAGCTTGGCACAGGTGCGCGATATCCGCTTCCCGGCGCTGTCCGACGGCTTGATCACGCGCCCCACGCTGCGTTGGCTCATCGAGAGCGCGGCGGCGGGCGAACAGCAAGTCCAACTGACGTACCTGACGGGCGGCATGAACTGGAGCGCCGATTACAACGTCCTGCTGGCGCGCGATAACACCTCGCTCGATCTCAACGGCTGGATCACGCTGACCAACACCAGCGGCGCGACCTTCCGCGATGCGCAGGTCAAGCTGATCGCGGGCGATGTGAACCGTCTGCCCGATGCGAGTGTCATGA
Source organism: Anaerolineae bacterium (assembly GCA_034437055.1). Classification (GTDB taxonomy): domain Bacteria; phylum Chloroflexota; class Anaerolineae; order Aggregatilineales; family Phototrophicaceae; genus Flexifilum. Next base: position 22,013 of record DAOTUQ010000064.1, read on the forward strand.
ACGAAATGCTGTTCGCGGATGGGATCGCAGCATCGGCAGCGCCCGAAGCGCGCGTCCAACAGCGCGAATTATTCGAGTACAACTTATACGAGATTGCGCGTCCCGTGACCGTCGCGGACAACGAAACCAAACAAGTCGAGTTCGTCAACGGCACGGGCGTTCCCGCCCACACCTTCTACGTCTACGAGAACAGCTATCCGTACTACGGCGGGGGTCCCTACGCCGATCAATATTACGGCGGCATTGGCATGACCGACGTGCAGACCTACTTGGAGTTCACGACGGACGCAGAAAATGGCTTGGGCGCAGACTTGCCCGCCGGGCGCATCCGCGTCTATCAGCAGGATATCGATGATGCTGCGCTGTTGATTGGCGAGAACGTCATCGACCACACGCCGGAAGGCGAAGATGTTGAAATCTTCTTGGGCAACGCCTTCGATCTCGTGGGCGAACGCAAGCAGACCAGTTTTCAGCAGATCGCCAACACCATCATCGAAGAAACGTATGAAATCCGACTGCGCAACCGCAAAGAAGATCAGACCGTCGAAATCCGCGTGCCGGAGCATCTGTTCCGCTGGACGAACTGGGAAATCTTGACTGCGACGCACAGTTACACGCAAACCGACAACAACACGGTCGAATTTCGCGTCGAAGTCCCGCCGGATGGCGAGACGGTGATCACATACACCGTGCGGTATAGCTGGTTCTAACCCAATTGGCGACGATTTGAATGAAGGGCGTCCCGGTTGGACGCCCTTTCCTGTTTACCGCACGAACCCCTGTGCCAGCAAGTATTCGACCACACGCCGCGCGTTTTCCTCACCCGTATACGTAACCGTATCGAGCGTCAACTCTGGGTTGAGCGGCGTTTCATACGGATCGTCGATGCCGGTGAAGCCCGTGATTTCCCCGCGCCGCGCCTTCGCGTACATGCCTTTCACGTCGCGCTGTTCGCACACATCCAGCGGCGTATCGACGAACACTTCGATAAAATGCCCTTCATCGATCATCTGGCGGACTTGTTCGCGCGTGGCGCGGTACGGGCTGACGGCGGCGCAGACCACAACGCCGCCATGCCGCACGATCTCCGACGCCACATAGCCGATGCGTCGGATGTTCGTATCCCGATCTTCCTTGCTGAAGCCGAGTCCCTTGCTCAAATGCGTGCGGACGACATCGCCATCCAACATCGAGGTACGTCGTCCGTGTTCCATCATCAACAGCGCAAAGATTTCGGCAGTCGTGGACTTGCCCGATCCGCTCAAGCCTGTGAACCAGATGCACACGCCCTGTTGATGGCGCGGCGGGTACGTCTCCGCGAGGATGGCGGCGGTTTCCGGGCGCGTGAACCACGGCGGCAGCAGCTTGCCCTGATTCAAGTATTGTTCGCGCACTTGCGTGCCAGAGATCGACGCCGTTTTTGCGCCCGGCGGCAGTTTTGAGGCTTCTTCGTAGCGGTCTTCGTCGGGCAAGTAGGTCAATTCGGTGAACGGAATCATCTTCACGCCGATTTCGTCCGCGTATTTGGCGACGAGTTCTTGCGCGTCGTAGGGTCCGTAAAAGGCTTTGCCCGTCGAATCATTGCCGGGACCCGCATGATCGCGCCCGACGATGAAGTGATTCGCGCCGTAATTGCGCCGGATGATCGCGTGCCACACGGCTTCGCGCGGACCCGCCATGCGCATCGCCAGCGGTAAGAGCGAGAGCAAAATCTGGTTCGGCTCATAATACGTGGCGGCGAGTGCCTTGTAACCACGCACGCGCGTGTAATGATCCACGTCGCCGGGTCGCGTCATGCCGACAACCGGATGCAGCAGCAGCGCGCCGTCGATCTCTGCAACCGCACGATGCGTCAATTCTTCATGCACACGGTGCAGCGGATTGCGCGTTTGGAAGGCGACGATGTTCTGATGCCCATACGATGCCAATTTCGTGCGCACTTGGTCGGGCGTTAGCCGAATCTCGCGGAAATCGTAGTGCAGCGGCAGACTCAAGATGCGCAACCGCCCGCTGATGTTGGTTTTACCCCAACGCGCCGTTTCCGCCACCAGCGGATGCTTGTTATCCAGCGTGCCGAACACTTTCAGACACAGCTCGTCGCGATCCCAAGCGTAAATATCTTCAATCGTCATGACGGCGATTAGGTTGTTCTTGCTATCGCGCAGTGCAATCTCGCGGTCGAAATGAATTTCGGGCGTCTGCTCGACGGGCAGCGTGATCGGCATCGGGAACAGCGTGCCGTTCGCCAAGCACATTTCTTCGAGAACGCGGCGATAATCGGCGCTGTCCATAAAGCGATCCAGCGGCGAAAAGCCGCCCGTTGCCAGCAGTTCGAGATCGCACAGGGCGCGGTCAGAAATTTGGATCGACGGCAGTGTAACTGCGTATGACTTGAACGTCTCGCGTTCGGCGTCGGGGACGCGCAGATCGACCAGTTGACCGCCGTAGGGGGCGATCAGGGTCACGGGTTCGGTACGGATGGACATGAAAAACACCCTTCAATGCTGAGCTAAACGATGCGGATTATAGAGGAAGGGGGGACAAAGCTCATCCCCCAAGACCGACAGCGCACATCTTGGAGGATGGATGTGGCGTGCTTAGTTTTTGACCTTCGCCTGTGCCGCAACGGCTGCCGCAGCCGCTTTCGCCGCCGCTTGATCGCCTAAATAGTAACTGCGAATGGGCTTCAGATCAGCGTCGAGTTCGTAGACCAGCGGAATCCCGGTTGGGATGTTCAGTTCAACGATATTCTCATCGCTCACATTGTCGAGATACTTGACCAGCGCGCGGATGCTGTTGCCGTGCGCCGCTACAATCACGCGCTTGCCCGACTGCACCATCGGCGCAATCGTCGCGTGCCAATAGGGCAAAAAGCGCGCAACAGTATCTTTCAAGCATTCAGTCAGCGGCAGTTCGGCGGCGGTCAGTTCGGCGTAGCGCGGATCGCTGCCCGGATAGCGCGCATCATCGGTGGACAACGGTGGCGGCGGCACGGCATAGCTGCGCCGCCAAATCAGCACCTGTTCGTCGCCAAACTTCGCGGCGGTTTCGGCTTTGTTCAGCCCTTGCAGCGCGCCGTAATGCCGTTCGTTGAGCCGCCACGATTTGTAGGTGGGAATCCACAGTAAATCCATCTCATCGAGCGTGATGAACAGCGTGCGCAGCGCCCGCTTGAGGACAGAGACATACGCCACATCGAACGTATAGCCCTCCGCCTTGAGCAGTTGCCCGGCGGTGGTTGCTTCTTGCACACCCTTTTCGGTCAGATCGACATCCGTCCAACCCGTGAACCGATTCTCTTTGTTCCAAGCGCTCTCACCGTGTCGCAGTAATACGATTTTGTACATGCCGCTGCCCCGTTTATGCCCGTGTCCAATAGATACGCCTATTTTTAGCGCAAAGGCGCGCTGCGGGAAAGTCGGAATAATGTGGTGATGGCATTAGGGTCTGTCTGCAAACGCTGAAACCTCCGCCCCCAACCCCCTCTCCGTACCGGACTGAGGAGAGGACACCTTTTCAAGAACCTCACCCCCTGACCCCCTCTCCACTGCGTAGAGAGGGGGCTGGGGGGTGAGGTGAATCATGGAGAAAACCAAACATGTCCTCCCCTCACCCGTACCGGCTGAGGGGGTCGGGGGGTGAGGTCGATGAGGGAGAAACTCAAACATGTCCTCTCCTCAGGTGTCCACATAGAGAGGGATGACGGATAAAACTCGTCTTGGGGTGAGGTTGCTTTTATCTGCTTTCATAGCGAACTACGACAATTTTGACTGCATGTTGTAGAGATGCGCATAGGTGCCACCCGCCGCAATGAGATCGTCATGCGTGCCTTGTTCATCGATGCCTTCATCCGTCAGCACAAGAATGCGCTGTGCATTTCTGATCGTGGACAAACGATGCGCGATGACGATCATCGTGCGGTTGTGAGTCAACTGCTCCAATGAGTCCTGAACCGCCTGCTCGCTTTCATTGTCCAAGGCGCTGGTCGCTTCATCGAAGATGATCACGGGCGGGTCTTTCAAGAAAACGCGCGCGATGCTCAACCGCTGCTTCTGCCCGCCAGATAATTTCACGCCCCGCTGTCCAATATCCGTCTCATATCCATTCGGCAATCGCACGATGAAGTCATGAGCATTTGCTTTCCTTGCCGCCTCGATGATTTCTTCGCGCGTTGCATTGAGTTTTCCGTAGCGGATGTTCTCTAAGACGGTACCAGCAAATAGATAAACATCTTGCTGAACGACACCGATGTTGCTTCTCAATGATCGTAAACTCACATCGTGAATGTTCTGACCATCGAGCAGGATTGCGCCCTCAGTCACTTCATAAAAACGCGGAATCAAGGAACAAAGGGTGGTTTTGCCGACGCCCGACGTTCCGACCAGTGCCACATATTCTCCCGCATTGATATGCAGCGAGATGTCCTTCAAGACATAACGATGGTCTCGCTTGTACTGGAAGCCGACGTTGCTGAACGTTACTTGCCCCTCAACGTCCATCAGTTCGATTGCATCAACCGAGTCTTGAATATCCGGTGCCACCGCCATGATTTCGATGAATCGGTTGAAGCCTGTGATGCCTTCCTGATACAACCGGGAGAGATTCACAAACTTCTCAATGGGATCGACGAGGACGGCGACGAACAACAAATAGGTGAGCAAATCAGCCAACTCCAAATCAGCATTCACGATGGCTGCCCCACCAAAAATGATGACCGCGATGGTGATGGACTGCGTGAACGCCATCATCCCACCATAAAAGTACGCATCACTTCGATAACCGTCTCTTCGGCTCTGGACGAAACGATTGTTTTCGTAGGCAAACTTCTGCTTTTCGATGGCTTCGTTGGTAAACGACTTCACCACCCGAATACCGGAAAGCGCGTCTTCGACCTGGGCATGAATGTCGCTGATTCGCTCCCGACTCCGCATCCAAGCGGCGTTCATAAGCCGATTGAAATAAAGCGCATAGACCGCCATGATCGGCAGAAAGAGGAATAGGATCACCGTGAGACCGACGTTGATCGTCATCAAGATGACGAACGCACCGACAAACTTCAACACGGCAATGATGGCTTCTTCCGGTCCGTGATGATACAACTCGGAAATCGCCGTCAAATCGCTGGTCAGTCGGGACATCAACTGCCCCGTTTTTTGTTCGTCGTAAAAGCTGAGAGACAGCTTTTGATAATGGTCGAACAACTCAGCCCGCATGTCGCTTTCCATCAACGATCCCATGACGTGACCCTGATAATCGACAAATGTATTGCATAGGGTTTGAACGACAATCAGTGCCAGCATGACAGCCCCCATGCTGGCGATTTGGGAGAGCGGGTCGGGCGCGTTTTCCGCCAGCACATTCTGAGTGATATACCGCGCGCACAACGGCAGGATCAGCGCAATCGCCGCCACGATCACCGCGCAGATCACATCTGCGAAAAATAACCGTCGATAGGGTTTGTAGTACGAGAAAAACTTCCGAAAACGAAGACTCACGAGTAGATTCTCCTCAAGGACACACGGCATCATCGTGGTGCTGGAGCAACGACCAGACCACGCCGTGTAAGAAGCCAGATTTATGGGGTGTGCCGCAGGCAGCACAAGACGACGACGACACACTAGGCGTTCGTCAGGTTCGGCTGATCAGACTGGCGCTTAAGGGAGAATCACAACAGGACGGAGCGAACTATCCAAGGGGTTCAATTCGGATGCGAACATTGGGCGGAAACCCGCTTTCGCAGAGAAACGTTGATCGACTTTGGATAGTGTCTAGGCGCAGTGCAATCCAAGCGTGCCAGCCTCGATAGGCGGAATGATGAGGTGGTTGGATAACATGGTTAATGCCTCCTTTAGGTTTTCTTGCTACGATAGCGGAAATCATAGCATAAGCGGCGTTTTGTGACAACGTGCCGACGATACAATACGTGGTGAAGTTCGTGGAGCCATCCGACTTGGAGCGCCAAGCCCGTACAAAACCAGTATTGTTAACACATTCTTCATTTTTCATCGCTTGCAATAAGTCTTAAAACGAGATATTTTCAGTGAAGAAAGTTAAATTTTAGGAGTTAAATCATGTCCGTCATCATGGAACTCAGTACCGTCATCAATCGCCCTATCGAAGAAGTATTCAAGAACGCGACATGTTTGAAGGGTTGCATCAACTGGCAAACCGCCACCGTCAGTACCGAGAAGGTGGGCAGCGAACCGACAAAGGTGGGTACGCGCTATAATCACGTCGTCAAATTTATGGGGAATGCGAACCGAAGTTCACCCAGAAGTCATCACCTATAACGCGCCGTATGAATTTGCCTACCGTGACCCCGATTCTCCCCTTTCGTTTGAAGTCCGCGTTTCGTTCAAGGAAATCGACGGCGGTACAGAGTTAAATGCACGAATTGATGGCGATATGGATAACAACTTGCTCGGTCGCCTCGCCAAACCGATGGTCGCCCGCGCGATGAAACGGCAATTTGAAAGCGATCTCTCGTCGTTGAAAGAACTGCTAGAGAACGGCGTCACCGTCCACGCGAATTAATGCGTCGGGGGATGTTGTATATGGCATCCCCCATTATCCTCCGCTCCAAATCCATTTGAAAAGTTGGCGCGATAGCAACCGTGCGGATGATGTCAGCGGCAACCAAAAATTCTAAGCCCAACAACAGCACCCGCCCCAAGCCCACACGATACCGCTCATCGTTCGCCGCTGCGTCACGCCCGCGCGCCAGCAGTGTGATGTCAGAACGTGTATCTACCAGCCCGCTATGCGTTACGCCGTGAATGCGCCGGTTAAGATCGATCATGTTCTGCCTGATCGACACCCCAAATCAGCAAGCAATGGGCGTGAAACGATGGCGATTCGCGCTTTCGAGACAACAGCATAAAATATCTGTGACAAGTACATCCGAACACGCTTTTTCTACGTATGACAAAATAGACCGGAATCTGCTCTTACGACGCATTGAGGTCAACCATCATGTCCGATCAAAATACGGCTGAACATGCACGATTAAACGCGGACACATCCTGGCGGCATTGGGGTCCCTACCTCAGCGAACGCGCTTGGGGAACTGTGCGCGAAGATTACAGCGCGGGCGGCGACGCATGGGATTACTTCCCCCACGATCATGCCCGGTCGCGCACCTACCGATGGAACGAGGATGGACTTGCCGGGATTAGCGATCAGCAGCAGCGATTGTGCTTTGCATTGGCGTTGTGGAATGGACGTGACCCGATCCTGAAAGAACGCCTGTATGGGGTGACTGGTTCGCAGGGCAATCACGGTGAAGATGTGAAAGAAGCTTATTTCTACCTCGACAGTACTCCGACTCACAGCTATATGCGAATGCTCTACAAATACCCCCAAGCCGCCTACCCTTACGACAAGCTTCTGGAAGAATCACGGCGGCGCGACCGAACGATGCCCGAATATGAGTTGTTCGATACGGGCGTGTTCGCTGAAGATCGCTACTTCGATATCGTCGTGGAATATGCCAAACATGGCGCACACGACATCCTGATTCGCATCCAAGCAACCAATCGCGCGCCCGATCCTGCTGATCTTCATCTGCTGCCGACGCTCTGGTTTCGCAATACGTGGTCGTGGGGCTACGACGATACGCGCCCCGAATTAGGGCGCATTATCGACGATGGGGTCGTCGGATTTGACGCGCGCCACCCATCGCTCGGTCACTATCAGTTGTATACCGAGGATGCCGACCAACTATTGTTCACCGAGAACGAGACGAACACGAGCCGTCTGTTCGGCGTTCAAGGTTCGGATTACAGCAAGGATGCGTTTCATCGCTTCATCGTCGATCAGGACAGTGAAGCCGTTAATCCCGATCAATACGGGACGAAAGGCGCGGCACATTACGCCCGAACCCTCGCGGCGGGCGCGACGCTCACGCTGCGGCTGCGCCTGACCAAGATCGGGAGTCATGCCACCGCTGCGCCGTTTGGAGACTTCGATGCGATCTTCGCGGCGCGCCAGCAAGAAGCCGATGCGTTCTACCACGCCCTTCAACCCGCCGGACTCGATGCCGATTTAGCGCGTATCCAACGCCAGGCATTCGCGGGGATGCTGTGGTCGAAGCAATTCTATTATTTCGATGTCGATCAGTGGCTTCAGGGCGATCCCGGTCAACCCCCGCCCCCGCGCGAACGCAAAGCCGGGCGCAACCGCGACTGGCGGCATCTCAATAATGCCGACGTGATCTCGATGCCCGACAAATGGGAATATCCGTGGTACGCGGCATGGGATCTCGCCTTTCATTGTATCCCGCTGGCGCGCGTGGACAGCACCTTCGCCAAAGACCAACTGATTTTGCTGCTGCGGGAATGGTTTCAACATCCCAACGGACAAATTCCGGCTTACGAATGGGCGTTCGGAGATGTCAATCCGCCCGTGATCGGTTGGGCGGCATGGCGCGTCTATCAGATCGACAAAGAACAAACGGGCGTAGGCGATTCTGCCTTTTTGGAGCGGATTTTTCACAAATTGTCACTCAACTTCATCTGGTGGGTCAACCGCAAAGACGCAGACGGGCGCAATGTTTTTCAGGGCGGATTTCTCGGTCTGGACAACATCGGCGTCTTTGACCGGAGCGCGACGCTGCCGACAGGCGGACACATCGACCAGAGCGACGGCACGGCGTGGATGGCGATGTTCTCGCTCAATTTGATGACCATCGCGCTCGAATTGGCGCGCACGAACGCGACCTATGAGGACATTGCCACCAAGTATTTCGAGCATTTCTTGTACATCGCCGGCGCGCTCATTGACTTAGGCGAATCGGGTTTGTCGCTGTGGGATGAACAAGACGAATTTTTCTATGATGTGCTGTGCGCGCCCGGCATCGACCCGCTCCATCTGCGGGTGCGTTCGCTGACGGGGCTGATTCCCCTGCTGGCGGTCGAGACCATCGATCCAGATCAGTTGGCGTCGCTGCCCGATTTTCGCAAACGCTTGGAATGGTTCCTCGAACATCGTCCCGCGCTGGCAGCATTGGTCTCGCATTGGACGGTTCCGGGCGCGGATGAACGGCGGCTTTTGGCACTGGTACGCGGACACCGACTGAAGCGGTTGCTCAACCGTGCGCTCGATCCCAACGAGTTTCTCAGCGACTACGGCATCCGCTCGATCAGCAAAGTCCATGCGCATTCGCCCTATCGGCTTGATATCAGCGGCATGAGCTATATGGTCGCTTACGAACCCGCCGAGTCGCGCAGCGGCTTATTCGGCGGCAACTCCAATTGGCGCGGGCCCATCTGGTTCCCGATCAACTATCTCTTGATCGAGTCGCTGCAAAAGTTTCATCACTACTATGGCGACGATTTCAAAGTCGAATGTCCCACCGGATCGGGACAATACCTCACGCTGAAAGAAATCGCGGACGACCTGTCGCGCCGCTTGATCGCCGTGTTCAAGCGCGACGCGAACGGTCAGCGCCCGTTCAACGGCGCGGTCGAGCAGTTTCAACGCGATCCACACTGGCGCGATCATGTGCTGTTTCACGAATACTTTCACGGGGATACGGGCGCTGGACTGGGCGCAAGTCACCAAACGGGCTGGACTGGCTTGGTGGCAGATTTGATCCACCAGCAGGGCAAATCATCGGATTCACCGCAGGCTTAGGTATCATTGAACCAGTACTCAATCGCACAGGAGACGAAACCATGCAAGCTGTCGCTATCACCCCGCGTCAAGCCAAGCACGCTTTTCTCGTTGATCTGCCTGAACCCTCGCTTGACGAGATTCCCGGCGGGCGCGGCGTCCTCGTCAAAATCCTGACCGTCGGTCAGGATGGCACGGACAAAGACTTGTATGTCGGTTCGTATGGGACGGCTCCAGAAGGCTTCGATTATCTGGTCACGGGGCATGAGTGTCTGGGGCGCGTGATCGCCGTTGGCGCAAACGTGACCGAACTCGCCGTTGGCGATTATGTCGTGCCAACCGTTCGTCGCCCCGGTCACTCGCTGTTCGATGTGATTGGCACCAACGATATGACCTCCGACAGCACCTATTTCGAGCGCGGCATCAGCCGGCGGCACGGCTTTTTGACCGAACGTTTCGTCGAAGACCCGGAATTTCTCGTCAAAATCCCCGTCCAATTGAAGGACGTCGCGGTCTTGTTGGAACCGATGAGCATCATCGAAAAGGGCATCATCCAAGCGTTTGAAATTCAACGCCGACTCAAGGTCTGGAAGCCGCGCAAATCCGCCGTCATTGGGGCGGGCCCGCTCGGCATTCTCGCCGCGCTGGGGTTGAAACTGCGCGGCATCGAGGTGACGGTCTTCGCGCGCTCCGAACCGCCGACGCAAAATTCGACCCTCTTATCCGAGATTGGCGTGCGTTACGTCAGCACGCGCCAGATGAACATGGTAGATGCTGCCGCGCAGTACGGTCCATTCGATCTGATCTTCGAGGCAAGCGGATCGTCGCCGCAAATCTTCGAGGCGGCGAACGTGTTGGCGAAGAACGGCATTTTGATTTTGTCATCGATTACGGGCGGCACGACCAAGACCGAGGTTGCCAGCGATAAACTCAACTTGGATTTCGTATTGGGCAATAAAGTGATGTTCGGGACAGTGAACGCCCATCGCGGCTACTTTGAACAAGGCGTTTCGGACTTTGCGACCACCCAAGCCGCGTATCCGGGTTGGCTGCCCAAACTGCTAACGCATCCGATTGACGGATTGGCGAATTACGAAGCGATGTTCCAAACCTTGCTCGACGTTAAAGAAGCGATCAAAGTGCATGTCATCATCAGCGCGGACGCCGACTAATTATCAAGGGAACGCGCTATGACTGCCCAAGCCATCGCGGCTATCATCCAATCGATCATCGCGCCCGTCGTGATGATCAGCGCCTGTTCGATCTTCGTCAACGGACTGCTCACCCGCTATGGCGCGGTCAACGACCGGATGCGTTTGATGGCTCAAGAACGGTTGAGTCTGTGCCATCTGCCCGACGGCAGCCGCGCCAGCATGTTCACCGATCTTGGCAGTGAGCGGATCGCGCTGATCGATCATCAACTGCCGCTGCTGCTTGGGCGTCATGCCCAATTGCGCGACTCGATTTTTCTGCTCTATCTGTCGGTGTTGTTCTTCGTGACCGATATGTTCATCATCGCGGCGGCTGGCGCGTCGAGCCTTGATTGGCTCTTTACGGCGGCGCTCATTGTGTTTCTCACGGGGACGTTAAGTTTCTTCGTGGGTGTGTTGGTCGCGGTGCTGGAAATTCGCACATCGCATAGCATGATCAGTTATGAGGTCGGTCACGTCGGTATCGTCGGCGTCGGCTAGACATAGCTTCACCTCACCCCCCAGCCCCCTCTCCACTGCGTGGAGAGGGGGAGTTTCCGCCTTGTGTTCCCTCTCTCTACGCAGTGGAGAGGGGGTCAGGGGGTGAGGTTCTTGAAAACGTGTCCTCCCCTCAGCCACAACGTGGGGGGGTGAGGTGAACCCTAAAGTCACGCAAAATACCTATCCGAAACTCAGGTTACAATATTCTAATGGTATGAGACTGTAGGGGCGTTCCGGTGGGACATTCGTCAAACGGCGAGCATCCCACTGGAATACGCCTTCATCATTTGTGGTCTAGAGCGTTTGCAGACACGCTCTAATTTCGGTATTCCACTACTCACCTGCCCGCACGTCGATAAAATCCCAAATCCCGGTGAACGGCGTCGATTGCGGCGATGTGGCGATCACGCCAACCGCCAGCACCGTCCGATTTTGCAGCCATGTCGGGAACTGCGGTTCACCGAGCAAAACGATCTCGTCGGTTGGTGCGCGATAGCCCGCGCGCAGCCCGCCGTCGTCCCCAACCATGAGATACAGATCAATCGAAGGTAGATCGAGCAAATCGAGCGGAAAATCGGTGAATACCGCTTGTCCGCCGCTCTCGACCATGACTTGCAACCCGACCGCATTCAGGACAATTTTTGCATAGTTATCCTGATCGCCTGTGCCGATGAAGAAGCCAATCGATTGATCCGGTTGGGCTGGCACACCGTCAAAGAACGGCGCAGCGATGCGTGCCTGTGCCGTGAACGCGCCTTCGTGCGTAAAACCAACTTGGAACGCCCCGCGTTGGGTGTTGCGCGCGGCATCGTCAGCGCCGGAAGCGATGTTTTCAATGGTCAGCAACCCCACCGCCGCGCCCGGAATAATGCGCTCGGCGTCGTACAGCCGCGCGTAATCGATCCCGCCGTTCGTCATCAACCCCGTGAAGCCCGTCCCCAAGATACCCGACGACCCGCCCGCATCGAATGTGAGCGTCAACGGGAGCGTGGTCGCTGCGCCGTCATCCGGGTCGAGTGGGAAGCGATCTACAAGATCAGACAGCGCGTCGTTGTCGTCGTTCAAATCGTTTTGATCCGAAACGCCATCGTTATCCACGTCGGACGGGCGCTGTCCCTGCGAATACGGATTCGTGCCGTTATCGAGTTCGTCCGCATTGGTGAAACCGTCCTCGTCTTCGTCGCCGCTCGGATCGAGGACTTGACCGAGTGGGTCGAGAATCGTCCCGCCGGCGTAATCGCCCGGTTCAAACACTTGAATCCGATCTGAGCCGATGACAGCAACCCAAATCGTGCCGGGAAAACCACCCTCGTCACCAACAGCCGTGATATCAACTGGATTATTGCCAAATTGAGTAAACAGCAGTTCGCCGCTCTCGATCTGATCGCCAGCATCGTTGATGAGCATTCGTAAAATGTTGCCGTAGTAATCTGCCACCAGCAGATCGCCTTGCAGCGCGCCATCGAAGTTGGACGCGGTATATTCCACAATCCCATTCAGGGAACCTTCCCATAACCACTGGGCATCGGTGTCGGCGGGCGCAATATAGTTGCACTGGCGCGGATCGGCGGCGGCGCGCGCTGGATTGGGATGTCCTGCGTAGTAGCCGAGCGTGATGTGGTGAATGGTGGCAAGATCGGTCGGATACACTTCTGAGCGAATCGTGTCGGTACAGTCCAACGGATAGCCGCCCCAACCGCTGTTCGCGCCGTTGTTGGTCGTGTAGAACTGTCCCGCTTGGGTTAGCACGAGGTCATATGGGTTGCGAAAACCAGACGCGAAGATTTGCACGGGCGAGTCGGACGTGATGATCGCTTGGTTCTTGCCGCGATTGCCGCCGAACGGATCGTTTTCATCGTTCCCACCGGGTCGATCTGGATCATCTAACGTCGGTAGATCGAATGGCGGCGTGGTAATCTGCTTGAGATCGACGGTGAGGATCGCCGCTGAATACATCATTTCTGGATAATTTTCGAGATTGGTGAACGGCGCGCCCATATTGGTGACGCCGCCCTGTGCGACGTACAGAATGCCATCTTCAGCAAGCGCCATTCCATTGGTCGCGTGTTGATTCGCGCTGCGCGGCAGTCCACGCACCAGATCGACGCGCTCCCATCTGTCCCCGCGCCACGACAGACGCGAGAGGATGCCGGAGTTGGAATCGACGCGCGTTTCAACATCGACGCCCACATCTTGATTCCAGCCTTCGCGGTAATCGCTCGATGTGACATAAATTTCGGGGCGTTCTGCCGTCCCCGTCACGAGAATGCCCGTCACCAATCGCTGCTGATGGAAATTCGGCTGACCGCTGTCGTCGTGATTTTGAATCCGACGAATCAAATCAATCGTTTCGACGGCGGTTGCCCGATATTCGCCGTCGCCAAAGCGTGCGACGGTGAAAACGTCAATCAGTCCGTCACGTTCCGACACGTACAAGCGGTTATCGGGTCCAAATTGAAGCGATGTTGGAAGGATAACCGTCGCGTCGATCAACGGTTGGCTGGTGAACGGGAACGTTGAGACGGGGAAGCCATCGGGAATTTGCTGCGCACTGCTCAACGGTACGAACGCCAACAGACACAAACACATTGAGATTACGGGAAGCAACTTATGACGCATCAACAACCTCGCATAGGCTAGCTGGTAATGGAAAACCGAAACGGGCGGCATTCCTGACCAGCGCGTCCACAGCCGCACAGCGTCCTTGATCGATATACAACGATTGAAGCAAGGTGTAAAGTTCGAGATCAGACGGATCGAGGGCTTGTGCGCGGGTGAACATCGATTCCGCCAGTGCCAAGCGACCTTGCTGCATGAGCGCCAGCGCCAATCCCTTGTACAAATCCGCCTCGACGGATGAACCATACACGACGCCATCGCTGGAGAAGCGGTCAAGCGCGGTTGTGAATGCCAGTTGCGCCGCCTCCGGTTGGTTCATGCCGAGATGCAGCCAGCCGAGCGATTGATAGACGCGGGTTTGCGCCGGATAGCCGAGCGTCAAGGCTTGCTCCAGCAACGTCTGCACCTCTGCATAGTCGCCCAACGCCACGCGCGCCGCGCCGAGTCCATACGCCGCCTCACCCAATTCGGGATTGGCAGCCAGCGCCAGTGTAAAATAATCGCTGGCGCTCTCATAATTGTGCGCTTCCAAATTCAAATCACCGCGCCATAACAACACCTGATCGGGGTGTGCTACTGCATCTGCGATTCGCGCGTCGGGGGGCGCATCCGCGCTGGGGGGATGGCTAATTGTGCCGAAATACGCCGCCATCGGCTGATTGGCGCGGGCGTACAGTCGGAAATTGGTCATGCGCATCGGAAGTTGCAGACTGCCGACGGCGCGCATCTGCGGCGCGGGCAGGGGAAGATCGAGTTGTTCGATGATCGCGGGCAGGCGAACCGTTTGCCGACTCCACACCCCTTCCGGCGCGGCGATCATCGTGTATGGGGTGCTGTCTGGGAGCGTCCCGGCGGCGGTTTCATCACCGAACAAGACGAAGAAGCGCCGCCCGTTGGCGGTCAACACGATCTCCAGCCCATAGAGCGCGTCGAAGTCGGGCGCAAGATTGGCATCTGGGGGCGGCTGCACCCATATTTCCATCGGCGTTTCTGGCAGCATCAGCCATGTATCGAGCGCCACCGATGCGCTCTGTCCCTCCGGCGGATTCACATCGAAACGGAGCGCGCGTTCGCCCTCAAAGTGAGTCAGCGTGATCGCACCATCGCCCGCACCGCCCAGCCGTCCCCAGCCATAAGGCGCAGAACCGTCCGCATTCCAGTAGACAAATTCGCTGTTCGGCAGCCGATCTACATAAGCGAACGACGCGGGCGGCAGAAACGTCGAAGCGCGCACGCCGTATGAATTGGCATCACTGACGATGATCTGCGCGCCAACGGCGAGGTTGAAGCCGTCGGTATTCCCGCGCGAAATGAGCGTATAAACGCCGTCCGTATTCGGCTCAAGCTGATCATCACCGTGCAAAATGTTCCAGAAAGCGGGTTGTTCGCCCCAACTTTGCAGCGAAAAGCGCGGCGTGAGTGCGCGCTCCCCCTGATTGCTGACGCGAAGGCTGATCTGCGTCTCTCCACTTTCATAGCGGAGCGGTTCGATCAATTCAACGCGGATCGGATTCGGGACAAACGCGAAGATCGCCGCCACCACCGCCGCGCCCGCGCCAATCCCGAACGAGACGAGCCATACGGGAGAGAACGCTGGCGACACCGTTGACGGCTGCGCCTCCGCCGCTTCAGCATCGCGCAGCGTCATCAAAATAGAGGCGACGAGGGGGAGCAGATAAAAATACCAGTATGAGGACAAGCTGCGATGGGCGAACCACAGCGCGACGGCAGGCGCGATCCACAGCATATCCCGCCAGTGATGAAAGAAGCGAATATAAAGCAGCAGCAGCGCCAGCAGCAGCCCATAGGTCAAGCCGAAAAACACCCACTGGGGAAAGAAAATGACGCCGAACAAGGTCAAGCTCGAAAAGCCTTGTCCAAGTAGAATCATTGGCTCGGTCAGCGGCAGCAGAATCCCATTGAACCACGCAGCCGGATCGGCGGCGATGAACGGCGCATTCAAAATCAGGAAGCTGCCCGCCGCGATCAGGCTGAATTGAATCACAACGCGGGGGCGTGCCGCTGCGGGTGCATCGTGCCAGAGGCGCACGAGCAAAAACGGCGCGAGAAACCACGGCTGCTGCTTGATCGCGCACGCCAAACCGAACCACAGCCCCGCCCACACGACACGCCGCCACATCACGACCATCAAACACAACAGCACCGCCCACACGATATCGTTGACACCGCCGAGCGCGTAAAGCGTGTAATTCGGGTTGACGAGGAACGGCACGACTGCCAACGGGCGGATCGACGACGGGGCAATCCCGTAAATCAACAGCAGCCCGATCAGCAGCGCCAATGGATAAATCAGGCTTGTATCGATGCCGAGCCATTGAAACGGCAGATAGATCAGGAAAGACAGCGACGGATACGAGACACCACCAATGACATCACCGTTGATCAGGGGGGTTGAATATAGTTTTGAGGCGCGGTAGACGCGGTACGCATCGAGAGTGTCATAGTGATAGGGATTTTCGCCCATGCGCACGAGCGACGCAGCGTAGTCCGAGAACATATGCACGTCGGTGACGAAGACTTGCCCCGATAAATCGTGGTTGACGCGGTGAATATGGAGAAAACTGCCCCACATCAATACCAGCGCGCAGGGAATCCCCACCGATGCCCAGCGCGGAATGTGACGCAGCACAGCGCTGAACAACAAAACGGCAGCGAGAAAGAACTGCGCCAGTGCCAACGCCAGCGCAGTCCGTTCGATGACCATGTTGCCGGACTCCCAAAGACGCGATGCGCTGTACCAACACAGCGCCGCTCCCGTGATGAGTCCGAGCCTTAAAACGGCGTTTTGCCATTCCAACCGCATCAAATCACATCACACGCACGCTACCCGGCACAACGGGTGATGTTTGGGGTGTGATTTGAACCAGTCCATCCGCTCCCGCGACCAGTAAACCACCGTTGTATTCCAATACCAGCGAGTTGTCCACCCAATACAATCCGGCTTGGATCAGCCCGCCGTCGTTCGCATTCAGGATGGGCTGCCATACATCGAAGGCGGGCGCATCAACCCGGTAGAGACCAATCGTATTGTCCGGATTCACACCAATCACCACCGCGCGCTGTAGATCGGGCGACCAGCGCGCGCTGAACGGGACGGCATCGCCGCTGCGTACCGCGAGCCGTTCGCCCGTCGTCGGACGATAAGCGAACACGTCCGCGCCGAGACCGGCGAGTTGCGCGGTGTAAAGCAGCCATTCATCACCGCTTGACCAGCCAATCGGCGTGAGGATGAAGCCGGGTTCGCTCAATGTGACTTGCTCGCCCGTGTCAACGGTCGTGATCAGCAGCGCGGAGCGATCCGCCGCGCCCCCGGCAATCACATACTGTCCCCCATCGCTCCACGTCGCATTGATCGACGCGCCCACATCGGGGATCGGAAAACGACGGTTCGTGCCAGCGGCAAAATCGAGCAGGTAAATGAACCGCTCCGCTGGATTTTGGGCTGTCCCGCCGACAAATTGGAGTTGTTCACGCGTGGGCGACCACTGCGGCTCGGTGAAGCCAAAATCGACCAGTTCAAAGTCCGCGTCCCCCGCACCCGGTAAAGCATACACATCCATCGCGCCGGAGGGATTATACGCCAGCACCCAGCGACCAGACTCATGGATTGTGAGCGCGGTTGTTTCTTGATTGGCGGAGCGAACGGTTTGTTGAGTCAGGGTAGCGCGGTCGAAGCCAAGCACCGTCGCGCGATTTTCGGGGTTGCGCACGGTCAGATACACCGCATCATCGGTCAAAACGACCTGCGATGGGACGCTGCTAGGAAGCGGTGACGACTGCGTTTCAGTTTCAGTCTGAAGGGCAAGCGTCAGCGCGCCGTCGGCGTTCTGCGCGACATATGCCAGCCCGCTTTCCGTCACATCATAGACGAGGACGCTGCCGAGTTCAGGCATACTCACGCTCGTTGTCGTGCCGTCGAGCGTTGTTGCATAGAGCGAACGCTGCCCATTTTCTTCTAACAGATAAAAAAGACGCTGATCGCCTGCTGTAGTCTGTGCGCGGGCAACGGCTGCAAATGCGCACGTTGCAAGCGCGCACACCAACGCCGCCGTGCGCAAAAATCGCTTGTTCACCAGTAATCTCCGAAAAGCTGTTTTACAAATGTCCGTTAGACAGCACTGAGGGCGAATGATCCATTCGCCCTCATTTGTGTTTATTCTCGTCGAGCGGCTGTGGCGGTGTTACGCGCCGCGACTCAGCGTCACACCACGCGGCGCGGAGGTCGGATCGCCAACAGCGTACAGAATGATGTGTCCGCCCAAGCCCGTTCCGGGAATGTTGAGGATGTTCTCCGACGCATCGCAGGTAATGGGCCAGCGTTCACGGTTGCCACTTATTTCGACACGGTAGGCGACCGCATTGGCGCAGGTCAACCCATCTTCCACGAAGCTGATCACTTCAACACCATTCAGCCCAAAGCATGAGGTGAAGTAAACGGCGACCATCTGGGCATCAGGTGTAGGGGGCGGGAACGGGATGACAAACAATGCTGCGGCTTCATCACTCAACCGTTGGAACAAGCTGCTGTTCGATCCGCAGGTAGGCGGACGTGGGGTGGTGGTACCATAACCGGTTTGCGCGGATGCCAAGCCAGCAACGGCGAAAATGACCAACAAGACGAGCAGAACGAAAGACAGTTTGCGAGCGCTCATTGAAAAACTCCTGTGAACGGAACGGATTGGATGCTGATAGATATTTCGAGTAACTACTCAGGGGTCGTTTTTCCCCTCATTTTGGCAAATTGAAACGCCAAATTTGTCTGCGATGAGAATAGGCTCTCCCTCAAAAGATTGAGGGATTTTGTCGAAAACAACCTATTTCTCCCTCAAATGACGGCTGAGTAGTTACGTGTAATCAATTCACAGTATCGTGTCGATGTTCCACGTTTCGCCCACACAAGAGGACTTTCAACCATGAGTCGAGCAGTTCAACGCATCGTAATCGGTCTCATCTTTTTTGCCAGCCTGAGCGCAGTCAGCGCGCAGGATCGACCCGTTATTCGCTTCGGCATCGGTCCGCTGCAACCCACACCAGCAGGGACAGTTGCCGCGTTCGAGCCTTTCATCGCATGGCTGGCGGAAGAGCTGGATGTCGATTACGAGGTAAGCGCGACCGACAGTTGGGCGGGTATCAGCGTCGCCATGATCTCCGAGCAGCTCGATGTCGCCTGGATGGGACCTTGGGGCTATGTGCTGGCGAACGATGCCTCCGAAGTGCTGACCAACGCACCGATCAACGCCATCGCCACTGTGCAATATGACACGCGCCCGATCTACCACGCGATCATCGTCGGGCAGCCCGATCTCGATCTGCCGATGCTCGACATGGGGACGAACCCACCCGAAGAGGAAGTGCGCGCTTGGCTGGATGCTGCCGCACAATACGGCATTTCGTTCGCAGACCTCGGATCGACTTCCGGCTATCTGATCCCGACCGCTTTTTTTCAAACCTACGACATCGAACCGCGCGCACATTTCGCCAGCTACAACGAAGGCGCGACACACGCTGCCAACGAGACCGCCGTCGTCAACGGGCAGGTGCAGCTTGCCACCGACTTCGACCGTAACCGCAATACGATGATCAGTAACGGCGCGTTCACCGCCGATCAATCGGTCATCTATTGGCAGTCCGCACCACTGCCCAATGATGCTATTGCCGTCCGCGCCGGGCTTGATCCTGCACTGGTGGAGCGACTGCAGGAAATCCTCCTCTCGCTCACGCCGGAGCAGGCACAGGAACTCATGATCGGCATCGCTGGGACGGACAACACTACCGTGCGCTACACAGGCTTCGTCGAAGCCACCGATGCCAGCTATGCCTCGATTCGGGGGGCGGGCATCTTCATCGGGCGCGTGGGCGCGCGTACCCGCGATCAAGTGACCGATGGCGGATAAACCGCCCGCATCCTCGACACGCACACGCAGGGGAGCAGGACGGTGGATCGCTGCCCTGCTGTTCATCGTCGCGGTGTTTGGCGGGGCCCGACTGGCGCAAGTTGACATGGGTAAATTTTTCCATAACGCCCCGCGAATCGGCTTGTGGGTGGGGCGGATGTTCCCGCCGTATGACGGCTTTCGCAACCCGCCCAACAGCACCGAACTGAATACCTATTTCCGCAATGCGCTCACGACGGCGGCAGCAGCGCTAGCGTTCATCCCGTCGGTGCTGGCGACGCGCACGCTCACTCGCTCGAAAGTGCTTTTCTATCCGGTGCGCTGGTTCCTCAATCTGCTGCGCGGGATCGACAGTTTCATCTTTGCTATCTTCTTCGTAGCAGCGGTCGGGCTGGGACCGTTCGCCGGGGTATTAGGCGTGGCGTTTCACACATGGGGGAGCATGGCGAAACTGTATGCAGAAAATCTGGAAAACCTCGATCTGACACCGATGCTGGCGCTGGAGGCATCGGGGGTCAGCCGCCCACGTGCGTTGCTCTATGCCCTGCTGCCCGACGCGATGCCGTCGCTCATCTCGACCACGCTGTTCGTATGGGAGCTGAATGTGCGGCTCTCGGTAGCGCTCGGTGTCGTCGGTGCGGGCGGGATCGGGCAGGATATCAAGAACGCTATCGACCTGCTCAATTTCCCGCATCTGGGCGTGCTGCTGCTGATGGTGCTGGCGATGGTGACAATCATCGATCAGATCAGCACTCGCCTGCGGCAAGGGTTGTCATGACGGCGATCATCCAGGTGCAAGCGCTGACCAAACGTTATTCCGAAGTCGCACGCCCGGCATTGGACGGGGTGTCCTTCTCAGTCGAGGCGGGATCGCTCACAACCATTCTGGGGCGCAGCGGCAGCGGCAAAACGACGCTGTTTCGCTGTCTGAACCTGCTGGTGCGCCCGACCAGCGGACAGATCAGGATTGGCGATCAGGACTGGCTCATGCTCGACGCACACGCGCTGTGCCTCGCCCGGCGGCAGATGGCCACCATCTTCCAGCAGTTCAACCTGATCACTCGCCTGACGGTGATCGAAAACGTACTCGCCAGCCAGCTTTCCAACGTCCCGTTCTGGCGGGCGGCGCTGCGCCAGTTCCCGGCATCGCAGCGCGAATGGGCGATGTACTGTCTGGAGCGCGTCGGTCTGAGCGAATACGCCCACCGTCCCGCCGGGCAGCTGAGCGGTGGACAGCAGCAGCGCGTCGCCATCGCACGGGCGCTGGCGCAGCGTTCACGCATCATCCTAGCTGACGAACCAGTCGCCAGCCTCGACCCTGAAACCTCGGCGGAAATTCTGGAGGAACTGCGCGCCATCGTCCGCGATGATGGGTTGACAGTGTTATGCAGCCTGCATCAGGAATCGCTGGCGCTGCATTATGCCGACCGGGTGATCGGGCTGGTCGAGGGAAGACTGGTCGTGGATACGCCCGCCACAACCTTTACACCGGCTCATCGCGCCACCATCTATCAGCCCGGCGATACGCTTTTGGACAGATAAAGGTGTGTCGGGCACGGTAGCCTGTAAGAATTGTGTAATGTTTGTCGCAGATTGTGAAAAGCGTAAGTCTTTTTCAGCCATTTTGCTTTGAGGAGTATGCACAATGAACAAAGTCCGTAGTCTGATTGCCGTTTCTGTCGCTGCGCTAACTTTGATCGCCGTCTTCGTTTTCGCCATGCCGCGCGCGCAGGTCGCCAGCGCCCAGGACGAGATGGTACAATGTGACCTGACCGTGATCTCGCTGCTGTACATCTCCGAGCATGTGTATGGGCATTTCCCGATGACCGATGTCTCGAACATCGACAAGGGACAATATACGCCGCTCTTCGACGCCATGATGGAAGCCATGATGGAGATGACCCCGACCGAAGAAGCCATGATGGAACCCACGGAAGAAGCGATGATGGCGCCGACTGAGGAAGCGATGATGGACGGCACGATGCTGGCGCATGGCGATATTGCGGACGAACCGCAGGTGTGTACCGATCTGCGTCACGAACTCGATACATGGTTCCTCGAACACTTCATGCATGAGATGGAAATGGGCATGTAATTTCGCCCGTTTGGGATTGCATGCGTGATAGGTACATTCACGTACTGGGGACGAGGAAGGTGCGCGGTTCTGCCTTTCTCGTCCCCGCATGTTGTATCGGAGAGGTATTGAACGGGAGAAGATCGATGCCGAACATTCAGCAGGCAGGCTGGATACGCACAAGTGCCTTAGCGAGCGGCAGCGCTGCCATCTTGCTCGGAGTGTTGACCGGACTTTTCTCCTCCACCCCCCTTGCTGACCTGTTTCCCGGCATCCTGATCTATCTGGCGGCGGTGCTGCTGTCTGGTGCGGGTTACGGTGTGCTGCTCAGGGCTGAATATCGTCAGGTGCGCAGGCTGCCAGGCATCCCCATCGGGCTGGTCTATGGACTGGTCAACTGGCTGATCTTTGGCATTGTCATCATTCCCACGTTTGCCGGGCAGTCGCCGCAATGGTCAAGCGAACAAGCGGCGGCGCAGTTCTCGCTGCTCACTTTTTGCCTCACACACGGGATGCTGCTCACCGCTGTGCTTCATATTTTGTGCGCGCGTGGATGGCTGGCGCGCGCGCCAGGAGTCACGCCGCCCGTCTCGGCAAACGCAATCCGCCACATTGTGATCCTCGGCGGGGGCTTTGCAGGCGTCACAACCGCCCAGCAGCTTGAACAGCACATACAGCATGATCCGAGCGTGCAGATCACCCTCGTCAGCAAGACGAACCATCTGCTCTTCACCCCGATGTTGGCAGAAGTCACGGCGGGCAGCGTCGAGGCACAGCACATCAGCCCGCCGCTGCGCGCCTTCTTTCGTCATGTGCGCGTCGTGCGCGGTGAGCCGACGCTGCTCGATGGTCAAGCCAACACGGTTACAATCAAGCTGCTGAACGGAACAACATCAACCCTTTCTTTTGATCATCTCGTACTGGCATTGGGCGCGACCCCGAATTTTTTCAACAATCGTAACCTTGAAGGTCACGCCTTCACCTTCAAGTCGCTGGTGGATGCCATTCATATTCGCCATCAGGTGATCGACTGTCTGGAACGGGCTGACAGCGAGACCGACACTGCACGGCGGCGCACCTTGCTGACCTTTGTCGTGGTCGGAGCGGGCTTCGCTGGCGTCGAGCTGATCGGCGGGCTGAACGATTTCGTGCGCGGCTCGCTGTGGTACTACAAACAGATTCGCAGCGAGGATGTGACCCTGCTCCTGCTGCATCCACGAGACCGCATCCTCCCTGAATTGAGCGAGACGCTGGCGCATTATGCCGAAGAAAGGATGACCTCGCGCGGCGTGACCATTCGCGGCGGCGCAGTCGTGACCGATGCCGGAAACGGTCGGGTATCCGTCGGCGACGAGGTGATATCGACCGATACCTTGATCTGGACGGCGGGTAATATTCCCAATCCGATTATGAAAAATATGGGGCTGGTGACGGACAAGCGCGGCGCCGTGATCACCGACGCGCTGCTGCGTCTTGAAGGACAGTCGAATATCTGGGCATTGGGCGACTGCGCTGCTGTGCCGGACATTGTGACCGGAAAGAATGCCCCGCCGACGGCACAGTACGCCCTGCGTCAGGCAAAGACACTGGCGCACAACCTGCACGCCGTCTTGCATGACCGTGAACCGAAAGCCTTTCGCCATCACTCACAGGGGGCGCTGGCGGTTGTCGGGCATCAAACCGCGTGTGCCGAGGTATTCGGGTTCAGGTTTTCCGGCTTGTTCGCGTGGCTGTTGTGGCGCGGCATCTATCTGTCCAAGCTGCCCACGCTGGAGAAAAAGACGCGCGTGCTGCTCGACTGGATCGTCGATGTCTTCTTCCCGCGTGACATCACCTATGCGCCGTTGTATGACGAAAACCCGGAGGCAGCAGCAAGTGGAGACTGATCTGATAACGACCTCAATCCGCACAGATACCTCGCTCGGTCACACGCTGACGCACCTCGCCGGACGGACACTCATCGGGGGAGCTTCCGGGCTGGTGGCGGGGTTGCTCTACGCCGCCCTGCTCGATAGTCAGCGCATGTCTCCGATGATGAGTCCGACCGATCTTCCCGGTGACACCTTCATACATCTGTTGCTTAGCATCATCGTCGGCATCAGTTACGCGCTGGTGGTTGGAGATCGTGTGACCACGCCGGGCGGTGGACTGGTGTCAGGCATCCTGGCGGGACTGATCTGGTGGGGAGTCGGACCGCTTACACTCTTTCCGCTGCTGCACGGCGCACGTCCAGACTGGGGCATCGCCGCTGCGCGCGACGCGTTTCCGTTGCTGGTCGGGCTGGCTGTGACGTTCGGCGCGCTGATGGGCTGGCTCAATTGGCTCATCATACGCATCGCCGCCTATGCGACCCCCTTTACAGTAATACGCGCACGCCTGCTCGACACGCTGCAAGCGGCGATCAGTGGCGGATTGGCGGGTATGATCGGCGGTTGGGTATTCGGGAAGTGGATGGAGCAGGCGGGCTTGTTTCCGTTGATCGCCGGGCTGGTCGCGGCAGACGATTCTGCGATGGGGCGCAGTGTCCACTTTGTAATCAGCATCGTGATCGGTATCACCTATGGCGTGCTGTTCCAGCGTGACGTGCGGTCGGCGGGTTCCAGCATCGCCTGGGGATTCGCGTATGGGCTGATCTGGTGGGTGATCGGGGCACTCACGATCCTGCCTTTTCTGCTCGGTGACGGCGTGCAGTGGAGCCGGACGGCGGCTCAGGGCAGCTTCGCCTCGTTGATTGGACATCTTCTGTACGGGATCACGCTGGGGCTGGTGTATGCGCTGATCAGCCGGTTCTGGCGCACGCTGTTCATCGAGTCCGACCCGCTCACGCGCGCTGCTGAAGGACCTGGGACGCGGGGCTTGCGCGGGATCGGCTTGGGAGCAGCGGCGAGCATTTTCGGCGGGCTTGCCTTCACGCTGATCATGCTGGCGACCAATGCGCTGCCGACCGTCGCCAGTCTGATCGGGATGACGAGCGTGTTCGAGGGCTTCCTCGTCCATATGGTCATCAGCATCCTGATCGGAGCAAGCTTCGGGTTGCTTTATGGGAGGGAGTCAGCATCCCCGGTTTCGGCGCTCGGTTGGGGGCTGTTCTATGGAATCGTCTGGTGGGTGCTGGGACCGCTCACCATCATGCCAGCGCTGCTCGGTGCGCCGTTTCAATGGTCATTAGCGGCGGCGGCGGGCGCGTTCCCGTCGCTGATCGGGCATTTACTGTATGGCGCGGTACTGGGGTTGGTCTATCACCGCCTGCTGCAACGCTTTGCCCCGCCGCACAGCATCACGTCGTCCGACTCAGATCACACAACCACCGGCTTGTGGGCGATGATCGTGCTGTTGGTGATGATCCTGCTGTTGCTGTCCGTGTAGCAGCGCGGCACGGACGATCACCGTCAGCGCATCATGACTGCCCTGATCGATCCCTTTCTCGAAGTCGCCTTCGATCTGCGCCATATCGCCGCCCCAGGCTGACCGAGCAGCACCGCCTCGCGCAGACTGGCACGTTCCCCCGCCAAATTCGCACCGGGAATGTAGCTGTAGCCCATGCGCTCCAGCAGATCAATCGCGGGCTTTTCGCTCAGATTGTATTCGTTGAGGCGGGTAGGATCGGTCATCTTATACCTATATCAGACGTAACCGTCAAAATCAGATAGATGAGGGTGGGGCATGAATCCACATGAATAAAAGAGCCAGTTCGGGTAGAGTCGAAAGCTCCCACACTGCGACGCCACCGAAAAGGCTCAAGCAAATGATAACGGCGGATCATCCTTTGATGCAATTGTTGGCGCTGATTGATCTGGTCTGGATCGACGCCGAACCCAGTCAAGTGAAGCGAGGCGGAC
>DAOTUQ010000065.1:0-57733 GCA_034437055.1 Anaerolineae bacterium
TTGGCAAATTGAAACGCCAAATTTGTCTGCGATGAGAATAGGCTCTCCCTCAAAAGATTGAGGGTTTTTGTCGAAAACAACCTATTTCTCCCTCAAATGACGGCTGAGTAGTTACTAAATTTTATCGAATTGCTCGTCAGTGAACCCTTGATCCCAGATCCATACCGTCAATCTTTCATAGTCTATACTCAAGATCGATGCAAGCTCGAACAGCCATCGATCATCGAAGATGGCGCCATCAACAATCGCGTGCCTTTTCAACGCGGCTAGTAAGGCTGCTTCTCCGCCCGCGTCATCTTGTGCTTTTTGCGTCGGACGAAAGCCAAAGATACGATGGTCTCCTTCAAATATCATGCCGACATGTCCGGCGCGAATAAGACTGGGCTGGTTGGCATAGGGTGAATTCTCCTTAAAGCCGGCTCCCTGAAATCCGATGAGCGAAATCGTTTTCATTCAAAATCCTAACTGTGCTACAAAAGTATATCAATTATATTGAAAAGCACGCAAAAACACTGTACCGAGTGCTACTTATGTCAATGCCTCAGATAATTTACCAAACCGCTCTGACCCGATTGTGATTGACGGCAAAGATCGGTCGGCGCTTTGACTCCCCCTCAGCCACATACAGAGGGGGAGGGGTGGGATAAAGTAAAAAACCGACCTGAGGTTACTTCCGCCCCTCGATCAACCTCACGAGTCGATCAACCCGGCGGCGCGTGCCGACGCCATCACCGCCCGCGCCGCGCGAATGATGGGCATGTCAACCATTTTGCCGTCGAGTTGGAATGCGCCTTTGCCTTCGGCTTGATAGCCATCAAACGCATCGATCAAACGCAGCGCGGCGGCGATTTCTGCCGTCGTTGGGGTGAACGCCGCTTGAATGGGCGCGATCTGTTTGGGATGAATCGCCATCTTGCCCGTGTAACCGAGTTCGCGCGCCGTCCGTGACTCGGCGGACAAGCCATCGGCGTCATCCAGCTTGAGATAGACCATATCGACCGCTTGCAGCCCATATGCCTTTGCAGACACCACCAGCGCCGCGCGCCCATACGCGATCTCGTGTCCCGCTGGGGTGCGGATTGCGCCGAGATCGCCTGCAAAATCCTCCGCGCCGAACACCAACGCCTGCAAGCGCGGGATCGACTCGGCGCACGCGGCGATCTCGCGCAGATTCATGATGCCGCGCGCCGATTCGATGATGGCGATCAAGGCGATGCTGGGTCGCGCATCATCACCCGCTGTCTCGCCGTTGAGCGGGGCGCGGACGCTGAGGCGCATCAATTCATCGATCCGTTGCAGATCATCCGCCGATTCGACTTTTGGCAGCACGATTCCGTCGGGGCTGGCGGGCAGCACGGCGGCGAGATCGTCGGCAGTCATGCCTGTATTGAAGGCGTTGACGCGCACGAGTTTTTCCGTCCGTCCGAAGTCGAGCGCGCCGTTGGCGGCATCGGTCAACGCCGACGCGATGGTGACGCGCGCCTCCGCCTTGCGCGATGCGGCAACGCCGTCCTCACAGTCCATGATGGCGCTGTCTACGCCGGATGCGGCACCCTTTTCGATCTTGCGCCGGTCGTCGCCCGGCACGAACAGGAACGCGCGTCGAACACGAGTCATAGCGAATCCTCACTTTCCGGTTCATTTTAACGCAGAAGTCATGTCAGGGAACGGGCGTGCGCGGCGGGCTGATCCGGCGCATCCGCTGCGGTGAAGATTTAACTTCCCAACACCCCCGCCGCCGCGTACAATGACGATGGGGTATGAACCGTCATGCCCCCTTCCCAGATGATGATGTTGCAGGACAAAAGCGAGCATGTCGATCCTCACCGCGAGCAACTTGGCAAAGTCGTTCGGACCCGACGATATTTTCAATGATGTGACGGTCGAAATTCCGCACAAGGCGCGGATCGCGCTGGTGGGGCCCAATGGCGCGGGCAAGACCACCATGCTGCACCTGTTACTCGACATGGCGACGCCGAGCGCGGGCAGCGTGTCGCGCGCGAAAGGGCTGCGCATCGGC
Source organism: Anaerolineae bacterium (assembly GCA_034437055.1). Taxonomy (GTDB): domain Bacteria; phylum Chloroflexota; class Anaerolineae; order Aggregatilineales; family Phototrophicaceae; genus Flexifilum. The sequence continues at coordinate 2,021 of DAOTUQ010000065.1, forward strand.
TTCTTGCCCCAGCGCCCCGAACTGCTCGGCGCGCACACGCTGCGCGAGGAACTGATGTCCGGCTTGGCACGGGTGATGGCATTGGAAACGGAAGTCAACGCGGCGGCGGCGGCACTGGCAGATACGCCCGACGACGCGGCGCTGATCGCACGTTTTGGCGATCTCAGCGAGCAGTTCGAGGCGGCGGGCGGCTATACCTACGAGGCGCGCGTGAAAATGGTCATGCAGGGGCTGAACTTCACGCCGGAGGACGCCGAACGACCGCTGTCGATGCTGTCTGGCGGACAAAAGACGCGCGCGCTGTTGGGGCGGCTGCTGTTGGAACAGCCCGACTTATTGGCGCTCGATGAACCGACCAATCACTTGGACATCAACGCGATTGAATGGCTCGAAGGCTATCTGCGCGAATTTCCCGGCGCGGTGCTGGTCGTCAGCCATGACCGCTACTTCATGGACGCGGTGGCAACTACGATTTGGGAACTCGATTTCGGCGTGGTGGAGACGTATCGCGGCACCTACAGCCATTATGTGCAGCAGCGCGAAGAACGCCACGAACGCCGCTTCAAAGAGTATGAAGCCCAACAAGCGTTCATCGCCAAAGAGGAAGAATACATCCGGCGCAACCTCGCCGGGCAGAATGTCGCCCAAGCGAAGGGGCGGCGGACGCGCTTGCAACGCCTGATGCGCGATGATCTCGTGCGCAAGCCGCGCTCGCGCCGCGATATGTCGCTGAAATTGGGCGAGACGATGCGCAGCGGCGATCAAGTCCTGATGACGCGCGGCTTACACGTCGGCTATCCGGGCAAGCCGCTGTTCACTGCGCCGGACATCACCCTGCGCCGCCAAGAGGTCGCCGCGCTGATCGGAGCCAACGGCGCGGGCAAAAGCACATTCGTCAAGACGGCGCTCGGTGATATTCAAGCGTTGGGCGGCGAGATTCGCATCGGCGCGTCGGTCAAGATCGGCTACTTCGCGCAGGCGCACGAGGCGCTCGATCCGAAAAACACGCTGATCGATGAGCTTTACGCCACCAAAGCGATGCCCGTCAGCCAAGCGCGCGCGTATCTCGGCGCGTACCTGTTCAGCGACGATGATGTGTTCCGCAAAGTGGAGACGCTTTCGGGCGGCGAACGCGGACGCTTGGCGTTGGCGAAATTGGCGCTGGAGGGCGCGAATCTGCTGCTGTTGGACGAGCCGACGAACCATCTGGATATCGCCAGCCAAGAAATCCTCCAAAATGTCCTCGCAGATTTCGACGGGACGATCTTGCTCGTCAGCCATGATCGCTACTTGGTCGCCGCGCTGGCGACGCAGATTTGGGCGGTGTCGCCGGGGCGCTTGGACGTGTTCAACGGCGGCTACAGCGAGTATCTGGCGTGGCGCGATGGCGCGCAAAAAGCGGCGGCGAACGGGGCGGCGGCGAAGCATGGCGCGAAAGCCGATGACAAAGCCGCAAAGGCGAACAAAACGACGGCGCACAAGAGCGGCTTAAATCCGTTCCAGCGCCAAAAGCGGCTCGAAACCGTCGAGGCGTCGATCCACGAATTGGAGGTGCGCCTCGAAGCGTTGAACGCCGCGCTGTCGTCGGGCGAGATCGGGGGCGACGCGGTGCGCGTAGCGGCGTTGGGCGCGGAGTACATGCAGACGGAAGCGGCACTGCACGCGATCATGATCGAGTGGGAAACGTTGGTGGATTAGGGAGGCTGTGAGATGGCACTGCAACCGCCGCAAGCGATGGAAACTGCCCCCTCAGTGGAGGGCGACTACCTGACCTTCGAGGATTTTCTCAAAGCATACGCGGACGTGCGTGCGGAGTGGGTCGATGGAAAGGTTGAACTCGTGTCGGTCATACCACTGCATCAGACATTGCTCATTTTCTTGACGAATTTACTCTCGACCTTTCTGGATTTCAAGCCGATTGGGATGCTGTACTCGGCGGGCGTTCTGGTGCGATTGGCGCAGCAGAAGCGCGGACGTGAGCCAGATTTGTTAGTCGCCCTCAATGAACATCGGGATCGCGTGCAGCGCACCTTTGTCGAGGGCGCGCCCGATTTGTGCGTCGAGCTGGTCTCTGAGGAAAGTGTCGAGCGCGATTATGTCACCAAACTGGGCGAGTACGAACAAGCCGGCGTCCCCGAATATTGGCTGTTCGACGCACTCCATCAAGTCGCCAATATTTACGTCTTGGGTGACGATGGCAAATACACCGTGCAGCCGCGCGATGCCCAGGGGCGGCTGGTCGCGCGCATCCTGCCCGGATTGAAGATCGTCCCCGAATGGCTGTGGAGCGAACACCGTCCGCAAGTGCGCGCCATCGTCAAGCAGGTTGAAACGATGTTGGCTGAATAGCGAGTCGATGAGAGGATCATCCCATGGTCGTGCAAACGCCGCAAGAGATGGAAAAACAGCAATCTATCAAGACGCCATCCGATTATGTGACGTTCGAGGAATTTTTGACGCTCGACATCGAGGGACGCGCGGAATGGGTCGATGGAAAGGTGGAAGAACACATATCTGTGACATGGGGTCATAATGACTTGATCGGATTTTTATACGTGCTGCTCAAGATTTTTCTCCAGCGTAAGAAATTGGGTGTGATTGCACTCCCCGGTTATCCGATGAAGCTGCCTGAACTGAAACGCGGACGCGAACCCGATTTGCTGGTTGTCCTTCATACCCATCGAGAGCGGCTCAAACCGACGTTTTTGGATGGTGCAGCCGACATCTGCATCGAAATCGTCTCCGAAGAAAGTGTAAAGCGGGATTACGAGACGAAATTCAAAGAGTATCAAGCGGCAGGCGTCCCCGAATACTGGATTTTCGATACGATCCGTCAGGATGCCATTATTCATGTTCTGAATGACAAAGGTAAATATCAAGTCTATTCGCGCGGTGCGGACGGGCGGCTGCTTTCATCGCTGCTGCCGGAATTTTCGCTCGATCCGGCGCTGCTATGGCAGGACGAACTGCCCAACCTCGAAACGATTCCGGCGCTCGTCACCGCAATGTTGGCTGCATAGTAAGGCAAAAGGAGAGCAATCATGGTCGTGCAAGCGCCAGATGCGGTCGAAACACCGCGCATCGAGACGCCGGAAACGTATATCACCTTCGAGGAATTTTTGACGCTCGACATCGAGGGACGCGCGGAATGGGTCGATGGAAAGGTTGAAAAGCATATGTCCGTCAGCTTGCGTCACGATCAGATTTTTATGTTTCTGGCGGAGCTGCTGCGTATCTTTCTGCGCCGCCGCAAATTGGGCAGCCTTCATGGATCGAGCTACCCGATGAAAATCCCAAATCTAGCACGCGGACGCGAACCGGATTTGATGATTGTCCTGAAAGAACATCAAGATCGAAGAACACCGACGTTTCTGGATGGTGTTGCCGATATTTGTATCGAAATCGTGTCGCCCGAAAGCGTCGAACGTGATTATGTGACCAAGTTTGAGGAATATGAAAAAGGCGGCGTCGCTGAATATTGGCTGTTCGATGCCAACCGGCGCACAGCAGTCTTTCATGTTCTCGACGCCAGCGGCATCTATCAAGAATATCCGCGCGATCCGAAAGGACGGTTGATATCCTCGCTGCTGCCGGGTTTTGCGCTCGATCCAGCATTCTTGTGGAGCGATGATCTGCTCGATGATGATGCTGTTGCCACCGCTATCGAAGCGATTTTAGCCAATTAGAGATAAGCCGACGACGCCCTCTCTCTGTGTGAGAAAGAGGACAATCAATCGCTACTCCCCGCTTGGCACCCAAATATTCTTGACCTGCGTCGCCTCGCGCAAAAATTCCGCGCCCGCGCCCTGATGCGCATCGTACCAATCGCGCGCCACGCCGTAATCGACCCATGTCCGCTTCATATTCGACGCCGAAAGCTGTTCGACGTAATACGAACCCACCGCGCCGCCGAAATGCCACAGCGCATCGACGGCATCGTGTTCCGCCAGCGTCCGCGTCAAATGGTCGCGCGCGCCCGTCACGATGTTGACCACGCCCGCTGGAACATCGGATGTTTCCAAGACTTGATAAAAGTCGGTCGCGCTCAACGGATACGTTTCCGACGCGATGGCGACGACCGTGTTGCCGCGCGCGATGGCGGGCGCAACCAGCGATGTGAACGCCAACAGCGGCGCGGCGTCGGGACACGCGATGCCGATCACGCCGATGGGTTCGACCAGCGCCATCACGATGCCGCGCAGCGTCGTCTCCTGCACCGTGCCGCCGTATTTGTCGGCATAGGCGGCGTAGGTGAACCAGCGATCCACCGCTGCCGCGACCTCGCGCGCGGCAGCGTCCGCCGCTGCGCCCGTCATGGACGCGATGCGCCGCGCGAACTCGTCGGCACGCGCGTTCAGGTTCTCCGCGATGTAATACAGAATTTGCGCGCGCTGGTGTCCGCTGCGATACGCCCAACCGGACGCAGCGTGCGCGGCTTCGACAGCATCGCGGATATCTTTGCGATTGCCATCGCTGACTTCCCCCACAATGTCGCCGTCCGCATTCAACACTGGACGCGAATAATTGCCGTCCGAGCGTGCTTGCTTGCCGCCGATGAACAATTTCGCCGTGCGATCCAGCGCAGGGATGCCGCCATTGGCGTGTCCGCCGTTCAATGGCTTGGGCAGCGTCGGAACATGCGCCGCCCACTGGCTCACATCGGCGTTTTCTGGCACGGCGGGACGCGGACGCACTTCCCACACCGGGCGGATGTATTCGTACAGCCCTTCGCGTCCGCCCTCGCGCCCGAAGCCCGATTCGCGGTAGCCGCCGAAGCCCGCCGCCGCGTCAAACATATTCGTGCAGTTCACCCAGACCGATCCGGCTTTGACGCGGCGCGCGATATCGAGCGCGAGGTTGACGTTCTCCGTCCAAATCGACGCCGCCAGCCCATAGCGCGTGTTGTTGGCGAGCGCGACCGCTTCTTTCGGCGTGCGAAAGGTCATGGCGACGGCGACGGGTCCGAAGATTTCTTCTTGCGCGACGCTGGACGCGGGCTGGACGTTGGTGAGCAGCGTCGGCAGATACCAACAGCCCGTCGTCGGCAGTTCGATGTTGGGCTGGAACAAATCCGCGCCCTCCGCGACGCCGCGTTTTACCCAACCATCGATGATATCGCGCTGCTGCGCATCGACAATCGCGCCGATATCGATCCCCTTGTCCAACGAGTCCCCGACGCGCAGTTTCGCCATGCGCGTCCGCACCTTGTCCAAGAAGCCATCCGCGATATCTTCCTGCACAAGGACGCGCGATCCGGCACAGCAGACTTGCCCCTGATTGAACCAGATCGCATCGACCAAGCCCTCAATCGCGGCGTCCTGATCAGCGTCGTCGAACACTACAAACGGCGATTTGCCGCCCAGTTCCAGCGACAAGCGTTTGCCCGTGCCAGCCGTCACGCGCCGGATGATGCGCCCGACGTTGGTTGACCCCGTGAACGCGATCTTGTCGATGTCGGCGTGCGCCGTGAGCGCCGCACCCGCCCGATCCCCGCCCGTGACCACGTTGATCACGCCCGGCGGCAGCCCGGCATCGGCGGCAATTTCCGCGAACAGCAGCGCGGTCAGCGGCGTGGCGGGCGCGGGCTTGATCACGATGGTGTTGCCCAGCGCAATCGCAGGCGCGATCTTCCATGCCAGCATCAACAGCGGGAAGTTCCATGGGATGACCTGTCCGACCACGCCGAGCGGCTGATAACCCGCCAGTTCCGTCTCGAACAACTGCGCCCAACCCGCGTGGTGATAGAAGTGCCGCGCCACCAGTGGAATATCGAGATCGCGCGTCTCGCGGATCGATTTCCCGTTGTCGAGCGCCTCTAAAACGGCGAACAGGCGCGCGTGCTTCTGGATCGCGCGCGCAATCGCGTACAAATGGCGCGCGCGGACGTGTCCCGCTGCCGCGCTCCACGCGCCGAACGCGCGCCGGGCGGCGCGTACCGCCACATCGACATCAGCCTCGCCCCCGTCCGCGACGCGCGCCAACAGATCGCCCGTCGCCGGATTGTGCGTCTCGTAGGTCTGTCTGTCACTCGACGCGACCCACCGATTGTCGATGAACAATTTCAGCGCCGCGCTGTCGGATGTATGCGCGGCGATCCACGCGCGGGCGGCGTCGGATGCTTCGGGCGCGGGTCCATACGTCATGGATTGGAACACTTGGGCGACGCGGTTCATGGTTATTTACTCCAAATCAATCGGTGGGGCGAATATTTCAGCGAGCGTGAGCGTCAAGTCGGGCATCAGATCGCCCATAGCGATGCTCATGTCGTCGTGATAACGTCGAATTGTATTATCAGAGAAATAGATGTGAATTTCGCGCACTTTTGGATAGACCAACCAAACCTGCTGCGTCCCCGCGTCGAGATAGGTTTGGGTGCGTTTCAACAGATGTTCAATGTTGTCACCTGGCGAAACGACTTCAACTGCAATCGTCGGCGCGCCGGGAAACGGACGATCACGTTTCCAATCTTTCGGAATCATCGTTTTGCGAATGAACGACACATCGGGAACTTGCGCGCCCTTGAGCCGTTTGTCCTTTTGATTGAGCAGGTAAATCACGCCGTCAAAATAGACCAATCCCAATTTATACCGTTTGACATGTGGAAAAAAAAGATTGTAGATATTGCCGCCAACATCGTGATGTTCGCCGCCTACTGGATTCATTTCGACCAATTCTCCGTCAATGATTTCAACCATCAGGTGGCTGTCGAGCGCCATGAACGCATCTTCATCGACGTATGCGCCGTCCTCGTCGATCTGAGTCAGCGCGGCAAGATCGATTGGTTGGTCATCAATCAGGAAATCCGCCATCGGCTTGTTCACTCCATCATCATGCCGATAGTGTACCGCGAAATGATCACGGACATGCGATTTGAACCGTATTGACCCGTACAACGTATTCATGGATAATCGATCATACCGTCAAACAGAAGAACGACTCACCGCAGAGCGCGCAAAGAAAAGAATGAGAATCCGCTGGCTTTTCTCTGCGCGCTCTGTGTCTGTGGGTTAAATCTTTTTCGGCACAGTCATTGCAGCTGGTTTTCGCCACCACAAAAGGAGACTCATGCAAACACAACCACCGACCGGGATGCGCGCCTTTTCATTCGTCTGGTTCGGGCAGCTCATCTCGCTGTTCGGCACGACCATGACGCAGTTCGCGCTCACCATCTGGGCGTATCAACTCACGGGCGAGGCGACGGCGCTGGCGCTCGTGGCGTTGTTCAGCTTTACGCCCGGCGCGCTGATCAGCCCCATCGCGGGCGCGCTGGTAGATCGCTGGAATCGCAAACTGGTGATGATGATCAGCGATCTGGGCGCGGGCGTCGCCACGATTGGCGTGTTCATCCTGTACAGCAGCGGCAACCTGCAAATTTGGCATCTGTACGTCGCGGGCGCGTTCACAAGCGTCTTTAGCGCGTTCCAGTGGCCCGCCTACTCCGCCGCGATCAGCACGATGCTCAAGAAGGAGCAGTACGCGCGTGCCAACGGCATGATGGGCTTGGCAGAGGCGCTGCCCGCCGTGTTCGCCGCGCCATTGGCGACGACTCTGTTGATCATCGTCGGCGTGAGCGGCGTGCTGCTGATCGATATCGTGACGTTCCTATTCGCGCTGGCGATGTTATTGATCGTCCATATCCCGCAGCCGTCGCAGAGCGACGCGGGCGCGGCGAGTCGCGGCAGCTTGTGGCAAGAGTCGGGCTACGGTTTCCGCTTCATCTGGCGCAACAAACCCTTGCTCGGCGTCCAACTGGCGTTCTTCGCCTCGAATCTGCTGTTCACATTGGCGACCACCGTCCAAGCGCCCATGCTGTTAGCGCGTCCGGCGGGCGGCGAAGCGTCGTTGGCGGGCGTCCAGTCGGCGGCGGCGGTGGGCGGCGTGATCGGCGGGCTGTTGTTGAGCAGTTTGGGCGCGCCGAAGCGCAAGATCATCGGCGTGATCGGCGGGATGATCGCGTCGTCGTTGTTGAGCAACCTCGTGATGGGCTTGGGACAGACGTTCATCGTCTGGGCGGCGGCGGGCTTCATGGGCGGGCTGATCATCCCCGTTTTGAACGCCAGCAATCAATCGCTGTGGCAAGCGAAAGTCCCGCCGGATGTGCAGGGGCGCGTATTCGCGGCGCGGCGTATGATCGCGCAGTTCACGATTCCGATTGGCATGGCAATCGCGGGACCGCTCGCAGATCGTGTCTTTGAACCCGCGCTGATGCCGGGTGGCGCGCTCGTGCCGCTGTTCGGGGGGGTAGTGGGCGTCGGGACGGGCGCGGGCATGGGGCTGATGTCGGTGATCTTCGGCGCGTTGGGCGCGCTGTCGGCGGCGGCGTTCTACCTCATTCCGGCTGTGCGCCACGTCGATGCGCGGATGCTGGATCATGATGCAGGGCAGCCTCACCTCCCTGCTTCCGCTCCATTTTCAGAGGGGGAGCCAGCCGCCGCGCGGACGTGAGTTCGCTGCTTTGCGTGCGCGCCGCTGCGTGATGAGGGGGTTATTCGGCTTCAAGCACGGACAGAATGTTTCCAGCCGGGTCTTTGAACCACGCGATATTCATGCCCTCAGCGCGTGAAATCCCCTTATCGTCCGTTTTCAAATCGGCTTCATAGAACATCTATTCAATCTATCAAGCGACGCATGGGCGATTTCCCGTCGCTGGTAGCGCGCGTCGTTCGCCCGCACGCGCTATAATCTTCGCTAACGTTCGGCGGCATCCACGCGCGCACAAATCGCCATGCTCTCGTCCTATCTCACGGCAGCTTTCCGTTTGCTCTTGATGCTCATGCTCAGCTTGTGCGGCGGCGGACTGATGGCGCGCGCGCTGCCCGGCGCGGTTGTGGCGTACAACGACTTTGCAGATCGCGGCGGGCGCATCCGCTCGATCTTCGTGCTGGACGCGCAGCGCGCCGACTTGGGCGCGCGCGAATGGACGCGCCACGTCCCGCAGCCCTTCTACTATCATCAGTCGAATTTATCGCTTGATGGGCGCAAACTCGTGTATTTTTCGCGCGCGACGGGGCGCGCCGTGCTGTACGGGCTGGATATCGGCGGCGCGAACGGCGCGGCGTTCGCCACCGACGGCAATACGGCGCGCGTCCTCAACGCGGATGGCGATAACCTGAACGTGAATCCGGTTTGGTCGCCGGACGGACAGTACATCGCCTATACATCCGCGCGCGGCACGGGGCTGGATATCTACGTCATGCGCGCAGATCGCGGCGGCGAACAGGTCATCGCGCGCAGCGCCGAACACGAAAGTCGCCCCGCTTGGTCGCCGGACGGACGCGCCCTCGCGTATCAAGTCTGGCTGCCGGAAAGTATCGAGATTTTCACGCTCGGCGTGGTGGACGGGACGCCGAGCGGCGCGCCCCGGCGCTTGACCGACAATCGCGCCGTTGATACCAATCCGTCATGGTCGCCCGATGGACGCTGGATCGCCTACGAATCGAACGAGTGGACGCGCGGGAGCGTCGATATCGCCCTGATCGAGGTGGCGACGGGCGAACGCCGCCCGATCACGCCGCGCGCGGTCGGTTCAGGCAGCGTCGTGACCGCACGCTATACGCAGCCCGTGTGGTTGGCGAACGGGCGGCAGATCGCGTTCATCGCCGTGATCGGGGAACGATCCTACATCGCGGTCACGTCAGTGGACGCCGACTCGTCCGACGCTGTGCGCTTGCTCGCCCCGACGCGAACGGATGCGCTGTGGGCGCTGTGGCTGCCGCCGCTGTGAGCGGCTTGAGTCCTTTTGAGCTGTTTGTCCCATCATCACATCTTGGAACGCGCGATCTTTTTCACGATAGATTCACTGAACCGCGAACCGTTAAAGCGAATGCAATGTATGGTTAACATGACGACGATGCCCTGTTAAAGACGATTTTTTATGCTTCTCAATGCTTGAATTTCAAGCACTCTATCAGGCTTTGAGGAGCTTTACATCAATGAAAAAACTGTCCTTGCTCGTGGCTGTCGTCCTGCTATTCAGCGTGGCGCTGATCGTTTCCGCACAGGAAGCCCCCTACTTCCCCGAACCCGATTTGAGCAATCCGGCTGCTCCGTTCATTTTTGCCCAAAACTACGCGGCTGCTCAAGGCGCGACGGCGGAATGGCGCAAGCAGGAAGGCATCGTTATTGATGAAGTCAACATGAAGTTTTACATGGCAGTCACCCGCGTTCGGAATGGTATGTCGGATGGCGAAGGCGACATTCGCCTCGATGAAAACCGCTGCGGCGTGATTCTGGTGGGCGATGTCGCCGCCGACTGGAACTTGAGCGAACTGCACCCCCTGATCATCGGCGGGCCCTACGACGAAGCGACGGAATCCTGCGACCCCAACAACATAGCCGAGCCGGACAATGTGGCGGTAGACGCCAACGGCGACGTGTGGATTTACGAGGACACCGACCTGCACGCGAATAATTTGGTGTGGAAGTACGTCGTTGCGACGGGCGAACTGCTGCGCTTCGCGTCCATGCCGCTCGGTTCCGAAGGCACGGGCTTGCGTATCGATGGCGAGACCATGTTCATGAACGTGCAGCACCCCGATTCGACCAATCCCGCGCCGTTCAATGCGGGTACGGTCGGCGTTGTGACCGGTTTCGCGGCGACGGACAGCTTTGCGCCGATCTCGCTGCCTGAAGGCGACGCGACGACGACCCTCGTCATCGCGGCGGGCGAATATCAGGTGTTGGGTCGGGGCGGTGACCTGATCCCCGGCAGCGATCAACCGTTTGGTTTGATGACGACCACTGCGGGTACAGTGATGGACGACATTTGCCAGAACCCCGATGGCAACATGTTCATCCCCAGCGACGACTCGATGACCGCCGGCATCCTGTACAGCAACTGGGAATGCGCACCGGGCGGCGTGAGCCGCATCGACATCGCCAAAGGCGCGGACGGCATGTGGACGATCAGCGGCGGCTATCATGTGGACTTCAGCTCGGTCAACGGCGTGATCTACAACTGCAACGCCAGCGTCACCCCATGGGGAACGGGCTTGACCAGCGAAGAAGATGCACCCATAGACGCGGCGACGTGGCTCGAAGAATATGCCGAAGGCATGAACGCCATGGTCGAAGGCATCGCCAACCCGTATGACTATGGTTACATCACCGAATTGATCCCCAACGCCGATGGCACCACGTCGGTGGTCAAGCACTATGCCATGGGTCGTCGTGAAAACGAACAAGCGTGGGTTGCACCCGACATGCAGACGGTCTACTTTGGCGATGATGGCACGGACAAGATTTTCTACAAGTTCATTGCCACCGTCCCCGGCGATTTGAGCGCCGGCACGCTGTACGCCGCCCGCATGACCCAAACGGGGACGAACGGCGCGGATGATTACGGCTTCACGCTGGAATGGATCGAACTCGGCACGAGCGATAACGCGACGGTCGAAGCCGCCGTGCGGGCGCTTGACGCCGCGATGTAAATCAGTTGGGGCGACCCAGCGGGTCGCCCCATACCTGTCAAGCTAACCTGAGTTTCGGATAGCTTCACCTCACCCCTAAATCCCCTCTCCACTGCGTGGCTGAGGGGACTTTCATATCCATCGTGAGCCGTCCTGCTCCCCCTCTGCGCTGCGTGGCTGAGGGGAGGACATGTTTGGTTTTCTCCCTGATTCACCTCACCCCCTCAGCTCCACTGCGTGGGGTTGGGGGGTGAGGTGAAGCCTAAAGTCACGCAAAATACCGATCCGAAACTCACGTTCCTTAAATTGATGCGGATGGTCTTGGTTGAGCGTTCCCTCGCGCTCCCGCCGTACAGTGAGCCGGGCTGCGGGTTATCCCCCCATTTTACACTCACGTTACACTCTACCAATTCACGCCCTCACACCATGCTGATATAATGCGCAACGTTTTAATTGGACGAGGAGTCGGGGTTAGACATGATCGAAGTCCAAGAGTTGACCAAACAATATGGCGATGTGACCGCTGTCAATGCGATTTCGTTTACAGCGCGCCACGGGCAGGTCACGGGTTTTTTGGGTCCGAATGGCGCGGGCAAGACGACCACCATGCGCATGTTGACGGGGTTCACCCCCCCGACAGCGGGCAAGGCGACCGTCGCGGGATTTGATGTGTTCGATCAAAGCATGGACGTGCGCAAGCGCGTGGGCTATTTGCCCGAAAATGTGCCGCTGTACCGCGATATGTCGGCGCGCGGTTATTTGATGTATATGGGCGAGATTCGCGGCGTCCGTCACCGTCGGGATCGCGCCGATGCTGTCTTGAAGCGCGTCGGCTTGCTAGATCGCGCGGGCAGCCGCATTCGCACGCTCTCGAAAGGGATGCGCCAGCGCGTCGGACTGGCACAGGCATTGCTGCATGACCCCGATGTGCTGATTCTGGACGAGCCGACCATCGGTCTCGACCCGATTCAGGTGTTGGAACTGCGCGATGTCGTGCGCGAACTGGGGCGCGATCATACGTTGTTGTTCAGCACGCACATCCTCAGCGAAGCGGAGCAGGTCTGCGACAACGTGATCATCATCAATCGCGGCAAGATCGTCGCCCAGGGGTCGCCGTCCGAACTGCGCGCGACGCTCGAACGCGGCGGACGGGTGCTGGCGCGCGTCGATACCGGACGCGACTCGCAGGCGGGGGCGCTCGAATTGATCCGCGCGCTGCCGAGCGTGAGCCACGTTGAAATCGCCATTGATGGCATCATCGCCACGCCCGCCAATCCAGCCGTCGATCCGCGCCAAGATATCGCGCGCGCGGTCATCGAGCGCGGCTATGGGCTGATCGAACTGCGTCCGTTGGCGGTCAATCTCGAAGAAATCTTCTTGGAAGTCACCCGCCAAGTGGCTGCGCCGCCCGCAGCCGCAGCAGTCGCGGCGGAAATGGAGTCGCAAGCATGACCGATCAACCGATGAATTTGCCCATTGGCAGGGCTGAAACCGCGTCCCCCCTCAGCGCAGATGTGCAAGTCGGGGCGGCGTTCCCGTTCTGGGCGGTGTTCAAGCGCGAATTGGGCGTCTATTTCCGTTCGCCTATTGCCTATGCCATCGCGTTCGGCGTGCTGCTGTTCTTGGGCGTGCTGTTCACGTCGTACATCATCGCCGCGAATGGGCAAGCGCCCGCGTCCACGCAGCAAATGCCCGGTTTGCTCACGTTTTTGATGTTCTTGATCGCACCGCTGTTGACGATGCGCCTGATCGCGGAAGAAGCGCGCGAAGGCACGATTGAAACGCTCATGACGCTGCCGATGAACGAAGGACAATTCATTCTCGGCAAGTTCCTCGCGGCGTGGGCGTACTTCACCATTTTGCTGCTGCTGACGGTCGTGCATCTGGCGATCATGGCGGCGATTGGCGTCCCCGACTGGGGAACGACGATTGGCGCGTATGTCGGCGCCTGGCTGTACGGCGGGACGTGCATCGCTGTCTGCATGATTTGGTCGGCGATCACTGAAGATCAGATCGTGGCGGCGTTCTTGGGCGCGGCGACGATCTTGGTGCTGTACCTTTCGGAGCAGTTCTCCACGTCGCTGCGCGAACAGCCGAACCTCGCCGGCGTCGGCGATTTCGTGCGCGAGTTGGGCTTGCGTGCGCACTTTGAATCGACGCTGATTCAGGGCATCGTCCGCCCCGAAGACATTCTGTATTTTGTGTTCATGATCGTCGGCGCGTTGTTCATCACCACACGCATCGTCGAATCGCGCCGCTGGAGGTCGTAACGATGGCTGAACAAACGCCCAATCTCAATCCGATTGAAGAATCGGTCGATCAAGAGCCGTTCATCCCGCCCGGTCTACTGCTGCTGTTGGCATTCGGCGGCGTGCTGGTGGCGCTGTTCGTGCTGTTCACGCAGCCGACGTTCGGCGTTGTCGGCATCGGCGCGGCGTTCGTCGGCGTCGTCTGTCTGGTGCTGTGGGTCGTGACCGCGCCCGACCAAGCGCGCGGCGTCCTGAGCGGGCGCACGCTCCGCTATGGCGGCACGAGTTTGATCGTGACGCTGGTCGTGCTGGCTGCGATGATCGCCATCTATACGGTCGTGCGCGGGCAGGGTTTGCGCTTCGACCTGACCCAGAGCAACAACTTTTCGCTGACCGACGAATCGCGCGCCGCGATCACGGGCATCGGCGTCGATCCGGGCATCCTGCCGATCCAAATCCTCGCTTTCTATGGCGTCAATCAAGCGGGCGCGCGCGATCAGGACAGTGTGCTGTTCGACAGTTACATTGAGGCGAGCGGCGGCAAACTCAGCTATCGCTTCATCGACCCCGATCAAGACCCGCTGATCGCCGAACAGTTCACCATCAATCGCGGCGGGCAGATCGTGATCACCCAGCAGACGACCAACGACGCCGGGCAAACGGTGTTCGATGTCGAGAACAGCGAGACGATCAGCGCCGCCGATCAAGGCTTGCTGACCAATGCGATCTTGAAAGTCGCGGCGTCGGGGACATTCAACGCCTTCTTCCTCACGGGCGACGACACTGCCAGCGATCAAATGACGACGCTCAAGCGCAGCCTGACCGAACAGTTCGATTGGAACGTGCGCGATACTGCGCTCATCGGCTTGACCAGCCCCGAAGGCGAGTTCCGGCTGAACGATCCCAATGTCGATGGCGAGGTCGTAATCAGTCCCGGCGGCAGCCAGTCATTGAGCGACCAAGAGCTGCTCATCTTGACCGATTACCTCGATGCAGGCGGATCGGTGATCATCTTCGCGGGCGACACGCTCAACCCCGACGGCGAATCGTTGGCGACAGCGGCGAACCTGAACGAATACCTGTTCGCCAACTTCGGGCTGCGCATCAACAACGATTTGGTGATCGATCCGTCACAGTCGTTCTTGAGTCCCGCCAGTCCGTACGCGACGGCATTGGACAGCACCAGCTTCATCACGAGCAACGGCATCAATCGCGCGCAAGCAGCGGTCGTGTTTGAAGTGCCGCACAGCATCACCGTTACCGATGCGCCGCCCGCGAATGTCACGGTCACGTCGTTGATCCGCTCATCGGGCGAAGCGTATGGCAAGACCAATATCGCGGCGCTGTTGGCGGCGACCACCGACGAAGAAGCGCAATCGGCGTTGGCGCGCGGCGAGTCCGACCCGACGGGCCCTTTCACGCTGGCTGCCAGCGCGGAGAACACAGTCACGGGCGCGAAAGTCGTCATTTTCGGCAGCACGTCGCCCGCGCTCGACACCTTCACCCAGTTCCAAACGTCGAATCTGGATGTGGCGTTCAACAGCCTGATCTGGACGACTGATTTCAACAATTTCTTCAGCCAAATCGTCGTTCAGCAGCAGCAGCGTCCGCAAGACGCGCCGTTGAGCGTGACCGAACAGGGCATCCGCGACATCAACTTGATCGCGCTGATCGCGCTGCCGTTCGGCGTGCTGGCGTTGGGCATCCTCGTATGGTGGAATGGACGCGAACGGGCGCGGGGATAAAACGCTAGGGCTGCGTGCTGAGGAATGCGTGCTGAGCAGCGGCAACCGCCGAACTGGTCACGCATCCTTCGCGGGAATTCGAGACCGAATGGGGGTGGGACCTGTCCCGCTTCTACATCATGACGGCTTCCCATCAGCACGCAGCCCTCTCTTTTGCTCATTCCTCATCACGGGTTACTCATTACTCTAAGGAGCTAACATGCGCTTGAATCGTGGGACGATCATCCTGCTCATTGTCGCCATTGCGGTCATCGTGGTCGTGGCGATCCTCAACAATCAACAAGCGAATGCCCCCGCCGTCACGCCGACGCCGGGCGTGGAGCGCGTCGCGCTGTTCGCGGATGCGACGGCGGACACCGTGAGCGTCGTCGAAATTATCGACAACCTCGTGGGCGGCACGACGCGCCTGACGAAAGACGCGGGCGGCGCGTGGGGCATCACCAGCAGCAACGCGGCGGATCGCGTCGCTGATCAGGCGGCGATCACGACGCAAATGGGGACGCTGGCAGTCTTGCAAGGCGAAAATCGCTTCGAGGTTGCGGGCGATCAGTTGGTCAACTTCGGGTTGGATACGCCCGCTTACGTGATCCGCGTGACATCAGGCGGGACACGCTACACCGTCTATGTGGGCGGCACGAATCCGACGGGCAATCGTTACTATACCGTCGTGGAAACCGCCGCCGCATCCGGGGGCGACGCGACGCCCGAAGCGACGGCAGCGGTCGATGTCACGCCCGAAGTGGAAGTCACCGTTGAAGCGGCAACCGGCGCGAGCGGACAAACTTCGCTGTTCTTGTCGCCGTCCATCGCGCTCGAAACGGTCACGTTGAGCGGGACGCAAAGCGTGATTCTGGTGGCGCGCGAGACGATCAACGCGCTGACGGGCTACATCGCCGTGCCGCCGTATGTCCCAGAGCCGACGGCAACGCTGGCACCGCCGCCGACGCTGAACCCGATGAGCGAAGTCGAACAAGCGACGGCGACCGCCGAATTTGAAGCGACGCAGATAGCGGATATCTTGGCGACGATCACCGCGCAGGCGCTGGAAGTGACGCCCGAAGCGACCGCCGACATGACGCCCGAAGTCACCGCAGAGGCGACCCAAGAATAGGACACCCTCACCCCGCAAGCCCCTCTCCATGTGGAGAGGGGCTTGCACACATTCAGGTTGTTTTGAACAACCTGACGATGACGCTGTGCGATCATCGGCTCTCTAGGTGGAGAGCGGGACGGGGGTGAGGTTTAGTCGATTACTTCGACGGCTTGCGGCGCAGACTGCGTAACAGCCGTCCGAGCAAGCCAGGTTCCGGTGGCGCGGCGTCAGTGCCTTCGCCGGACGGGGCGTGACCCAGATTGGCTTCGCCCTGCTCGATGTGCCACGTCTCGACGGTGGAGCTTTTGCCGATTTGGGCGCGATGCTTCTCTTTTTCCTGCTCGATCTGACGCTGACGGTATTCAAAGTCCCCATTCATGAAGGTCGTCCCCCGACTATTTTGCGCTCATTATGACATTCAGTGATGTGGGGCGCAAATCACCGATCATTACGCGACCGGCTGACCCACGAGTGCCGCGCGCATCCGATCCAGCGCCTCTAACAAGCGCGGACGCGGACAGCCGTAATTTAGCCGCACGAAGCCCTCACCCTCCAGCCCGAACACCGCGCCGTCGTTCAGCCACACCTTCGCGCGTTCCAAGAAGAACGTCGCGGGCTTGCCTTCGATGCCCGCCTCGCGGCAGTCGAGCCACGCCAGATACGTCGCTTCGGGGCGCGTGACGCGCACGCCGGGCAGATTCTCCGCCACGTAATCCACCACGATATCGCGGTTTGCCGTCAGATAGGTGCGGATGGCGCGCAGCCACGAGTCGCCCTTGCTGTACGCTGCCTCCGCCGCCGTATAGCCGAAAATCGCGGGGAACGCGCCGATGCTAAATAATTGCTGCATCAGGCGGGCGCGCATATCCGCGTCCGCAACGTGCGCGAAGCCCAAGCCCATGCCCGGCACGTTGAACGCCTTGCTCGGCGCGAGCAGCGTGACCGTTCGCGCGGCGACTTCGGGCGATAGCGACGCAATCGAGATGTGTTGTTCGCCCTCCAGGGTCAGATCGGCGTGAATTTCGTCGCTGCAAATCCACAGATCATGGCGCAGGCACAGTTCCGCCAGCTTGCCCAACTCGGCGGACGTGAACGCGCGCCCGACGGGATTGTGCGGGTTGCAGAGCATGAACAGCGACGGCTTCACATCGCTGTGCGTGATCGCGTGTTCGAGCTGGTCGAAATCGATATCGTAGTACAGATTGCCGTCGCGCAGCGTTTGCGCCAGCGGCACGGGGATCGAAACTTTGTCCGCGCCGGTCGGGACGCTCAAGAACGGCGGGTAAACCGGTGTCAGTGTGACGACACCCGTATGCGGCGCGCCCACCGTGCGGCTGACGAGGTTCAGCCCGGTCACGATGCCGGGCATGAACACGATTTCTTCGGGGGTTGCGTTCAAATGATGCCGCTTTTGCAGCCGATCCGCCAAGATATGGCGCAAGTTGGTGCCGTCGAATTGGTAGCCGAAGATCGGATGTGCCGCGCGCTTGCGGATCGCCGTCTGGATCGGCTTGGCGACGGGAAAATCCATATCCGCGATCCACATCGGGATCACGTCGGGGTCAGCATGACTCCATTTGGTCGAGTGGGTATCGCGGCGTTCAATCAGGGTGTCAAAATCAGGTGCGGGCATGACGGGTTATCCTTGTAAACAGAGCTGACTGGTGCGTACCGCGTCCTGAAGCGTTCCGAAACCAAAGTCAAATGATGTCGGGGCGCTGCACACCCTGCCTAACCTGAGTTTTGGATCGCTTCACCTCACTCCCCCATTGCATGGAGAGGGGGGCTTTCAAACTCGTTGTGACCTGTCCTGCTCCCCCTCTCCACAGCGTGGAGAGGGGGTTGGGGGTGAGGTGAACGGTTGAGAGCCGATCCAAAACTCAGGTTACCTAAACAGGGATAACGACCCAGCGAAATTTGATGTGGCTGCCAGCGGCTTCACGGGCGTCCGGTAGGACGACCCCACATCGTTCGATTTCGGTTCTCGCTGCGAACGAGACGTTTCTCAACACACGGTACTCGATGCGCACATTATAGCAAACGCGACCATTCAAACTACACCATGAACCAAATCGGGTTCGACCACGCGCGCCCGCCGCGCTCATCGCGGATGGTCACGCGGCAGTACGGGCTTTTCAGTCCAGCGATGTTCATCTCTGCGTCGATCATGCCCTTGCCGTGCTTGTAGACGGCGCGCGAGCCTTTGCCCGTGACGAAGATGCTGCTGACGGGCGAACAGCGCAACCGGACGGTGTTGCCCTCGACGCGCAAATCGTGAATTTGGGGACCCGTGCTGGAATAGAACCAGCCCGCTTTGAGCGACGCCAAAATCGATTCGGGCGTGAGTACGTCGGCTTTCACCTGCACCCAACCGCGAATCCGGTCGCTGTGGCGGTCATGGAAGTGCGTATCGTCGGTGGCAAGCGCGGTATAGTGGCGTCCGCGCGCCAGCATGGTATCGAGCATGTACCAACTGTCGATCCGGTCATTGTGATCGTCGCTGATGCCGTTGATCGTCTCGATGGCTTGCACATCGCCCAAGTCGATCACGTCCTGCTCACTCAAGCAGTACCACGCCGGATGGGCGACCGCGACCAGCGCGCCCGTTGCCAGCGCCCGCGCGGCGATGCCGGGTCCCGATTCGTCGGGCGGCGGCGGCGCGAAATCCAGCGGCAGCCCCACCGCGAGGATGTGCCAAATCTCCCCGACGGACGTTTGTCCGGCGTGCAGTTCTGCGCCGAACAGCGTGGTAAACGTCGGTGTGCGATAGGCGCTGGTATCGACAATTGGATAGCGATAGCTCTCCATAAAATGGTCGGTTAGCGCGATGAAGTCGTAGCCCATGTCCTTGTAGAACTGGCACACCGCCTCTGGCGACAGGCGTCCGTCGGAGCGCGTCGAATGCGTGTGCAGGTTGCCACGATAAAAGCGTCCGGGTTTGTTGAAGGGCAGGTTGTTCATAGCTCTGCTATCTTTCTTGTATACAAACGTGTACATCGAGGTTGTTCCTGCTTGATCCAGTCGTGCCGCCCGCCCGAAAGCGTTTGGACTTATCGTCTGTCCACAGGCGCGTTTTACGTCCCGTCCTATTGCGTCCGCCTTTGATCCCCTCGAAGAAATGTTTGAAGGCGCTCGCCAAGTCCATGAACGCGCCCTCGATTACGCACGTGGTTACATCGTATGACCAGGGAAACTGTTCCTTTGTTCAGGCGACAAACTCTCGGTGTTTAGCGCGTGTCGGCAAACTCGATTTTCGCTTGTTTTGTTCGACCTCACCCCCGCTGCGCTACGGAGAGGCGGTCGGGGGGTGAGGTTTCGGCGTTTGCAGACAGACCCTAGCACGACGATTTCACAACGCGCTAGTCGGTCTTGGTGTGCAATCACGAGTATCCCGATTTCACCCACCACGATCCGATCTATCACTGCCAAAAATCGCGCTCGTTTGAAGTTTAAGCCGCCGCCGATTTCTTCAACCCACTCGTCTACCGCGATATCCCGTGCGGCGCAGAATGGGTCAAGCATCCGTCTTTGGTTCACAAGATCGGGGTTTTTGCGCTGCACTTGACACGCGACAATAAACGACCGTTGTTTATGATGTTTGGGGCGATTCCCCTAAAACCCGATGTGCGTCCTCGTAATAACGTCGGTTCGTAGGGATGCGCTTGGCAATCAAGCGTCCTTGACGATCCCATCGCTGTAGTGTGTGAACGGTGACGCCAATTTTTTCAGCAACCTCTGATGGCGTGTACATATCCACGTTTTAACACACATATGTACACAAAATCAATGGCTAGATTCCTTCTCGCTATTTTAGCGTCACGATTGTAACGCGATCTTTTCAAAATGGTTGCAATGTGGATAGATGTTTCTCGCTGCCTTTTGTCCGCCGCCCTTCTTTTTATGCACATTTGTGCTATCCTTGTTGCGCCTAGCGTGGGATACGACGCGGCGGTATAGTTGGCAGTGAGTGACGCTTATCAGCCTACACCAATGCGCCACCCTCAGATAACCTGAGTTTTGGATCGGCTCTCAACCGTTCACCTCACCCCCCAACCCCCTCTCCACAGCGTGGAGAGGGGGAGCAGAACAGGTCAAAACGGGTTTGAAAGCCCCCTCTCTATGCAGTGGGGGTTGGGGTGAGGTGAAGCGATCCAAAACTCAGGTTAGGTAACTTAAAAAACGGTCACTTTGTTGGCTACAGCGATCAGAAAGGACAAGGCGCTATCCCTCCCCATGCCTAAACGCAGGGGTATCGCGCGCCGATTCGATGACCCCATTCAAGCGGATTGGCGTACTGGCACATCCCACCCGCCCGCAGAGTTTTCCCCTCGCGGAACGAATCGCGGCGGGGTTGACGGCGCGCGGCTTGGACGTGTGGCAGTTTGCACGTTGGACAGAGAGCGACGTCAACACGCAGATCGCGGACACGGACGGCGTGATCGCCATTGGCGGCGACGGCGCGATGCTGCGGGCGGCGCGCGTCTGTGCGACGTTCGGCGTCCCCGTCTTGGGCATCAACATGGGGCATCTCGGCTTTCTGACTGAAATCCGCGACCCCGATGCGTGGGAAACCCAGATCGACGCCGTACTGAACGGCGACTTCTGGATCGAACAGCGCATGATGCTGCAAATTGAGACTGAGATCGACGGCGTGCCGATTGTCGTTCATGCGCTCAACGACGCGGTGATCAGTCGCGGCGTGCATACGCACGTCACCCAGTTCGATATGTATATCGATGGCGGCTGGACGACGCGCTACCACGCCGACGGGCTGATCGTGGCGACGGCAACCGGATCGACGGCGTATGCGCTGGCGTGTGGGGGTCCCATACTGCCGCCAGAGACGCGCAATATCTTGGTCGTCCCCGTCGCGCCGCATCTGAGCTTGGATCGCCCGATTGTGCTGCCCGAAGGCGCGCGCGTTGAAGTCGTGATCGCGCCCGACAAGGACGAACCCGCCGTCTTGACCGCCGATGGCGCGTTCTTGGGCGACTTGCCGCCCGATACCCGCGTGCTGGTGCAAGCCAGCCCGAACATCAGCCGCTTCGTGCGCTTGCGCGAACGCAATTACTTCTATCGCTCGTTGTTGGATCGGCTCGAACCGCGCATCAGCGCCCCCGCCGAACCTAATCAGATTAGTCGTCCGAATTAAAGGATATGAAGAGAAGCATGATAACTCAATCGCAAACACTGCCCCTCAATCAGATACTTCATGGCAATTGTGTCGAGATTTTGGATACACTACCTGAAAAAAGTGTCGATCTCATTTTCGCGGATCCGCCCTATAATTTGCAGCTTCAAAACGAACTGCATCGTCCCAATCAAACACTGGTCGATGCCGTCGATGATGATTGGGATCAGTTCGCTGATTTCGCCGCCTATGATGCGTTCACGCGCGCCTGGCTGACGGCGTGTCAGCGCGTGCTGAAGGATACAGGCGCGATCTGGGTGATCGGGTCGTATCACAATATCTTTCGCGTCGGGGCGATCATGATGGATTTGGGATATTGGATACTTAACGATGTGTTATGGTACAAATTGAATCCGATGCCTAATTTCAGGGGAACACGCTTTACGAATGCAACCGAAACGTTGATTTGGGCGCAGAAGTCGCAAGCGCAAAAACGCTACACCTTCAACTATCACGCGATGAAAAATCTCAACGGCGAAAAACAGATGCAAAATGTCTGGCAGATCGCGCTGTGCACAGGCTCAGAACGCATCAAGATTGACGGTAAGAAAGCGCATTCGACCCAAAAACCAGAGGCGCTGCTCTACCGCGTGCTGATGGCATCGAGCAATCCGGGCGATGTCGTGCTTGATCCGTTCTTCGGCAGCGGCACGACGGGCGCGGTTGCCAAGAAATTGAAGCGCAACTTTATTGGCATCGAGAAAGAAGCGGACTACATTGAAATTGCCCGTCAACGCATTGATGCTATTTCTATCTCGTTTTTTGATGATGAATTGCTCATTACAGAGTCGAAACGAAGTCAGCCGCGTATTGATTTTTCCACACTAGTTGAAGAGCAGTATTTACACATTGGGCAAACTCTATTTTCTGCAAAACGAGATCATCAAGCCATCATCAGAGCGGATTCAAGGCTTATTTCTAGTGGTTACACAGGTTCTATCCATAAGGTCGCCGCAAGTTTGTTAGGACAATCCGCATATAACGGTTGGGAATTTTGGTACTACGAGAACGAGCAAAACAAACTAGTTAGTATTGACAATCTGAGAGAGCAATATCGCAAAGAACATAATCTGGAGACTTTAAACCATGAATGAAGAAGTCCAAATTGTCGTTCGTGAGGCAGTTCTCAAGATTATTCAGGACACTGCCTCCCAAAAAAATATTCGAGACCATCTGAAAAAGCATCGAGTGAAAATTCATTTCGTTCCGCTGCGTTATCGAATTATTGGAGCAATTCTTCAATCATTAAATATTCGATTCGGTAACTTCATCGAAAAACTTATTGCACTTGTCATTGAACAAGACTCACAAGTAAGTAGTTTGCCTGAGTCAGGAAAAAGGATTTCGCTCTCTATGACAGCAGAAACTGATAGACTTATCGATCAATACATCACTTCTCGTCAGCTCCCAAACAGCCCTGATTTGTGTGACGATGCATATCAAAAATTACTAGAAGCTATATTTGAGATTGAACGACGAACTGATCGATCAAAACAAACCATCACAAAAGATGTGGATGCACTTTTTCGAAGCCGAGACGGGAAAATTATCTATCTTGAAGCCAAATATAATGATGATCACGATACGGGTAAATTTGTAGATATCAATCGAAAATTTCTTAAGACCTACGCGGGCTTGCTGAATCATCTTCAAATCGATGCACTTGATCAACTTATCCCTATCATCTACTACTTTAATCCAACCAAGCGTTACGGACCAATCTACATCCCATCATCGAATATTTTACGCGGCGCACAATTATTCGATGCCTTTTTAGAATTTTCATATGCTGATATTGACACAATCTTACGTAATTTAGGAGATGATGAAAAAGTGATGGAAATCTTTGATCGTTTATACCAGATTATACGTCACGATCTTGACATATAAGGCGGATTCAACCCATGACTGAAACCATCATCGACGAACGCACCTACTGCGCCGTCCACCCCGACCGCGAAACCGGGCTGCGCTGCAATAAATGTGGGCGGCTGATGTGCGTCGATTGCGCCGTCCAGACGCCCGTCGGCTATCGCTGCCGCGAGTGCGTGCGCGGCATCCAGCAGAAGTTCTACAACGCCACGCAAGCCGATTACCTCCAAGTGTTCATCGTCTGCGCGCTGATCACGGGCGTGGCGGCGGGCATTGCGGGGGCGATCCGCATCCCGATCTTGTTCTTGCTGTTGCTCGGCTTGCCCATCGGCGGTGCCATCGCGGAATTGACCGTGCGCATCGTCCAGAAGCGGCGCGGCGCGCGCTTGGACATGACGGCGATGGCGGGCGCGGTCGTCGGCGGCTTGGTCGGCATGATTGCACCAATCGTCATACAATACAATCAGTTCGCGGACGCGGCGGCGGCAAGTGGTCTGCAAGCGCCGCCGCTCTCGCTCGATCTCATCGTTCGGCAGTTGGCGGGCGATTTCTCGGCGCTGATCTTCGTCGGCTTGGTGGCGGCGGCGATCTACGGACGCTATAAGATGCGGTCATAGAAGCAAGGACTGAGTACGGCGTGCTGAGTACGGCGTAAAAGCAAAAGGTGGTTGGATGGAGCGCCGAAATCAAGCGAATGCCAAGACTATTGTTGGGTAACCTGAGTTTTGGATCGGCTCTAAACCGTTCACCTCACCCCCCAACCCCCTCTCCACGCTGTGGCGAGGGGGAGCAGGACAGGTCACAACGGGTTTGAAAGCCCCGTCTCCATTGCATGGAGACGGGGTTGGGGGTGAGGTGAGGCGATCCAAAACTCAGGTTCTATAGTCATTCGTCTCATCATTCGATGTCGTCGATGTAGCACTCGATACTCAGCACTCAGGACTCCAAGAGGACGCGATGCTAGAACAAATCCGCATCCAGAATTTCGCCATTATCGATCAACTGGATTTGACCTTCGCGCCGGGATTGAACGTGATCACGGGCGAAACCGGCGCGGGCAAGTCGATCATCATTGATGCGGTCGATCTGCTGTTGGGCGGCAAGGCGGACGCGGCATTCGTGCGCGCTGGCACCGACAAATCCACCATCGAAGGGGTGTTCGTGCTGGACGCGCGCGCGACGGCTGCCCTCGCGACCGTGCTGCGCCGCGCCGATCTGCTGGCTGAGGACGCGCCCGCGCCAGATACCATGACGCTGACGCGCGAAGTCCGCGCCAATGGACGCAGCACCGCGCGCGTGAATGGCACCAACGTCAACCTCGACGTGTTGAGCGACGTGGGGGGCGCGCTGGTCGATATTCATGGGCAGAGCGAACACCTGTCGCTGCTCAAGCCGTCATCGCACATCGAACTGCTGGATCGCTTCGGCAGCCTGCTCGAATTTCGGTCTGCGTTGGGCGCGGTCGTCAACAAATTGGTCGATGTGCGCCGCGAAATTCAACGCTTGACGACCGACGACGCCGCCCGCGCCCGCCGCGCCGAGATGCTGCGCTACGCCGTCGAAGAAATCGACGCGGCGGGGCTGGTGTCCGGCGAGGACGACGAACTGCGCGCCGAACGCAGCCGCCTGACCAACAGCGAACAACTCGCCGAGGTGTCCGGCGAGATCATGACGCTCTTGCGCGGGGAGGATGCCGCTGAGGGCTTCGTTCCGGCGGTCGATGCGCTGATGCAGGTGGCGGCGCTCTTGCGCAAGCTGGCACAGATCGACGCCGCGCTGAAGGAAGATTACGATCTGGCGGAAACCGTCGCCGCGCAAGCCGAAGAATTGGCATCGAACATCCGCGATTACGCCGATACGGTCGAATACAACCCGTCGCGCCTGAACGAAGTCGAAGAACGCTTGGAGGCGATCAACTCGCTCAAGAAGCGGTTCGGCAGCAGCATCGACGCGATCCTGAAGTATGCCGACGATGCGCGCGTCGAACTCGATACCCTCGACCACAGCGAGGCGCGGCTCGAAGACCTGCGCGCGCAAGAGGACAAGCTGCTGCACTATGTCGGGGACATGGCAGCGAAGATCAGCGCAATGCGGGCGGCGGCGTCCAAGCGCATGGGCGCGGGCGTCGTCACGGAATTGGCGGATTTGCGCATGGGCAGCGCGCGCTTCGAGGTCGATCTCGCCCAAATCGATGATCCAGACGGCTGTTTCGTCGGGCAGGGCGACGACGAACGCCGCGTCGCCTTCGATCATACGGGCATCGACCGCGCCGAGTTCATGATGTCCGCCAATCCGGGCATCCCGCTGCGTCCGCTGGCAAAAGTCGCCTCTGGCGGTGAAGCGGCGCGCATCATGTTGGCGCTCAAGCGCGTGCTGTCGCAAGCCGACCACACGCCGACGCTGATTTTTGATGAAATCGACACCGGGATCGGCGGGCGCGTCGGTTCGGTGGTCGGCGAAAAGCTCTGGCAGTTGACGGACGAGCATCAAGTCTTGGTCGTCACGCATTTGGCGCAGTTGGCGGGCTACGCGGATCGCCATTATCGTGTCGAAAAACTGATCGAGAACGACGCGAACGGCTCACGCACGCGCACGCGCATCGTCCCCTTGGACGCCGACCATGAGCGCGCGACCGAACTGGCGGCGATGCTCGGCACGCCCAACGAGAGCGGTTATCAGAGCGCCGTCGATCTGCTGCTGACGGCGGCACACTACAAGCGCGGCGGCGAATCGGTCACGCAAGACGCCGATCACGCGGCGGCGGAAGATGTCGTCGAACCCGAACAGCGGAATTTGTTCTAGGGTCTGTCTGCAAACGCTGAAACCTCACCCCTAAATCCCCTCTCCACTGTGTGGCTGAGGGGAGGACATGTTTGGTTTTCTCCCTCATTAACCTCACCCCCCAACCCCCTCTCCACTGCGTGGAGAGGGGGAGTTTCCGCCTTGTGTTCCCCTTCCCCACTTCGTGGAGAGGAGGTCAGGGGGTGAGGTTCTTGAAAAGGTGTCCTCCCCTCAGCCACTGTGTGGAGGGGATTTAGGGGTGAGCTGAAGCGATGCAAAACTCAGGTTGATCGGCAGCCGAAACAAAACGCGCGCGGTCGCTGTCTCAAAGTAGCCTGCCCGTCGGCAGGTCGTTCCAGCGGACACCCGGCAAGCAGCGCGTGATGATTTAGCGAGCGCCACGCCGCTTGAGCGCCGTTGGCGTATGACGTTCGTCCTACGCGATCATATTCATACGCGCCACTAACCCCATCAAACCAAGTTCGTCGTTATAATCAGATCAGTTGACCCACAGCTTAAGAAAGCGCGATGGCAATCTCTGATCCGCTCATCGGACGCCAGCTTGGCGATTACCGAATCATTGGCGTCATTGGACGCGGCGGCATGGCATCTGTGTATCGTGGTTACGATGCACGGCTGGATCGCTATGCCGCCGTCAAAGTCATTGGCGCGCATCTGATGAGCGACATGGATCATGAAGATTATCGCAACCGCTTCTTGCGCGAAGCCCGCGCAATTGCGCGCCTTAGCCATCCCAATATCGTCGGCGTCTACCAGTTTGGCGATGTCGATAACCTGTATTACATGGCGATGGTCTTGATCGAGGGGCGCAACCTCAGCCAAATTATCAAAGAATACGCCACCGTCCGCCAGCTCATGCCGCGCGCGCAGGTGGCGCGTGTCGCCCGCGACATCGCCGCCGCGCTCGACTGCGCCCACGCCAACGGCGTGATCCATCGGGACGTGAAGCCGTCGAATATCATGGTCACCAGCGATGGACAAGCCATCCTGACCGATTTCGGCTTGGCGTTGAGCGCGTCCGAAGGCACCATCGGCAACACCTTTGGCAGTGCGCATTACATCGCGCCGGAACAAGCCATCTCGTCCGCCAACGCGGTGCCGCAGAGCGATTTGTACGGGCTTGGCGTCGTACTGTACCAACTCTTGACCGGTCGCGTGCCGTTTGACGATCCATCACCGATGATCGTGGCGCTCAAACACATCAAGGACGAACTGCCGCCGCCAAGCCGTTTTCATCCAAGCATCTCGGTCGAAGTCGAGCGGATTTTGCTGCACGCGCTCGAAAAACATCCGGGCGACCGCTACCCGACGGGCGACGCGCTGGCATCGGCGCTCACGCGGGCGCTGGAGGGTGCATCGGCGCTTGCGCCCGTCAACAGCAGCGGTTGGAACGGCGACGAGTGGGATGCGGGCAGTTGGAACACCATCACCCCCGCTGATCTCGCCAGTGGATCGACCGTCGCCTACGACCCGTCCAGCCCGACAATCTCGCGCACAAAACGACTGCGCCAGCGACTCGCGGGAATCGGCGGTGCTGTGGCAGCGTTGGCGCTGGCTGCTGGCTTGATCAGCATCGTGGCGGTCACATGGCGCGATGCCGGGACGCCAACCAGCGCGACGGCGCTTACATCCGGCGTCTCGATTGTCGAGGCGGCGTCCACGTCCCCCACCCCGCCATCCGTGTTGACCAGCGCGGGGGACGCACAAGATTTCACGGTGACGCCTGTCGCGCCCCGCGCCACCCGTCCACGCCCCGCGCTCGTGTTGGATATCGCGGACGCGCCGACCAGTTCGCCCACGTCCACAGCAACGGCGACAGCTTCCGTCAGCCGCACGCCGCGTCCCACGCGCACAATGACGGATGCGCCGATCAACACCGTACAGCCCACGTCTACCGCGCCCCCCACAGCGACCGCTACACGCACGCCGCGTCCCACCCGCACAATGACGGATGCGCCGATCAACACCGTACAGCCCACGTCTACCGCGCTCCCGACGCTGACCGATACTAGCACGCCGCGTCCCACCCGCACAATGACGGATGCGCCGATCAACACCGTACAGCCCACGTCTACCGCGCTCCCGACGCTGACCGATACGCGCACCCCGCGTCCCACGCGCACACCATCTAGTGCGCCAACAGTGACCGCTACCCGAACACCAACGGATGCACCGAGCCGTACCATGCAGCCCACGTCTACCGCTTCCCCGACGCTGACCGATACCAGCACGCCGTCCCGGACGCCTACCAGCGCGCCCTCCGCGATACGCACCGCGACAGCGACACGCACCGCGACAGCGACACGCACCCCCACCGAACGCGCTATCCCGACGCTGACGCGCGCCGGATCGTCCACCAACGACGACAGCCCGATCTTGCTGATTTACGATGCTGAATCGTTGATCGTCTTGAATCGCGCTGCCGAATCGGTCGATCTCAGCCGCGTGAGCTTCGTGCAAACGCTCCCCGACGGGGGAATACGGCGCTTCGAGGGCGCACAGTGGACGAACGGCGGACTGAATCCGGCGGGCGTCTTGGCAGCGGGCGATTGTTTCCAGATTTGGACGCTGACCACAACCGATCTCCCTGTGCCAGCGGAATGTGGCGCGCAGCAAGCGTGGCGGATGGTGGGCGAAACGCGCTCGTTCTGGCTGCCCGTTCGTGACGATGCCCGCCCCAACCCGATCTTCGAGGTACGGCGCGGCACGGTCATCTTGGCGCGCTGCCCGCTGCGAGTTCCGGCGGATGCGCGCGGGGAGTGCGCGCTGACGCCGTGACGCGCTTAGGGCGCGCGGGGCGACGATTTGGTATCATGGGGCAAACGCAGACGAGAGACAGAATCATGCTGGTGATTCATGATGAGGCGCTGATCCAGCGGCTCGAAACATTGGCGGCACAAGTCGGGCGCAGCGTTGAGGATGTGCTGACAGAATGGGTCGAACGCATTGAGATCAATGAACATGAGCAGATGGGGTTGAGCGAAAATGCAGCTCAAGCCGCTAAAAATCCCGCTATCGATGAGCAATATCTTATCCCCAGCGCACAACTCGCCCAAGTATCACGCGAAATGGCGTTCAAAGCTGGCAACGCCATTGATGATGACGAGGTTGATGAAATGTACGGCGTTACGGGCGAACAACTCCTCGAAATCGTGGATAAATTCGCCTTTTCGAGCGAAAATCCGATTGATGAGACTCAAGCCGACGATAGTACATTCGACCGCCGCGATTTCAGCCAGTTTCGCCCGACCCATGTTGATCATCTCGACCTGTTACCCGCAACCTTACCCACCGCCTAAGGACACCGAATGACCCTTCCTGTGACCCAAATGCGTATCCCAGACGCCGAATTTAAGGCGCGCAGTGCCAAACTGCTCGACCATATCCGCAACCTCGACGCGCGCGGCGTCGTCCTGTTCGACCGCGATTACATCCTGTACTACACCGGCTTCGCCTTCATCCCGACCGAGCGCCCGATGGCGTTTGTCATGAACCTCAAAGGCGAACGCGGCTTGTTCGTCCCGCGCCTCGAATTGGAACATGCCCAGTCCAACGCGCTGATCGAGCGCGTCGATCATTACATCGAATATCCGCACGATCCCCATCCGATGCACAAGCTCCAACAAATGCTGTTCGAGCTGGGCGTGCGCGAACACATCGCCGTTGACGACGACGGCTATCCGTGGATTCTCGGCTACCGGGGACCCGCGCTCTCGGAACTGACCAAGGCGCGCGTCACGCACGTTCGCGGCTTCATCGAAGATGCCATGATGATCAAGTCGTCCGCCGAAATCGCGCTGATCCGCGAAAGCTGCAAGTGGGGCAACCTCGCCCACGTCCTGCTGCAACGCTATACCCACGTCGGCGCGACCGAAACCGAAGTCAGCGACCGCGCCAGCCGCGAAGCCACCTACGCCATGTACGACGCGCTCGGCGGGCTGTACCGCGCGCAAGCGGGACTCGGCATGGGGGGCGGGGCGTCGGCGGGCTATCGTGGGCAGATCGGGCGCAATTCGTCGATCCCGCACGCGCTGGCGAACAATATCACCTTCCAACCCGGCGATGTGCTGGTCACAGGTGCAGGCTCCACGATTTGGGGCTATGGCAGCGAACTCGAACGCACGATGTTCATGGGCAAGCCAGGCGATGCGGCGCGCCGCCTGTTCGATCACATGATGACGCTGCAAGAACTGGCATTCGACGCGATCCGTCCCGGCGTGCCGTGCAGCGACGTCGATCTGAAGCTGCGCGCGTACTACGAACAGCACGACCTGATGGGAAACTGGAAACATCATGTCGGACACGCCATCGGCATCCGTTATCACGAAGCGCCCTTCTTGGACATCGGTGACAAGACGACGATTCAGCCGGGCATGGTGTTCACCGTCGAGCCGGGCTTGTACGCGCCGGGCATCGGCGGCTTCCGCCACAGCGATACGGTGCTGGTCACGGACGACGGCATCGAACTTTTGACGTATTATCCGCGCGACGCCGAAAGCATGACCATTCAGTGACGGGTGATGAGTAAAAGCGAAAATCGAGTTTGCCGACACGCGCTAAATACCGAGAGTTTGTCGCCTGAACAAAGGAACGGTTTCCCTGATCATACGATGTAACCAAGTGCGTAATCGAGGGCGCGTTCATGGACTTGTCGGCGGCGTTCGGCACTTTCTTCGAGGGGATCAAAGGCGGACGCAATAGGACGGGACGTAAAACGCGCCTGTGGACAGACGATAAGTCCAAACGCTTTCGGTCGGGCGGCACGACTGGATCAAGCAGGAACAACCTCGATGTACACGTTTGTATACAAGAAAGGTAGCAGACGACATGACGCAAGATCATTTCGACGTGATCGTACTGGGCGGGGGGCCCGCAGGGGTAACGGCGGCGCTGCGGGCGCGCGAATTGGGCGCGTCGGTGGCGTTGATCGAGCGCGGATTGCTCGGCGGAACGTGTACCAACGATGGCTGTGTCCCCACGCGCGTGCTGGCACGGGCGGCGCGCTTCGTGCGCGAAACACAGCGGTTCGCGGAGTATGGCATTGATGCGCCGCCCCCAACCGTCGATTTCGCGCGGGTGGTGCAGCGCGCGCAGCAGGTCGTCTACCAAGTCCACGAGAAAAAGCAGTTGATCGCGCATCTTGAAGCGCTCGGTATCACCACGCTGCACGGCGTCGGGGATGCGGCGTTCGCGGACGCGCACACGCTGCGGCTGGCAGATGGGCGCACCTTCGCGGGCGATAAGATCATCCTGTGCGTGGGCGGACATGGGCGCACGCTGACTATACCCGGCGCGGAACACGCCATCTCCCACAGCGACGTTTGGCGCATGACGGCGCTGCCCGTGTCGATTGCGATTGTCGGCGGCGGCGCGACGGGCTGCCAACTGGCATCGATCTTCAATGCGTTCGGCGCGCGCGTGACGCTGGTCGATATCGCGCCGCGTCTGCTGCCGACCGAAGATCGCGCGGTCGCTGACAGCATGACGGCGTTGTTCCAAGCGCACGGCATCGAGATTCTGACGGGCATCAAGGGCATCGAACGCATCGACGCGCGCGACTCGGCGCTCGATCTGGTCGTGAAAATCGACGATGACGCGCTGCGCACGCTGCCTGTTGCGGCGGTGATGTTCTCCGTCGGCTGGCCCGGCAACCTCGATCCGCTGAATCTGGCGGCGGCGGGCGTCGCCGCGAAGGGCGCGTATATCCAAGTGGACGATCATCTGCGTACCTCTGTCCCGCACATCTACGCGGCGGGCGACGTGAATGGGCGGCTGATGCTGGTGCAAACGGCGGGCTATCAGGCGCGCGTCGCCGTCGAAAACGCGCTCATGGGCGTGGATCGTCCAGATCGCAATCAGCATATCCCACATGGCGGCTTCACCGACCCGGAATATGGGAGTGTGGGGCTGACGGAGGAGCAAGCGCGCGACAAGGGCATCGATATCGCCGTCGCCGTCGTGCCGTATGCGGACATGGATCGCGCGGTGATCGACGGCGTAACCGACGGCTTCTGTAAGCTGATCGTGGATCGCGCCAATCGGCAGATCGTCGGCGCGCACGTCGTCGGGGAACAAGCGGTCGAGGTGATCCAGATGGTGACGACGGCGATTGTCGGGGGAATGCCCATTGAACAGGTGGCGGAAGTCGAGTTCGCGTATCCGACGTTCGCGGCGGTGATCGGCTTGGCGGCGCGGCAGTTGGCGCGCGATCTCAAGATCATATCGGTCGCGCCAACGTGGCGCACGCTCATCCGCGAACGGATCGCGGAGTGGGAACGCGCCGATCAATAAGGGGCAGCGCGCGCCATGCCGCAAACCTCACCGCCTGCCCTTTCTCAGTTGGATGGCGCTGCGGCACGCGGTGAGGTTGTCCATCGCGCTTACGCAGCAGCTAATTTGGTCGGCAGCGACGCGGGTTCAGCGCGCCCCAGCAGCAGCAGAACACCCATCGAACAAGTCTCCATGTCGAAATGGATGGTCGATGTCAAGCGGGATTTAGCGTGCGGGTGCGCTTGCGATTTGCGCGATGCAGTTAGCGCAGCGACGCGCGCAGCCGCGCGTAAATCGCGTCGATCCAATCAAGATGTTCCGGCTTCATCAACACTGAACGCAAGACCGCGACGCGCTCTGTATCCCACTCGATATCCCAGTACGGACGCAGCAAAGCGGCGGGCAGCGTGGCGACCGCCAAATGCAGATCGCGCGCGGCGGCACGCTCGAACAGCGCGCGCGTCTCGGCGCTGATGGCAGCGGCAGAGGTTGCGCGCGGAGCATAGATCACGATATCGAGTTCGGGCGGGAACGCCACGAGGAAATCGGCGTCCGTGTGCAGCTTGTCGTACAGCGCCAGCGCCGCCGCGCGCGCCTTCGAGATATCCGCCGCGAACGCGCCGCCGCGTTCCAGCGGGAATAGGCGCATCGTCGTCCACAGCGCCACCGCCGCCGCGCCCGCGCGTGAACATTCGAGGCTGATCTCGCCCAAATGCAGCTCCGCGCTGGTGAAATAGGTATACGGCGAGTCGTGGCTGTAAAGCCGCCCGACGCTTGGATCGCGGAACAGGATGCAGCCGCAGCCATACGGCTGTAAGCCGTGCTTGTGCGGGTCAATCGCCAGCGAATCGACTTCCGCGAGGCAGTCGTAGGCTGCTTGCGCGTCCGCCTCAAGATTGTCCGCCAGTGTGAAGTAGCCGCCGTAGGCTGCATCGGCGTGGATGCGGAAGCCATAGCGGTCACGCAGCGCCAGCACATCCGGCAGCGGATCGACCGATCCAGTCGAGGTCGTCCCCAGCGTCACGACGACCAGCCCCACATCGCCGCGCTTCAGCCGATCTTCGAGCGCATTCACATCGAGGCGCGCGCGGCTGTCCGTCGCTACCGACTCGAACGGCAGCCCCAACACGTCGGAGATGCGGCTGTGCGTGTAGTGTGCCTGTTCGGATGCGAGAACGGTCTTGCCGGGCTTCAGCCGCCCGCCAACCCATAAGGCTTCGAGATTTGCGAGCGTGCCGCTGCTCGTCAGGTGTCCGAGATGCGTCTGCCAGCCGAACATCGCGGCGATCTGGGCGACGGCTTCCTTCTCCATCGGCGAACTGGCGCGGCTGCCATCGAGCGCGTGATTATTGGGGTTGATATACATGGCGAGCGCATACGCGAGGCGCGCGACGGCGTGCGGCGGCTTGAGCATTTGCCCCGCGTAGAGCGGATGTTGATACGGATAGTTGTCGCGCATTCGTTCGGCAGCTTCGAGCAGGACGGCGCGGATCGCATCAGCATCGGCGTCGGACTCGAAAGCGGGCAGATGCGCGAAGCCAGCGTCGAGATGGAGGACGGCTTCGCGCAGGATATCGAGCGTGCGGGTGTCGAGCGTCATGAATGTAACCTCACCCCCCGTCCCCCTCTCCATGTGGAGAGGGGGCGTCCACCGTAGTGGACAGTACGAATGTGATTTGAGTGATCACGTTTTCGAGATGATCAAAAATATCGTCATTATTAAATCGAATAACGCGAAACCCCTGCGCTTCGATATACGTCTGACGTGCTGCATCGGCGTCGCGTTGTTGATCATGAATCGCGCCATCGGCTTCAATCACCAACTTCGCTGACCAGCAAAAGAAATCAACCACAAATACGCCAATCGGATGCTGACGGCGAAATTTTGCGCCGCCAAGCTGACGATTTCGCAGCCGTTCCCACAACACATCTTCCGCTGAGGTGGGAGACTGACGCATCTGCCGCGATGGTTCTTTCAGCTTTGCCCATTGGTCTGGCGTGCTGTGAAATCGAGAAGGATGATCGTCTGACATCGTGTCCATCTCCGTCGATCTCCCCCTCTCCACATGGAGAGGGGGCTGGGGGGTGAGGTTGCTTTGATGCACGCCTATAAATAGCGTTCAAATGTGTTCAGCATCGCCGCCAACATCGTCGGCGTGTACTGGTGCGCGATGCCCGTCTCGATGACCGCGTTGAAGCGATCCGCTGCATGGTACTGCGCGTAAATCTGCCGCACATAGTCCACCACCGTCCGCACGCCGGACACGGGCGAGAGCGGATCGCTGTCCCCGATCAGGATCGTCTGCGGGCGCGGCGCGGCGCGCGCGGCGATCTGCTCCATGTCGATGCCGGACGCCAACATGCCGGGCAAATAATAGTAAATGCCGTGCAGATTGTAATCTTTGGCGGCGGCGAAATCGGCGTAGCGCGTCATTTGCGCGACTGGGACGAGCGCCGCGATCCGATCATCCAGCGCCGCTAACCACGTCGTGCGCGATCCGCCCAAGCTCATGCCCGTCGCGCCGATCCGCGCCGGATCGACCTCCGCGCGCGTCGTGAGATAGTTGAGCGCCAAAATGTCGTCACGCAGCATCATGCCCCACAGCGTCGATCCGCGCCAAATATAATGCTTGTACAGCGCCTGTTCGGTCGCCGTCCCCGTGTCCGCGCGAATGTGCGGGCTGCCCGCGGCGCGCTCCCCGAAGCCATACGCATCGATGCACAGCACGACAAAGCCCGCTTGCGCCAGCGTCAATGCTGGCGATACAGGCGTCAAGCCGTCCCAAAAGACTTCTTCCTTGCCGAGCGTATAGCGATTGCCATGGAGATGATGGTAGAGAATGGCGGGGGCGCGCGCCGTCAAGTTCGGCGGGATGAGCAGATAGCCGGGAACGGTCACATCGTCGCCGTTGTCGAACGCGAAGCGTTCCACGATGATGCCAGCGCGCATGGTGCGGTCTAGGATGCGCGCATCTGGCGTGAAGATGGGCGGCAGCGCGCCCAACAGCCGCCATAGTTCGACGCGCAGGGCGCTGACATCAAGCTGCATCGGTCGTGTTCTCGAATCGCAGCGAGTCGATCATGTGCTGCATCGTCTCGACCAGTCGATTCCCCGTTTGATCGGCGGTGAACGTGTCCAGCACGACCAGATCGGTGCCACGCCACAGGTAGAAAAGATCGGTCTGTCCGGGTAGAAAGCTCCGATCCGTGTCGCTCGCCGCCAGTCGATAGCTCCGACGGATGCTGCCGTCCGGCTGCGTCGCCGCGCTGACGAATGTTAGCGTGTCGTCCGATTGAACGCTCGCTTGATCGTAGGCGTCGATGGCAGCTTGGAAGGCGGCGGCGTCCGTAATCTGCGCATCAATGCGCTCGATTCTGAAATACGCTTGCTCGTTCAACCGCCAAACGTGCATCATGCTCTCGACGCTCGACATATCCACGAACGCCCACGTTGCCGGAACGTTGAGCGCGTAGCCGTCGCCCGTGAACGCCGTAGCGGATGCGAACGGGGTTGGCGTCGGTGGCGGCAGATTGCCCGGACGAAGCGCGCCGGACAGCAGCACGCCGCCGATCAGCGCCGCCACAACGATCACCCCTGCGATCATGGGTACGATCCGCGACGCTGCGCGCGGCTTGCCCAATTTCTCCGTCTCGTTGGTCTTGATGACGCCTGCTGCCGCGCCCGCTTGCGTCGCCACCACACCCCACGTCGCCGGACGCTTGATCAAGGCTGACGTGCGGAAGCCGTCGCCGTCGGTCGTCGCGCTGCTGCCGGGTGGCGCATCCATCAGCGGCGTGGGTTTGTCCAACGCCGTCGGCGTGCGCACGCCCGTCCCGATGCGAGGCGGGGTCATGCCGCGCGCAGGCGTCGATCCGCCGCCACTGAAGCCGGTTGGCATGAGAGTCGGCGTGTCGGCGTCGTCGTCGGGCATCGCGTCGATAGCGGCTTGGAACGCCCACGCCAGTTCGAGCGCGTTTGGATAGCGGTCTTCGGGCTTCTTCGCCGTTGCGCGCGCGATCACCGCATCGAGTGACGCGGGCAGTTCTGGACGCAGGACGCGAATCGACGGCGTGCGTTCGTTGATATGCTTGAGCAGCAGCGCAATCGGCGTCGGGGCTTCAAACGGCTCACGCCCGGTCAGCAGTTCGTACAGTACGATGCCGAGCGCGTAAAGATCCGAGCGTCCATCGAGCGCCAGCCCGTTCGCCTGTTCGGGACTCATATACGCGGGCGTGCCGATGATCGCGCTGCCCGTCAGTTGGCTGTCCAACACTTTGGCGATGCCGAAGTCGCTCAGATAGGCGTTGCCGTTTTCGTCCAACAAGATGTTGCCGGGCTTTAGGTCTCGATGGATGATGCCCTGACTGTGCGCGTGTTCGAGCGCCTGTGCCACTTGGCTGATCGGGCGCGGCAGCGCTTTGACGGGCGGGACGCCGCGCCGTAGAACTTGGGCGAGACTGCCGCCCGCCAGATAGCGCATGGCGATGTAGGGCATCCCCTCCGACTCGCCATAGTCGTAGATCGGCAGGATGTGTGGGTGTTCCAGATGCGCGATCACATCGACCTCGCGGACGAAGCGTTCGTAGAAACCGGGATCGTGCAGCAGGGCGGGCGGCAGCACTTTGACCGCGACGATCCGGTTGATCGATTTCTGTTTGGCGCGGTAGACGGTCGCCATGCCGCCGCGCCCCAGTTCGCCTTGAATCTCGAATTGACCGAGCATTTTGCCGATCATCTGATCGGCGGGGGGAGTCGCGCTGCTCATATCGTTCCTCTATCGCATGGTTTTGGTTATAGTGTAAGATGCGAGTTTCGGCAAGCGTGAGCATGGTGGTGGGTTCGGTAAAATCAGTTCAATTCTGCTATGATTTGAAGGTGAATTAGCTGATGTTTGGCAAAATGCGATTGACAGAGGGTAATTTATGAGTGATCTGACTGTACTTTCAATCGACCTGATCGGCGCAAACCCTAACATCCGTAATGGACGCCCAATCATTGTGGGGACGACCATGCGTGTGCAGGATATTGCGATTGGATTTGTCCACAAAGGATACGCGGTTGAGGATTTGGTAATGCAGTATCCGCATTTAAGCCACTCACAGATTCATGCAGCATTGGCGTATTACTACGCCCACAAAGACGAAATCGATCAGCAGATTGAATCCGACGACGCATTCTATCAGCAGGCGAAGGCGCAAGGACGTGGACAGCGACATCCGCCTGTGCTTCGATGAAAATGTTGAAATCACGGTCGCTGAACAAATGCAGAGTCGGGGATTGAGTGTGTGACAGTCCGCGATTTGCAGCGTTTGGGCGACACCGATGAAAATCATTTGCAGCGCGCTGCCGAGATGGGCTACGTCTTATGCACGTATGACGCGGATTATCTCCGTTTGCACGCCGAAAAAATGCCTCATGCTGGAATTGTCTACGCCCGCGAACGCACGACGATCATTGGCGACTGGGTGCGCGCTTTGGAGTTGATTTGTGAAATTATGACTGCCGCTGAGATGAAAAATCACGTCGAGTATTTATAACGGTTCTAACACCGTTAAGATAAATAGCGTCTCGTTGGGATGTGCATGATTGCGGCAGGCTTGCCAGCAGCGAACCTAAACAATAGGTCAATTTTGGTTCTGTTATATTAATTTATCAAGCGCGCAATCAAGGGAAACTACTTAAATTTCGAGTCTGATCGATGCGCACCCAGCGCCATTCGCCAACCTCTTACAACCTGTAAGAGGTTGCTTCAGTCGCGGATGAATTGATTATCGACTTTATAATCGTCACTTTACGCCCGTCGAAGCCGCCGAGCGCGCCCATCGACGGTTGAAGCGAACGCCCCGCTACCAGCGATCCCAATTTTCCGTCTGCTGTTCGTCTTGCGCGCGCGGATAGTGGCGCTGATGCCCCGCCCCACCGCCGATGAAGTGGTGATCGCTTTCCTCGAAGGTCACGTTGCGGCTGACGACGCGCCGCTGCGGCGACGCGATCAACACCACGTCCGATTCGATCATCCGTCCCGGAAACATCACCATGCCCGATCCGATGCGGCAGTTATGACCGACGGCGCTCCCCAACACGACCTGTCCCACATCTTCCAGCACGCCGTCGATGTTGGCGGCGCGGATCGGCTTCTGCTCGACGAGATTGAAATCGGTGAAGGTGTTGCCCGCGCCGACGAAACTGTTCCGCCCGACGACGCACATCTGTAAGCACGTATTTTGCGCGATGATCGTGTTCTCCATCACCGCCGTGAGGTACAGCGCGGCGCGGAAAGGCAAGAAACAGCCGCTGGCGACCGTGCTGAACATCATCATGCAGCCGTCGTCGATGGTTACGCCGTCGCCAATCGTGCAGTTGTCGATCAACACGCCGGGCCCGATGTGGCAGTTGTCGCCAATCGTGGCGGGTCCCGTGATGATCGCGCTCGGATGAATCACGGTGCCTTTGCCGACGGTGACGACCTTCGACGTACTCAACAACTGGCGCTGTTCGAGCGCAGCGTTCCAGAGCAGGCGCAGCGAAAAGAAATTGTGCGTCTTGACATGGGTCAAGAAGCGCGCCGCCCGCCCGAACATGCCGTAGATGATGCTGGTGAAATAGACGTGAACCCAACTCTCGATGGACAAGACCGCGCGCTCACTGCCATAGTGCGTCAGGCTGCCCTGTTCCATCGTCATGAAGTCGGGGACGCTGTAAAAGCCCATCTCTTGCGCGTCGCTCGATATCACCACCGGCGCGATATCCGGCGTGAACCCGTTGGGGAAGTACCACAAGTCGCACAGCGCAATCGGCGTCCCGTCCGCCAACTCCGCGCGCTCGAAGCCGCGCGCCAGCGGCAGCGCATACGCGCGGAACGCTGGATCGTCCATGCGGAAGGCAGCCCGACAGGCGCGCTTGCTGGCGAACGCGCGATCCATGAACGTCTTGAGAAATTCAATGTCGAAATACAGGCTGTCCCGATAGACCAACGCTTGTCCGCGCACGCCATCGAGCGGTTCGCGGCGCTGGAGTGTGCCGCCCAAGTCAAGCGGTTTCTTGAAATATTGGAGGCAAATCTCTTCGTGATGCAGTTTGAGCGGCTGCGTGCCGATGGTGAGGGAACTGGCGGGCTGATTGAATGGGGGGATGTGACGGGTATCTTCGATTACGTATCGCTGCATCGCTCAACCCCGATTTAGGAACTCGCGGACAGTTTGATGGAAACGGTCGGGATCATCGTTCATCGGGAAATGCCCCGACTTCTCGAAGATGGCGATCTCACTCGATGGTAAATACTCTTTCAGCACTTTGTACTGATTTGGACTGACGATCCGATCTTCCATCCCGTACACACCCAAGACCGGAATGGTGATCGCCTTCAGACTCGCGCGCAAAT
Source organism: Anaerolineae bacterium (assembly GCA_034437055.1). GTDB lineage: Bacteria > Chloroflexota > Anaerolineae > Aggregatilineales > Phototrophicaceae > Flexifilum. The sequence continues at coordinate 42,033 of DAOTUQ010000065.1, forward strand.
CGGTCATGTGCAGCGTGCCAATGCTCTCCAAAAAGGGCATCACGCTCAATTTGGCGAAATCCTCCGACAGCATCTTGCCGACTTGCTTGCCATCGCGTGAGACGATGTAGCCATAGCCGCGTAAGAGCGGACGCAGCCCGGCGCGGATCGGCGTATACAGCATCGGGACGGCATCCGCCATCTCGCGCCAGCCGTTCCACGCGGCGAACTTGAGCAGCGGACTGAGCGACGTGCCTTGAATGGGCGATCCGACGACCGCGACTTTCACCACCCGATCCGGAAAGCGCAGCGCCGCCGACAGCGAAACCGTGCCACCCATCGAGTGTCCGACCAGCGGCGCGCGGGCGATGCCGAGCCGATCCATGAACTGTCCGACCAGCGTGGTGAAGTTGTTGACCGAGAAGTCTTCGCCTTTATCGCCCGATTCGCCAAACCCGAAGAAATCGACCGCATAAATCTTGAAGTCTTGACCGAGCGCCTCCATCGTGCCGCGCCAAACTGACCACGAGTTCAGCCACCCGTGCAAGAGCAGCACCGGGCGACCGCGACCGAAGGTTTCGTAATGCACAATGCCTTGTTCAGTGACCAGCGTCGCCACAAATTTGCGCCTCTATGGGAAGTACTGAGTACTGAGTGCCGAGTACTGAGTACGCAATTGAAAAACGGGCGTCTGAAGGGTCGAGATGGGTCTCAACCCACACAGTTCGGATTGTTTCTGAGTCGAAAATCGCTGTCCGCCGTACTGACTCAGCACTCAGCACTCAGTAGTTTCTTTTAGCTTTCTTCCATTTCTTCCAAGATTGAATACAGCAGTTCCAGCAGCACGGCTTTCACGCTGTCTTTGCTGGTCGCATTGCACGGCAGCAGCTTCACGCTGTCCTCAATCCGCAAGGCGATGCGCAGATCATCGGTGTTCCAGGCGTCCTGCATGTCTTGTTTGTTAGCGGCGACCACATAGGGCGTCGAGGCGTAGGCGCGGAACGTCTCTAGGATGCTTTTCGCCTCGCGGAAGGTCTCTGGCTTGGTGCTATCGACCATGACGACGAAACCGAGCATCCCCTCCGCCAAAATCTCCCACATGAAATCGAAGCGGCGCTGTCCGGGCGTGCCGAACAAATACAGCACCAGTTCATCATCGACGGTGATGCGCCCAAAGTCCATCGCCACCGTCGTCGACTCTTTGACAGCTTTTTCGGCGGTGTTCTCGCTGATCCCGCGCTCGGTCGTGACGACATCGATTTCGCTGATCGAGCTGATGAATTCTGTTTTTCCGGCGCTGAACGGACCGGTGATGACCATTTTGACGGTTTGGCTTGCCATACGTCTTCGCTCTTTCAGTACGTGTCCGACTAGAGCTGCCGAATGCGATCAATCAGTTTATTGACAACGGTCTTTTGCACCTGCGGTTTCGGGATCGACTTGGGCGGCGTCTTGCCCGGTGGGACAGGCGGGCCCGACTTGCCACCCGGACGCACCAATTCGACCAGTCCCGCTTGTTCCAAGCCATACACGATGCGCCGGATTTCGATCTCGGACATATTGTTGGCTTTGGCGATCTGGCGGATCGTGTTCTTGGGATTCACGAACGAGACGACGCGCCATTCTTCGACGCTGAGGTGAATACCTTTGAACTTCTCACGCGGGTTCTCTGGGAACTTGAGCGCGTAATCCAGATCGGGCAGGTGTTCGTTGAGTTCTTCGATCTCTTTGATCCGCCGCGCGCCCTCGATGATCACATTTTCGAGGTCGATGGGGACGAGAATGCGGTCACCGTCGGGGAGGATGTTATCCTCAAAGGTGAACGGTCCCTCGTGCCACGACAAGAGATTGTAGACCACATCGAGCGTGTGCTGCTGCACGCTGCTGACGATCTCTTTCTGGCTGATGTAATTGGCGCTAATCAGCCGCATCGCCAGCGCCTTATCGCCCTGATTTTTGGCGCGGTCGCGGATCAACTTCGCCTGATTGTCGGTCAGCTTGCCCGCCTTGTTCAGCACCGATACCAGATCGTTGCCTTCGCCACCCATCTGCGCGGCGATCAACTTGCCGCTTTTGAAGGCGACACGCGCGCGTTCTGCGCCGGGTTTCATTTTATCCCCGCCGATGGCGTCTTTTTCGCCCGTGCGGATGCCCTCGAAGATGAACAACGTCCCGGTTTTACCCGCGAGGTTGATCAAATTGAGCAGTTGGGTCGTGCTGAAATCCCGTAAATTGCCTTTCAGCGGCATGAATGCCCCCTGCGTCTATGCGGACGGTCGATGCTGAAAACGGACACACAACGAATTGTGCTGCTGAGTGTAGCCTCAAAAACACATTGACGCATATTGTAACTTTCGGGCGAAGGATCGTCAACCAATCAAACATTGCCTTGTATCATTATTGTATAGAAAGAAAAGCATTGGCACAATTGAGCCTGATCGAATGTTCAATCGGGAGCGAGAGCGATGTCAAAGCGCGCGTTGGAACTGGGCATCAAAGCGGTACAAATGGGCAGCGCCGTCGAGGGGGCGCGGCTGCTGCGTTATGCGCTCAAACGCGACGCGCAAGATCGGGCGCTCGACGGCGATCAGCGCGCGACGGCGTACATCTGGCTGGCAGAAACTTCGTCCGACGCGACTTACAAACGCGGCTGTTACGCGCAAGCTGCCGCCACTGCGCGCGATCCGAACCTCGCCGCCGACGCGCGCGCCCGCATGGAGGCGACGCTTGCAGCGCCAAAGCTCACGCCCCAAGCCCAAGCCGTTGCAGCCACCAACCTTACCCCTGTGCCAGTGGAGCTAAGGAGTCCAATGTCATCGCCCGCTCCAATGTGGCGCGGGGGTGAAGTTGCCCCAGTCGCCACCAATGCCAACATCGCGCTGTGCGTTGCGCGCATCATCGACGGCGCGAACGGCGCGGGGACGGCGATCTATGTCGATGGCTTGTGGGCAACGTCGCGGCGCGTCATCGGTGGACTGGAGCGCGTCACCGTCGAACTGCATGGACGCGAACCGTTGAGCGCCGTCGTCGTGCGGTCGTCACCTGACTTGGATATCGCGCTGCTGGCGATTGAACACACGCCGCCGAGCGCGCCGCTGCCCGCCGATCTGCCACCGGATACCGAAGTGCCGCTCGTGGCGATCAGCTTCGACGGGCAGCAGACGCGCGGGACGGTGCGCCCGACGCGCCGCACCATGCCGGAACATTGGATTCCGACCGACTTCACGATGCTGCCGGACGCGGGCGGCGATCCCCTGTTCGATCCGCAAAATCGCTTCGTCGGCATCGCCACGCGCAACACGGCGCGCAATGCCGACCACTTTTTCGGCGTGACCACCAGCGCGATCCGCGAACTGGTCGCCGCCGTGCTGCGCCAGATGGCAACGGACGCGCGCGCCTACTGCCCATCGTGCGGGAGCGGCAGCCGGGCGCTGGCGGCGGGCTACTTCTACTGCGAAATCTGCGGTGCGCTGAGCGCGGCGGCGGCGGGCATCGCGCGGACGCCGCTGGCACAGAGCGACTTATTCTACAATCCCGGTGGCGCGGCGTGCGGGACGTGCGGCGCAGCAGCGGGCGCGTATCAGGGGAAATGCTTGCGTTGTGGCGGCGCGGCGTAACAGCGCCGGACTCACGATTGTGCCGCGCCCAGCGCCGCCGCGAACACGTCCAATGCTGTATCGACCTGCGCGGTGGTCACGACCAACGGCGGAATCCAGCGAATGACATTGCTGTACGTGCCGCACGTCAGCAGCAGCAGCCGATTGGCGGCGCACGCTTTTTGCACGGCGGACGCCGACGCGGCATCGTGATGCGCAAATTCGACGCCGATCATCAGCCCACGCCCGCGCACATCCCCGATGCGCTGCGGGAACTCGGCTTGCAGCGCGCGCAGCCCGCTGACCAGATGCGCCCCGACGCGCGCCGCATTGCCGGATAAATCCTCGTCGCGCAGCACATCAATCGTGGCGACCGCCGCCGCCGCTGCCAGCGCGTTGCCGCCATACGTCCCGCCGTGCGATCCCGTCGTCCAGCGTTCCATCAGGGCGCGTGATGCGCCGACGGCGCTGATCGGGACGCCGCTCCCCAAGCCTTTCGCCATGATCATGATGTCCGGCTGAAGATCGGCGTGCTGGATCGCCCACATCGCGCCCGTGCGCCCGAAGCCGGTTTGCACCTCGTCCGCCACGAACAGGATGCCATGTTCGGCGCAGATCGCGCGGAGTTCGCGCAAGAAGCGATCCGGCGCGGGGACATAGCCGCCCTCGCCCAAAATCGGCTCGATCACGACCGCGGCGGTCTCGTCGGGCGCAGTCTGGCTCTTGAGCAGACGTTTGAACTCGCGCAGACAAAAATCGGTCGTCGTCTCGTCGTCCCACCCGTAATCGTAGCTGTACGGGAACGGCGCGACGAACACGCCCGACGGCAGCGGCGCGAAGCCAGCGCGGTAGACCGTCTTGGAGGTGGTCATTGCCATCGCTTGTCCGGTGCGTCCATGAAAACTACCCTGAAACACGATAATATTAGGGCGTTTGGTGGCGGCACGCGCCAATTTGACCGCGCCTTCGGTCGCCTCGGCGCCGCTGTTGGAGAAGAAGAAACAATCAATCGAATCAGGGGTGATGGCGTGCAAGCGTTCGCTCAATTCGACCACGCTGGGCGCGATGACAACGTTGATCTGTCCATGCAGCAGCCGCGCGGCTTGCGCTTGAATGGCGGCGACGACGCGCGGGTGACAATGCCCGGTATTGGTCACGCCAATCCCACTCGTGAAGTCGGTGTAACGGGTTTCGTCGGCGTCGTACAGATAGATACCCTCACCGCGCACGGGCTGCATGGTCGTCAGATGCGACCAAACGGGCGAGAGGTGCGGCGCTATTGGTGCAATCATTGTCCAATCCCTTCATTTAGAATGAACCTTTTCCCATTATTATTATAGTGAGTTAACGCATCGGGTGATCATGATCAAACAGTGGTTTCAATCTTTTTCACAATGGAGTGAGCCGTTTCCGTCGGTGCGCGACGGGGCGCAGCGTTCGCGCGCGCAAACGCTGGCGGCGATCTGCCTGCTCAGCTTGGGCATCCTCATGCCGCTGACCTTCATCGGGACCGTGGTCAACCACACGCTGACGATTTCCACGCTCATTTTGCGCGGCGTGATCGTCGTGGTGCTAATCTTGGTCTATCTGCTGGCGCGGCGCGGGAAAAACGAACTGGGCGCGCGCGTGATCGTGCTGCTGCTGTGGGGGCTGTTGTTCGGCGTCTCACTGAGCGGCAACGCGACCATCCCCGGCGCGCTGCGCACGCTCGACTTGCTGATTTTGGTGCCGCTTTTGACCAGCGTCATCATACCACAGCGCGAAACGGTGGTGATTTGGCTGCTGCAACAGGGCTTGCTGCTGGGTGTACCGCTCATTCGCCCGACGCTTGACACGGTGACGGCACTGGTGGGACCGTTTTTGTTCAACTTCGTGATCGGTGGCTCGATCTTGACAGTCATCGCGCTCTATCAGGGCAACGAACGCAAGTTGCGCGAACAGATCGAGCGCAAAACGCGCGAACAAGACGCGCTGATGAACAATCTGCCCGATTTTATCTTGCGCATCGATCCGAATTTTCGCTATCTCTACGTCAATGCGCTCGTGCAAGCCGCCTTTGCAAGCCCATTGGACGACATCATCGGACGCCATGTGCTGGAGATACCGCCCGATCCACCGCCAAGCCTCCGCGTCAGCCGATTGGCATGGATGGAGAACGCCCAAGCGGCTATCGATAGCAAACAGACCATCCATACTACCTTGTCCCAGTCGCCGTTGGAGGACATCCCATTCTGGTTCGATCTGACCTTCGTCCCGGAGATGAATGCGTCGGGGCGAGTCGAGTCCGTGTTGGTTGTAGAGCGCGACATCACCGAGCGGAAGCGGTTGACGGACGAAATCGAGCGCAAAGGGCGTGAACTTGAATCGTTGATGACCAACCTCCCTGATTACGTCATCCGGGTCGATATCCAGTTTCGCTATCTGTATGCCAACCCGGTCGCTTTGGGGAACATCGATTGGACGCTTGACGATCTTCTCGGCAAAAAGATCACAGATTTGCCCGTTCGTTCGGCGCAGCACACAGCCAATCGCGCGGAATGGCTGCGCCTTGCCCAAGCAGCCATTGATACCAAACAAAGGCAGCAGTTCAGTTGGGCGTGGGAAGCGGGTTACCCGTACTGGTTTGATCTGATGTTCGTGCCAGAGATGGACGAGGATGGGGCTGTACAGTCGCTCTTGATCGTTGGGCGCGATGTGACTGAGCAGAAGATCGTCGAGGAGGCGCTGGAACGCGAGCGCACCTTCATTCGCAAGATCATGGACACCGCACCGCTGATGATCTACGTTTATGATCGGCGCATCGAGGACGCAGCGCGCATGGCGTTTGCCAACCCGGCGCTCGAACGCTTTTACGGCGTGCCATCGGGCGACTGGTCGGGGCTGAACACGCCGCAGTTCCTCGACGTGGTGCATCCTGACGATCTGCCGCGATGGGTGAGCTATTTGGCGAGCGTGATCGCGGTGGACTCCGATCCCGTGCAAACGCTTGAACTGCGGTTACGCCGCGCCGATGGCGAATACCGCTGGCTGCGCCATTGGCTGACGGTCTTTGACGATCAGCCGAGCCGCCAACACGGGCAAATATTGGGCATCGTCGCCGATATCACCGACGAAAAGGCGCTGCAAGCTGCGATGCTGGAGAGCGAACAGCAGCGCGCCACTTTGGAAGCGACACAATCGTTGAACATCCTAAAAACGCAGATGATGATCCGCGTCGCGGATCAGTTCCGCAATCCGCTGGCGGCGGTGCTGACGGCGACGGACATGCTCGACAGCTACAGCGCGCGCATGACGGAGGAGGCGCGCCAAATGCGCTTTGTCCAAATCCGCGATCAAGTCGCGCGCTTGACGAAGCTGTTGGACGACATGCACAGCGTCTTGTATACCAGCGAACGGCAAGTGATCACGGCGCAAGACGACATCAATCTTGAGGTGCTGTGCCAAGGTTTGTTAGAGAATTGCGCGTACCAATTCAATCATGTACACACCTTCAAGCTGGAACCCCATGGCGATTGTCAGTCGGTCAATGCCGACCCGTCAGCCATCCGCATGATCCTCGATCCGCTGCTGCACAATGCGTTTTTGTACACGCCGTCCGGTGGCACCATTACGTTGGAGATCGCGGCGACAGAGCGCATCATGCTGTGCGTGCGTGACACAGGCATCGGCATCAGCCCTGAGGATAACGCGCGCATCTTTGAGGCATTCTATCGCGGCAGCAACATCGACGAGCGTCCCGGATTGGGCTTAGGCTTGAGCATCGTGCGCGAGACCGTGCTGGCACAGCAAGGCACTATCGAGTTCGAGAGCGAAGCCGGACACGGCGCGATCTTTACCGTCTGGTTGCCGTATCCGCCAGAACGCCCGAAGCCGCGAGCAGCAGCAGCAGCGCCCCACCCACCCACAGCCCCAGAATAACGACGGCGGCGGCGCGTCCCAGTGGCAGCGCGCCCAACCAACCGCGACCGTCTGTGATGTTCGCGGCGCGCGCCCGACTTTCTGCCATGACCTCCAGCGGGATCAGGCGGAGCGCGATGACAATGCCTATTGGCAGCAGGATTAAATCGTCCAACAGCCCCAAGATGGGAATGAAGTCGGGAATCAGATCAATGGGGCTGACGGCGTAGGCGACGACCATGAACGTCCAAATTTTGGCGTACAACGGTGTGCGGGGGTGACGATAGGCGAAATACAACGCCACCAACTCGTTTTTTAGTCGGCGCGCGGCGCGGCGAACGGGTTCAAGCATGGGGCGCGGTGTAGTTTGCGTTTTCACGCACGATGATCGCGCCCCAGCCGCGCGCCTCCACATCGACCACGTAATCGGGGATGAGAATGCCGGCATACACGAAGCCCTTGCGAAGCTGCTTGCTCAGGTTCATGTCGAAATAAGTGCCATCGATCACGCCCGCGACGTAGGCGTGAATCGGGACGCGATCCGCCACCGCGTGATAGCTCATCAGCGCGCTGCCCGCCACCATGCCGCACAAGTTTAAGCGCCGTACCACGTCGAAGCGCGCCTCGATCAGCCGCCCGCCGATGCCCATACTTTGATAATCGGGATGGACACTCGACTCGACGCCGTAAAGCCAATCGCCGTCGGGATCGTGCGTCGTCAGCCAGCCGTCGCCCGTCGTCTCGCGCCATGGACGCACGAACGGATGCGCCAGATCGAACGGCATCCGCAGGCTGACGGTCAGCCCAATCACTTGTTCCCCTTCAGGCAAGGTCGGATCGAGCGCAATGAACTGTCCTTCGGGAAAAACGACAAGATGATTACGGAACATGGCGGCGGACAGCAGATCGACGCTGTTTTCTTCCCAGTCGTTATAAACAAAGCGATACAAATGCTCTAGTTGTTCCGCGTAGCGCGTGGAAGTCGGCACAATCTGGATCGTGGCGGGGTCTGGGGGCATCGCTTTCCTCGTCAGGATTCGTGAAAAAAAGATGAACCTCACCCCCCAACGCGCTCTCGGTAGCGGAGCGGGGGCTAGGGGGTGAGGTTGCCCGACCGGATGGTTAGAGCCGGGCTAGGAAATGCGCGTATTTTAACGCGCCGCTGGACGTTCGCCGTTGTTGGGTGGACGATTCCCCGACATAACCATCGGGAAGGGCAGAATCAACGCCGTCTTGCGCGCTTCGGGCGTGTAGTCGGGATTCTCCCACAGGATCGCCACGCCCCAATTCAACGAACGCGGATCGTGTTCGTAGTTGGGAATCAGGTTCAACGGGCGAAAACCCTTGTGAATTTGCTTGGATAAGTTCGTGTCGAAGCGCGTCCCCGCGATCACCTCGTGAACGTATTGATCCGGCGCGATCAGATGCGCGACCTCGTGATAGTCCATGATCATGCTGCCCGCGATCATGCCCCGCAGATTCAATCGTCGCAGCAAGGCGAAGCGCGCATCCATTAGACGCCCGCCGACACCACTGCCGCGATAATCGGGATGCACGCACGACTCGACGCCGTACATCCATTGTCCGCTGGGGTCGTGCGTTGTCAGTCAACCATAGCCGGTTGTATCCGACCAACTTTCGAGCAGCGGTTCGGCGGGATTGAACTGCAAGCGCATACAGGACGTATAGCCGACGACGCGCGGATGGTGGGGGTCAGTGGTATCGATGGCGACGAACTGCCCTTCGGGGTACAGCTTGGCTTGACTCTTGAACTCTGCGACGCGGCTGTAGCCCGCGTGACTGTAGACGAGCGTGGACAGCCGATTCATTTGTTCAGCGTGACGCGCCGTCGTGGGCTGAATGACGATCTGCCGCGCGTTGGTGTTCTGCGCGGCGCGCTGTTTGCCTTCGGGTTCCGACTTTACTGCGAACATGATTTGGTTACTCCATGTGTGCGATTAAAATAGTCCTGAGTGCTGATCTTTGACTCACGACTCAGCACTCATTACTTCTCTACTTGCCCGTATCCCACTCAAATACGCCCCGTGTACCGTCCCTGCCGCCGCGCCATCGACCGTCGCTTCGCCCGCCCAAAACATCACGCCATCGGTCGGCTGTGCCAGCACCGCACGCGCCCATGTCGCGCCGACCGGCACGGCGCTGTAGCCGCCGCGCGCAAACGGATCGGACGCCCAATCTGACCAGCGCATGTCGTCCGGTTGCAAATCGGGGCGATTCAGTTCCGCGCGCAGCATGTTCAAACCGTGTGCCAGCGCGCCCGCCTCACCGAGCGCGCGCAGTTCGCGGGCATAATCGCCCGTCGTGAACGCGATCCACACGGCTTCGCCATCGGTATCGACGCCCGTCTGCGGACTCCACCACATTGGTGGGTTGCGTGCGCTGTAGAGCGCGGCAATCTGTGGCGCGGCAATCGGCTGGCGGAAGCGGTAGACCAACTTGACAGCGGGTGCCATGCACAACGCCGCAATCGCGCCGCGCTTGTCCGCAGGCAGCGCCGGATCGAAGCAGATCACGTCCGCTTCGCCGCGCAGCGATGCTTGCAGCACCGCGAGGGGCAGCGTGATCACGACGCGCTCGGCGTCGAAGATCGTCCCGTCAGCGGCGATGGCACGCACGCCCGCGCGATTCCAGCCTAGTTCGGTGATCGCGGTGTTGAAACGGATATCCAGCCCGCGCGCCCACGCTTGATGCAGCGAGTCGTAGCCCTCGACGATCCGATAATCGCCCGATCCGAAGCGCGCATCCGCCATATCTTCCAGCGCAGCGCGCGCGCTCAGACGGTGGATCGCCTCGCCCGTCGCGTTGACATACGAGCGGCGCGCGTACTCGATCTGCACGTTGCTCAGTCCGAGACGACGCAAATAGGCATCGAACGGCTCATCGTCCGCGTGAATCGGGTGCGCATCGAGCAGCGCGGGCGGGAACGTCCAGGTTCGTGTCAGATCGAAGTCGGGGTACAGGCGGCGCGCATCCGCCATCGTGCGCAGACGGTCGTCTGCGAGACGGACGAGCGAATCATCGGTTTTGTGCCAGTGGCGGGTATGGAGTCCGTTTTCACGGACGCTCAGTCAGGTGGGCGCGGCATCCCCATGGATCAATTCTGCGCCGAACTCGACCGGGCGGGCTGCAAATCCACGATCCGTGTGAACCCGCCCGCCCAAACGGGCGCGCGCCTCCACGATGACACTCGGTGAACCAGCATCAGCCAGCGTGCGTGCGGTGATCAATCCTGCGGTTCCAGCGCCAATGATGAGCGTGGTCATGGTGTATCCTACGGGGCGTATTGCGGCGCGTCGTTTGGCGCGCGATTTGGGCGTAATACGCGGGATGTATCCCTTAGCTATCCAGCATAATCCAAGTCGGTTAAAAGTCAACACCCCTGATTCGGGGGGTAGGGTGAACGCACAGGGCAAACGCATCAAGATACGAGGTCTCAATTGACAAACTCACCTCACCCCCCGACCCCCTCTCCACTGCATGGCGAGGGGGAGATCGCCCACCAAACGACTCCCCCTCTCCGTATCGGAGAGGGAGGTTGGGGGGTGAGGTTGCTTTAAGGACTTTCTTGCGCACTTAGGTGAACGCACGAGGAGTGCCGCATTCCAGCGAACGGCGCTACAATCTACCCATGCTGTTGAAGGCACGAACGAAGGGAACCAACACCTTGATGCGTGGCGACATAACACGAGCCGAAATTGAAAGCCAACCGACGCTGTGGGCAGCCGCCCTGCGGAAGATTGAACAGCAGTCGGACGCCATCGCACGCTGGTGGACGGCGGCGGGTTTCAACGAGGTCATTTTCACCGGCTGCGGTTCGACCTATTACGCGGGCATGATGGGCGCGGCGCTGCTGCAAGCCGGAACGGGCATCACCGTCCGCGCCGTCTCGGCAACCGAAGTCATGTTGTTCCCCGAAATGGTGGTCGCGGCACAGCGGACGACGCTGTTGATCTGTGTGTCGCGTTCCGGCACGACGCGCGAAACCGTCGCGGCGGCGGATGGGTTCCGCAAGCATGGCGGACATGGCGTCCTCGTGATCACCTGTGACAGCGAAAGCCCGTTGGCGCAAACCGCCGATCTGCTGCTGGCGCTTGATGCGGCGCAAGAACAGAGCCGCGTGCAAACCCGCTCGTTCAGCAGTATGGCAGTCGTGATCACGGCGCTGGCGGCGCTCGTCAGCGGGCGGGACAGGCAGCAGTTGTCGATGCTGCCGGAAGCGCTGGAACGCCTCAGTTGGACATCGGCGGCGACCATCGACCGCGTGGGACGCGATCAATCGATCACGCAGTTCGCTTTTTTGGGATCGGGCGCACTGTACGCCATCGCGTGCGAAGCCATGCTCAAGATGACTGAAATGGCGCGGGTTTTCAGCGTCAGCTATCACACGCTCGAATATCTGCACGGTCCCCGCTACGCCGCCGACGCGCATACGCTCGTGGTCGGGCTGATCTCCGAGAGCGCCTATGATGAGGACATGCGCGCGCTTGTTTCGCTGCGCCAACGCGGGCTGCGCGTGCTGGCAGTGATGGAGCATGACCAACAAGCGCCGGACGATCTGAATGATGTGATCGTAGTGGCGTCCGGTATCCCCGAATGGGGACGCGCGATCTTGTTTCTGCCGCCGCTTCAGCAATTGGGCTGGCTGCAAGCGACCGAACGCGGATTCGACCCGGACAACTTGCCCTATGATCCACGCCAAACCGAAGGATAACGCCGTCATGAACGCCACTCCATCGCTCGTACTCGGCATCGATATCGGCGGCACCGCGACGAAATTGGCGCTGGTACAGTCGGATGGCACCATCAGCCGCCGCGAACGCATCCCGACGGATGCGCACGGTACCGATGCCGCGCCGTTCTTTGCCCGCTTGTTTGCAGCGGCTGACCCGTTGGTACAGAACGCAGGCGCAGCGCTCATCGGCATTGGCATTTCGGCGCACGGTGAGATCGACCGCGAACGCCGCCGCCCGATTATCGCCAGCAATACGCCCGCGCTCCGGCATGTCGATGTGCGCGGCGCGGTCGAGCAGCAGTACGGCTTGCCCGTGATCATGAACAATGACCTGACCGCCCATGCGCTCGGTGAATATTTTTACGGCTGCGGGGCGGGCATCGAACGGTTCATGTGCATGGCGCTGGGGACGGGCTTAGGCGCAGCAGTCATCGTCGCTGGCAAACCGTTGATCATCGACGGCGGCAATTCTGGCAATACGGGGCTGATCATCCTCGATCCGGGCGCGCCGCGCGACACGAACGGCATTCGCGGTTCGGCAGAGGGGTTAATTGGCGTGCCGGGCATCGAGCGGTTGGCGCGCGAACGCTACGGCTCTGCCGTCCCCGCCCATGACGTGATCGCGGCGGCGCGCGCGGGAACTGACCCGACGGCGACGGCGATCATGACGCAGATCGGCACGTGGCTTGGGCAAACGTTGGCAAGCCTGAGCGTGATTTTTTACCCGCACCGGATCGCGCTCACAGGGGGAACGGCGTCCGCTGGAACGGTCTTGCTCGATGCGTGCCGCGCGCAGTTCGATGCGCTGGTCGGGGACTTCTTCCGCGACTTGGCGGCGAATACGGGCGGCAGCTTCCGCGACGTTGAGATTGTCTTGGGCGAAGGCGGCGCGGACACGGGGACATTGGGCGCGGCGGTCGAATTGTTCCGGCGATAGTTGCTGTGCTGGGGGTGAGGAGCGGACAGGTTTGAGTTTCTCGCTCATTGACCTCACCCCCCAGCCCCCTCTCCGGTACGGAGAGGGGGAGTCTGCGTCGAGCGTTCCCCCTCAGCTGGTACGGAAAGGGGGTCAGGGGGTGAGGTTGCTTGAAAAGGTGTCCTCTCCTCAGTGATGAAATGGGGAGGGGCTGAGGCGAAGCATTCACGGGTCAAGTGCTTTGCGCTACGCTTTTATACCGAGCATCACCCGTTCGGCATTCTTGTAATACACCTTTTCCAGCACATCATCGGGCAGATACAGCCCACACACCCGCCAGCGCCCCTGTCGCGGCACATCCTCGACGCCATAGCTGAAATATTCGTCATCGGTTTCGAGAAAACGGAAGTACGTCGGATAAATAGCTTCTTGCGGCGGGCGATCCGTGCCAAACAGAATCCGGTCAGCGTATTTTAGGAAGAAACGCCGCGCTGAATACGGTTGGCGACCCAGTTCAGCGATGCGTTCGCTGATGTCCACATAGAAATTCGGGCAGCGATCCAGCACCTCCCCAACCCATGTCAGGTTTTCGGCGTAGCAGCCCAGATGCGCGCCGACAAAGATCGTGTTCGGGTGGCGGGCGACCGCCGCCGCCAAGCCATTGACGACCGTCAGAAACGGGGGAAACGGCGGACTGGGGAACTGCCAATCGGCGTGATCGTGAAGTTCTTCCCAGCGTTCGTTGGTGGCATCCACTGGATCGAAAAAGGCGACCGGATCAGCGATGTGGATGGTCACGGGCAGGTTGAGTTCGCCCGCCGTCGCCCAGATTGGATCGAGGCGCGGATCATCGACCGCGACGAGCGCGCCCATCTGATCGCGCACGGTCAATCCGAGCATCTTCCAGATTTTCAGCCCTTGCGCGCCGCGTGCTGCTTGTTGACGCAGGCGGTCAGCCGCCCAATCGGGGAAGCGATTGCCCAGTTCTTGCCACTTCGTCCAATCCACACCGCCGAACACGCGAAAGCGTTCCGGCGCAGCGGCTTTGAAGTGATCGAGGTGTGTTTCGAGGATATCCTCGCCCCAACCGCCATCCAAATCCACATAGACGCGCACATCGGCTTGATCGAGGATGTCGAGCAGTTCCGCCACTGGGCGCGTGTCCCACCCGCCAAATCCGGGCAGCGACAGATGATTGTGCGCGTCGATGACGGGAAAACGAGGGCGCGGGACGTGCGTTGCGCGCGTGACCAGCTTCGGCATCGGCTTGAAATCGGCTAACGCTAACGGTGAAAGCGTTGCATCTTGGTTGATGACCGCCATGATTGACTGTCCTTTGATTAGAGACGATTGAAAAGACACAATCTTAGCCCTCAATTCCCGCTCCAGCACAGGGAGTGGGCAGGGGATGCCCTGAACAAATCACACTGCCAACGCTTCAATGCCGAGCTTGCGCAGCGCCGCGAGGAAATCGGGCGGCGCGCGATCATCGGTGACAAACGTATTGACCATCGTCAGCGGCGCGAGAAACACGCTCGATGCGCGTTCGCATTTGGTATGATCCGCCACCAAAATGACATTGCGCGTAATGCTCAAAATTTTGCGGTCGGTCTGCGTTTCCGGCAGATAATCATTCATCAACCCGGTTTCGAGGTCGATGGCGCGAATGCCCATGATGACCTTGCCGACGCGCAGATCCCCCAGCGCCTGTTCGGTCAAGTGTCCGATGAAGGACTGTTCGGTTGGGCGCAGGATGCCGCCGAGCGCGATCAGCGTAAGTTGGGGAACATCGCGCAGCATATCCATGACGAGCAGCGAATTGGTGACGACGGTCAAATCGCGGTGATGGCGCAGATGCCGCGCCACTTCCACCACGGTCGTGCCACTGCTGAGTAGAATCGTATCGCCATCGTTCACCAATGCCGCTGCCGCCTGCCCGATCCGCTGCTTTTCTGCTGCTTGGGCGCTGGCGCGTTCGATAAACGGCGGTTCGGGGGCGCGCTTTTGGCAGCGATTGCCCCGCCGTGAAAGCGGCGCAATTTGCCCTCGTCCGCGAGAAGCTGTAAATCGCGGCGCGCGGTTGCCGGGCTGATGTTGAACAGGTCGCACAGCTCCTCGATGGTCACACGCTCGCGCGTTTGCGTAAACCGCATAAGCTGTTCACGCCGTTCTAAACCCGAATAAATCGTGACTTTTGTCATTTTGTCCCGACTGTCCTCAAATACGCCCAAAAGCGTACTGGTGGTCGCAGCAATGGTCAAATCCGTCAGATATAATCACATTCAATCATAGATTTGTCGATTTTTGATCAGAAATTTGCGCATTTGTGCAATAGTGCTATTCTTTTTGATTGACGCTGATGAAAAAAATCCATATGATCGAAGAAAATGCGACTTAAAATAATGAAAAAGGGTAACTACTCAGGGGTCGTTTTTCCCCTCATTTTGGCAAATTGAAACGCCAAATTTGTCTGCGATGAGAATAGGCTCTCCCTCAAAAGATTGAGGGTTTTTGTCGAAAACAACCTGTTTCTCCCTCAAATGACGGCTGAGTAGTTACG
>DAOTUQ010000066.1:0-42921 GCA_034437055.1 Anaerolineae bacterium
TAAGCCTTAGATGTCCATAAAGAACTTCGTGGCACGAAGATCACGACCAAAATCCACTACAAAGTGGTCTATTGTCAACCGTTATGAGCCAAAAAGTCGTGATGGCTGAGTAGTTACAAGTGCGATTGCTGCAAATCATCGATGGTATAGAGTCCGATGTGTTGAATAATGAAAATTCGTCCGGGAATGCGCCAGAAGGTTTGCTTAATCATCAATGTTATCCACTTTGCTAAGATTGTGACACAGTATAACGATTAATCGATATTTTGCCCCAAAAACGTTAAATTTTATCGAGTGGGCGGCTCATGCGCTCGTTTTCGGCGGCGTTGCGTTCGTGGGCGTGTAGCGCGGCGGCAGGATCGCGGCAGGCGTGCGCGTCGCGGTGGGGAGCATCGTCGCTGTGCGCGTTGCTATCAGCGTGGCGGAGGGGATGGACGTATTCACCGCACGCGGTGATGCGGTGGGCGGCTGTGTATTCGTCGGGCGCGCCGTTGCAGAGCGGGGGAGCGGCGACGCGGTGGGCGGCTGTGTATTCGTTGGGCGTGCGGTTGGACTCGCGGCGAGCGCCTCCGTCGTGGTCGGTGGTTGCGTATTCGTAGGCGGGATGAGCGTCGCGCTTGGCGCTTGGGTATTCGTAGGCGGGATGAGCGTCGCGGTCGGTGGTTGCGTATTCGTAGGCGGGATGAGCGTCGCGGTCGGTGGCTGCGTATTCGTGGGCGGGATGAGCGTCGCGGTCGGTGGCTGCGTATTCGTTGGGAGCGGTGTGGGGGGGATGAGCGTCGCGCTTGGCGCTAATCCGGGCAGCGGGAGCAGCGTTGGCGATGCCACCACCAATGGCGTTGGGCTGATCAAGCCCGGCAGCGGGAGCGGCGTTGTTACGGCGGGTTGTGCGGCGCTGTTTCCGCCCACCGTCGGCAGTGGGAGCGCCAATAAATCCGCCGCTGACAGCGTTGCCGTTGTAACGCCCGCACCGCCACCCGCGAACGCCGGATCGGTCGTTGGGGTAAACACGCCGATCAGGGCGTCAGGGGTGGGCGGCACAGCGTCCACGCCCGGCAGCGGCAGCGCGGTCGGCACAACGGGCGGCGTCAGTGTGAGCGGCGCGACCAACGCTCCATCGGCGCTGGTGGGCGTCGGCATGGGCGTATTGCTGGCAATCGGCGTCGGGGCGAAGCCGGGACCGGAGCTAATCTGTGCGCCGCCGTCCGCGAACGTGATTTCGACGCGCTGCCCGCGCGATCCGAGCGCGCCTTGCGCTTGCCCGTTGTAAATGATGGTGAGCGCGGCGGCGTTACTGGCAAGCAGGTTGATCGATTCGGACGCGCTGTATTCCAAGCGCGTTCCCGGACGCGCGATGCCGACATAGCGTTCCGCACCGTCAGCGATCAAGCGAAGCCATGTGCGCTGCGTCATGTCGATGGTGACGAACACGCCCGACCCCGTGAAACCGGGTTGCAGCGGCGCGGTCGGCGTCGGCACGAACAGTTGAATTTCGGTTGGGAGCGGCGTGAACGTCGCGGTCGTGGGGAGACTATTGAGGATGCCGGGCGCGTCGCCTGCCAGCGCCGTCGCGGTTGGCTCAACGCCCGTGATCGGCGGCTGAAGCAGTTGGATGCTTACAAAGGCGATCACCGCCAGCGCCGCGCCCGCTACCAACAGCCGCACAACCACGCCGAGCAAATTGCGCCGCGCGCGTTTCCCCTGTGCCGCCGCGTTGATGCTGCGCGATCCGCCGTTCGCGGTGGGGATTTCGCTCGTTGAACGCTGCCGTTCGACCATGATGCGTCCACGCGCATCGACGCGCCCATGGGGGGCGGGCGCGGGGGGCGGATCGGGCGGGCGATTACGTCCGCTCAAGCTGCGTCCGCGTCCGCCGCGCGCGCGCTGCTCATCCTCGACCAACGCCGTCTCATATTGGCTCAGGATGTGATCCCCGTCCAAGCCGAGATACGCGGCATAGTTGCGGATCAAGCCGCGCGCCTGTACGGGCGACAAGTCGGGGACGATAAATTCGCCTAGCTCGAAGCCCTCCAGCAGACGATGGCGGATACGTAAAGCGCGTTCGGCGTCGTCGAGCGTTAGCTCTTTCGCCTCACGCGCTTGACGCAGCACTTGACCGAGTGCTTGCGAATTCATCGCTGTGAAATCATCCGATTACCGATCAGGGCGCGCGGTGAGCTTGGCAACGCCAAGCCCCTATTGGGCGGCGACAGCTTCTTCGACCGCCGCTTCGACGGGGGCGGGCGCATTCGCGGCGGCTTGCGCTTCAGCAGCAGCGGCTGTCGCTGCCGCTTTACGCTTGCTGAGGAACGTCTCGAACTCTTCCTCGCGGATGATCGTGATCTTCAACACGGGCGACTCTTCGCTGCCCAAGCGGACAGGGACATCGTGCGTTCCGACCTCGCGCAGCGTCGTTTGGCTGATGCGGCGGCGGTTGATGTCGATGCTGGTCTTGGTGCGCAGGGCTTCGGCGATCTCGCTGGTCGTGACCGAACCGAACAGCTTGCCCGTCGGCGACGCGCGCCGCCCGAACAGCAGTTCCACGCCATTGATCTGGCGCGCGAGATCGTTGAGGCGCTGCTCCAATTGGGCGCGGCGCATTTCGGATTGGGCGCGCAGGCGTTCCTGCTGCTTGAGTGCGGCGGCGTTGGCTTTCACGGCGAGTTTTTGCGGGAACAGCCAATTGCGCGCGAAGCCGTCAGCGACTTCGATCACCTCACCCGCGACTCCATGTTTGTAAACGTCGGACAGCAAAATGATTTTCATGCTTCTATCCTCAGTGCCATCCCGACGGGACACGATTCAGCGCGGCGAGATGCTTGATTAACGAATTGGAAGGCGAAATTATGCCATACGATGGACGGAATGTGTATCCCCATCCATCAGATCAACGCGCCGCGCGCGATGTGCTGTACCTTGCCGCCGACGCGCACGCGGATCGCCCCGTCCGCACGATCCCCGCGCAAATGCAAGATCGACGGACGACGCATCGCGTAACCTTGTTCGACTTGGAGATCGAATGCCGCGCCGAACACCTCATACTCGACCAGATACGCCGTCAAGCAGCCCGCCGCCGATCCGGTTGCGGCGTCTTCGCCATCGCTGAACAACATGCGCGCAGACAGGTCGTGCGGCGGCTCAAGCGGGTCATGGCAGTACAGATAGGTGTCGATGGTGTCGTAACCCAACAGCGCGTTGAACGCTTCGCGCTGGACGCGCGCCCGTCCGAGCGCCGCCCGCGATGTCAGCGGCACGATGACGAAATGCAGTCCGTTATCGACGTGTTGCAGCGGCGTCGGCTTGCCCGCGTGCGCCGGCGCGATATCGTCCGGCGACAGCGACAAAATCGGCGCGATCTGCTCCGGCGTATAGCGTTCGCGGAAGATCGGCGTTTTCTGCTGCATCCACAGTACGCCGTCCGCGCCCGCGTCGAATGTGACCGGAATTTGCCCGACTTTCAAGTTCAGGGTGATCGTGTCGGACGCGGCGATTTCTTGATGGATGAGATACGCCGTCCCCAACGTCGGATGCCCCGCGAACGGGACTTCGCGCGTCACCGTGAAGATGCGCACATCGTAGCTGCCGTCCTTCGGCACATCATCGAGGACGAAAGTCGTCTCCGCATAGCCGAACTCTAACGCAATCGCTTGCATCTGTTCGGTGGTCAGCGTATCCCGTTCAGCGGGCGTGAGACGGACAACTGCCAACTGATTCCCCGCGTATTTGTGTTCGGCGAACACATCGACGATATCGAAAATCACGCCGATCAGCCCGCGGTACGCGGCGGCTGCGTCGGCAGCACAGCACCGAACGGCTGTGCGGGCAGCGTCGGCAGCGTTGTCGTTCCGGTCGTGCCGCTGCTCAACGTCGCGGTGGGCGTCAGCGCGGGCGTCGCCTCAGTGGCGGACGCATCTTGAATCTTCAGCTCTTGCCCGACCAGAATCCAGCGCGTGCCGCGTAAATTGTTCAGCTCGCGGATTTCTTCGACGCTCACGCCATACGCGAACGCGATGGCTGCCAGCGTATCGCCCTGTCGCACGACGTGGAGGATCGAGCCATCCGCTTGCGGCGGCTGCGCATTCACGAACGCCGCGAACGGGATCGGCGTTGCCGTCGGCGGGACAATCGTCGCGCCCACTTGCGCAACGCCGCCCGGCGCGCCGATGCCGAGTACCAACGACGCATCATCGAACCAAACGTTGTTCAGGTCGCTGGGCCACTGCTGTGATATCCAAGCGAACACCGTCACGGTCGTCGCGGCGGATTTCGCGCTGACGGCGGCTTGCTCCCAACGGTCGTGCGGCGTGATGTTGGCTGACCAAATGACCGTCCCCGCTGCCGGGTTCGTGCCGCCGGTCGGATCGATGCCGACGCGGACATAGCCGCCCGATTCGATGGCAGAGCCGCAGTTATCGCCCGTCAGCACGTCGTCTTGTCCGCGCGGGAGGTTGCACGTCTTGAGCCGACCCCAGACGCCCGCTGTCACATCAGTGTTGGCGGGGACAGTCGCCTGCTGGAACAGCGCCGCCGTGAAGGTCACATAGCCGCCGCTAAGATTCTGCGACGCGCTGCCACCATGCACTTCGGGTCCGCCGGGATGCGGAAAGCCAAACAAGCGATCTGGACGATTTTGCCATTCGTAGGCGCGCGGACTCTCGGTCGTCCACAGACTCCACGCATCCGATGTATTCAGATCGGGACGCCCGCGTCCGACGTAGGGACCCTCGAAGCCCGGATCGCGCAGCAGATTTCCCTGCGCTTGGGCGGGCATACGCACGCTTGCGAAAGCGGCGATCAGCGCCGCGACCATGATCAAGCCGATGGCGATACGTTTCATGAATGTTGCTCCAAAACCATCAAATCTTACGTTGATTCTGCCGATCTTAACTGAAAGGCGCAGCGAAACCAATTGGCGATTTGCCTACGGAAACCAACCTCCACTCACCCCCCAACCCCCTCTCTACAGCGTGGCTGAGGGGAGGACATGTTTGGTTTTCTCCCTGATTCACCTCACCCCCCAGCCCCCTCTCCACTGCGTGGAGAGGGGGAGTTTCCGCCTTGTGTTCCCCCTCTCTACGCAGTGGAGAGGGGGTCAGGGGGTGAGGTTCTTGAAAAGGTGTCCTCCCCTCAGCTACAGCGTGGGGAGTGAGGTGAAGCGATCCAAAACTCAGGTTATTTACGGATACGGGTGCAATTCCACCAACGGACGCAGCCGCTCGACATCCTCGCGGCGGCAGTCCGCTGTGCCGGGCATCATGCAGACGGCGGCGGCACACGCGAAGCCCAAGCGTAAGCCATCCTCGATGGGCGCGCGCCGCGACAGCGATTCGGTGATGCCCGCCAGCACGCCGTCGCCCGCGCCCGACGGACTCACGACCGTGATCGGCAGCGTCGGCACGAAATACGCGCGATCCGGCAGCACTGCCAGTCCGCCCTCGCCGCCGAGCGTGATGATCGACGCTGTGCCGTATTGGTCGTAGATCGAACGTCCGGCAGCATACGCATCGGCGGTGGTTTCGACGCGGCGTCCGATCAGTTCGGACAATTCATCTTGATTGGGCTTGATGTAATCGGGATGCGCCGCCAGTCCCGCGCTCAAGTTTGGCTCGGCGGCGTCAAAGACGACCGGAATCCCGCGCGCCTTCGCCATTTGAATCGTGGTGGTATAAAAATCGGGCGTCATGCCGCGCGGGATGGTGCCACCGAGTACCACGACCGACGCTGCGGCGTCCAGCGCAACGGCGTAACGGGCGATCAGCGCCTCGATGTGTGCGGGCTGCACTTCCAGCGTATTGGTCGTGATCGTCGTTTGCCAGCCCTCGTCCTCAACGACGATGACCGTGTTGATGCGCGTCTCGCCATCGACCTCAATGAAGTCCGGCTGCACGCCTTTGCGACGTAAGAGCGCCTCGACCTTGCTGCCCGGCGCGCCCGCCACGAAGCCGAGCGCCAAACTGGGAATGCCCAGTTCGCCCAAAATCCAACTGGCATCGGTCGGCTTGCCGCCCATGCTAAATAACGAGCGCCGCGCGCGAATGGTGCGGTGTTGGGCGAAATTGCCGATGAACAGCGATTGGTCGAGGGTGGTATTGACGGTCAGACTGACGATCATGCGCGGCATCCTTGTTTGGTGGACGAGGCGTGCAACCCGACACACCAATTCATAAGCGGGACGCTCGCCCCAATGATTTGTATAAATGTAGCATCAAATTCAGTCTTGGGCGATAATGAGCAAATCGGACACGATACGCCGAAAAGCGCAGCGCAGCGAACGATGATCGAAACCATTCAATCCCTAACCGAGACGCTGAATGCCGCGCCGACGCCGGAACTTGCCGCGTCGGCATTGGTCAACTGGCTAGAAACGCACTTCAGCGCGTCCGCACCCAAACGCACGCACGCCGCCATCATTCTCTTGAGCGCTGCGGATGGACTGACTTTGATAGAAGGCGCATCTCCCGTCCAAGATGGCGATGTGTTGGCGGATACCTTATATGGCTATATCAATCTCGACGATGCGCGTCTATTCGATGCGACGACCCTGCCGCGCGTCTATGCGCCCGCGCTGGTTGTGCCGATCATCGGCGGACAACAGCGACATGGCGTGCTATGGGTGATGGGCGAGAGCGCGACGCTTTCGCTCGATCTGGCGCTGGTGACGGTGCTGGCGGCGCTGTTGGGCGCGCGCATCCATCACTTGACCCACGTGCGCACGTGGGTCGAGTCGCGCGCACGCCTCAGCCCGGTCAGTCTCAGCGTCGCCCAGACCAATCAGCTCAACGCAAGTGAAAGCCTGTGGGACACCGTTGACGATCATCTCAACGCGCTATTCGAGGCATCGTCGTTCTTCGTCGCGCTCTACAATCAAGAACGCGATGTCCTCACGTTCCCGCTCGTCAGTGAGGACGGCGTGCGCGTCGAACGCGATGCCATCCCCCTGAGCGGCATCAGTCGCGGCGTGATCGCGCGGCGGTCGGCGCTGTTCTTCGATGATCTGGTGGTGGAGTCGGAGCGGTTGTCAACCTTACGCATCATTGTCAACCCCAACGAACCCGGCGCAGAGGCGCGCGCATGGATGGGCGTGCCGCTGCGCGTTGGCGTCGATGCCATCGGTGTGATCGCCGTTCACAGCCTCTATCCGTCGCTGTATACCGACGAAGATCATGCCGCGTTGAACGCGATTGGCGCGCTGGTCTCGCTGACGTTCGACAATGTGCGCCTGAACGACACCGAGCGCGAACGGCGCAGTATGATCAATGCGCTGATGGGCATCACGCAGTTGACCAGCACCGATTCGCATATGGATGAGGTGTTCGAGCGCATCTTGGAGCAGTTTCAGCCCGTCGTCCCCTACGAGAGCGCGGCGGTGCTGCTCGCGCCCATTGGCGAGGACGATGGGACGGCGCTGATCGTCGGCGCGACCTACGATCTCGAAACGTTTCCGAAGGGCGAGCTTTTGCGCTTCGCCGTCGGCACGCCAATCCAACAGTCATTCGCCACCCAGCAATCATTCTATCTGCCCAACGTCGCCCATCCGGGTTGGGATCACTACATGCCCATTCCCGATGCGCGAACGTTCGCCTCGTGGCTGTTCACGCCCATGGTCGTGCAAGACCGCGTCATTGGCGTGATTGTGTGCGGCAGTGTGACGCCCAACGCCTACAGCGAAAAAGATGCCAGCGCCGCCTTCGCGCTGGCGCGGCAAGCTGCCATTGGCGCAGAAAACACGCGCCTTCATGCGCAGATGCAGACCAACGTCAAGGCGTTGGAACAGCGCACGCGCCGCCTCACGTCGATGCACCGGATCACCAGTGTGATCACGTCCACGCTCAACAGAGACGATGTGCTGCGGACGGCAGCGCAGTTGTTGACCGATTTGTTCGATGTGAGTCACACGGTCATTTTGATTGATGACGGCGCGTCCGTGCGCGACGGCGATCAGAGTCCGCGCGGCGAAACGGCGACGCTGATGGCGGAATATCCAGAACATGGCAAGCGGGGCGCGCAGATCCCGCTCGAAGGCAACATCTTGTTTGACTGGTTGCGCCAATTTGGCACGGCAATCGCCATCGATGATCCTGAGGATGCCCAGTGGGGCGATATCATGCGCGCCTTTCTGGCGGATATGAACGCGCGCGCCGCCTTGTTCGCGCCACTCATTTCGGGCGGATACCTGATCGGCGCGATTGCGCTCATTCGCGCCCAGATTGCACCGCCCTTCACGACCGACGAGCGCGAGACGTTCATGACGCTTTCCGGGCAAGTGGCGATGGGCATGGCGAACGCCGGATTGTATCGACAGGCATTGGAAGCCAATCGCCTCAAGAGCGAATTTCTCGCCAACGTCAGCCACGAGTTACGCACGCCGCTGAACGCGATCATCGGCTACAGCGACATGCTCTTGAGCGGCTTCTACGGCGATTTATCCGAACAGCAGCAGGATCGACTCAGCCGCGTCAACGGCAGCGGCAAACACTTGTTGGCGCTGATCAACGACGTGCTGGATTTGTCGCGCATCGAAGCGGGCGAGATCGAGATTCAACCTGTTCCTGTCCGCCTGTCCGATATTATGCGCGAGGCGGTCAGCGAGGTCACGCCGCGCGCGCAGACCAAAAATCTGTCCATCACGCTCGAAGCGCCGCCCGATGAGCCGCGCGCCCGCGCCGATCCGCGTTATATCTTGCAAATCTTGATCAACCTGCTCGATAACGCGATCAAGTTCACGTCTGAGGGTGGCGTGACCGCACGAATCGTGCCGATGCGGACGTGGGGCGGCACG
The DNA here is from genome assembly GCA_034437055.1 of Anaerolineae bacterium. Lineage (GTDB taxonomy): Bacteria > Chloroflexota > Anaerolineae > Aggregatilineales > Phototrophicaceae > Flexifilum. The sequence goes on from DAOTUQ010000066.1 coordinate 8,780, forward strand.
GGACATTACGATGCGAGCTTCGCCCCATCATTGGCTGCCCCGCGCGACGAACCGCCGCCGCTCGTGCCACAACCGCCCGTGCGAATGCAGATCGGCGACGGCACATGGGTGGCGATGGCGGTCGAAGACACCGGCATTGGAATCGAGTCGGACAATCACGAAACGATCTTCGATGCCTTCCATCAGGTCGATGGCTCCACGGTGCGTCAATACGGCGGCAGCGGCTTGGGCTTGTCGATTGTACGGCGGTTGGCGACGCTGCACGGCGGTTACGTCTGGGTCGATAGTGAATTGGGACGTGGAAGTAAGTTTGTCTTGCTCATTCCGGCGCTGCCATTCGGCATGAGCGACGGATCGCTGCCCCATATCGAGCGCGATGATCGTCCATTGGTCTTGGTGCTGGACGACGATCCAACCGCGTTGGGACTGGTACGAGATTATCTCGATGAAGCGACCTATCAGGTGATCGGCACGCAAAATCCCTCCGAGGGCTTGTACTTCGCGCATCGAATGCGCCCCGACGTGATCATCACTGACGTCATGATGCCCACCATGTCCGGTTGGGATGTACTTCGTAACCTGAAGAACGATCCCATGACCGCGCCAATTCCTGTCATCGTCATGTCGATCTTGGATCAGCGGGCGCAAGGCGCAAGTTTGGGCGCGAGCGCGTATCTGGTCAAGCCCGTCAAGCGTGATACGTTGATCGACGGCGTGCGCCAAGCATTGGGTACCCATACACTGTGATTCACCGCACCCTTTAGCCACCACTTGAAAATTACCAACGTCATCTCAAGTCCCCTCTCCACGTGGAGAGGGGACTTGAGGCGCTTGGCTGACAAGCTTCCCCTGTGCAAGATGGCTGAGGGGAGGACATGTTTGGTTTTCTCCCTGATTCACCTCACCCCCCAGCCCCCTCTCCACTGCGTGGAGAGGGGGAGTTTCCGCCTTGTGTTCCCCCTCTCTACGCAGTGGCTGAGGGGGTCAGGGGGTGAGGTTTTTGAAAAGGTGTCCTCCCCTGTGCAAGATGGAGAGGGAGTCAGGCTGAGGTTAATCTGCTATTGCACCCAATCGCTCGGATAATCGGGGTCGATACTGTTGGTGAGTTGGAACAGCGTGTTCGTCGCCAATTCCAACACGTACATCTCCCAGACGCCGTTGCGGTTGCTGGCGAACGCCAGATATTGACCGTCGGGACTGGGGACGGGATACAGGTCGTCGGCGGGGCTGCTGATCAGCGCGATGGCGTCGCCGCCTGCCGCGGGGATGACGTAAATGTCATGATTGTCGGGCGCATCGTTGGCTGCCGCTGCATAGTAAATCTGCGATCCATCGGCTGACCAACGTGGCATCGTCTCGTTGGTGGCGATGCCGTCAGTCGTAATCGGCATCTGTGGCACGGTGGGCGGGGGTGTTGGCGTTGGCGTTGGGGTCAGTGGATCGGGCGTCAAGGTAGGCTCGGCAGTCGGCGCGTTGGGGTCAATGATCCGCGGAGGCGGGATCATCAGCGCATCTGCGATGTTGATCAAGACCAAATCGGTCACAGGCTGCGAGCCTGTGCGGTCAGTGCGAGCGACAATGATGCGCTGTCCGTCCGGCGAAACATCGGCAAAATTGAATTCCGATTGCGCCACGTTCGACAAGCGTCCGACGCCATCCGTGCGCACGAGGAACAACTGCGAGTAATCGCTGCCTGTGACGCGCAACTGTACGACGAAGTTATCGCTATCCCCAATGTAAACCGGCGCTCTGGGATCCGCCACCAAGCCGAGATAATCGATCCAACGGCTGTCGATCACCTCTGGCTGACTGCCATCCAGGTTGACCGACTCGATGGTCGTGTCGAACTGCAAGTCATTGTAACGGGGATAGGTGACGCGCGTCCCGGCGGCGTTGTAGCGCGGGTTCTCGCCCAGTTCGCGCCCGATCTGCATGGGCGTGACCAAGCCCGCCGCGCTGCCAGCGGTCAAATCGTACTGTAAGATGGACAGATAGCCGGTGTTGCGGAGGTCGTTCCCGCCCCAACCGATGATGCGCCCCGTCGCGCCGGTCGGATATGCCAACAGGTCGCGCGTTGGCGTCGCCGTCGGCAGTCCGGTCGGCGTGAACGCTGGCGGCAGCGTCGGACGCCCCGACGTGGGGGTCTGCGACGGCGTGGGCGAGACGAGCGCGAACGACGTCTGTGTCAGGTTGTCACTGACGGCGGTCGCGGTGATGGCGCTCTCGGTCGCGGCTTGCGCGATCACGAGGTTTTGCGCTTCGGTCGCGGTCAGCGCGGCAATCGCGGCTTGGGTCTCGGCGGCTTCGTTGGCGCGGCGGTTGTTGTCGCTGACGACCAAGATAATCACGAATGCCAGCACGACCACGATCAACAGCACGCCGACCGTCAGCAGCAGGCGCAGCGGCTGCCGCTGGACGCCCGGCGCGATTTCTTGATCCTCGCCGCTGGTGGCGCTCTTGGCGGTCAACCGTTCCTCGATTTTGGCGAGGGCAGCGCGCGCCTTTTCATTATTCGGGTTGAGCTTCAAAACGGTGCGCAAGCACATGCGCCGTTCGTCGTCGGTATCCATGACCGATGCCAACCAGAACCACGCTTTTTCGTTGGACTGATCCAACTCGATGACCTGTTCGAGCAGTTCGCGCGCAATTCGGCGGTCACCCGCTCGCGCTGCTTGAATGGCTTCTTCGATCAATGCGTCGATATTGTTTTTGCTCATCATGGCTCCATTCTTCGATGTTCCCTGACCCCTGCTAACATGAAATGAGGGGAGAATAGGGTTGCTTATCTGGCTCATTCACCTCACCCCCGCCACCGGTTCCACTTTCTAGCGGGCGGGCGTGGTCAGTATGCTAAGGGGTGAGGTGGAACCTTTTCAAACGACTTCTTAGTTCAGCCGTAAATCGGGCATAAACGCAATCGACTGTGGCGCGCGGGTGTTGTTGGTCATCATTTGCACATTCTCGCCCCGTGCATCCATCATGTACCAGTTGAATTTGGTCAGCCGTCCGCTCACCGGGCGATCCGACGCGAACGCGATCCACATGCCGTCGGGCGACCACGCGGGCAGATCGCTGTTGGCGCTGCCGTCACCAAACGTCAGCAACCGTTGGCTGTCGCCGCTCGGCTCCATGACATAAATATCGCGCTGTCCGCCGCGATCCGTCACGAATGCGATACGATCCATCGTGGGCGACCAACGGGGGGCATAGTTGCTGCCAGATGCGTTCGTGATGCGCGTCAAGTTATCGCCGTTCGGCTCGATGGTGTAAATCTCGAACAACCCCGCGCCTTCGGTCTCGGAAGCAAAGGCGATCTGCGTTCCGTCAGGCGACCAATGCGGATAATCATCCGCGACCTCGTTATCAGTGATCGCGCGCGGATCGCTGGTGGGATTGCCGCGCGCATCCACCTCGATCACATAAAGATCGAGATCGCGTCCAGCGTCGTTGGCAAACACAATCGCGCGGCTGTCCGGCGACCATGACGGGCGGCGCAGCGTCGGCGCGTTGAGCGTGGTCACCTGGATCGCACTGGTTGGATCGACCAGCGGCGCGACGAACAATTCTTGCGTGCTGGTGGTCGTATTTTCGGCGGTGGTGGTGGTGAAGGTGCGAACAAAAGCGATCATGACTCCGGCGGGATCAAGCGCCATATCATCGAACCCACCCGTCGCCACTTCGCGCTCTTGATCGCCGCCCGCCACGTTGGAATACAGCGACGTCAGCGTCCTACCCGCCGGAAAATCGGTGTAGACGACTGGATACACGCTCAACGGATACGGCGTGAGCGTCGGCAGCGGCGTGAGCGTCGGCAGCGGCGTGAATGTCGGCGTAAATGTCGGCGGCTGTTGTGCTGCCCTTGTCTCGCGGTCAAGCGTGACGATCACGCGGAACAACGTGGGCGACGGGACATCAGTGACGGTTAGCGTCGCGGTCGGGAAAGTGAATGCCGCATTGAAGGTTGCATCGAAATCCGACGTGGCAGGCGCGGGCAAGCGAATTTCAATGCCTTGTTGGTTGGCGAACGCCGCGAGTACCACGCCGATCACGATCACGCCGACGACACCCGCCGCCACGAGATAGATGTTCAGCCCGCGCCGCCTCGTTGTGCGATCCACCGGACGCGCGACACGCGGATTGGGCGATGCGCCACCCGCCCCACGCGGCGCATCGAGCGCCCCCCGCGCGGGGATCGTGCCGCCCAAGCGCGTCAATGCTTCTTGCGCGCGCGCGTTGTTGGGATTGATGCGCAGCACCCGCTCTAGGCAGCGCCGTCGTTCCTCAACCGTGTCCACGACCGACGCCATCCACATCCATGCGATTTCGTTGTTCGGGTCATAGGACAACGCCTGTTGCAGCAGCCGACGCGCGCCCAACTTGTCGTTTTTGCGCGCCGCCTCAATGCCTTGCCGGACAAGCTCTTGCGGATTTTGTGCCAACGAAATGCCTCCTAGATAAGTGCTGAGTCCAGCGTGCCGAGAAAAATGATGCCAAACACGGATCGGCTTGGTTTATGAAACGTGTCTTTCTCTTCTACTCAGTACTCAGCACTCAGTACTCAGTACTTTTCTACCGGGTCGTCAACACGATAGCGACAATCGCCAGCGCCATGACGATTAGCACCACTGCGACCACGCCGAAAATCAAGAGTGTGCGATTCTCGCGCGCCGCCCGCGAATAGCTGATCTTGCGCAGCGCCTCGCGCGCTGAATCATTGTTCGGATTGACCGCCAAGACGCGATTGAGCCACTGTCTGCGCTCTGGTTTGGTCTCTGCCAGCTTCGCCATCCACATCATCGCGCGCTCGTTGTTCTTGTCCTCCGACAAAATTTGCTCGAAGATGGTACGGGCGGACTCGGCGTTACCCGCATTCGCAGCCGCGATGCCCAGCCGCAAAAGTTGTTCGCGGTTTGGCGCTTGCCCTTTGCTATCTTCAACTTCAAACGCCATCAAATTGATCCTCACCTTGTCGTCGCTCGGCTGATATGCTGCGCGGCACGCTTAAAGCGCGCCGATCCTGAATATAATTATCGTGAAATACGTTAAGGCTGCCACCCAGATCAAGCCATCGATACGATCCAACACCCCACCATGACCGGGAAAGATGTCGAAGCCGCGCACATGCGAGTCTTTGACATTAAAGACTCGCTTCAAGCCCGATTCCATCAGATCGCCCAAAATCGCAGCAAAGGGCGCCGTGACGATCAGCGGCACCAGCGCGGGCGTCCACGCATTGGCGGCGAGCAGCAGCAGCGTCGCGGGGATCGTGCCGCCCAAGACGCCCACAACCGCGCCTTCGACCGTCTTTTTGGGCGAGATGATCGGCGCGAGCGGGTGTTTGCCCCACAAGCGTCCCCCAATGTAGGCAAACGTATCCGTTCCCCACGTCATGCCAAAGACCAATGTCACCCACAGCAACCCATTTGGTTCGCCGCGCAAGCCGATCAGGAAACCGCCCGGCACAGCGACATACAGCACGCCAGCAAGGGTCATGCCCGCTTGGATGAGACTACGCCGTAGGTTGGACGGATGGCGCAGCATTTCCAGCCCAAAAGTGATCGCCGCACCCGTCACAAGCGCCAGCCATGCGAGGCGATCCTCGCGCCACTGGAACGAGAGCAAGACTACCAGCGCCATCGGCAGCCCGATCAGCGCGCTGCCTTGAATGGGGCGATCATGCGCCAAAACGTAAAATTCGAGCGTGCCGATCAGACACAGCGTCGTCACCAGACCGGTGAAGCCCCACCCGCCGATGAGCGTCAGCCCCAGTACCAGCGGGAGCAGGATCACGGCGGTGAGCAGACGCTGACCGAGGTTGGTGAGAAACCACTTTTTGGGCGCGGGCGCGCGATTGGGAAGACTTGCCATCATGGAAAATTATGCCGAAAATTGTAGGATGAAATTGGCATAAAATTATAGCAAATTTTGATGGACGATGGGGATGAAACCTGCAAAATCGGTGGGGGACTTCTTTCCCCCTGCTAAATGAACACCAGCGCCCAATGAGGGCGAAAATCGCCAAATGCGGCTATGATGATAATCAAATTTTGTGTGCAGAACGTTTTACCCATCATGCAGGACTGAGGAACGATGATGCAATCCATATTCGATATCGCGCTAAATGATTTGCGCGTGATCTTCAAAGAACGCGGGATTTGGCTCAATATCATCGTCATTCCGCTGGCAATCGCCTATCTCGTTGGGTTCGCCAACGGCGAGGCGGCGCGCGGGCAGCCGACGCCGCCCACCGTAATCGTTGATGTGATCGGCGGGGGTAGTTCCACACTGTCCGCCGCCTTCTTGGACGCTGTGCGCGCCGCCAATCCGACGATCCGCTTGTGTCCGATGGACAGTGGCACATCCGACGTGTGCCGCTTAGATGGCGCCACGCTCGATGAAACGTTGGCGGAAACGCGGCTGAAAGATCAAGTCGCGCTGGCGCTGCTCGTCCTTCCGCCGGACTTCGACGCGGCGCTGACGGCGGGCGACGCCACGTCGATCATTTATCGCTCCAGCGATGATGCCTTCGCGCCAACGTTCATCCGCGAGGCGGTCAACGCGGCGGCACAGACTGTCGGCGGCGCAGCGGCGGCGGCGAACATCGGCGCGGACATCGCGGATGAGACGCCGGGCTTAACGTTCCGCGACGACGCCGACCGAAGCGCCTTCCGCACGGCGGTGCGCGACGATGCGGCGGGGTTGTGGGCGTCCGATCCAATCCGCGTGGACTATCAACTGACAACGTTCGACGAGAATCAGCAGGTGGCACGCGGCGGCGGCGGCTTCGGTCAGAGTGTACCGGGCATGGCGACGATGTATGTGATGTTTGCCATCTTCCCGCTGGCATCGGCGTTCATTTTGGAGCGCAAGCAGTGGACGATGCAGCGGCTCGTGACCATGCCCGTCAGTCGCGCGCAAATCTTGGGCGGCAAGCTGTTGGCGCGCTTCGTACTTGGCATGATCCAGTACGGCATCATGTTCGGGTTCGGCGCGCTGCTCGGTGTGCGCTATGGGGACGATCCGGTGGCGCTGCTGCTGCTGATGGTCGTGTTCGTGCTGTGCATCGGCGCGCTGACATTGGCGCTGACGACGCTGTTGAAGTCGGAGGCGCAAGCGCAGGGGATCACCCTGTTCCTATCGCTGGTGCTGGCACCATTGGGCGGCGCATGGTGGCCGCTCGAAATCGTGCCGACCTTCATGCAGACGGCGGCGCGCGTGACGCCCGTCGCGTGGGTGATGGACGGCTATCGGTCGCTGATCTTCGAGGGCGGTTCGCTGATGACGGTCGCGCCTTCGCTGGCGGTGCTGGCGGGCATGACGGCGCTGTTCTTCGCGTTTGGGGTGGCACGGTTTCGGATAGTGTAAGTACAGAAATCGGAGTCCATAATGACAAATGCTCCCCCGAAAACAATCAAGGACGTTGTAACCGACTTTTTGGGTTCAGCACCTTCGCTGAACGAGATCGCGGGTTATCGTCTGCCGAAAGAGCTTCAAGAACGCGCGCATGATCTCCTCGAAAAAAATTGGACAGGCAGTCTCAATGAGGATGAGCGGTCTGAGATGGAAGAATTCCGCCAAATTGACCACCTGTTGACCCTAGTCAAGGCAAAAGCGAAGCTCAAACTGAAAGCGCAGGCGTGATTGAGCGCTACCTACATTCCGGCTGCCCTTCGCCGTCCAGTCATTGAACACGCTCAGAAATGCTGTGAATACTGTCATATGAGCGAGGCGGATCGCGCTATCGACTTTGCCATCGATCACGTTATTGCAGAGAAACATGGCGGGGAGACTGCCGAACACAACCTCTGCTTGAGCTGCTATTGGTGCAACAGCTATCAGGGTAGCGACCTTAGTTCGGTCGATTGGGCGGCGGGAGGACAAATCGTGCCGCTGTTCAACCCTCGACAGCAGATTTGGGCGGCGCACTTCAAATTGGATGGTGCTGGCATTCAACCATTGACCTCGACCGGACGAGTGACGGTTTATCGGCTGCGTCTCAATGCCGAAGAACGACTAAGAGCGCGAACTGCTGCTCGCACTCGGAAATTACCCCTGCGCGTCCGACGGATAAACTATCGATTAAAAAGATATCGGTCAAGCGCAACAGAGGCAGATCGCAAACGTGGACAATGGGCATCAACCAGCGAAGGCAGAAATAGGGATGGTGCAGCGACTAAAACAAGGCTTGGCGGTGTTGGTCTGGGTCGTGTTCATTGGCTTAGCATATCTGCTCATGGAACACAGCGCCTTTGGCGGTGGCGATTTTCACCTTTATTACACATCGGTGCGGGATTATTTGCCTGCACAACTGCCTTACCCCTCTGTGATTGGCACGCTGCGCGACTCATGGACATACCCACCGCTGTTGGGGCAACTGCTGATCCCGCTTGTGATGAATTTCGATCTCGTAACGGCAACCCGCCTCTGGTTTGCGTTCAATGTCGGGCTGCTGTTGCTGCTGATCGCCCTCTTTGCGCGGATGATCCCGGCACGACAGCGCATTGAGTTTTGGATCGTGGCGGCGGCGTTCGTTCCCGCCTTCGAGACGCTGCGGATCGGTCAAGCAAGCCTGCTCATCACCGTGCTTGTGGCATTCGCATGGTTAGCAGTCAAACGAGATCGTCCAGCATTAGCAGGTGGGCTTTTAGCGACAGCAGCATGGATCAAAGTTTATCCGGCTTTGATTATTCTCTATTTCGTTTGGACGCGGAACGGGCGCGTGATACGCGGCGTTCTGATCGTTGGGATTGCATTGGCGGGGCTGCAAATCGCCATTTCTGGCGTGGATGTTTTGGTGGAATTTTTCCGGTCGCTGCTGCTGGTTGCAGGTCAAGGCGACATTGATTTGATGTGGAGAAATATCTCGATTTACGGCTTTGCTGCGAATTTCTTTCAAGATCACGTTCGGAGTACCCCGCTGCTGGTGAATTCAGCCGCTTATGGGCTGACACGTATCGGGTTATCGGCGCTGGTATTGGGATCGCTGTTCGTTCTGAGCGCCCGTTCAAACGCATCCCGAACACGATTTGCTCCTTTAGCGAACGCAGGGACGCGCTTCGACAACGAGTACGCGCTCACTATCGTCACGATGCTGCTGCTCAGTCCATGGGTCTATATCGACAGCGTTGCCCCGATCTTCGTAGCCGTGTTTATCGTCTGGCAGAACGCTGAAAGCCGCCAAGATCACCTTTGGCTTGCCGTCGCGGGATTAGCGGTAGCGACGGGCTATCTGCTGGTCTGGCATCCGGCGGACTCGTTCAGTGCGCCGCTGCTGGCGCTCGGCTTTTATGCACTCATGATCGTCTGGATGCGCCTTATTCGGCGGTTGTTGCCAACTGCGCCTCGTCAGTCATAAGTCTAGCCGATTGCACATGACTGGGAGCAACAGTTTGACTCGTGTTATCATCGGCGCATCGCATCATCCAGTCCACATGAGGATCGCGCCGATGAATCGCCCACTGCTCACCCTATCCATACCGTTATTCGCCGCGCGCGCCCAGTCCGAACCCGACATCTGCGCGTCCGACGAGTGGGGCTGCGCGCGTATCGCCCCCGACGAGACTGTCAAATTTGCGATTGCCGCCCCGCTCACGGGCGACAGTGCCAGTCTCGGCTTGTCGTACTCGCAAGCGATGCAGTTGGCGCTCATGCAGTCCGAGCCGATTGAGGGCTTCACACTGGGTCAAGTCGATGAGAATGATCGTGGCACGCGCGAAGGCGCCGTTGCCAGCGCCGAACGCATCGTCGCGGATCAGACCATTGTTGCGCTGGTGGGTCACGCTTTCTCTGGCGCGACGATTGAGGCACTGCCGATCTACGAAGCCGCCGGAATCCCGCTGCTCTCCCCGACAGCGACCAATCCCACCCTGACGCAGATGGGCAGCCGCGTCTTTAACCGGACGATCTTCAACGACAATGCGCAAGGCGACCTCGCGGCGCGCTACCTGTACAACGCGCTGAACATCACCCGATTGGCGCTGATCGACGATGGCTCGGTCTACGCCGTTGGGTTGGCGGCGGTGGCGCGTGACCGCTTCATCGAATTGGGCGGCGAAATCGTCGGTGAATTTCAGATTGAGCCGGGTTTGGACGATTACACGGACAAGCTCTTAGAGATCGCCGCCGTCGCGCCGAATGCGATTTTCTTTCCCGGCTATACCGCCGAAGTGTCGGTGATCGTACAGAATTTGGACGCTGTTGGGCTGTCGGATGTGGTGTTCATCGGCTCGGACGGCGTGAATACTGGGACGATGATCGATTTGGCTGGCGCTGCCGCTGAGGGCGTGTACTTGACCGGCGAATCACTGCCGCCAGACACCGAAGACAAGTTAGCGTTCGATCAACTGTACCGCGAGACATTCGGCATCGAGTCCAACATAGTGTCGCGCGCAATCTGGAACACCTACGACGCCGCGCGCATCGTGATCGAAGCGGCGCGTTCGGTGGCGGTGATCGGCGCGGACGGCGCGCTCTACATTCCACGCGGCGCGCTCGTCGCGGCGGTGCGCGCCACGAACGGCTATCGCGGCGTGAGCGGCGAGATTACCTGCGACGAAACGGGTGAATGTAACACTGTCGGACCCGATATCTCGTTCATCCAAGATGGAACCAGCGTGCGCGTGCCGCTGTCCGTGTTGGGCGGAGCGTGAAACGAGCGGCAACGTCAAACAGCGTAGGGGGGCGTGCCGCTGGTACGCCCTGATTACGATCCCATGCTGTACATTCCGAAAAATTCGTGAATCTTTCAAAATTGTGATATCGTCGCGTCCGCTTGTGCTATGATCAAAGAATAGCGAACGACATAGGGTAGCGGATCATGGCAGGCGACGTACAGACGCAATTTCGACGGTTGAAAGCGCAAGTTGAGACGAAAATTCAGGGCTTGCTGACCGAGTTCGCCGAGGGCAAGATCAGCCGCGAACAATTTCAGGTCATTTACGCGCGCTATGACAGCCAACTGCTCGCCGCCGAAAAAGGTTTGGACGCTGACCAGGTATCTAACGGCATGGACACGATTCATATTCGTGCCGTCCACATGGGCAAAGCCATGGGCTTGGTGATCTACCATCATCGCAGCGGGCGCTTGATCGACACGCTCGGCACCTTCGATGTGAAGTCGTCGCGCATGGCGTCCGTGCTGAACGATTTTTCGCAGTTGATGGAGTCGCGCAAACTGATCGACCGCAAGATCGAGCGCGCGGGCGATCAAGCATGGCTGTTCTTCGCGGCGGGCAAGCATACCACGATCATCACCCTGTTCCAGAACGAGCCATCCTCGCAGCAGATGCGCGAAATCGAACGACTGCATCACGATTTCGAGGTCGCCAACGATGCCAGCTTGTCAGATACGCACGTCGATGTGATGAAATTGGCGTATCCCTTCCATGTGTTCATTCAGCAAAAACTTAAGCGCGCGTGATAGAATTCTAGGGTCTGCCGACTCTGAGGTTCAGCCATCATGTCGTTTGCCGAAAATCTTATCCACGCAGTGGGTCGTATTCCGATGAATCTGCCGTCCTCGCAGCCGTTGAGCGCGATGGTCGAAAACCTGATCCCGCAGGGAACCGCGATCCAAGTGCGTTTGAACGGGCTATCTGACAGTGAGTTGAATCGACGCATCCTCACCCACATCATCGGCATCGAACGCTGGGCAACCCATCGCGTGGGCGTGTTTTTGGGCGAACCGATGGTCGATGATCACTATGACAGCTATCGTCCGCCGCTCGAAAATCAGTGGGTGGAGATGAAACAGCAGTTTGGATCGACGCGCCACGCCACGCTGGTGCGTTTCCGCGAGATCGCCGCGCGCAAGGTGCCGGACACGATGCAGGTACTCCACAACGGCTATGGGATGTTGTACCCGCGCGGTTGGCTGCGCTACATCCATATCCACGCGATGCGCGAAAGCCAAAAGCTGAAGTGATCGGACTGCGCCGCAGATGATAGGCATGGTCGCTGCGCGCAAGGATAGCCACGCGATGGAGTTCCTCAGCCGACACCGGATTGAGGTCTGCCGCAAAAAACTGCGTCAAAAAGCCCCCTTCACGCCGCCCCTGCTCACGAGGATTGGTTTATCGCCGTTCAGGAGCGAATGAGTCATTCTCGACCGCGATCACAAGACCAATCGCTTTCATCTTGAACGATTGTACCCCTATCGGGGGTCAGTTTTTCGGGTTTGGGCGCTTGACGGCTTGTTGTACGCTGTCGAGAAGAAGCGAACCGAAGTTACGCTGCAACCCAACGTGCAAATCTTGGGGATTGTGCTGCTTTTAGCGATGGTGATCATCGTTGGGGGTTCGTGTATGCGTACCGCCATCCCAAACGCGAGCCGATATCGCTGATTCTGCTCGCGTTCTTTGTCGCTGTGCGGGTCAAGGAACTGCTCGTCCTGCTTCAGTGCTTACGGCTGCGGCGGCGATAATCAAAACGGGCATGAAATTCATGCCCGTTTTGGTGCGATCTAGCGGTCGTAGCGGCTGTTCCCGCCGCCGCCCGAACCCGGCAAACTGTTGAGGAATGCCTCATTGGTTTCGTACTGGCGGAATTCGCTGAGTAACCGTTCCGTCGCCCCAACCGCGCCCGAATCCGGGTCTTCCGCCAAGTGTGACCACATCCGGCGCAGCGTGTAGACGCGCTGAAGCACATCGGGCCCCAGCAGCAGTTCTTCGCGCCGCGTGGATGATTGTTCCACGTCGAACGCCGGGAACATGCGCCGCTCTTGCAGCTTGCGGCTGAGATGCAGTTCCATGTTGCCCGTGCCTTTGAATTCCTCGTAAATCACATCGTCCATCTTGCTGCCCGTGTTCACGAGACAAGTGGCGATGATCGTCAGGCTGCCGCCTTCTTCGAGGTTACGCGCCGCGCCAAACAGCCGCTTCGGCGGGTGAATCGCGGACGGATCAAGACCGCCTGTGAGCGTGCGTCCGCTTGGCGGCACGACCAAGTTGTACGCGCGCGCTAAACGGGTCACGCTGTCGAGCAGCAGCACGACATGACGGCGAATTTCGACGAGGCGCTTGGCACGGTTGAGCGCCATCTCCGCCACGCGGACATGATGCTGCACCGGATCATCGAAGGTGGACGCGATCACTTCGGCATCGACCGAGCGATCCATATCCGTGACTTCTTCCGGGCGCTCCCCAATCAGCGCGATCATCAGATGCACGTCGGGATAATTTTTGCTAATGGCGTTGGCGATATCCTTCAGGACGGTCGTCTTACCGGCTTTCGGCGGGCTGACGATCAAACCGCGCTGTCCGCGTCCAATCGGCGCGATCAAGTTCAGTAAGCGGGTCGAGAGGATGCGCGGGTTGGTTTCGAGATTAAAGCGTTGATCGGGGAAAATCGGGGTCAGGTCTTCAAAGTTCGAGCGGTTCTTGGCATCTTCGGGGTTTTGCCCGTTGACCGACTCGACGCGCAAGAGTCCGTAGTACTTTTCGGAATCTTTGGGCGCGCGCACTTGCCCGATCACCATGTCGCCCGTGCGCAGATTAAAGCGTTTGATCTGCGTTGGGCTGACATAAATATCTTCGGGACCCGGCAGATACTTTTCGGCGCGCAAAAAGCCGATACCGTCGTCCACGATTTCCAACACGCCGCCGCGCAGCTTGTAGCCTTGCTTTTCGGCATGGTCGCGCATCAGTGCCAGCATCAGGTCGCTTTTTTTCATGCGACTGTAGCCAGTCACGCTGAGATCGCGCGCCATCTGGCGAAGCTCATCTAGCGTTCGTTGTTCAAGTTGTGCGATGTCCATGTATGAATCTCGTGATCCGTTCAGACCAATCAAATGAGAAGATAGAGGAAAAACATGGGTGGCGATGCAAAAGTGGCTATGCAGTCGCTGGCGCGAAAGAAGAATGCGCGGGGTTGTCCCCCATTGGCATTTGAAAAGAGTATAGCACCTTTTTTGTAGACGGTCAAACTTCGATTCGGACAATGCGATCCCGCCCCGCCAAATCCACCACGACCGCGACCTTGCCCCGCGCAAACGTCGTGCGCGCCAACGCGGCAGCGGCAGCGCCCTGATCCGCGCCGATTTCGAGCAGAATGCAGCCGCCGAGACGAATCAGATCGCCGTCTGCGATCTGCGTCAACAGCCGCCGGATCAGCGCCAAGCCGTCTGTGCCGCCGTCGAGCGCGAGGCGCGGTTCGTACTTCGAGACGGCGAGGGCTGGCAGGGCGTCCGACGCGATGTAGGGGAGATTGGCGAGGATGAGATTGAAAGCAACCTCACCGCTATTCACCTCACCCCCCCTACCCCCCTCTCCACTTCGTAGAGAGGGGGGAGAAAGAAAAGGCGTCAACAAATCGCCCTGATGGAACTGCACATCGACGCCGTACTTGGCGGCGTTGGCGCGCGCCACATCGAGCGCATCCGCGCTGATATCGACGGCGTGGACTTCGACCTGTGGACGATGTTTTTTCAGCCCCGCCGCCAGTGCGCCGCTGCCCGTGCCGACATCGACGGCGCGTAACGCTCCCTCTCCGCTATGGAGAAGGGGTTGGGGGTTGAGGTGTTCAAGCGCCAATTCCAACACCTGTTCCGTCTCCCAACGCGGGATCAGCACGGCGGGCGTGACGATCAAGTCCATGTCGTACCACGCGCGCCGCCCCACAATGTAGGCGATGGGTTCGCCGGCGGCAGCGCGGGCGATCAGCGCCTCGAATGCGGTGATTTGTGCGTCGGTCAGTTCACGTTCGGGGTACGCCAGCAGGATCGCGCGCTCCACGCCCATGACGTGCGCCAGTAGGAGCTGTGCGTCCAATGACGCGCTATCGGACATGAGCGTGAGGCGGGCGGTGGCGGCGCGGAGGGCGTGGACGATGGTCGTCATGGGTGTGGGGTAAGGCGGCGGAACATCGCTTCCAGTTCGTGAAGTAAATCACCGAAGGATTTATCTGCAAAACGTATCTTTTCCAGATTCAGATGGTCAACAATGTCGTCGGCAAACTCCATACCGCCTAATAATGGAGTTGTTCCACTGGCTTGTATCGCTTCAATCAAAAGTTTCTTGTAACGACTTTTACCAAACTCATTATCTGGTGCATTACACCCTTTACCAAAAACAGCGCTGAATGCTGAACCATCAATCAGCATCCAACGTTCGATATGGGGGTCTGGCACGGCATGAACAACGAAATCTGGCATTTGAAATTTATCTATGATGTCGTTGATTTCCTTGCGTGTTTTGTTGACACCGCGCTTATTGGCATCAACGGCAACCACCAAGATGTCGGGCATTGATTTGACATTGCGTCGAATATCAACTAAATAGGCACGCAGTTCGGTGAATACTTTGCCGTGTCCCCCACGAACACTGACAGCTTGAATCGTAATCGATAATTCGTATTCTGCCGCAATGCGTCTAATCAACTTACCGACATACTTTTCGTGTCCAATATCTTCAGTGAACAAACTTATCTGAAGAGGCGCTAACGGGTCAGACATCGAAATCGCCCCGTTGCATACGTTCACCTATGGACGTTATCGAGCCATCATCAAGTGCTCTCGCAGTTTCGTCTAATCGCCACAAGGGTAGACCAGTATATGGGGTAATGGTTGTCCCATGTTCAGTTTTTCGACAAAAAAACAGTGATTGGAGCGATATCAAATCTGCCAAAACCGAAGAATGAGTTGTTACGATGAATTGCGTTTCCGAATATGTTCCCGTTTCAAGCAAATTGGCGATCAACTGTATCCGTCGCGGATGAATACCGTTTTCCGGTTCTTCAAAGCCGATCAAGGATGCGGGTTCTTTTGCCCCTTGTAATGCTAACAATCCAAGAATGCGTAACGTCCCTTCTGAGACAACACGCGCGGGCATGGCGATCCCGTTTTCGACTAATCTGAGTTCAATCTCACCCACATTGTTAACCTCAACATCAATGTGTTCAATTGATGGTATGATGGCTTTTAACGCTTTTTCGACCGCGCGGAACTGGGGCGGATCGAGGACTTTAAGCGTGTTCAAAAACGCAGGGAGTTCTTCACCCATCAAGCCGATATGGCGTACTTCCTTGACTACATTGATTGCACGCATGCGTTCGCGCGGCTCGAAATAGAAGAAATTCCAACTGGCGAGTTCCTGTCGCATTGCTACGATGTGTGGATAATATGGTGGATAAAGGGGGGTCGAAAGTTGACTATGATCAAGTTGGAGATCAATATAAGTAGGATGTGCTAATCCCTCTCGACGCAATGAAAGATGATCTTCCATTTTTTCAAGAAAAGGATTTCTATCTTTAGGTTCATTTTTTCGATTTAACGCAGCTAAATACTCATCAACAATTCGCAAAATACCTGATTTTGGCAAGATCTCGACGACGATACGGTAACGCAAATTACGTTCACGGACTTGTGCAGTCGAATCTTTTTCGGCTTTTTTTCCGTTTGTGCCTTGTCGCATCTCTCGAATTTGTCGATTAACGCTGTTTACAACCGTCTGAGACAATTCCACATCAACTTCAATGGAAAAGATTGCATTTTCCTGTTGCAGGAAACCAGGAATACCTTCTGCGCCAAACGTGAACGATTCCAGCGGCTTCCCTCGATATGGTGGTTCAAATGCTTCACGTAGATTGCGTGACGTTGCCATACGAGAAAGCAGTTGCAACGCATCGAGAAAATTGCTTTTACCCGATGCGTTGGGTCCAATCAAAATGGTCAGCGGTTGCAGCCTTACATCCACATCGATGAGCGATTTATACCCCTGAATACGGACACGCTTCAGCATATTGCCTCCTTAATCGTTACACCGTCGCCGTCGCGTTCGCCAGCTTCTCCGCCTGATCCTGCATGATCAGCGCGTCGATAAACGGGTCGAGGTCGCCATCCATCACGATGGGCAAGTTGTAGCTGGTCACGTCCACGCGGTGATCGCTGACGCGGTTCTGCGGATAATTGTACGTGCGGATTTTTTCGCTGCGGTCGCCCGAACCAACTTGGCTGCGGCGTTCGCTCTCTTGTTCGCTGCGCTGGCGCTCGACTTCGATTTCGTACAGGCGCGCGACCAGCATCTGCTTGGCACGAATTTTGTTCTGAAGCTGGCTGCGTTCGTCCTGCATGGTGACGACAACCCCCGATGGGATATGGGTCATACGCACCGCCGAGTCGGTCGTGTTGACCGACTGTCCGCCCGCGCCGCCGCTGCGATACACATCCACGCGCACATCGCTCATATCGAGCGCGACATCGACTTCATTCATCTCCGCCAAGACCGCCACCGTGACCGCGCTGGTGTGGACGCGCCCTTGATTCTCGGTCTCCGGCACGCGCTGAACGCGATGCACGCCACTTTCCCACTTGAGACGGCTGAACGCGCCTTGCCCTTTGACCTCGAACCGGATTTCTTTGAAGCCGCCGATGCCCGTCTCGCTCTGGTCAAAGACTTCGAGTTTCCAGCCGCGCCGCTGGGCATAATAGCTGTACATGCGGAACAAATCCGCCGCGAACAAGCCGGATTCGTCGCCGCCCGTCCCAGCGCGGATTTCCATGATCACATTCTTGTCGTCGCGCTTGTCCTTGGGCAGCAGCAGCAACTTGAGCTTTTCGCTGATGTCATTGGTGCTGGCTTCGAGCGCGGCACTCTCTTCGGACGCCATCGCGCGCAAGTCGGCGTCGGTCTCGCTCTCGAACATGGCGCGCGCGTCGTCCAACTGCGCCATTTGGCTCAGGTACGCGCGGTACGACTCGACGATTTCCGCCAGCGTCGCGCGTTCTTTGCTGTATTCGGTGATCTTCTCGTAATCGTTCATGACGGCGGGATCGCTCAACAGCCGTTCCAGTTCTTCGTAGCGCGACTCAATCGCCGCCAGTTTGTCAAACATGATTTCTGCGCCAGATTCGTTAAATGAAGGTTGGTATTATAGTGGAAGGGGTTTGAAATAGGGAGTCTAGGCGATGGCAGAGCCAAATCAGGGCTGTGGGATGGGAATTTTAGGGTCGATTTTGATGCTGCTTGGGCTGATATTCTTCGGCACGAATGGCATCCCAGCACCAAATACGCTTCAGCCGATCTCTATTCGGGCGATGCTGACCGCGCCGTCCGTCGAAGCGGGGCTGATCGAACTGGTCGATTTATCGGGCTTGGCGTTCAGCGAAGGGCAAGCGTTGGTCGGGACACAGATCGCCACAAGCGGGCTGCCAAACGCGAACGCGCGCACGTTCGAGACGATCATCGACAACGACGATATCGCGTCTGCCGAAGCGCAGATCAGCTCGTCTGGGGGCGGCTGGCAGATTTTGGTGACGTTCACGTCAGAGGGGAGCGCACGGTTTGGTGACTATACCGCCGCCAACATCGGATCGCTGTTGGGCATCGTGCTGGATGGGCGCGTGCTGTCCGCCCCGACGATCCAAACGCGCATCGCGGCGCAAGCGGTGATCAGCGGCAATTTCACTGAAAGCGAAGCGCGGGCGTTGGCGGCGCAGTTGAATCAGTAGCGGCATAACGGTGCAAAGGCTGCCCGCATTCTGCTGTGTGTCACGGGAACGGCGCGACGGGATGCGGGAGCGGCTCGCCCTGATACACGAGGACGATTTGTTCACGCGGGACACCCGCTTGTAACAGTCGTTGATACAGCTTTTTGTCGAAAACTTGATCAACATCGACGATGATCAGCTCGTCTTCGATGCGCGCTTGCATAATCAAAACAGCCCGTTCCGCGTGATCGGTGTGTTCCGTAGCAGTCACGGCATAAATTCCATGCGGTTCATCATCAATTAGCCGAAGGATGGCGTGATCGCCGCCTCCAGCAGCGTACCATGCCATTTCATTGAGAAGATGCGTGCGCAATTGGGCAGGCGTCATTCGATCCATTGGAAGATCACCTCGCGCTCTAAATCGATCACTATCAATTTTACCCCAAGATCGTGTAAGACGCGCGCGACCAAGTGCAAGCGCAAGAGGCGTTGATAGGCTGGCTCCGATACGGCGAGGTACAGTTCATCATCATCTCCCTTCATCCGCAATGCCTCACGATACAGCGCATACTGACCAATTGCCCGATATAACTCATCTTGGTCGTTCGTTTCATTCGCAAAACACTTGATTTCTGCCACGATGATGCGCCGCGAACGTCCATTGTCAGTTTGTATCTGTTGGGCGCGAAGATCGGCAAAGAAGATTAAACCGGCGACGTTCAAATAATACGGCGCGCGCAGAATCGTCCATGCGGCTTTTTCCAACGCGCGCATCACTTGTGGTTCACAGCTATCCAGTGCAGGCACTTTCATCCGCTTTCATTGGGGGCATGGCACGCGCCACGCCCCCATTCCTACGGCTACTTGCCCAACTGCCGCCGCGCCGCGTCCACGACCGCGCCCGCCGTGATGCCATATTCCTCGTAGATGCGCTGGTACGGCGCGCTCGCCCCGAACTTGTCGATGCCGATGGTCACGCCCGCCGTCCCGACATATTTCTGCCAACCCGTCGTCACGCCCGCCTCGATGCTGACGCGCGCGGTCACGCCCGACGGCAGCACGCTTTCCTTATATGCTGCATCCTGTGCTTCGAACAGCGACCAGCACGGCAGCGACACCACGCGCACATTCACGCCGTCCGCCGCCAGTGTCGCGGATGCTTCGTGAGCCAAGTGGACTTCGCTCCCGCTCGACACGAGAATCACATCCGGCGTTCCCGTTCCGGTCTGCGTCAGCACATAGCCGCCGCGCGCCGTCCCCGCGTGGACAGCCGGCACGCCGCCGATGCCGTCGCCCACCAGCACGGGCAAATCTTGGCGCGTGAAGATCAGCACGCACGGCTGTGCGCTCTGCATCGCTGCCGCCCACGCGCCCGCCGTCTCGTTGGCGTCCGCTGGACGGAACACATGCAGTTGCGGGATCAGCCGCAGCGACATGACGTGTTCAATCGGTTGATGCGTGGGTCCATCTTCGCCCAAGCCGATGCTGTCGTGCGTGAACACGTACAGCACCGGCGCGCTCATCAACGCGCCGAGCCGGATCGCGTGGCGCATGTAGTCGCTGAATTGCAAAAACGTCGCCGTAAACGGCTTGATGATGCCGCCGTGCAGCGCCAGCGCATTGGCAATCGCGCCCATGGCGTGTTCGCGCACGCCAAAGCGGATGTTGCGCGCGGCGGGCTTGCCGTGTCCGGTGTTCTCTGCGCCCTTCAACAGCGTCTTGGTACTTTCGGACAAATCCGCGTCGCCGCCGATCATCGTGGGGATGCGCGCGGCAATCGCGTTCAGCACTTGCCCGCTGGCGTTGCGCGTCGCCCACTTTTTGTCCGCGCCGTAGATCGGGATATCCGCGTCCCAGCCGTCGGGCAGCCTCCCCACGCTGACGCGATCCCATTCCGCCGCCAGTTCGGGGTAGTCCGCGCGGTAGCGTTCGAGCGCCGCGTTCCACTCGGATTCTTGTGCCGCGCCCGTGTCGATGGCGCTGCGGAACAATTCGAGCGCCGCGCCGGGAACGTAGAAATCTTCTTGGGGCCAGCCATATGCTTCCTTGACCAGCTTGATCTCATCCGCGCCGAGCGGCGAGCCGTGCGCCTTATTCGTGCCGCCCTTGTTCGGGCTGCCGTAGCCGATGATGGTGTGAACGGTAATCAGCGACGGCTTGTCGGTCACGGCTTTGGCGTCCGCGAGGGCTTGTGCGACGGCTTCCACATCGTTGCCATCTTCGACCGTGAGCGTGTGCCAGCCATAGGCGCGATAGCGCGCGGCGGTGTCCTCCGTCGAAATCATGTTCGCTTTGCCGTCGAGTGTCACGCCGTTAGAGTCGTACAGGTAGGTCAGCTTGCCCAGTCCCCAATGTGCCGCCAGCGCGCCCGCTTCGGAACTGATGCCCTCCATCAGATCGCCGTCGCTGACGATAGCATACGTATGATGATCGACGATCTCGTGACCGGGACGATTGAAATAAGACGCGAGATACGCCTCTGCCAGCGCGAACCCGACCGCGTTTGCCGTGCCTTGTCCGAGCGGACCCGTCGTCACCTCGACACCCGGCGTCAAATGATATTCGGGATGTCCGGCGGTCTTGCTGCCCCACTGGCGGAAGTTTTTCAGATCGTCGAGCGCAAGGTCATAGCCCGTGAGGTACAGCAGGGAGTAAATGAGCATCGAGCCGTGTCCGGCGCTGAGGACGAAGCGGTCACGGTTCGCCCAGTTGGGATTGTGCGGATTGTGGCGCAGAAAGCGCGTCCACAGCGCGAACGCCATCGGCGCGGCACCCATCGGCAAGCCGGGATGTCCGCTGTTGGCTTTTTGCACGGCGTCCATCGACAGCGTGCGAATGGTATTGACGGCGAGTTGTTGGATATCGGTCACGGTTTGGCGCTCCTCATGATAGGGGGATGATCGGATTACAATGAGGGATTATAGCGCCAGATGGATCGATTTTTGGAAAAGTCTTTACCCGCCGCTCACGACCATTTCGCCTGTCACCCCGTATAATAAGAAGCGTTCGATCAAAAGGCGCACCCTGTGGCACTCTTTCTATTTCTCTGCGGCGCGTTCTTCGGCGTGCTGCTGCTGCTCAACAATCTGCTCAAGACAATCCAGCGCGCCGAGAAGATCAGTTTTCTCGAACTGCTGCTGACATATTTGACCGCCATCCTGCTGCTCGTCGGCGTCGTCGTCAACAATCTCGATGCGTTCGCCGTCGATTCGATGCCCATCAGCGGCGAACTGCCGGGCGGCATCGCCTTCAGCATCCCGGTCGCCCCGCCCGATCCACAGGTCGAATTTCTCACGCTGGCAGCGGCGGGCGCGCTGGGGGCGTTCAGTTTGTTCATCATCGTGTTAGAAATCTTCCGTCCCCAGCGGCTCAAGGCGTCGCGCGGCGTGTTCGGCGTGTTCAGCGCCGCGTTCATCGCGCTGTCCACCGTCCTCGTGCCATTTCTCGGCGTCTATTTCGCGCTCGACGCCGACGCGATCACGGACGATGCCCCCATCGTCGCGGACGCCCCAACCGTGACAACCTCACCCCCCAACCGAGTTACGGCTCCTTCAGCCGTCATCACATCCGCGCCGACCGCGACGCTCGATCCTGACGCCCCCACGCCCACGCGCACCTTCACCCCCGACCCGGATGCGACGCTGACCCCGACGAGCGACCCCGAAGCACGGGCGCGCGCCGTCGAACTGTTCCAAGCCATCCGCGCCGTGTTAGCCACCGAAATCGACTTGCCCGAAGCCGATATCTTCGCGCAGTTGGACGCGGGCGTACCCATTGCCCAGCTCGTCACCGAGAACGGCGGCGATATCGAAGTCGTGATCAGCAATCTCACTGCGCTCTTGCGCGATGTCATCATGCAGTCCGCCGAACGCGGCGAGATGAACCGCGTTCAGGCGGCACTGTTCAGCAGCCAGATGGGGACGATCATTCGCATCGCTGTCAATTCGGACTTAAACACGCTCTCCGAACGGCTTGGCGGCGAGCCGCCCGATCCGGCAGCCACGCGCGCCAGCCTGACCGACTTGCTGACGCAGGTTCCCGTCATTGAAGCGACTGCCCCCCCCGTCCTGCTCTCCAATACAGAGCGGGCGGACAGCCCCACGCCGTCCGCTTTCCCGACGAACACACGCCCGCCAACGTCAACAGACACCCCCATTCCGGCGACGTTATCCCCGACGCCCACGCGCACGCCGCCAGCGCCCCCCACTTCGACGCCAGATCGCGTGGCGACGCTGTTCCGCGAACTTACCTTGACGCCGCTGGCGTCCTCGATCTCAGCAACCTCACCCCCCGACCCCCTCTCCGAATCGGAGAGGGAGAGTGTACCCACCCGCGATGTATTCGCGCCGTTCTGTGTCGCGTCGGTCGATTTCAATCTGCGTTTGCGCCGCGCGCCGAGCCAAGACGCCGAGACGCTGATAGTCATTCCGTATACCACAGTGTTGGAGTTGACCGCACAGAACAGCGATGGAACCTGGTTCGCGGCGACCTACGACGGGCAGTCGGGCTGGTTGGATGCCGAGTTCCTCACCCTGGCGGCGTCGTGCGCGAATTTGCCGTATCGTTAACGCGCGCGTGACAGCGGCAAGCCCCTACGGTCGGGTGGATAGCCACGTCAATACTGCCTGCACGCCGCGCCAGTTGCGCTCGAATTCGTCGTCGGTGCGCGTGAGCAGTTCCACGTCTGCCGATGGGATGCCCAAGCCATCGACGTAGCTGGCTGCCGTCCCCGTGACCGGATACGCGGTGAACGGCACGCCGTAGGTGTAGCCCGCCGCCGCCCCCAAGACGGCTGCCAGCGCGAATGACTCCGACGCGCGCCCCATGCGCTCCGTCTCACAATCACCCGCGAACACGCCGCCCGCCGCGCTGTGATAGAACAAGACCGCCGCCGGACGCGCCGCTTGAATATGTGCCGCCAGCGCCGCCGTCTCTGGCTCGGACAGCGGACGCGCGCCCGCGCTGACGGGCTGTGAACGCCACAGCGCATTCGCCGTCCAGTCGCACGCCCAATTCCGATTGAGATCGACGCCGTTGGCGTTGAAGCGCCCTTGTTCCTGTCCGGCGTATGCCAAGCCGTCGGGATTGGCGGCGCGCACGATCACCAGCGCCGTTCCCGCGGGCAGATCGTCGGGATGCGCGTCCAAGTGGGTGCTGATCGCATCCATCAGCGCGACGGTGTTGATCTCGTAGCCGCCGTGCATCGCGCCAACGAGCATCAGCATGGACGCAGCGTTCGGATCACCGTAACGTCGTGCCTCAATCGCGCGCCCCTGCACGGAATAGCCAATGATGTACGTTGCGACCTCACCCCCCGACCCTCGCTCTGCTACGGAGAGGGGGGGAGTCGTTATGCGCATGATCTCCTCGGCACTGCGAGGTGGAGCGGGGAGCGGAGGGTGAGGTGAAGCGACAGCCGACGCAATCGCGCGCGGCGTTGGCGTTGGCGCAAATGTCATAAGCTCCCCGCGCTCCGATCCGGAACGGGTTGATGAACGGCGTTCGTCTTGGGGGGAGGTCAGCCAGGCAACGGATGAAGGTTGCATTGTCGAATCAGGAAGGTTGACGGATTGGCAAGCCGAGATTGAACCCAGTATGATTAAAAGGAAGCGGGTCAAACGCATTGTACACTCTCGATCTGCCGATGTTCGACCTCCATTGTAACAGGGGATACGCTGACGCCTACGCCAGCGGCAAGAGAAAGGGACGCTGATGAAAAACAAGCCATTCGCCCTACTGGTGCTGCTGATCGTGGCGGCGCTGTTTTCCGCGTGTGATACGTTGCAGCCGCCGACGCGCACCGTCGTAATTCCCACGCTGATGGAACTGCCCACGCTCGAACCAACGACTGTGCCGAGCGCCACCCTCGTCGCCCAAGCCATCGTTCCGACGGCAACCGAGACGCTGACCGAGACGCCGACACTGACACCCTCGCCCAACGGTGAAGAATTGACGGGGACGGCGGTGTTCGGGGGTATTTTGACGCGCGCCATCCTCATCCAGACCAGCGACACGCTGTCGCTCACGCCGCTGCCATCCGGGACGCCGACGGCGACGGATACGCCAAGCGCGACACCAAGCGCGACGCCCACGCCGACGTTCACAGCCCCCGCCACCACGCGCCCAACCATGAATCCATTCGCGCGGACGCGCACCGCTGTGATCAGCATCATCCTGACGCGCGCGATCTTGTCGCTCACGCCGCCCGCCGCCACTGCGACATTGACCCCAACGTCCACGCCAACGCTGACGCCGACGCCGCCCGCGACATTCACCTTAACGCCAAGCGCCACGCCGACGCTGACGCCGACCAGCTCCGAACCCGTGATTAACACCTTCAGCGCCAACCAACTCATGGCAGCAGCCAACACGATTTTGACGTTTACGTGGACGGCACAAGCCGATACCGCGCGGCTCGAAACGCTGACGGCGGCGGGCGCAATCGTGTCGTCGATCTCGGTTCAGGTCAGCGGACAGGCGTCGGTGCCGGTGCCGAGTAACTACGGACGCATTATCGCCTATCGCTTGGTCGTGGGGCGCGCGGGCATCGAGCGGAACGCGCTGTTGAACGTGACGATTACCTGTTCGTTCAGCTTCTTCTTCGGGGATCAGTTCGCGCCGCCCGATGCCGACTGCCCGCAAGATTTCGGCACAGCGGGCGATGGCGCGATCCAGACGTTCCAAGCGGGCTACATGATCTACATCAACGCCAATGGGCGCAACGAAATTTACGCGCTGCTCAACAGCGGCGCACAGTTCGTGCGCATCCCCAACGGTTGGGATGGGACAACGATCAACAGTTCGCCCGCACCAGATGGCTTGTTCATCCCACAACGGATGTTCAATTGGGCGTATTACAACACCAATTCGCCGCAAGGCGCATGGAACGCGGTACTCGGCTGGGCGATTTCCGATATCGACACGTCACCGCGCTCGATCCAGAGCGAGACCAACCAACTTAAGCTCTACATCGACGCACCGGGCGGCGTGCTGTTCCGGCTGACGACGCAGAGCGGCAATACCGGGACATGGGTGCGCTTGCGCTAAGACGGTTTAGCTGCAATCTACAAACGACCTTTGCAACCCAGTGGTTTGCAAAGGTCGTTTTTGTTATAATCGTATTTTCTTGTTGTCAGGGAAGCCGCGCCGGGCAAACACCTTTCCCGATGACCTAAGCGTGACTTTCCCCAAGTAAAAGCATCTCGGTTGACGTTACAGGGAAATCTTCGCGCCATGCAGCCGCATCCCACGCCAAATTTCCCTTGAAAAACACCCCCGTCCGTTGCGCATCAAGCACGCGCAGCACGTTCTCAACCCACACGCGTTCGGGCTGATAGGTTTTCGCGCCGTTGCTCGCTGCACCAATGACCGCCCATTCGAGCGGGCTGTTCACCAACAGCGGCGCAATATCGAAACTGAGCGGTTCGATGCTCATCCAGCGCACAGCCGTTTTCACTTGATCCAAGATTTCCATTTGACGAATGACCATCCGTTCCTGCTGCCGCTGCGACAGCGGTTTCCCTTTGAAGATGCTCGGCGGCGCGCTGACTCCGACCCAGACGTTAGCTGGAAAGTCAAAGTCGAGCAAACGTGGGGCGTTCTTGGTCAATAGTTGAAACGTATGGTGTGAAGCGCGACGACAAACATCTAACACCTGTTCAATCTGGTCGGCAGGCACCCAATGCCCCATCAAATCGGACATCGAGTCGAGAAAAATTCGGGCAGGCTTTTTCAACTCCAGCGGTTTATCCAAGATTTCAGGGCGCCAATAGTGATGGGCAAACCCTTCTTTATACGTCGCGGTCGCTAATTTTTCAGCCACAACTTCGGCATAACAGACAGCCAGCGTACCGTCGGGCATGTTCCATCGGCAGCCATGCAAGCATCCGCCGACAGGATTCCATGTATAATCCGTCCATTCAATGCCACGTTTGGATTCACCTTTGCGCTGCTTGTTCATGCCCGTGACCTATTGACCTTTTTCGTTTGCCATCAACTTTTTTGTCACAACCACAATTTTTAACACTATACAGAAAATCTGTTCATATGTCAATTGAAGATTGCAGCCTGATATTTACTTGCTTATTTAGCGCTATGTCTGCAATCTAAATCGAAGCTGATGATTGAATGCGTCTTGTGTATAATAAAAGCTCAAAAATGGGTAAATTATGTTGATGGTTTCAAATCAATTGACCAATTTAGACTCGCGCGCGACCCTCGACGCCTTGCGCGAACTGCGCACCGATGTGGACGCCGAAGCGCGCGACCTGTTCGCCAAGTGGCAGTCGCAAATCGTGCGGCGTGCCTTCTGTAACGGCGCGTTCAACATGGCGTGCTACTTGGCGCTGCGAAGGCGCGATCTGCGGGAACTACAAACCGCGCTCACGCCGCTCGGTTTATCGTCGTTGGGGCGCAGCGAGTCGCGCGTCCTGCCCAATCTCGACGCGGCGATTGCGACACTGGAACGGGTGTGTGCCGAACCGACGCCAAGCGATTATCCGCCCGCGCGCGCCCATACACGCGGCACGACCATCTTGACGCGCGAGTCGGATCGCGTGTTCGGCGTGCCGGATGTGCGCCGACGTGTGCGTATCATGGTCACGTTCCCATTGGAAGCGGCAAGCGATTACGAGTTCGTGCGCGATCTGGTGGCGCACGGTATGGATGCGGCGCGCATCAACTGTGCGCACGATACGCCCGACGATTGGGGCGCGATGATTCGCCATGTGCAGCGTGCCGTGATCGAAGTCGGACGCCCGGTCAAAATTCACATGGATTTGGGGGGACCCAAGCCGCGCACTGCCGACGTGACGCTGCGGGGCAAGGACGAACGCCTATACATTGATGATCGCATCCTGCTGACGCGCGCGGCGCCAACAGACGATGATGCCGACGATGTGAAAATCGCCGCGCGCGTCCGCTGCACGCTGCCCCAAGTGCTGGATCAACTCCAGGTCGGACACACTGTCTGGATTGACGATGGCAAGATCGGGACGCGCGTCGAAGCCAAGACAGATTTGGGCGTGATGCTGCGCGTCACCCATGCGCGCGAGAAGGGCGAACGGCTGCGCGACGAGAAGGGGCTGAACTTCCCCGATACCGATGTGGAACTGTCCGCGCTGACCGACGACGACCTGAGCGCGCTCGATTTCGTGGTCACCCACGCCGATTTGATCGGCTATTCGTTCGTGCAGACCGCCGACGATGTAGCGCGCTTGCACGCCGAAATCGCGTGGCGTATCGGCAGCCGCGCGGGCGAAAAGCGGACGCATCCCCCCGCCATCATCGCCAAGATCGAGACGCGGCGCGCGATCCGCAACCTGCCAGAAATCATCGTTAGCGCGGCGGGGCAAACGCCGTTCGGCGTGATGATCGCGCGCGGCGATCTGGGCGTGGAAGTCGGTTATGAACGCATGGCGGAGATTCAGGAAGAAATCTTGTGGCTGTGCGAAGCGGCGCATGTCCCCGTCATTTGGGCAACCGAGGTCTTGGAACGATTTGTCGATAAAGGCACGCCGTCGCGCTCAGAAATGACCGACGCGGCGATGTCGGCGCGCGCCGAATGTGTGATGCTCAATAAGGGCGAATACGTGCGCGAAGCGGTCACGATTTTGGATAACGTCCTAAAGCGGATGCAGGAACATCAGACGAAAAAAACGCCAACATTGCGGGCGCTGAACGCATGGGCGGAAACGATCTAATCGGGCAACGATCCGCACGATTGAGACCCGCGACGCCCGTTTTCCGCTCGAAGAGGGGGATGGTGCCGATGCTGTCCATTCCAATCCAACGTATGCTTACGCGACAACGCTGCCCCAAACCGACTCGCCCCATATCGGTGTCGGACTCGCATTCACGCTCGGCGGCGGTAACGATCTGGTATGTGACGCCATCCGTCTACTTTCAACCGCGCTCATTGGGCGCGAGATCGAAGACCTGATGTCCGATTTTGGGCGCACGTTTCGGGCTGATTGCTGATCATCCGCAGATGCGCTGCACAAAGGGGTCGTGCATCTGGCACGGGCGTCGATTGTCAACGCCTGTTTCGATCTATGGGCGAAAGCGCGGGGCTATCCCGGTTATGCGGATGGTTTACTTACCGTGATGACAAGGTACGGGATAATGCCCGACGCGCTTTGGATGCTGGCTTGCGCGCGATGAAACTGAAGGTCGGTTCTGAGGACAGCCGCCGTGATATTCGCCGGGCGGCACTGGTGCGCGATATCGTCGGCAGCGACATCAAATTGATGGTCGATTGCCATCAACAGTGGACGCTGCCAAAAGCCCTGCGCGTCTGCTTGGAACTTATGCCGATGTCGCTCTATTGGGTTGAAGAACCGACTTTAAACGTCACGCCCCACGTTGCTTCCCCAAATCGCGCACCAAATCGAGCGTGAACGACTCTAGCGACGGCAGATGCACATCCGCCAGCGCCAGAATGTCCGACGACAGCGGGAAATTTGGACTCGGCACGGCAATCGTGATCATGCCCGCCGCGTGCAGGGAGCGCACACCGTTGCCGCTGTCCTCGATGCCCACACAGCGTTCGGGCGCGACGTTCAGGCGTTTGGCGGCTTCAAAGTAGATATCGGGATGCGGTTTGCCGCGCTCGATATCGTCCCCGAACACCATCACCTTGAAGATTTTATCGAGTTCGGTCAAGCGCATGACCGTTTGGATCGCCGCCGTCGGTGAACCGGACGCCAGCGCGACGGGATACGCCGTCGCCGCCAGCTTGATTGCCTCGACCGCGCCGGGCAGCAGCGGCAGCCGCGCTTCGAGCTTGGCGATGATCCGCGCCTTCACGTCGCGCATGATATCATCCAGCGAAAAGTCGAGCGCGAGGCGGTCTTGCATAATCTGCGCCCATTCGATGGTATTGCGCCCCATGACGGCGCGCTGATCGTCCATCTTCCAGGTTTTGCCGAGCGACTCGGCGTATTCGATGCGCGATGCGTGCCAGTAATCTTCCGAATCGACAATCACACCGTCCATGTCGAAGATGATCGCTTCAATGGGCATGACTTTTCCTTATGGACAACCGAAAAAGATTTCAACGCAAAGAAAACGGCTCGAAAACCTGGCTCGACCGTCGCTCCGGTTGATTTTAGCAGTCTATTCGATGAATACGCCAATCGGTTCAGGAATGGGGATCGTCGTGTTTCAATGCGCTGGTGTTGCGGTGCGCGTGGTCAATCCCGCTTACACCAGCCAGCGCTGCTTCGCCTGTGGACATATCGAGAGCGCTAATCGCAAAGCCAATTCCTGTTTGTCAACTGCGGACACGCCGACCCCGCCGACGTGAACGCTGCGAAAAACATTGCTTGGGCGACAGTCAATCCGCCTAGGGTGACGGGTGTTTTGGGTGAAAATCCCGCCTCAGTTGCAAGCCCCTCGCTTTAGCGATGGGGTCGTTGACTGACTGTCCTCAGTCACAAAACCCGATAACATATCGCGCCGCGACTCATCGATAACTTCTGCGGACGGCGCGGGACATTATACCGTCATTCCCCCCCCAACAGCGTGTTCGCCGCCACGACCACCGTCACGACGTAGCCGATCACAGCGGGCAGCACATCACCGTTCGTGTAGAACAGCGTGGACGTGATCAGCAGACTTCCGGTCACCACCGCACGATAGGTTCGACGTTGTGTGCCTTCGATGCGCGTAAGCTGCTTTTGCATCGTCGGCGACGCATCGACTTTGATTTTCAGATCGCCGCGCTCCAAGCGCGCCAGCGCATCTTTGCTGTTCGACTGCCCAACGCCCAAGATCGACTGCCCGATGTTGAGTAAGGCTTGCGGCGCGTTCCCGCCGAGCAGGTTGCCCAAGAACGGCGATCCCAACAGCCCGCCGAGAATTCCGCTGCTGCCCGCTGCGCCGTCCGGCTTGGCGGTGATCATCTTTTGCATGTAGGGCTGCATCTCGCTCCACGGGTTGAACGTGGGATCGAGCGTCGTACTCATGCCGCCCAAAATGCTGACCGTGCGCCCTAGATAGATGAAATCTTGCGGCACTTGGAACGGCATTTCAAACATCAGATCGTTGAATTCCGCGCCGATGTTCGCCATGCTGTCGAAGCTCATGGAACTCATCTGCTGCATCGTCAAGCCCCACACCTGATCGAACACGGTGCGCGTCGCTTCTTCGAGGCGATCCAAGTCCGCGCCGGGCAGCAAGAAGCCCAACTGCGAATAGCTCTCGATCAGCTTGCGCGAGTCGCGCGTCAGTACCGCGCCCATCGTGCCGAGCAAGCCATTGACGATCTGCGGCGTCAGCGTGCCGGTCATGCCGAAATCGATGAAGATCAGATAGAACGGACGCCCGCTGCCCGCATCCTGTCCGTTGTCTTGTTCCAGCGGATAGATGAACAGGTTGCCGGGATGCGGATCGGCGTGGAAGAAACGTTCCTCGAAGATTTGCTTGAGATACGTATCCATCAGCCGCTTGGCGACGGCTTTCCGGTCGATGCCAGCCGCTTGCAGCGCGGCGTAGTCGTCGATCTTCAGGCTGGTCACATCCTCGATGGTGATCACGCGCTCGGTCGAATGTTCTGCGTAGACTGCCGGAATATAGACGCCCATATCGTCGCGGAACATCCGTGCGAAGCGGCGCGCATTGTCCAATTCTTGCGTATACGACAGTTCTTCGAGCAGGACACGCCCAAATTCCTCGATCAGCCCCACCGTATCCATGCGTCGGTTGATGAACCGAAACCGTTTGGCAACGTGCGCGATGATGAACATGGCGGACAAATCGGTATAGCACAATTCCGCGATGCCCGGACGCTGCACTTTGACGACGACTCGTTCGCCGTTGAGCAGCCGCGCGCGATGGACTTGCCCTAACGACGCCGCCGCGACGGGCTTGTCATCGAAGTGGCTGTAACGCATCGGAATTGCGCCGAGTTCGCGCTCGATGATGGCGCGGATCGCCGTCCATTCAACGCTCGGCACTTCATCGCGCAGGGACGCCAGTTCATCGATGATTTCGATGGGCAAAATATCGCCCCGCGTGCTGATAAACTGTCCGAGCTTGATCATCACGCCGCCCGTGTCGATGGCGAAATAGCGGAACGCGCGCGCATACTTCATCCAACGTTTCAGGTTGCCACGCTCGACGCGCTCCGGCGCGTATTTAGCGACCAGCCAATGCCAGAACAACAACTTCGCAAACAGGCTGCCGAAATGCCAGATCACACGCGCGAAGCGGATTTGCAAGCGCAGCGTGCGCGGGCTGTTTTGCGACAGCGCGCGCAGCGTATCGCGGACATAGCGCGGGTTGCTGCGCCCGCTCTCTAGCGTCAGCGGCGGCAGATTTGGGATCAGCGGCGGCTTGATGCCGTTCGGCGTGACGGCGGGCGACGGGGCGATGAAAGCTGCTTCGACGGTCACGGCATCTCTATCAGCGGAAACAAGGACATCGGACGACGGGCGTTCACCGTGTCCATTCGGATACGGAATGTGGGTATCGGGCGACGTTTGAGCGGGGACAGCCATGCGAATCCTTTCTACACCTCACCCCCCGCGAACATAAAGCGCGCGATCTCCCTCTCTCCAGTATGGAAAGGGGGCAGGGGGTGAGGTCACTTATGCGGGATTTTTGGCGAACTGGATATGCAGCGTCGATTCCTCGAAGCGCGCATCCGCGATCTCCAAGTTCCAGAGCGTTTGCGGCAGGACGATATTGCGTCGATAGGGACCCACGCGCAGCGTGAGTTCGTCGCGCGAACGGTAGATATCCAAGTCTTGCTTATTGGCGAACGGCAGCGGCACGAGCAGTTGATACCCATCGACGCCCTGTTCGATGCGATGGACTTTGCCGCTGAACAGCTTGGTCGCGGGATTGGTGTCGGCGTAGAGCGCATCACCGAGCCGTCGCAGCGAGTCCAGCCCGCCGACCTCGCCGCCGAACAGCGGCGCGCGCAGCATGGGCAGTTCGCCGAACGCCTCCGCGATGAAGGCGATATTCTCTTTCTGCTTATCTTTCCACGCCGCGAAGTACGGATCGGTCACTTCGTCGGGGATGATCCGGTTGCAGATGATCGCGTCGGTGGCGTAGCCGTACAGGTTCAGATAGGTGTACGTGCGCTGTGTTTCTTTAATGACCATGCGCTCTGGGTTGACCACGAGCCGGATGCTGCTCATTTCAGGATCGGTGAGCAGTTTGCGCACCTTGTCGAGCGTGTCGAACAAGCCCTGGATATCGTCCCATGCGCCCGCTTCGGGGATCATGGCGTTGTCGCCGCGCCCCAACACCTTGCCGATGGGACGCAGCAGCTTCGCCGCGCCCTTGGTGATCGTCAGGATGCGCTCGAACCACCAGCGCGTCACGTCCGGCAGACTGAGCAGGCGCAGCGTCTCGGCGGTCGGGGCGGCGTCCACGATCAGCACGTCGTACTCGTTCTGCTGGACGTATTGATTGATCCAGAGCAGATGCGCGCCTTCTTCCAAGCCGGGCAGGATCGTCACTTCTTCCGCGACGATATCATCGACGCCTTGTTTGGTGAACAGCGCCGCCATATATTTCTGGATGCGCCCCCAATATTTGTCCATCGAATAGCGCGCATCGACTTCTTGCGCCCACAGGTTGGGGTGAATTTCGACAGGTTCGGGCCCGATCTGGATGTCGAGCGAGTCGCCCAAGCTGTGGGCGGTATCGGTACTGATGACGATGGTCTTCAAGCCGCGTTCGGCGCAGCGGAGGGCAGTCGCGGCGGAGATCGAAGTCTTGCCGACGCCACCTTTGCCCGTATGCACGATGATGCGCATGTGATTTGCCTCACAAACTCATTGCTGATTATACAACGGTCAAGCACGGGATTCGCGTTGATGCCGCCAACTCTCGTGGTGTATTCATTTACGAGGCTGGGGGCGCGGGGGTTGTATCAGCGTTGTGTTGGGATAATGAATGGATCAAGCTGGGTGGATGCGATGGCGAACAAATCGATCACGATTGAAGTGTCCGAATCCGTACATGAGACGCTGCAAGCCGCCGCTGAGGCAAGCGCACGCTCGGCTGAACATTTTTCACTGGACGATTTGCGTCCGCTGTTCGAGATCGCAGCGAACGCCAATGTTGATGCGTTGATGGAATCCATGGGCAACTATACCGACTCCCAACTCTGGATCGTGGTCGGGCGACGTGATGATCTCACCGGATGCCAAGCAGCCCCGCCCGCTGGTATTACGGCGCGGCGTCCGATTTGATCGTCAGCGTGTATGCGCCACCCGTTCGATTGTCCCAACCAAGCACTTCGATCCGATACGTTCCATCAACCGGCAGCGTCAGTTCATGCAGTTCGGAGTCGGTGATGACACCCGCTTGCAGATCGTCGGCTTCTGCCAGCAGTTCGCCGTCGGGCGTGTAAATACGGACGAGGGTATCGAACAGTCCGGCGCGGTCTTCGGCATCGTTGGCGGGAGCATCGGCATTCACGCGGATGGTGATGACCTCACCCGCGCGTCCCTCAAACGTCCATTCGTCGCTGCTGCCGATTTCGACCGCGCCGCGCTGCGTTCCGCCGCGCGAAATGGGAGGGAGGGTTGGGACGGGTGTGGAATTACAGACCTGCTCAATCGCCGCCTGCATCTGATCGGCGCGTTCAATCTGACCGAACGCGCGATAGATGGGTTCGCCAGCGCGCAAATCCGCGCAGGCTAACTCAATATTGCCCATCTGCTCATAGGCAATTCCACGATTGACGATGGTCGTTGCATAG
>DAOTUQ010000067.1:0-33770 GCA_034437055.1 Anaerolineae bacterium
TTATTCACCTACCCGTGCAGACCGCATTTTGCCCCAGTCCTATTGGGTTCATTATGTGTTTCTTGGGTTCAAATTTGTGGATTTTGAGCTTAATCCCATGGATAGGTGAATAAATACCATCAAAATTAGTTCTTGGCTCAGGACGGGTCACATGCTGTTGTAGGGACGCGATTTTTCGCGTCCGCAACCGTGGACGGCAAGAATATTGTCCCTAAAAACCCGACATGACCTTTTGTTGACCGATCAGAAATTTGAAGCGATTACCCTGAGTATGAGATTGCCTCGCTGGCGATCTCCCCCTCTCCACATGGCGCTGAGGGGAGGACATGTTTGGTTTTCTCCCTGATTCACCTCACCCCCCAGCCCCCTCTCTACGCAGTGGAGAGGGGGTCAGGGGGTGAGGTTCTTGAAAAGGTGTCCTCTCCTCAGCCACATGGCGGGGGTGAGGTTGGTACTTTTCAAGGGGCTTCTAAACGCGATATCGATCCGGCATCGGTTCTTCATCCACGCGATACACGCGGAAGCCGCGCTTGAGATAGTTGGACAACGCTTGCGGCGCGTCATTATTGCAGGTATGCACCCACAGACGGCGTGCGCCTTCATCCCACACGCGCGCAATGCCGATGCTCAATAAATATTTGCCCAATCCGCGCCCTGTAAAGCGCGGACGCAGCCCGAAATACACGATTTCGGTGCTGTCCCCCTGCTCTGCGAATTCGATATAGCCTGCCGGGACGCCATCGGCGTACAGCACATCGATGCGAATGCTCGGATCGCTGATCGCGCGCATTAACTCTGCGTCGGACAGCAGGCGGCGGTCACGCCATGCCCATTGCTCGCCCACCGTGTCGTACAAGAAGCGATAGAACGGCACATCTACTTTTTCCATGAGCATTACACGCACATTCCCCGCGATATCGTCGGCGCTATCGGGCTGGAATTGCGCCCGTTCTGTCATTTCCAAGTAGGTCGTCACCAACATATCGGGGATCGTGCGGGCTAAACTCATACTCATTCCTCGTCGGGAAAACATCGGTTATAATCGTTGTTAAGATTGTCATTAAATTCACGCCCCGCTTCGATAGCGAGAATACACTAAGGATTGCCGTCGTGCGCCGTGAATTTTCACCAACGTTGATGAATGAGGCATCATGGATTTCAACCTGAACGAAGAACAGCTTCAAGCGCAAAAGATGGTACGCGATTTCGCCGCTAAAGAAGTGATCCCCGTGATTGGCGAGTGGGATCGCAAACAGCAGATGAACCCGGCGTTTTTGCCGCGCATGGCGGAACTGGGCATCTTGGGCATCAGCATTCCGGTACGTTACGGCGGACAAGGGTTCGATTATGTAACGTTAGGCTTGGTCTGCGAAGAATTGGAACGCGGCGATACGACTCTGCGCGTGATTATGTCGGTGCATATGGGATTGAACAGCCTGTCGCTGCTCCAATGGGGAACGGAAGATCAGAAACAGCGGTTCCTCATCCCGCAAGCGCGCGGCGAAAAATACGCGGCGTTCTGCTTGACCGAACCCGGCGCGGGCAGCGATGTTGTCGGCATGACCTCCACCGCGCGCCGCGTCGGGGACAAATACATCCTCAACGGCGAAAAGATGTGGATCAGCCTCGCCACGAAGGCGCATCACTTTCTCGTCGTCGCCAAATCCGATCCCGAAGCGGGGCATCGCGGCATGTCAGCCTTCATTGTCACGCGCGATATGCCCGGCGTGACGACGGGCGACATTCACGGCAAGCTCGGCGTGCGTGCGGGTTCGACAGGGTGGGTAGCGATGCAGGATGTCGAAGTTCCGGTCGAGAATCGGCTTGGTGAGGACGGCGAAGGCTTCAAGATTGCGATGGCAGCGCTGGATAACGGACGCTATACCGTCGCGGCGGGCGCAGTCGGCTTGATCCGCGCGTGCTTGGAGGACAGCCTCACTTATGCCAAAGACCGCAAGACGTTCGGCAAGCCCATCGCGGAACATCAGTTGATCAAGCAGAAGATCGCGTATATGGAACAGTCGTATCAGGCGGCGCGCTTGTTGGTCTTGCGCGCGGGCTGGATGAAGAACGAAGGCATCCGCAATACGAAAGAGACGGGACTGGCTAAGTGGTACGCGACCGACGCCAGCGTGCAAGCGGCGCTCGAAGCGGTGCAGATTCACGGCTCGTATGGCTTCAGCGACGAATATCCGGTCGAACGCTACTTACGCAACAGCAAGGGCGGCGTGATCTACGAAGGCACGAGCGAGATTCACCAGTTGATGCAAGCCGATTATGCGCTCGGCTATCGGCACGATGGCGCGATCCGCTGCGAACTGCCCGCATATGATGCCGAAGCGTGGCAGGCGGAAGGCGACGCCCTCGCCGTCGGGGACTAAAAGAAGAGGACGGAGTGCTGAGTAAAAGACGATTTGAAAAGCACCAACCGCACCCCTAAGTCCCCTCTCCATGTGGAGAGGGGACTTGAGTCGCTTGGCTGGTTCGCTATCACGTATAATTATTTCATGAGGGCATTCGTGCGCGGACGCCCCTGTTTTGACCATGAGTGCGAGGGAATGCGATGCAAACCGTTCCGGAATCCGTTTCGATGGCTGAAGCGCCCACCACGCCAGAGACGTTTGAACTCATCATCCCGCCGAGCGGCGAAATCGTCGCCCGCGATGTGTCTTGGGAAGATTTTTTGGCGAACAAAAATTGGGAGCATGTCGAGTGGGTCGATGGATGGGTGGTCAAAATGGCGGGCATTGAATTATCACATGACGGATTGACCGGCTTCTTGCGCTTGCTGTTCACGGCATTTCTAGAGCTAACGGGCATCGGCGGGCGCATCTTTCAAGACCCCGTCTTGATTCGGTTGAAATCCATTCGTGCCGGGCGCGCGCCCGATTTGATGCTCCTGCTGCCCGAAAATGACGCCGAATATGTCCATAATTATGTGCGCGGCGCCCCTGACCTCATTGTTGAAATCGTCTCACCGAGTAGTGACAAGCGGGATCGGGTCGATAAATTCCGCGAGTACGAACAGGCGGGCGTCCGCGAATATTGGATCCTCGATCCGCGCTTCCGCGAACTCGCATTTTATCAATTGGATGACAACGGTGAGTACGAACGCATTGCGCCTGACGAGAACGGCGTTTACACCAGCCGCGTGCTGCCGCAATTCCGTTTGGAAGTCGCCTTGTTGTGGCGCGATCCGCTGCCGGGGGTACTGGAAACTCTCGAAATTTTGAGGGTGATGCTCGCCGCCCCCGCCGCTGATACAAAGCAGGAGGAATAATGCAAACCGTGCCAGAACCCGTTTCGATGGCTGAAGCGCCTACCACGCCAGAGGCGTTTGAACTCATCATCCCGCCGAGTGGCGAGATCGTCGCCCGCGATGTGTCGTGGGAAGATTTCTTGGCGAACAAAAATTGGGAGCATGTCGAATGGGTCGATGGATGGGTGGTCAAAATGCCGGGCATTGAACTTTCTCACGACGGATTGACCGCTTTTTTGCGCCGGCTGATCGAATTTAGCTTGGATATGTCAGGGCTTGGCGGACGAGTATTCCAAGACCCCGTTCTCATTCGTTTTCGCGGCGTTCGCGCAGGACGTGCGCCCGATTTGATGATCTTCCTCCCTGAAAACAACGCCGACTATGAACATAACTTTGTTCGCGGTGTACCCGACTTAATCATTGAAATTGTCTCCCCAAAGGGCGACAAACGCGACCGCGTGGAGAAGTTCCGCGAGTATGAAAAAGCCGGTGTGCCTGAATATTGGATTCTGGATTCGCGGTTTCGTGACGCTGCATTCTATCAACTCGATGAAGCTGGCGAGTATCAACGACTCATCCCCAATATTGATGGCGACTATGCCAGCGGAGTCATTCCGAAACTGCGGTTGAAGGTCGAATGGTTATGGCGCAATCCACTTCCTAGTCCGGTCGAAACAGTTCAGATGGTTGAAGCGATGCTCGCCGCTCCCGCTGCTGATGCAAAGCAGGAGGAATAATGCAAACCGTGCCAGAACCCGTTTCGATGGCTGAAGCGCCTACCACGCCAGAGACGTTTGAACTCATCATCCCGCCGAGCGGCGAGATCGTCGCCCGCGATGTGTCGTGGGAAGATTTTTTGGCGAACAAAAATTGGGAGCATGTCGAGTGGGTCGATGGATGGGTGGTCAAAATGCCGGGCATTGATGAAAAACATGACGCGCTCAATGGGTTTCTCTTTCTGCTGTTGACCGCCTACCTGCATCTATCTGGATTGCGCGGACGAATTTTTCAAGACCCCATGCTGATGAAACCGTTTCCGCATTTGCCCGGACGCGCGCCCGATTTAATGCTTCTGCTCCCCGAACATTTGGATCGGATTGGTGCAAAAGCGGTCGAAGGCGCGGCTGATCTGGTGATTGAAATTGTTTCTCCGAAAGGAGAGCGACGAGATCGGATCGAAAAGTTCCGCGAGTACGAAAAAGCGGGAGTCTTGGAATACTGGATTTTCGACTGGCGCTTTAGCGAAGCCGCCTTTTACCAACTCGATGAAAACGCGGAATATCAGCGCATCGCGCCCGATGAAAATGGTGTTTATACCAGCCGCGTGCTGCCAAAGTTCCAATTGAAGATCGATCTATTATGGCAGCGGGAGTTTCCCGACTATTTGGCGATTGCGCGCATGGTTGAAGCGATGCTCGCCGCCCCCGCTGCTGATGCAAAGCAGGAGGAGTAATGCAAACCGCTCCAGAACCCGTTTCGATGCCTGAAGCGTCCACCACGCCAGCGCCGTTTGAACTCATCATCCCACCGAGTGGCGAGATCGTCGCCCGCGATGTGTCGTGGGAAGATTTCTTGGCGAACAAAAATTGGGAGCATGTCGAATGGGTGGATGGATGGGTGGTCAAAATGCCGGGCATCAACGAGCGACACGATGGGCTGCAAGAATTTTTTCATTTTTTGCTGCGCTTTTTTCTTGAGTTGAGCGGTGTGGGCGGACGAGTGTTCCGTGATCCGATGCTGATGAAACCGTTTCCGCATTTGCCCGGACGCGCGCCCGATATCATGGTGCTGTTTGGAGACCGTCTCCATTTGGTTGGCGAAAAAGCCGTCGAGGGTGCGGCGGATATCGTCATCGAAATTGTCTCTCCGAAGGGGGAAAAGCGCGACCGGATCGAAAAATTTCGGGAATACGAAGCCGCTGGCGTCAAAGAATATTGGGTGATCGATTATCGCTTTCACGACGCTGAATTTTATGTCCTGAACATAGATGGCGTGTTTGAACGAGCAATGTTAGAGTCGAATGAAGTCTATCGAAGCCCACATCTACACCATTTCGGGTTATCCATCAATATCCTTTGGCGCGAAGTACTCCCAAATGCGCGCGAAACCCTAGCGATGGTCGAAGCGATGCTCGCCGCTGCCGATACCATGCCATCCGTCGAGTCCGTCGAATGAAAATCGCCTTGCTCGGAGACAGCTTGACGTGGGGAGGCTACGGCGGGAACTATGTCGAGGCGCTGCGTCCCCTGCTCCCCCAACATGAATTGATCAACGCGGGCGAAGGCGGCAACACCGTCTTGAACCTGCTGCGGCGGTTGGATCGCGTCTTGGAGTCACAACCAGACGGGGTATTCGTCATGATCGGCGGCAACGACGCGATATCTTTTTGTCAGCCGGGAACGCGCTCGTATTATCGCAACGCGCAGAAGATCGACGGCGGCATCGTCACCATCGACCAGTTCGAGGCGGGCTACCGCGACCTGCTCACGCGGTTGCAATTGGCGCAGATCGTGACATGGATTGGCTTGACGCCCATCGAATACAATCCGCTCGTGGTCGAAACGATGCAGCAGTACAACGCGCGCGCCGCCAGTGCCGCCCGCACATTCGGCGTGCCAACGCTTGATTTGCTCGCCGCGCTCAACCCACCGACGATCCCCGCGCGCTCAGACTTGGATATCAACTATATCCTCACCATCGGATCGCGCGCGAAACGCGGCTGGAACGATTATGCAGGCGAACGCGCGCGCGGCGGCTTCAGTTACAGTTTCGACGGGCTGCATCTCACGCCGGAGGGCGCGGGGCGCGTCGCCCAATTGATTTCCGCTTTTATCGACTCGTAGTCTACGCCTGCGCGACGATCCACGAGCGCCCTTTCGGAAACAATATCCCTAACAACGCCTCGCTCCGTCCATTGAAACTTGTATCAGGCAGGATCGCGCGAATTTCGCTCACGTTGTGATGCCCCAAAACAACGTTGA
The DNA here is from genome assembly GCA_034437055.1 of Anaerolineae bacterium. Taxonomy (GTDB): domain Bacteria; phylum Chloroflexota; class Anaerolineae; order Aggregatilineales; family Phototrophicaceae; genus Flexifilum. The sequence goes on from DAOTUQ010000067.1 coordinate 6,241, forward strand.
CGAACATTTGATACGGGAAATCGCAGTCGTTTTCGCCCGTTTCCGGCTCCATGCGCGCATCCGATAAGCTGCCACGCTCGAATTGCAGCGCCAGCCGTTCCCGTGCGAACAAGCCGACCGTCAGCGTTCCCGTCCAATTGTGCGCGCCCGATCCGTGCAAGCGTGTTTCCATGACGGACGCGACGCGACGCATGAAGGCGGGCAAGTCCGCGATGCGCACGTACCAAGCGTAACGATTGTCGCGGAGTGCGCCGCCCAACTGACGCTTGATCAGCGTGTCGAGTGTCGGATGCAGCCCGGATTGGAACAGCGCCAGATGCGGCGGCGCGCCCCCACCCGCCGCGTCTCGAAAGTCGAGCGTGATTTGGCGAAGTTCGCGCATCACATCGGAAAATGTATCCAGATACGAGGCATCGTCCCCGACGACGTAACTCGTCACGAACAACGCGCCGCTAAAGGTCATCGAGCGCAACGCTACATAGCCGACCCCGCGTCCATCCGTGTCGAGGATGATGAAATACTGTTTATGGTAGCTATGTCCAGATGAGATGCCGAACATCTCGTAACGCCATTCATCGTGTGTTCGCGCAACGCTGATGAGCAACGCGCGCGCATAGTCGTTCGTCCAGCTTGCGATGGCTGGAAGATCATCTTCGGCGGCAGTTCGCAGGGTGTAACGTGGCAGCGTGCCTTCTTTGAGCGGCGCGGCGCTGGCGAGCGGAACTTGCAGTGCTGAGGTGATATCGAGCGCCATACTGTAGCCGAATTGACGATAAAAATGCTCGATCCCATAGATGACTTGCAGCAAATGCCCCGACGCGCGGCTGCGTTCATGCAGCGCATCCAAGACAGCTCGCACGAGTCCGCGCCGCCGATAATCAGGATGCGTGGCGACCAATTCGGGGCGTCCGACGCCGAATGAAATCGCTTCATACTGCCACGTCTGCGGAATCAGCGTCGTGGCAGAGACGAGCAAATCGTCTTTCGCTGGATCGACCACCACAAACACATCATCGTCCGTCACCGTCGGGTGTCCGTGCAGCAGATCGCGCTGCCAGACGCCGAGTGTTTTTGCAAACGCCGGATCATCGAAGGCGGTGCCGAAGGTCTGTTCGATGAAGTCGGGCAGTTGATCGCGGTCGGCGGCGTGTCCTTCGCTCAATGTGCGCAGGATCAAGCCGTCGCGGAGGGGTTTTTGCATCGATGTGTCCTCGATGATAATGATAAATAAAAAGGGGCGTGTCCGTTTCGCTATCCGAAACAATGACACGCCCCATGATAATCAAGTCAGGGTTACTTCGCGTATTGGCGCTTCAAGTTCGGTTGCAGCGACTCGTCGCTGTGTTCGATCTGGGCGCGCTGCTTATCGGCTTCGCGCTGGCTCGCGCGTGCTTCGCGGACGAGCCGAGCGTGTTCGGCTTCGCGCAGCAATTCTTGACGGTGTGCTTCACTGACTTGCGAATTCAGGTTGAACATGATCAGCCCCTCCATTCTTGGATTTCGACGCGCGCGTGTTCATTCGCACGGGTCGTTGATGCTTCTATTTCACCACATTCGCGGCGAAACGAAACGCGGCATCAGGCTGATCTTCGGCTCAGATGTTCGTCTGAGCCGATCTACGACTTTAGGCGGAGTTGTTCAAAACGGCGCAATGTCGTTAAGAACGGATCACGATGGCTTTTTATGGTTCACCCCTGCGCTTAATCCTGATGGAACACTTCTTCCATATTCGCCCACCATTCGCCTTCCGCGCGCGTATCGAGTGGGAGCTGCATCGCCTTCGTAATTGTCCACCATTCTTGCATTCGCGGCGCGTTGCCGAGCGCCTCCATCCGCGCGTCGAATTCGGCGTCGGGTCCCTCGTACTCGTAGTAAGCGAACATCCAACCATCTTTGAGGTAGATGCTGTAATTACGGATGCCCGACTCGCGGATGGCATCCGCGATCTCGTCCCAGATTTTGACATGAATCTGTTTGTATTCGGCTTCGATTTCGGGGCGCAGCCGCACAACCTGACCAAAACGCTTCATCATGAACTCCATCGCTTGCGTATCGCGTACAAAAATTTATCGAGAAAGCGTCTTAAAACCCCCGCCTTTAGGTGTGGGGATAGAAGGCGTAAAGGGTTGTGTTTCTCGCTCAATTCAGGTTAGAATACCAAATTACCAATCGCGGACGGCAATCCCACTAACTCTCCGACGTATTGGATCAGAGCAAAATGAATTGTAGCATCGTCCGTCGAACCTACAAATACCGTCTCTATCGCTGCGACAAGCGCGATCAATTCCTGCACGCCCAAATCAACAGCGCTGGTACCGTCTGGAATCATGCGCTGGCGTTGCAAAAACGGTACTATCGATTGACGAGCGAGTCCATTCCCCTTTCCAGATTGAAAGCCCATATCGCCAAACTGAGACGCCAAATCCCGCGTTACGCTTTCTGGAAGCAAGTTGGCTCTCAAGCGGTTCAGGATGTGTTGGAACGTCTCGATGACGGATACATACGCTTTTTCAAACATCTGGCAAAACGTCCGCCAAAGTACAAGAAAGTGCGCCAGCGCAAATCGTTCACCCTGAAACAGTCGGGGTGGAAACTGCTGGATGGCAATCGGATTCAAATCAGCGGGCGCAAGTACAAATACGTCAAGCATCGAGCGTTGCACGGTGCAGTGAAAACTCTCACCATCAAACGGGATGCCGCGCGGCGATTGTGGTTGTTTTTCAGCGTGGTTGAAGAAATGCTCATTCCGAACGAGGTCATGCCGGGTAAAGCCGCAGGCTTCGATTTCGGACTGAAAACATTTCTGACCGACCATACTGGAAAAGAATACCGTTCCGGTCTGCCCTATCTGAGCGCCTTGCGTCGATTGCGAACGATTCAATCGCGCAAAGATAAGAAACCGCATGGAACGAACAACCGGAAGCAAGCCGCCAAACTGATCAGTCGGACGCACATCCGGGTTGCCGACCAGCGCCGCGATGCGCACTTCAAGCTGGCGTATGAATTGTGTGATGAATACGACACGCTCTACTTCGAGACGTTGAACATTGACGGGATGAAGCGGTTGTGGGGGCGCAAGGTCAGCGATCTGGCGTTCTATCAGTTCATGAGTATCCTGAAATGGGTCGCGTTCAAGCGCGGGAAAACGGTTGTCCAAATCGGGCAGTTTGAACGCACGACGGGTAAATGTTCGCACTGTGGACACCTGCAAAAGCTGGCACTGCGCGAGCGAACGTTTCACTGCGACGCTTGTGATGTCGTCATCGGCAGAGATCACAACGCTGCCATCAATATTGTTCGCGCCGGGACATCGGCGCATACTACCCGAGTGACCGTCAGTCGTGTCCCTCAAAAGACACGCCGTCATGTTTGAAGGTAGCAGCCCCCGCCTTTAGGCGTGGGGAGTATGTCACGTCACAGTTTACCCGATTTAACGGTTGCTGCAATGGATCGACCGATGGAGTCGCGGCGTGCATAGTCGTCTCAAACCGATTGAAGATACCAAACGAACCATCGCCGCGCTGGTGCAAGAGCGCATCCGGCAAGCGATCCTCGACGGCGTACTGCCCGCGGGGGTGCGTATCGACCAAAACCGCTTGGCGGGTGAACTGCAAGTCAGCCTCGTCCCCGTGCGCGAGGCGCTCAAGGTGCTGGAGGGCGAAGGCTTTGTCCAGATTTTGCCCCGACGCGGGGCGTTCGTCACCGAAACCTCACTCGCTGACATGGAAGATTTATATTTCACGCGCGCGATCATCGAAGGACAAGCCGCCTACCACGCCGCCGACAACTTAACCGACGACGACGTGCGCGAACTTGAGGCGCGCTTCGATGCGATGGAAACGGCGCTGGCAGCACACGATTACGAACACTTCACGGCGGAAAATCGCACATTCCACCTGCGGATTTACGACGCGGCGGGCAGCAATTATCTGTCCGACATGATTCAAAGTCTGTGGGTACTGGCGGAACGCTACCGCTATCGCTATCTGTTCCTGAAAGATCAGGCGCGCAACATCCAAGCGGAACACCGCGCGATCCTCGATGCGTGCCATGCACGGGATCGCAAACAACTGCGCGATGCGATTGTCGATCACATGAATCAGACGCTCGCGGGCGTGCGCGGCTATATCCTCGCTGGCAAAGATCATCATCCGATGGAGGTGCGCTGATGCCCGCGCATGTGATCGACTCGTTGTTCTTCAAAGATTTATTCGGCACCGCACCGATGCGCGCGGTCTTTGACGATATCGCGCTGCTGCAAAAGTGGCTCGACTATGAAGCGGCGCTGGCGCGCGCCGAAGCCGCCGTCGGTGTGATTCCGCCCGCTGCCGCCGACGCGATCACGCGGGCGGCGCGCGCCGAGAACATCGATACGGACGCGATCAAGCGCGGCGTCGATAAAACCGTCCATCCGTTGGTCGCGCTGATCTGGGAACTGTCACGCCAATGCGACGGCGACGCGGGGCGATACGTCCACTGGGGCGCGACGACGCAAGATGTGATGGACACGGCGATCATCCTGCAATTGAAAGACGCCTACCCCATCTTCGAGCAGACACTCGACGCGCTGATCGACGCGCTGACGACGTTGGCGCGCGCCCACCGCGATACACCGATGGCGGGGCGCACGCATGGACAGCAGGCGCTCCCGATCACGTTTGGCTTTAAAGTCGCCGTCTGGCTGGCAGAACTGCGACGGCATCGCGTCCGACTGGCAGAAGGTAAGCCGCGCTTGTTGATCGGGGAGTTCGGCGGCGCGGTTGGGACGCTCGCCAGCGTTTCGGAACACGGTTTCGCCATTCAGGAGCGACTGATGGCGGAATTGGGCTTAAATGTCCCCGAAATCGCGTGGCATACGGCGCGCGATCATATTGCGGAATTTGCAACCCATCTGGCGATGATCGGGGCGACACTGGCGAAGATCGCGCACGAAATCATCGACTTGCAGAAGATCGAGTTTGGCGAGGTCGAAGAACCCTTCGAGCTGGGCAAAGTTGGCAGCAGCACGATGCCGCAGAAGCGCAACCCGATGCTGTGCGAAGCGATCTTGACGCTGGCACGCTTGACGCGCGGACATGCGACGACGGCGGTGGATGCGATGTTCCACGAGCATGAGCGCGATTGGTCGAGCTTCCAGATGGAATGGGCGTTCCTACCAGAACTGTGCATCATGACACACGGCGCGCTCGACCTGACGCTGCGCGTCGTGAGCGGGCTGGTCGTCTACCCCGACAACATGCGCCGCAACCTCGATATCAGCGGCGGGACGCTGTTGTCAGAGCGCGTCATGCTGGCATTGGGCGCACACATCGGGCGGCAGGACGCGCACGACGTAATTTACGAGGCGGCGATGCACGCCTTCGAGCATCGTGAGCCGTTCGCGGACGTGCTGAAGCGCGATCCGCGCGTGACGGCGCATTTGTCGGATGATACGATTGAGGCGCTGCTCGATCCGGTGCAGTATACGGGCTTGGCGGCGGCATATGTGGATCGGGTGGCGGGGACGGACTAAACCACCGCTTGAATCTGTTCCGGCGACGGGATATCGCTTTTCCAATCGACGCCCAACAGCGCATCGCGCGCCGCATCCTCCAAATCAACGAGGCTCCTGATGGTTGGCGCTGAACTGTGGTCGTAAGCGGCTTCAATCAATCTGCCGAATGCGATTTGCAAATGGATTAAACTCGCGGCATCCCGCGCCGCGCGCGGTTATCAATTGTTCGCGCAGCGCGATCACAATATCGGCAAATGGCGGCTTGTCGATCTAATCCCGCTTCTAAACGCTGTTCGCTTTTCCCGACGGCGCTTTCACGCCCCCGCGCCCCGAATCGCCCGGCGCAATATCCTGAAAGATCACCAGCACATCCTCGCGCCGCGCGCCGCCCTTGTCCACCAGCGACTCCGTGATGCCCGCGATCACGTCCGCTTTCTGGTCGTCGGTGCGTCCCGGCAACCAGTACACAATCACGGTCGGCATCAAACTTCCCCTTGCATGAGCGGAATTGGCGGCGCTTGGATGATCTCCAACGTGATATCGTCCACGTCGAGGAAATAGCAGGTGAAGCCGCCGTTGTTACGCCCCGCCGTGATGGCGTTCGGCGGTGATTTGAAGCGCACGCCCAAGCCAACCATACGCTCGTATTCTGCGTGGATATCTTCGACTTGGAACGCCAGATGCGCGCTGCCGGGGCGGCACGTTGCTGTATCCGTCGGTTCGCAGCGTGGATTGACGTACTCGACCAATTCGAGCAGGTGTCCGCTGCGCTGCTGATTCATCGCGCCAATCGACAACTGTGCGACCTTCAGATGCGCGTTCTCGTAGGCGACGAGCCGCGACGTGTATTCGTTCGCCTGTTCCTGCCGATGCACGAGTTCCATGCCGATCACGCGCGTGTAGAAGTCGATGGAGCGTTCCAAATCCGCGACGGTGAAGCTGAAATGCCAATAAGCGACGAGTCCCATGACGTTATCCTTTAATCGCGCCGAACGTCAGCCCGCGCACGAGATTACGCTGTGTCAAAATCACGAAAACGATTGCTGGCACCATCATGATCACGCTCATCGCGCACATGCCGCGCCAATCGACGGTGAACTGCTCGGTGAACACGAACAAGCCCGGCGGGAACGTCCGTGCGTCGTTGCTGCGCGTCAGCACACTGGCGATTTGGAATTCGTTCCACGATGCGAGGAACGCGAAGATCGCCGCCGTCGTCAGTCCCGGCAGCGACAATGGCAGATCGACGCGCCAGAACGCCGACCAATAGCCGCAGCCGTCGATGTACGCCGCCTCTGTCAAATCATACGGGATTTGCCGAAAAAAGCCGTCCATCAACCAGACGGTGAACGGGATGTTGATCGCCACATACACGAACGCCAGCCCGAACAGATTGTTCACGAGTCCAAGTTTGGTGAACAGCAGGAACAGCGGCAGACTGAGCGCGACTCCCGGCACGGAGCGCGAGAACATCAGCAGCAGAAACGCCAGCGTATGAAAGCGAAACTTGAAGCGCGAGAACACATACCCCGCCAGCGTGCCGACGAACACCGCCACGACCGTGCTGGACAGCGATACGACCAGCGAATTGAACAGATAACGCTCGACCGCGACCCGCTGACGCACATCCGGGTTCAAGCCGAACATGGTGGCGAAGGCATCAAGCGTGAATTCTTGCGGAATCCACACGGGCGGCGAGGCGTTGATCTCCGAATTGGGGCGGAACGCCGTCAGCACGATCCACAGCGCGGGCAGCGCCAAGGCGATCAGGACAAGCCACGCGAGTCCATTCGTGAGCGCATTATTGAGCCGTCGGCGCGGGCTGACACTGGTTATCATCCAACGATCCTCGCTTTCACTAGTTGGCGGAAGAAATACACCGTGAAGATCAGCGATATGATCACAGTGATGAACGACATGGCGCTGCCCATGCCAAATTTGGTATCTTCAATCGCAAGCCGCGTGACATACGTCCAAATCAATTCGGTACGGTGCGCGGGACCCCCGTCGGTCATGATGCGCACGATATCGAACGCGCGCGCCACATCCAACGACCGAATCGTGAGCGCGATGTAGGTGAAAGGCGCGAGCATCGGGAACGTAATGTAGCGGAATTTTTTCCAGCCAGACGCGCCGTCCACGTCCGCCGCCTCGAACATTTCGCCGGGTAGACTGAGCGTCCCCGCCAATAAAATAATCGTTGTGACGGGAAGATTCATCCAAATGGTGGCGATCATGATGGCGATCATGCCCAGTGGCTCATTGACCAGCCACGGGATTTTTTCCTGCGTCACGCCCAGCGCCGACAGCGCGTTATTGACCAAGCCGACCTCGCCGTTGAAGAACCAGCGGAATTGAAAGCCGACCAAGACGGGCGCAAACATCATCGGGATCATCAACAGCGTGCGCATCAGCCCTTGCCCGCGCGTGACGCGCGCCAATAACTGCGACAAGCCGAGCGCCATGATGTATTCCAAATTGACGGTCACGAATAAGAACACAATCGTATTGCCGAGCGCGCGCCGAAACACCGGATCGGCAAACAGGCGCTCGTAATTGCGGAACATAATCTCTGGACGGAAGGCATCGCTGCCCGGTCGCAGCAGTTCATACGGCGTGAAGCTGACGTAAAGCGAATACAACAGCGGGAATCCGGTCACGATCAGGATCAGCACGAAGCTGGGCAAGAGCATGAAGAACGGAAACCAGCGCGTGCCAATCTGCCCCGAACGGGCAGATTGACGCACGGGTACATCGGCGGTGAGCGACACGCTAGACAAGTTCAATTCTCCTTAACCTCACCCCTAAATCCCCTCTCCACGTGGAGAGGGGACTTGGATGCGCATTTCCGATCCCTCATGTATCAAGAAGATTTAGAAGTGCGTTCCCCCGCTCCACATGGAGCGGGGTGACGGGTGAAACTCGTCTTGGGGGGTGAGGTTATCTTTAGTTGTAATATCCAGAGTCCGCCATCAATTGGCGCGTCGATTCGGCTGCCAAGTCCAAGCCCGCTTGCGCCTCGACATCGCCTAAGATGATCGCTTGCAACTGCGGGAAGAAGATGTTCGAGAACGGAATCCACTCCGCGATCAGCGGCGGCGTCTTGAAGTCCTCGCTGATTTGGATGCGCGCTGTCTGCAAGCGGATCGTGTCGAGTTCGACGCCCGACGCGCCTGCATCCGCGATGATGCGTTCCCACACATCGTCGCGCACGGGCAAGTAGCCGAGCTGCGCTTCTTCGTAGGCGACGCGCTCGCTGGTCAGGAACTTGATCAACTGGGCGGCAGCTTCTTTGTTCTGGCTCGCCAGCGGGATGCTGAAAGCGTGCGCGCCTGCCCAACCCGTCGGACGTGCGCCATCATTGGCGAAGCCGCTGAAACCGCGCGCCAAGCCGAAGTTTCCCGCGATATTCGGGCAGCTTTCCGCGCTCTGGAAGGTGCTGTACCAGCCGTACCATTCCAATTTGACCGCGACATCGCCGTTGCAGAAGTTCTGCGCGTCGCCATCCCACAGCAGCGACGTGGTGTCGGCGGGGATGATGCCGTCGGCGTACCAATTGCGCAGCAGCGTCGCCACTTGGACGCCAATTTCGTTGTTGAACGTCGGCTCATAGTTCTCATCGAACAGCGCGCCGCCGCTGGCGAACAACAGTTCGTAGAAGCGTCCGGTCAGCGCCTCTTCCTTGCCCGCCATGCCGTAACCGTAGGTAGCGTATTCATTTTCGACGAAGAAGCGCGCTTGGGCATCCACTTCTTCCAACGTCGTCGGCACGGCGAGCGCGTTGCCCGTCGCTGCCATGTATGCCGCTGCGATATCAGCATCGTTGTACAGATCGGCGCGATAGTGCAGCGCGGCAACGTCAGCATGGCGCGGAATCAGATACAGATTGCCGTCGATGGTCGCGGCATCGATGATCGCGGGGCTGAACGCCGCGAGTTCTTCGGCGCTGAAGTAATTGTTGAGCGGTTCGAGGAACGGCACGTATTGCGCGACGAAGCTGGTGTGATCCCATGCCACGTCATAATCGACCGCGCCGGTCGCAAAATCGGTCTTGAGCTTCTGATCGATGGCGAAACCATCGAGCAGCGCGACAATTTCAACCGTCGCGCCCGTCGCTTCTTCAAAGACCGGGATGCTGTTGTACATCCCTTCATATTGACCGCCGCCAATCGTCGCCATGCGAATGGTGACGCCGGTCAAATCCATATCCAAGCCCGCGTACTGCGGCTCGGTGTCTTGCGCGAAGGCGATGCCGCTGATCGCCACAACGAGCGCCAATGTGAGCAGAACGAACAATTTACGCATGAGAAAACCTCTCCATTTGAACGATTTTTATTTTAACGTTGGTCAATCGGTGGTCGGCAGTGGTTCACCCCCTTCAATCTCGCTCGGTTTGATCAAGCCAGTACGCGGATAATGATACTCGCGCGTTTGCTTTTCATCTTTGTAAACATACCACACGCACGGCGCGTTGTGATCGAGCGTGTGATCGAGCGGGCGCAGCGGGTGTCCGCGCTTGCGTCCCGGCAGCCACTCCATGGCAATCGCGCAGTGGGAGCAATACCAATGCACGCCCGTTTTTTGCCACGTCCATAAATGGGGTTCGCGGTTCGTGCCGTGTTCGGTGATCGGGTACGGCGCGCGTCCGGTTTCGGGATCGCCGCGCCGCAAGACGCCGCCGCTGCCGCACGGGTCGAAGCTGATCACGAAGCGGTCGTCCTCTTCGTTCACCAGCACGTCACCACGCCGCCGCGCGCCGCTGAAGTGTCCGCCGCGCATCCCCTCGACGGTCAGCGCGACTTTTTCCCACGGCGTCATTTGATCCCACGTCGCATAGCGGTCGCCCCAAATCGATTGATGCGTGTGGAGGATCGTATCGAGGACAGCATCTTCGCCCCACGTCGCGGCACAGTACGACAGCATGTCCTGCACCCAGGCGACGAGGATTTCGTGCGGATTTTTGAACTCCAAGCGCATCTTGTCGAGCCAATCGATGGCAGCCGCTTGATCGCCCGCCGCGATTGCCGCCAAACAGCGGTCACGCGGCGCGATGCCGAGTTCCGCCGTCTTCAGCACACGGACGATGCCCGCCGCGCCCGTCACATCCGCGCCGGGAGTCGCGCCCGATTTTTCGATGATGTAACGGATGATGTCTTCGATCCACGTCGTCAAAATGCCGTGCATGATCTGCATTTCGCGCAGAAAATAGTTGATCAGCGTGACCGCCGTCTCGTTGTCGCCCGCGCGGATCGCATCTTCCGCCAGCGTCTGCGAAGATGTGCCAATCGTGTCGATGCTGTCGAGCCGGAGCGCGCGTCCAATCGGCTCGGAGTGGGTGTAATTCAGCGGCATGATTATAACACTCCCAACTCGGCACGCACGATTTTCGTTCCCTCAACCATCGCCTTCAGCTTCTCGCGCCCGACCCAGCGCGCCGTCATGCTGAAGCCGCAGTCGGCGCTGACCCACACACGCTTGGGATCGGTGTATTTCAAAATCTCGCGGATGCGCTCCGCCACCACTTGCGGCGTCTCGATAGCACGCGCCTTCACGTCGATGACGCCTGCCGCCAACATTTGATCGTCGCGCGCGAACTTGCTGAACAGGTCAGCTTGCCACATGCCGCGATTGGCAAATTCCAAGTGAATGATATCGGTATGCAGCTTGGGGAAGATCGGCGCGACGTATTCATAGGTACGATGCGCGACGGCGGGACGCCCCATGTAGTTGCCGAAACAGATGTGCAGCCCAATGGTCGCCTTATCGGTCACGCCCTCGACCATCGCGTTGAACATCTCGACAAATTCATCGACGGACACGAAATCATCAATCGCGGATGGCTCATCGATTTGGATGTGCGTCGCGCCCGCCGCCACCACGTCGCGCAGTTCCTTGTTAAGCAGCGGCACGAGCGCCCATGCAACCTCGCGCTTGTCTTTGTAGACCGTGCCGGGATTGATGCGAAACGCGAAGGTGACGGGACCCCCGAACGGCGTCACCAGCGGCTTTTGCGTGCGTGTGCGCGCGTATTGCAGTTCGTGGACGAGTCCGAAACCGTCCGGCGCAGCGAACCTGTCCGTCGCGCGGAAGGCGTCGATCATGTCGGGACCGGGATAGCCCAACTGCCGTTCCCACGCGAGTTTTTCGACGCCGTGAATCGAGTCATAGAAGCCGACGAGGAAATTGAAGCGGCGCATTTCGCCGTCCGAAATGACATCAACGCCCGCTTCTTCCATCTCCATGATAGCAACGTTAGTGGCATCATCGAAGGCTTCGCGGATATCGATGCCGCCCAAGTGTCCGGCTTTCATCGAATCGCGCACGACGTACAGCCAACCGGGCGTACCATAGCTGCCGATCACTTGGGTTGGGAGGGTGGGCATGTTGTGGTAGTGGTACATATTATTCAAACTTTCGTAGGCTCATGATGCAAAATCATCATTTGTTCGGCGCGCACCGCCAAAATGCGATAGGGAACGCCGTTCGTATCGGCAAATTCGACTTCGTAGCCATCGGGCGCAAGTGCTTCGACCAACGTACCGACTTGCGAATGTCCACAACCGCATGTCTGGCATTGGGTATTTTCATATCGCTTAATTCATCTCAATGCCGCCATCAACATTGATCGATTGTCCAGTGATGTAATCGGCGTCCGTCGAACACAAGAACGAGACCGCCGCCGCGATATCTTCGGGCGTGGCGGCGCGCTTGAGCGGCACCGAGTCGATGGTTTTCTGTATCCAGCCGCCTTGATCCAGCCCGAAACGCTCCGTTTGGATGCGATCAATATCCGTCCACATCGGCGTTGGCACGACGCCCGGACAAATCGCGTTCACATTGATATTATACGCCGCCAGCGCCATTGCCGCGCTCTGCGTCACGCTGATCACGCCCCATTTCGCGGCGCTGTAATCGGCGGCGAACGGGCGTCCACTCCGTCCCGCAATGGACGAGAAGTTGACGATCTTCCCATAGCTGTGCGGCGCGCGCCCTGCCGCTTTCACATCGTCAGGGATTTGCGCGATCATCTGGTTGGCGACAGTTTGCAGACAGAAGAACAGCCCGCGCAAGTTGACGCGGTGAACTTTATCCCAGTCGTCCGGCGGCAGCGTGAGCATGGATTGAGTCTTGTTCACACCCGCATTGTTGATCAAAATGTCGATGTGTCCGAAACGCGCGACCACATCCGTGACCATGCGCGCGATCTGCTCCAGATCGCCAATATCGATGGGATAGGCGAGCGCCTCCATACCCTGCGCCGTGCATTCGTCCGCGACGGCGCGCGCATTATCGGCGTTGTATTCCGCGATCACGACGTGCGCACCCTCTTGCGTGAGACGATGCGCGATCCCGCGCCCAATGCCTTGTCCCGCGCCCGTCACGATAGCGACTTTTCCAGCGTGGCGTCCGGCGATGATTTGCGGCATGTCAGTTGACCTCGCTAGGGCGCACAGAGCGATTTTCGGACGCGGATAGATACGCGGCGTTGACGACGCGCAGGGTGTTCAAGTTGTCGGCGGCGCTGTTGTCGGCGGGTTCGCTGTCCGTCTCGATGGCGTGCATCAGCGATCCCATCGTGCCGACGAACGCATCCGGTATCCACATTTCATCGAGCGTCGGCGTGATGGTTACGCCCTTGCCATACTTGGCGGACGTGATTTCGAGGCTGTCGGGGCGTCCCGTCGGATAGTTGTACATCAGCCCAATCGTCCCCGTGATCGCGCCTTCGGTGCCGATGAAGCGGAACGTTGCGAACGGCTCTGCCCATTCGTTGTAATGGTTGACGCTGACCAGCGCTTGCAAGCCGTCGGCGTAATCGAGGATCGTGATCGTCTTGGTCTCGCCTTTGACCACGCCCTGATTGGCATAACGCGCGTGGCGGCTCGTCACCCAGTCGGGATTGCCGAACAGATAGCGCAGCGAATCGAGATAGTGGATGCTGTGGAATGTGACTTCGAGACGCGGCACGGCGGCGAGCCAGGGCCACATGTGCCATGGCGTGGCGACGCTGACCTGAATTTGCGCGTCGGTCGGCTGCCCGATGATGCCCTGCTCGATCAGATGTTTGCTGGCGCGAATGCCGGCATCCCAGCGCATCTGCTGATTGACGGCTTGCTTGACGCCCGCCGCGCGCCCCAATTCTACAATCTTCACGGCTTCAGCGAACGTGTCGGACAGGGGCTTTTGGCACAACATATGTTTCTTGGCGGCGGCGGCTTTTTCGACGATACTCAACTGCGCCCACGGTGGCACGGCAATATCGACAATCTGCACATCGGGGTTGGCGAGTAAATCATCAACGCTGGTATAAACATGCGGGATCGCGTGGTCAGCGGCGACCTTGATCGCCGTCTCGATGTTCAAATCGGTACAGGCGACGACGCGAAAACCGGCTTTTTTGTAGGCGATCAAGTGCGCATATTGGACAATGCCGCCCGTGCCGACGATGCCGATACCATAATCGATTTTGCTGCCCAAACGCGGCTTGTATTCGACGGAAAACGGAAGTTGAGGGGCATCAGTCATAAAATCATCTCTCGAAAAAAATCAGATACGAAAAGGTGCAGTCGAGCGTCGGTCGAATTATAATTTATAAAAGTAGCGCGATTCATCCGATAACGCAAATAATGACAAAAATTCAGAAAAGAGGCAAGTCATGAAAATCGATACCCATCAGCATTTTTGGAACTTGAACGAGGTCGCCTATGCGTGGCTCGTCCCGGCATACGGCGCGATCTATGCCACGTTCACGCCGCAGCAGCTCGATCCCATGCGCCGCGCCGCCGGAATCGACCAGACCGTGCTGGTACAGAGCGCCGACTCGTATGAGGATACCGCGTCGATGCTTGTCCACGCCGACTACAACGATTGGATCGGCGCGGTGATCGGCTGGGTCAATCTGCTCGACCCAGCGGAAACCGAAGCGCGCATCAGCCAGTACGCCAAGCATCCGAAGTTTCGCGGCATCCGCCACCTGATTCACACCGAAGCGGACGCCGATTGGGTGGTACAAGACGCGGTGATCGAGTCGCTTAAGGTGTTGGCGGCGCACAATATGATCTTCGAGGTCGTCGCCGTGTATCCGAACCATCTCAAGCATATCTCGACGTTGGCGGCACGCGTCCCGAACTTGACGCTCGTCATTGACCACCTCGCCAAGCCGCCGATTGCGAATAAAGAGATGGGCGGATGGGCGGAACAACTCAAAGCGGCGGCAGATGCCTCCCCCACCGTCTACGCGAAAGTCTCTGGGCTGAACACCGCCGCCGCACCCGGTTGGACGGCAGATGATCTCAAACCGTATATCGATTACGCGATTGACTGCTTCGGCGCAGATCGGCTGATGTTCGGCAGCGATTGGCCCGTGTGCATCCTCAACGGCGACTACGCCAGCGTGTGGGATGGTACAGTGAAGGCGCTGCACGGACGCGCCCAAACGGAAATCGACGCGATCTTGGGCGGGACGGCGATGCGGGTGTATCGGTTGTCAGCTTAAAAATCACTTGAGAGGTACGCACCGCATGGCTCGTCCGTAAAGAAGCCTGAGTTTTTGGATCGCTTCATCTCACCCCCCAAACCCCCTCAGCCATTGCGTGGGGGTGAGGTGAACGGTTTAGAGCCGATCCAAAACTCAGGTTAAACAAGGCAATATCGTTCTTGGGTATGGCGTGCCATGCCCAAGATGCCCCTCTTTTCTTGGTTCACGATTAGAACGTGACCACGCGCAGCACCAGCACGATTCCCCACAACATCAGCGCAATCATCAGCCAATTGGTGGCAAAGCGCGCCCAACGATACTTCTTCGTGGCAATCCCCGCATTGGCGTGAATTTGATTCAAGAGCGCAATGTTGTGATCGTCATGCGTCAGCGCATTGTATTCATGGATAAACTGTTCGCGCTCCATCGCTTGAATATCCCCGAAGAAATATAGCGACCGAGCCGTCTGCTTTTGAAAGCGCGGCGTCAGCGTCATGGTCACGCAGTAAGCGACCACCACTAGCGAGAGCAGGAGCAGAATCGTGGTGGTGAGCGCGAACAGATCGCGCACGGTATTCATTGAATCGAATTCGAGGATCGGATTGGTGAGCGAGAACGCAGCAACCAACAGCGTGACTGCCGAAAAAATCCACTGCGCCTTGCGATCCGCGTAGTGAATCAACAGATGCAAGTCTTTCAACTGTTCCATTAAATGCTCTAAACGCGACTCATCTACGAGTTTATCGTTTGTGCTAGTCCAATCGCTCATGATACCCACATCCACCTAACGTCCAAGTGAAAACACGCCGCATGATAGCGAAAAATGTTTAAGGTGATGTGATCGACTCGGCAAGTTTGGGCTGATCTTCGCTATAATGGACAAGATTTTCACAAGGAGACTGTATGAGCGCACTTTTGGAGCGCGTCCAACGCGAAGGCAATCCGCTGATCGACGGCGATCAAGTCACATTCGTCTGGGAGGGCGAGGCGCACGCTCCGCAGCTTGTCGGGGATTTCACCAACTGGGGCGAGCGTCCGATCACGCTCACCCATGTTGAACGCGGTGTGTGGGCGCACACCGTCGCGCTCCCACGCGATGCGTATGTTGAATACAGTTTCATTTACAAGCCAGATATTGAAGAACGCTTGGTCGATCCACACAGTCGGCATGTGATCTGGAATGGCGTGGACAGCGTGAATGACACCTTCACGATGCCCGGTTTTGCCCCGTCGCCGCTGACTACACGCCAACCGAATGTCGCGCGCGGCGCGGTCAGCGAGCATCAAGTCCCGGCTGGGCGCTGGCTGGCGACGCCGCATCGCCGTACTTTGCTGTACAAGCCGCCCGTCGATGAACCCGTGCCGCTGGTGATCGTATGGGATGGCGGCGATTACATCGGGCGGGCGCAGCTGAATATCATCGTCGATAACCTCATTGCGCAGAAACGCATTCGTCCGATTGCGCTGGCGTGCATCGATAATGGACAACAAGCGCGTCTGACGGAGTATTTCTGCAACGACTCGACGATCTCATTCTTGCTCTCTCAACTGCTGCCCTATGCGCATAAGCACCTGAAGTTGGTCAATCCCGCCGATGAGCCGGGTGCGTATGGTGTCTTGGGCGCGTCGATGGGGGGATTGATGGCGCTGTATACGGCGCTGCGCATCCCGCAGTTGTTCGGACACGTCGTCAGTCAGGCGGGCGCGTTTTTCATTGATGACCAAGTGGAAACCATGATCATCGATCATCTCGTCGAGAGTCTTCCGGTCAAGCCGATCAAAATCTGGCAAGATGTCGGGACGCTCGATTGGCTGCTGCTCGGCAACCGCGCGATGCACGAGCGGCTGGTGCGCAAGGGTTACGACGTGACCTATCACGAGTACAGCGCGGGACACAATTACACGATCTGGTCGAACTATGTGGAACGCGGGTTGGAGGCGGTGTACGGGGTGTAAACCCAATCCCCCTATTCTGTCTGGAGTAGGGGTGTGACGATAGTTCTGTTATGATCAATCGCATCGAGCAGTTGTTCAACAGCGTGTTCTAAACGTCGAAACGAGCGGGAATGCGCACGCGCTAAAGTAAAATCGATGTTCGCAGTCAACGAAGCCTGATCAAGCGTTTCTTTGTAAATCGTTCCGGCTGGCATTTGGGCTGACAGCCAGCCTTTGACATTGCGTTTCGCTTCGACATCGCCATCGAACGCTGCATCGGTCTTGATGCCCTTCTTTCCAGCCACCGTTGCTAAACTGGCAAGAAACCAAGCTTCATATTCACACTTGGCACAGACGATCACCGTCGGAATGGTCAAACCGCGCTGTTGGGTGCGGTTTCCGAGCGCACATGCCAACTCGACGGCGCAGTCTTCATCAGCATCGAGCAAGACGATAATCCCATTCGCCTTTTCGATGGCAGCGTAGTTCAAGAACTTCTCAAGACCGTTTGGCTTGGTTAGATTTGGTCGTCCATAGGCAGATTTTGCTGAACTGATTTCGACATCATAACGGTCGTAGGTTTCATGCAACAGCCGCCGAAGCAGGATTGGAAAGGCATTTTTCTCGCCATCACCTTCAACAATCGGGATAATTTTCGGCACGTCGTCTCAACTTTCAGACGGCTGGCGGCGCAGTTCACCATCGATACGGAGCAGATCGCTGGCTTGAAAAAGATGTGTTTCAATGGCTTCGCGCTGTGCCGCATCCACGATGCCGATCTGTGTCCCTTCAATCGTGCGTTCGACGACGCGCAAATCGTTGACATCGAAGCGGCTGATCAGATCGGGACTGTGGGTGGTCACGATAATCTGACTGCGCGTGGCGGCTTCTTTGATCACATCGCACAAGATACCTGCCGCGCCGGGATGAATCGTGAGTTCAGGTTCTTCGATTCCCAAAAAAGTACGAGGCGGTTCTTGATACAAAGCAATCATCAACGCCAAGATTCGCAGCGTTCCATCCGATTCCTGCGATAAATCAAAGAGACTACCGTCGTCATGTTTCAACTGTGTCACCAAAAATCCGCTCACAGGCGTTACGACCACCCCGCTCACGCCGGGAATGGCAGTATCCAAATTCCGCTCCATATTTTCACGTCGTGCCTCGACGCCCAAAAATGTTTTGAGGACTGATGCCATGTTACGTCCATAGCGTTCGAGCGGGTAATCGTTACTGGGTCGCTGCGGATTTCTGAGTTCGTCATTCGGAAAAATGGAATAAAAACTCGTTGCGGTGAGAAAATCGTAGAACGGTTTAATTTCTGGTCTTTGGGCGACTAACGGTAAAATCAAGGTTCGGTCTTGCGCTTTTATAGCGGTACCCATCGGTTCGACTTTCCACACTCCATTTTCGATCTCATATTGAACGATTTCGTCATAACGATAGCTTTCACGTTTGACGGCATACTCGTTGCGTTTTTGGCTCCCCAAAGTCAAGGTATATTCAATTTTAATTTCACCATACAGGAATGAAAGCGTAATCACAACATCGAAAGGTCGCCCTTTTTTTGACCAGCGCCGTAAGCGACCCATTCCCCCACGCTCTGTAATGGCGTTATCTAACCCCCGTTGCAAGGCGTCAGTGACAAAGCGCAATACATCCACAAAATTACTTTTCCCCGCTCCGTTTTTCCCGACCAGAACGGTCAAATTGCCCAGATCAGCCCGAATCTCAGCAATGCTGCGAAAATTTTTGACATGTATTTGGGTGATCCGCGCGTTCATCGTTTTGAGTATCCGATTTGAGTCCTCATTTTAGCGTTCCATCGTCACATCCACATCGGGGAAAATCGCGCGCACCGACACGTTGCCCCACAGCGGTGACGCGATGTCGTCCTCCATGCCATATGCCCCGACACGCGCGAACTTGCCCGCTTGGAGTGAATAGACTTCGATCAACTTGATGCTGGGATCGACCAGCCAATATTCGCGCACGCCGTATTTTTCGTACAAGTCGTATTTTTGGCGGCGATCTCGGCGCGCTGTGCTTGGTGACAGCACTTCCGCGATGAAATCGGGCGCACCTTCAAGTTTATGTTTCGCGTTCGGACGGCATTTGCCGTCGGGCGCGATCCAGAAAATATCTGGTTGAGGCGTATTGGTCTCGTCAAACTTCACGTCCATCGGCACAAAATAGACCTTGCCGCCTCGCGTTTTCACCTCCGTTTTCAACCAAAAGTGCAAATCGCTCAGCGCAGTCTGATGTTCGAGGTCGGGCGACGGCATCTCGTAGATGGCTCCATCGATGAGTTCGACATAGTGGTTGGTTTCGGGAAGCTGCATGAACTCGTCATCGGTAATTTTTCTGGTCGCAACCGCCATGATTCACCCTCACGCTCAAAACGAACCCCATTTGATTCTACATCAAACGGGGTTCGCGGACTTGAACTAATACGAGGGCATCGTCGTATCGACGTACTTCGCCCATGCCAAGATGCCGCCCTCTAGGTTGACCAGCACGTTCTCATAGCCGACTTGACGCAGCAGCTTGATCACGTCGGTGCTGCGGATGCCCGAACGACAGTGGACGATCACCTCGCGGTCACGCGGAATCTCCGCCAAGACCGTCTGTTCCGCCGTCTTGCGCTTCGACAACACATCTTCAACCGCCAGCACGATATCCGGCTTCGGAATTTTCACCGTATCTTCGAGCGCCGAAATCGCCCATTCTTCGGGATTGCGCACATCCAAGATGTACAGATTGTCGCCCGCGTCGATGCGCTGCTTCAGATCAACCGCTGTGATTTGTGGAATTGGCGCGCTTGCGTTGCTCACGTCCCCATGACTCCCATTATGTGATTTGCCGTTGGCGCTGATGGTAGCCGCTTGCCCCGCTGGTGTCGAGTGGTCGTGCGCCGGGACGCCGCAGAACGCCTCGTAATCGATCAGGACGACCTGCTCCGCCGGGATGCCGCAGACTGGGCAATGTACGTCTTTGCGAATCTTGATCGGCGTGAAGCTCATCTCCAGCGCATCGTAGAGGATCATGCGCCCGACCATCGGCTCACCGATGCCCGTGATCAGCTTGATCGCCTCCGTCGCTTGCATCGTGCCGATGATGCCGGGCAGGACGCCGAGTACGCCCGCCTCTGCACAGTTCGGGACGAGTCCCGGCGGCGGCGGTTCGGGGAACATGCAGCGATAGCACGGACCCTCTTTGGCGTAGAACACGCTCAGTTGACCATCAAACCGCAGGATGCTCCCATAGACGTTCGGCTTGCCCAATTTCACGCACGCATCGTTGACCAGATAGCGCGTCGGGAAATTGTCCGTGCCGTCGATGATGATATCGTAGGGCGTCATCATCTCGATGGCGTTGTCGCTGGTCAACGGCTCGTTGTACAGATCGAGCTGAATATCGGGATTCAGATCGCGCAGCCGCTGCGCCGCGCTCTCGACCTTCAACATGCCGACGGTGGAAATGCCATGCACGATTTGGCGCTGCAAGTTGCTCTCGTCCACCACATCGTAATCGACCAAGCCAATCCGCCCGACGCCTGCCGCCGCCAAATACAGCGCGACGGGGCTGCCGAGTCCGCCTGTGCCGATGATCAGCACGCTTGCCGCCTTCATGCGGCGCTGTCCTTCGATGCCGAACTCCGGCATGATCAGGTGCCGCCCATAACGGGCGATCTCGCTGTTGCTTAGTTCCCCAAATTTCTGGACAAGGGGCTGCATCGCGCTATGCCTTTCCGCCTGCAACGGTGGGAATGATGCGCAGGCTTTCGCGCTCCGAAATTTCAGTCTCTAGCCCGCTGAGGAAGCGAATGTCGTCCTCGCCGATGTAGATGTTGACGAAACGGCGCAGTTCGACGCCGTTGAAAAGATGATCGCGCAATGCCGGAAACTGGCGCGTCAGATCATCAATCGCCTGTCCAACGGTCGCGCCGCTGACATCGACTGCCTTCTGTTGATTCGTGTACGCCCGTAACGGGGTCGGAATAGTGATGTTCGCCATCGTTTATGCCTTGATCCTCTCTTTATCCGCGCAAAACCGTTCCCAATGCTCGCGCAAGTAACCGCCGACGAGCGTTGTCATGGTATCGACCTCCACCAAGAATGAGTCATGTCCGAAATCGGCGTGAATGTGCCGATAGCACACGTCGCGCCCAATCGTCTCCAAGCCATCGACCAGATCGCGCGCTTGCTGGGCGGTATACAGCCAATCGCTCGAAAAGCTGACGATCAAGAACGCCGCGCGCGTCGGCAAAAGTGCGTCTGCTAACGTCGGCTGCCCGTCCCCGACATCGAAATAATCGAGCGCCTTGGTGATGTATAAGTAGCTGTTGGCGTCGAACCGTCGATAAAACTTTTCGCCCTGATGACGGAGGTAGCTCTCAACTTCAAATTCCACGTCGAAATGATACGGGATGCGGTCGTGTCCGCGCAGCCGCCGCCCAAACTTCGATTCCAACGAGTGTTCACTCATGTAGGTGATATGCCCGACCATGCGCGCAACTGCCAGTCCTGGATTCGGCGGTTCGCCGTCGTAGTAATCGCCGCGATTCCAGCGCGGATCGGCGTAGATCGCCTGCCGCCCAATCTCGTTGAAAGCGATATTTTGCGTCGAGGAACGCGGTGTCGCTGCCAAAAACAGCACATGGCGCACGCGCGCCGGGAAATCGAGCGCCCATTGCAACGCCTGCATTCCGCCCATGCTGCCGCCCGCCGTCGCAAACAGCGCATCGATACCCAAGTGGTCGATCAAGTGCCGCTGTGCCGCCACCATATCGGAGATCGTGACCATCGGAAAACGTAAGGCGTAGGGCTTGCCATCCGGCGCAAGCGATACGGGACCCGTGCTGCCCATGCAGCCGCCAATGACGTTGGAGCATATAACAAAGAAGCGATCCGTATCGAACATCTTACCCGACCCAACCGCCTCATCCCACCAACCCGGCTTCTCGTCTGGATCGTCGGTATAGTAGCCGGCAACATGCGCATCGCCCGACAGCGCATGACAGATCAAGATCGCGTTGGAGGATTCCGCGTTCAGCGTCCCATACGTCTCATAAGCCAGCGTGAACGACTCCAACACCTTGCCAGACGTCAGCGGCAGCGGCGCAGCGAAGTGCGCAAACTGCGTCTCGACAATCCCGACTGTGCCGGGTTCGTGGGGGCGGCGCCCGTTGGCGGTCATTTCAAACTCCTTACCTCATCCCCAAATCCCCTCTCGATATGGAGAGGGGATTTTGACATTCTACCTCATGGAGCGGGATGAAGTGAGGTTACGTCAGCGCGTGAATCGTCGTCCCCTGCGATATCGTGAGCGCTTGATCCAAGTCCCACAGCAGATCGTCGATGTTTTCGATGCCGATTGCCAAGCGGATATAATCGCCCGTGACGCCGGACGCGGTCTGTTCCGCTTCGCTCAGTTGGCTGTGCGTCGTCGTCGCAGGGTGAATCGCCAACGAGCGCGTATCCCCGACGTTAGCGAGATGGCTGAACAGTTTCAGACTGTCGATGAACGAGCGTCCTGCATCGCGTCCGCCCTTGATGCCGAAGCCAAGCACCGCACCTGCGCCGTTGGGCATGTATTTCTTGGCACGGTCGTGGCTCGGATGATCCGCCAAGCCAGGATAATTCACCCATGAGACGGCGGGATGCTGCTGCAAGTATTCCGCGACGGCTTGCGTATTGGCAATATGCTTCGCCATGCGCAGCGACAGCGTTTCCAAGCCGATGATGTTCAAGAAGCTGTTGAAAGGCGCTTGCGATCCGCCGAAATCGCGCAGCCCGACGACGCGCGCGCGAATGATGAACGCCAACGCGCCAACCGCGTCCGCGAACACCACGCCATGATATGCCTCTTCCGGTTGGACGATGCCGCGATGCCGTCCGCTGGCTTTCCAATCGAAGTTGCCGCCGTCGATGATCACGCCGCCAATGCTCAAGCCATGTCCGCCGATCCATTTGGTCGTGGAGTGCAAGCTGATGTTGACGCCCCACTTAAACGGCTGGAACAGATACGGCGTGCCGAAGGTATTATCGATCACCAGCGGCAGCCCGTGCGCGTGCGCCAACTGGGCGATGCCCTCGAAGTCGGGGATTTCCAACTTGGGGTTGCCGATGGTCTCCAAGTAAATGAACTTGGTTTTTTCGTTGATGTACGGCTCGAAGTCCGCCGCGTTCGTCCCCTGTACGAAATGCGCCTTGATCCCCAAATGGCGCAGGCTCTGCGAGAACAGCGTATATGTGCCGCCGTACAGCGCCGCCGACGTGATGAACTCGTCACCCGCATCCGCCAGCGACAGCGCCGTCAGCGTCTCGGCGAACTGTCCAGAGGCAGTCGCCAGCGCCGCGATCCCGCCTTCAAGCGCGGCAATGCGCTGCTCGAACACATCGTTGGTGGGATTCATGATGCGCGTGTAGATGTTGCCGAATTCCTGCAAGCCGAACAGCGCCGCCGCATGATCCGTATTGCGGAATTGATAGGCGGTCGTCTGGTAAAGCGGGACCGCGCGCGCGCCCGTCGTCGGATCAGGCTTGTAGCCCGCGTGCAGCGCCAGCGTGTCGAAGCTGTGCTGATGGTCGTCGGGATGGTTTCCGTTTTCGGTCATGATATCTCCTCCTAGAAAAAGTAATGAGCGTTGAGGGGTGAGTAATGAGGGAAAAACAATGTATGTAATCGAGTTAGTCCTGTGTAGACGACGCGATTTTCGCGTGTGGGCATAAAATGAGATGCTCACGCGCGATTAATCACCGATCTTCACGAGCTTTTACTCGTCACTCATCACTCATCAGTGTATTTTAGGGCTGATCACCCTTGCGAATCGGCGCGCCGATCAGATTGCCCCATTCCGTCCACGAGCCGTCATAATTGCGCACGTTCTCGAAACCCAAGATGTACTTGAGCGCGAACCACGTATGCGACGAGCGTTCCCCGATGCGGCAGTACGCCACCACATCCGGCTTATCGGCGGTCACACCCTTGCCACCATACAGCGCCGTGAGTTCCGCCTTGCTCTTGAATGAACCATCTTCCGTGACGGCTTGCGCCCACGGAATGTTCTTCGCGCCGGGAATGTGACCGGGACGCTGTGCCGTCTCGCTCATGCCGGGCGGCGCGATGATGTCACCGACGTATTCAGCCGGCGAACGCACGTCCACCAACGCGAACGGATCGCTTTCGAGGCGCGCGCGGATGTAATCGCGGTCAGCGCGTAGATCGGCGTTGACATGCGCGACGGTGTAGGTCGCCGCCGGATAGCTTGGCACGTCAGTCGTCGTCTCGCGGCTCTCCGCCAACCATTTCTTGCGCCCGCCGTCCATCAGGCTGACGGCTTCGTGTCCATAATATTTGAACAACCAGAAGGCATAGGCGGCGAACCAGTTATTGTTGTCGCCGTAGAGGACGACATGCGTATCCGGCGCGATGCCCGCTTCGCCCAACAATTTTCCAAAATCGTCCTTCGAGATAATGTCGCGCGCGACCTGATCTTGGAGCTGCGACTGCCAATTGAACGCGACCGCGCTCGGTGCGTGTCCCGTCGCGTACTGCGTCGTATCGACATCGACTTCGACCAAACGGACACTCGTATGATTGTCCGCCACCCACTGTGTGCTGACCAATGCCTCGACCATCTTCCCTGCTCCTCGTGTGTTGTGCGTTTCGCTCGCTGCAAGCACCAAGTTGGCGGCGTCGAACGCCCCCCGATCCACACGCAACTGCCACGCGCGCATATCGACCGCCTTGGCGTTCATAACCGATGTAATGATGTAGACAAAATTGGGCAGCGCGTGATCCCGGTCGTAGATCGACGGAATCGCGGGCGAATTCGGATGGCTGTGGAAATAGCCGACCAACGTCAGCCCGCGCGCGTCGGCTTCATCTTCCATACGCGCCCAATCGAGGGGAGTCATTTCGTAGCGATGGAATTGTTCTTCGGCGGCGAATGTGTTGAGGACGCCGATCACGTCCACAATTTCGACGGTTGAAGCTGCGCTGTGACCGAGCAAGAAACCGCCGCCTTCGTTGGGGAACGCCGCCTCCATCTGCGCGAAGACGCGCTGTTGGAGATCGGGGGACAAAATCACGTTCGTGGTCATGCGCATCCTTTGCGCTTCGCTGTCCGATGAGTCGCCGCGTCCGCTTCATTGCAACAAAAAACGCTCCCCTTCGCGGAAGGTGAGCGTTCGCCGTTTGCAATCCAAGTTTGAGATGCAGTCGTGCGTGTGCCTCACGTCCCCCGCGTGTGGGTGTGATCCATACA
Organism: Anaerolineae bacterium; assembly: GCA_034437055.1. Lineage (GTDB taxonomy): Bacteria > Chloroflexota > Anaerolineae > Aggregatilineales > Phototrophicaceae > Flexifilum. The sequence goes on from DAOTUQ010000067.1 coordinate 31,420, forward strand.
ACACATCATGCAGCACATCGCAACCGATGGCAGGAGGTGTGTTGAGGGGGTGAGGGTGGCACGGAATGCATTCATACGAAAGAGGATAACGGGGTTGGGCTGAAAAAGCAAGGGGATGGAGCAAATTCGAGAAAGTTGCACCGGCTCAAACGGGTTCAGCAGTTTGGCGTCCCAAAAGGATTAGCGCCCGCGCCCGTCGCCGGATTTTGATGCGCCGTCACCGCGACAATCTCCACATACGAACACGTCGCCGTACCGGGCAGCTTATAGACACCCTCATAGACGCCATTGACCGCGCTGCTTTGTGCGAGCGTCCATGTATTGGTGGCGGCGTCGAAGGTCGGCGCGGGATACAGCGTCGGGTTGTCGGAGTCGAGCGATCCGCCTTCGATTTCAGCGATGATGGCGTTCAGCTTGGATGGATCGTCGGCGGCATCGGTGATCAGAGTGGGGAGGGTCATGGTGTGCTGCTCCTATAGTGAACTATCCATCGTCGTATATCACATCGTGCTAGGGTGTCGATTCCGTGTGCAGGTCGGGCAGCCAACCGTAGCATGATTGCGAATCGATGGGGCAACCTGCAATATCACGACGCATGGTTCCATCGTTCCGAACCACAAATACATTTGACACTCCAAATCCCTCTATAGTTTCTACTCGGATACGCCATTCACCCGATGCGCTCGGTATATTCCGCTGTCCATATTGAATAAATGGAATATAATTGAGCGCGCGGCGAGTTGTATTCATAAGATTTTGAAATAAATTTACTGGAATAGACCCTATTTTAATGCCTTGAAGATCAAGTACATCTATTGTTCGACTACCCCATAGTATAATATATTGTCCATCATTAGACCAAAAGATATCATAAGTATTTTGTTTTTGTTCCAATACAGCATAAATGTCAATTTCCAAAATAAATTCGTTAACTTCTGGATCATACAATTTGATGTATGCTTCTCCATTGTCTGGAGAATACGTTCTCAAATGAAGTAAGAGCAATTCATGATTTTGATGCCAAAGCAGATGCGCAACCATCAACTGTTGGTGTGTTGGACGCTCTGGACTCGATTGCTGAATGTGACGTGCAATAGTTCCATTTCGACTTAAGATATAGGCGTCTCGACTCGGTATTCCATTCGACCCAAGATGCGACCAAACGAACCATTGACCGGATGGCGACCATCCTGGTCCGACTAGATATCCATCTCCAGCAGCGTTGATAGGACTTGGCAATTGAAACGAGGCAAAAATTTGTCTATCTGTACCGTCCGCGCGTTCGATGACAAATATACCTTCTCTGGCTACGAAATAGTAAAGATATGGTGCTGTAAAATCTGTCCGAGAGTTTTGAAAAGAAGACAACGCTACAATCAAAACAACAATTGTTGTAAAGTAGTAGGGCAACTTTAAAGTTAGCAACATGATTAAATATTATTTCTTGGTAGCGGATCAGGATAAAGCCGGTCAAAAGAAATTAACCATAGATCAGGGACTTTGATAAAATACCACCAATAAAAATCGAAGAAACTGAACTCGTCACCGAAATCCTCAGGGATACGTGTACAATAAAATGGTCTTGGATCGCCATCTTGCGTTCCGGGCAAATCAGCTACATATAAGACATCTAGTTGAGAAAGTGGAGTACCACTTGCTGGGCTACCAACACATTTTACCGCTGCCTGCCGTCCTGTAATGATGAAACCATGCGCTGATTGAGTACCGCGGGTAACTACATAGTCACCAACATTCATGAAAGCAATTTGTCCAGCTACCGCGCCAAGATTTGTAGCAATTTCTGCATACTTGCGGTCTTCAAGAATCTCACTTAATGGATATCCACTTGGAAAATATGTATCACTATTTGAGTTTAAACCAATTACCTGATCAATTGAAATCGTTTTGTACTTCTCTACACCCGAAGCTGTATTTGAAACAAATTGATTGTTTATATTATAAAATAATGTAATACCACCCCCAAGCACATTGGGATTTCCTAGCAGAAACCCAGCGAGTCGCGCGTCGTTGGGCAAATCAACAGGAGTATCAGTATCTTCAACAGTATTCGTTTCATTGTGATTTCGCCAAATTAGATTGTCTCGAAATGCACCTAAATCTGTTAGGGGCGGAGCAACACACCATCCAACGGAAACATCTGGGTCGCAAGTGTTGATTATGCCCGTCGTCATCATGGGAATGCCACCAGCGCGTAAGCAGAATGAGATAAACCGCGCTGAGTCTGTGCCGACGTTAGGAAATTGAATTCCATCTACATTACCGTCAGAAGTATCACCTCGTGATCCTTGATTGGCAAGCTGAATCGCTTTAAGCGCCGCTTGAAAGCGTCG
>DAOTUQ010000068.1:0-2344 GCA_034437055.1 Anaerolineae bacterium
GGCGGGATGCGCCAGCGCGTCAGCCTCGCGCGGGCGTTCTTGGTCGATGCGCCGATCTTGCTGATGGACGAACCGTTCAGCGCGCTCGATGCGCAAACGCGCTTGTTGATGCAGGGGCAATTGCTCGACTTGTGGCGCGAAGACCGCAAGACCGTCATCTATATCACTCATGATGTTGAAGAAGCCATTTACTTGGGCGACCGCGTGGTGGTCATGTCGGCGCGACCGGGACGCATCTTGCAGGATATCACGATCCCGCTGGAGCGTCCGCGCGTGTTGGATGTGCCGACGATGGCAAAAATAACGGAGATGCGATGGCAAATTTGGAGCGTACTCGAAGCGGAAGTGCGCAGCAGTCTGCGCGACAGCATGGCATCCGCGCTGGGGTAATCGCGCGGACGGTCATGCTGCCCGCGCTCGAACGGCGCGCGCCGCTGCTGTTGGCGTTCACGTTTTTGGCGATCTGGGAACTGGCAGCCTCGCAAAAGTGGATTTCGACGCTGTTTTTCCCCGCGCCGTCCTTGATCGCGCGGACGCTGTTCGACAACCTCCGCACGGGTGAAATGATCGAGCAACTGGCGCATACGCTGACGCGCATGGCGCTCGGTTTCAGTGCGGGCGCGGGCATCGCGCTGCCGCTTGGATTGATCCTCGGTTGGTCAGCCCGGCTGCGGCGGCTGGTGATGCCGTTCATCGCGGTGATTCAGCCGCTCCCAAAAACAGCCGTCTTGCCGCTGATCATGGTCATTTTCGGCATTGGTGAGCAGTCGCGCGTGATTGTGGTGGCGATGTCAGCATTTTTTCCGGTGATTGTCAGCACGATCACCGGCGTTTTGGGCGTCGCGCCGCTGCATATCGAGGTGGCGCAGAGCTACGGCGCGGCGCGGCGCAAAATCTTCGCGCGGGTGATTTTGCCCGGCGCGCTGCCCGTGATCATGAGCGGGATCAATCTGGGCTTGAATGCGGCGCTGACCATCGTGATCGTGACCGAAATCATCTATGCGCAGCGGGGGTTGGGCGCGGCGGTCTGGTTGGCATGGCAGACGTTCCGCACGGAAGAATTGTACGCAACATTGGTTGTGATTGCTGCGTTGGGCTTGGGGATTCATCAGTTGTTGAGCGTGGTGAGCCGCCGCCTGATGCCGTGGCGCACAGAGTGAGCTTTTTTATCCATTTCATCGCCGAAAAGAGTCGTCTCATGGTCGCAGTCCGTCGTCTCCTTGTCCTCGTCGTCGCCGCTTCCGCCTGTGTTGTCGGCATCAGCCGCGCACAATCCGAATTGATTCCGTTGAAAGTCCATGTCCTGCCCGTGTTGTCGTTCGCGCCGCATCACATCGCGCAAGCCGAAGGCTTCTTCGAGGCGCAGGGACTCGCCGTCGAGTTCATCCAAACCGACGCCTCATCGATCCTTGTTCCCACGCTGTTGAGCGGCGAAATCGACGTGTTGGGCGGCAGCCTGAACGCGGGCATCATCAATGCGCTTGCGCGCGGCGGCACGGCGCGAATCGTGGCGGACAAAGGCTCGTTCGGATCGGCGGACGACTGTTCGACGGCGGCGTTTCTCGTTCGCCCCGATCTGCTGGAGTCGATGGATACGCTCGATGCCGACGCGGCGCGCGCGCTGCGCTACGATCTGCCGTCGAATCCATCCGCGTTCATGGGCTATTTGCTCGACGCGATTTTGACGGCGCGTTACGGCATTACGGTCAACGATATCGACCTGCTCGAAGTCGAAACGCCGTTGGTGGGCGAGGCGCTGACCAACGGCAGCTTGGATGTGGCTGCGGCAATCGATCCGCAGATCGTGCGTTGGACAGACGACGAATCGGGCGCGCTGTGGGTCGGCGCCAACGCCGTTTTTCCGAATTTCTCGTATGCGTTCATCACGTTTGGGCCCAACCTGCTCGAAGGCGATGCGGACGTGGGGACGCGCTTCATGACGGCGTACCTACAGGGGGTGCGCCAATACAACGAGGGCAAGACCGAGCGCAACCTTGACATCCTGGCGGCGGCAACCGAACTCGATGCTGATGTGCTGGAGCGCGCGTGCTTCCCACAAATCCACGTAGACGGCGCGATTGACATTGACAGCGTGCGCGCGTATCAAGACTGGGCATTCGAGCGTGGCTTCATTGATGTGATTTTGGAAGCTGATCAGGTTTATGATCCGCGCTTCATCGAGGCGGCGAACATGGCGCTCGATTCGGAATAATAATGATAATGGAGGGTAACTACTCAGGGGTCGTTTTTCCCCTCATTTTGGCAAATTGAAACGCCAAATTTGTCTGCGATGAGAATAGGCTCTCCCTCAAAAGATTGAGGGTTTTTGTCGAAAACAACCTAT
>DAOTUQ010000069.1:0-120681 GCA_034437055.1 Anaerolineae bacterium
ATAGGTTGTTTTCGACAAAAACCCTCAATCTTTTGAGGGAGAGCCTATTCTCATCGCAGACAAATTTGGCGTTTCAATTTGCCAAAATGAGGGGAAAAACGACCCCTGAGTAGTTACCCGAAATCTATGCTAGGATTGATTGCGGAGTCAATTCAGGCTTCATTGGAGCGATAATCATGCAAATTGATGGCAATGCGATTGGCACCCTGTTGGGCTTCGGACAGGGGACAGACGTAATTTGGAACGTGCTTTTGTATATGATCTTCGCGCTCTCGTTGTTCACGCTGTTTCGGATGCCGGACAAAAACATGGGATCGACCCTCTTGATCGCGGCAGTGTTGTTTTGCGTCGTGATCGCCAAGTTGAGCATCAACGCAAGCTATATTGGCGAAAAGCCGGTGTTGACCAAGACTGAGTTTGGCATGTTCGTGGTCAACTCCGCGATGATCGTCTTCCCATTCATCGCGGCGGGGTTGGTGCGCGCGAAGAAAAAGGGCGTTGTGATCGGTCCCGCGGTGTTCACCGGCATCATTGCGATGGTTTATTTCTTGATGTTTGGCATCATCGAACAGGGTTGGTTTGTGAGTTGATTGTCTCCAGAAGGGTACAGCGATGCGTTTGAACGTCGTGCCGACCGACGGCATGATCATCACGGAAGATACACACTTTGCGCGCGGCATCTATGACTTGCCGAACGGGATCGAAATCGGCGCGGACAACGTAACGTTGGACGGCGGCGGCGCGCAAATTGTCAGCTTGTTCGGCAAGAACGACGCGATCCGCGCGCAAGGACGCAAGCAAATCACCATCCGCAATCTGCAAACGTCGGGCTTCTATCACGGCATTCGCGCCGACGATTGCGCGGATGTGAAGATTGAGAAGGTCACGATTCGCAATACGGCGGAAATTGAGGGCATCGATACGTTTCTGTATTTGTGGCTGCCCATCGAAAAAGTCTACAGCGGCGCGATTCTGCTGAACAACGTGGCGGGCGGCGCGATCCGCGCGTGCGATTTGCAGCATCAGATGAACGGCATCTTGCTCTACGGCTGCACAAACATGATCGTTGAGGATAACAACGCATCGTTCAACAGCGGCTGGGGCATCTATTTGTCCGGATCGAATGACAATACCGTTCAGCGCAATCAGCTTGACTTCTGCAATCGTTTGTTTAGACGCCCAGAGGATGGCTCGATCCGCGTCGAAGCGGACGCCGCCGGTATCGTGCTGGTGCGCGGATCGTCGCGCAATCGCTTTGTCCGCAATTCGTGTTTGTGCGGTGGCGACGGCATTTTCATTGCGGGCTACGAGCATCCGGGCGTGATTACACCGTGCAACGACAACCTATTCGAGGAAAACGACTGCCGTCTGAGTCCCAATAACGCCATTGAATCGACCTTCTCGAAGGGGAACATCTTCCGGCGTAACGATTGCAGCCGCTCGAATTATGGCTTTTGGCTCGGCTTCTCGTGGGAAAACATCCTCGACGATAATCTGGTCGAGTTCAGCCGTTGGGCGGGCATCGCCGTCGAACACGGACACGATAACATCATTCGGAACAACAAGATTCGCATGACGCAAGGCGACGGCGTGCGCCTGTGGACGCGCGGTGGGTCGCCCGTGTTGGATTACTACCCCGATCACGTCGTTTCGTACAATTTCATTGTCGAAAACAACCTGTTCGAGTCAAATCTGGTGGGCTTCGCGGGCTACACGGGCGACAAGACCGAAAATGCTGAGTGCCACGATTACAGCTTGCGCGGCAACACCTTCAATGATAACCGCGTTGGCGCGCACTTCGCCCGTGTGCAAAACTGCACCGTCGAGGGCAACACCTTCACGGGCAATGTCGAGGCGGCGCTGCGACTCAAGCGCAAGCCCGGCGTCACCATGGGCAAAAATACATTCGCGCGCAATGCGGCGGACGTGCTGGAGGTTGAAGAATGATTGGAAACAGCACGTTAGCGGGACTGGCGCGCTTGCGTCCCGGCGTCAAGCGGATGCGCGCCTCCAGCTATGATCCGGCGGGCGGGAACTCCGATTGGTGGGAGTTTGCGCCGGGACAGAAGCGCGATATCGGGGCGCTGATCGGCGCGGGCTGCATCAAGCATATCTGGTGTACGATGTGGTCGCATGATGCGGGGCAGTTTCGCAAGGTCGTGCTGCGCATGTTCTGGGACGGCGAAGATCAGCCGAGTGTCGAAGTCCCCATTGGTGATTTTTTCGGTATGGGACACAACCTGACGCGCAATTTCGTCTCGCTCCCGCTGCAAATGTCGCCGGAGAATGGGCGCAGCTTCAACTGTTGGTTTCCGATGCCGTATCAGTCGGGCGCGCGCATCGAAATCGAAAATGAATGCGACAAGCCGCTGAATTTCTACTTCTACATCGATTATGAAGCGTATCCATCTGAAACCGACATGAGCGAGTACGCGCGCTTTCATGCTCAATGGCGGCGCGTAGATAAAACGCCGGGATGGGCAGACCCGTCCGTGCGCTGGTCGCAGAACAACGACGCGATGCGCGAAGCATGGAAAACGCCGAACCTCACGGGTGAGAACAACTACATCATTTTGGAGGCGGCAGGGCGCGGGCATTACGTCGGTTGCCATCTGGATGTGGATTGCTTCGAGCGCCAGTCGAACGACTGGTACGGCGAAGGCGACGACATGATCATCATCGATGGCGAACCGCTGCCGCGTTTGTACGGGACAGGAACGGAAGATTACTTCAACACCGCGTTCTGTCCGACGCAAGAATACAGCGCGCCGTATCATGGCGTGATTTTGTATCAGGGGACGGAAGATTGGCGCTGGCGTGGCAAGAACACGCTGTACCGTTACCATGTCGAAGACCCGATCTTCTTCGAGCAGTCGATCAAAGTCACCATCGAACACGGACACGCCAACAAGCTCTCTAACGATTATTCCTCAACGGCGTATTGGTATCAGACCGAGCCGCATCAGCCATTTCCGACGCTGCTGACGGCGGCGGCGCGGATGCCGCGCTAATCGATCACAGCGAAAAAGATTCATCGCAGCGTGCGCAGAGATAAATGCCATAATCCTCATTCTTTTCTCTGCTCTGCGTTGAATCTTTCTTCTTTTTCCTCCGTGTCTCCGTAATCGCTGCGTTAAAAAAGGATGTTTGCAATGCTTGAAAACAATGTAGCTCCCGTTCTCTCGCTCAACGGCGATTGGGAGATCGAAATCGGCGGCGTGACCGCGACGATTCGTGTTCCCGGCGCGTGGGAGGCACAGGGCTATCCCGCCGACGTTGAAACTGCCGTCTACCGCCGCGAAATCGATGTGCCGGACGAGTGGGCAGGCGCGCGAATCATGCTGCGCTGTCACGCCGTCAGTTATCACGTCGAGTGTATCGTTAACGGTGAGTCCATTGGACGGCATGAAGGCATATGGACGGCGTTCGAGCTGGACGCGACTGCGGCGCTTCGGGTCGGCGCGCGCAATACGCTTGAACTGCGCATCCGCAAGCCGAGTCCGCATGAAATCCCACGTTGGGGCTACCGCGAAACGCTCGTCGGCTTCATCCCGTATGTCTCCACGACGTTCGGCGGCGTGTGGCAGGATATCGAACTGGTGGCACAGCATGGGGAAATGTCGTCCGATTTGAGGGCATCGTCTGCCATGCCCCAACAGGATCGCATGATGCTGCGTGCCGATGGCGCTACACTCAGACTCAATGGCGAACCGATCCACCTGCGCGGCATCCTCTCGTGGGGCTGGAATCCCGCTACCCTTGCACCGACGCCAACAGACGCCGAAATCCGCGCGGAATTTGAGCGCGTCCGCGCGTTGGGCTTCAACTTGTACAAGCTGTGTTTGTACGTCCCGCCGCAAAATCTGTTCGATATCGCGGATGAGATGGGAATGCTGTTGTGGCTCGAACTGCCGCTGTGGTGGCAGCGCATGACGCCGCATCTGCGCGCACAAGTTTTGACCGAATACGCCGATATTTTCGCCGCCGTCAAGCGCCATCCCTCCATCGTCATCGTCAGTCTTGGGTGCGAACTCGACGCCAGCATGGCGGACGGTGAACTGCTCGGACAGCTCAACGATATGGCGCGCGGCGCATTTCCCGGCGCGCTGATCTGCGATAACTCCGGGTCGGGCGAGGCGTACAAAGGCTTGGCGTTCGATTACGCCGATTTCAACGATTATCACTTTTACGCTGACTTGCACTATTTTTCGCCGCTGTGCGACCATTTCCGGCGCGATTGGCGACCCGAACGCCCGACGATCTTTGGCGAGTTCTGCGATTGCGACGATTTCCGTGCGCCCGACGATATCGACTTCGCCCGCGCGCGCTTGGATTTGCTCGGCGTTGAAGGCAATACGGATCGTTGGGCGTACAGCGAACAAGTTCAGCGCATGACGGCGGCGCGCGCGTCCATCGGCGGCTTGCCGTTCAGCGATGCCCAAATCCGCGATGTCTCGCGCAAACAGTCATGCTTATTCCGCAAGACCATCTTGGAGAAAACGCGCGCCCGCACTGGCATGGCGGGCTACGTGATTACGGGCTTGCGCGATACGCCGATTAGCACGTCGGGCATATTCGACGACAACGATCAGCCGAAATTCGACGCTGATGCGTTCAAGATGTTCAACGCCGATACCGTCTTGCTGTTGGAGCAGGGGCGCGGGCGGCGCTGGACGAACGGCGGGGATCGTCCCGCACCGTTCGATCTGTACAATCACACGGCGGGCGAAACGGTCAGCTTGCGGATCGTGGGTTCGGGCTTGAAGCCGCTCAACGGACAGCTCACATGGCGACTGACCGACTCCGACGGACGCGAATACGCGGGCGGCGCGGCTGATGTGGCGATGCGCGCGGCGCTCGATTTGCTCACGCCGCTCGAATTTGTCGCGCCAGAAGTCGAGCGCGCGGGAGCCTGGACGCTCGCCGCCGAGTTGATTGATACGGACAGCGGCATCCTCGCGCGCAACGAATGGACGCTGTGGTTGTATCCGCGCGCGACGTTCCCATCGGATGGCGTCGTGCTGTACGATCCGGCGGGCGCGCTGGCAGACTTGGCGGCGCATTTTCCGCGCGGCGTGGCAGACTTGCGGACGGTTAAGTTAGTCATCGCGTCCGTATTCGATCAAGCCGTCGAAACGCATCTGCGCGAGGGCGGACGGGCGCTCATCATCCAGTCGGGTGACGGGCTGCTGCCGACGACGGGCGTCCCGTTTTGGCGCGAGTCGGTCAAATTCTTGTTCGATCATCCGGCATGGGGCGATTTCCCGCACGACGGCTATCCCGATTTGCAGTTTTATCATCTGGCGACAGATCGCGCGTTGGATCTCGTGGCGCTGTCAGCGCGCTTTCCGGCGGCGCACGACTTCAAGCCGATTATGCGGCGCTTGGATGCGCGGCTGTTCACGCTGACCGATTACGCCGTCGAATTCGGCTACGGCGCGGGGCGCGCCATTGCAACGACGCTGCGCTTCTTCGGTGGTGCTGGCGATCAGGTCATCGACTTGGAGGATAACATCGCCGGACAGTACTGCTTGCACCAGTTAATCGATTTCCTGAATATGGGCAACTTGACCATACCATTGAACTTGTAATGGTCTATACAATGTTGGTATAATCATTAAAGTACGAACATGCTTTACTTCAAGGAGTTTTGTCTATGAAACGCAATTTGGTTCGTTTAATGGTCGCAGGTGCGTTGTTGGCGGGTGTGACCGCTGTCACCGCGCAAGACCCCGTTACACTCAACGTCGCTGGGTTCGTTGTCCCGCTCGAAGAGCAGGGGACGCCGCTGGATATGGCGTATCAAGAATTCATCGCCAATTTTGAAACCGCCAATCCGGGTGTCGATGTGAACGCGCTGGAGTTGGTGCCAGAATTTGATACCCAGTTGCTCGTCGATCTCGCGGCGGGAACCGCGCCGGACATGTGGAATCAGGATGCTTCCACGTTGGCGCGCTTGGTCGATGCGGGCTACGTCTTGGACATGCAAGAATGTGTCGCGCTCGTGCCGGAACTCGACTTGGAACGCTTCTTCCCGACGGTCTTGGCGATTCACCAGCGCGAAGAGGGCGGCGCGATCTATGGGCTGCCGAACGACTTTACGCCGATGATGATTTACCTCAGCACCGCCGCCTTCGAGCGCGCAGGGGTTGAACTGCCGCAAGATGGTTGGACGTGGGAAGACCTGCGCACGATTGCGCGCGAACTCACGCTCGACAGCGAAGGGCGCAATGTGAACGATGCCGCCTTCGATGCCGAAAACGTGGAGCAGTACGGCTTCCGCGTCCGCAAGTGGGCGTTCGAGTGGGTCTATCGCACGTGGCAAAATGGTGGCGATATCCTCTCACCGGATGGCACGACCGCGACGGGCTATCTTGACTCGGCAGAATCCATCGCGGCGATCACGTTCCTGCGCGATTTGATGTTGGAAGATGGCGTTGCCCCCAACGAAGCCACGCTTGGACAACTGACGCAGGAACTCGGCTTCTTGAATCGCTTCTTGCTCGGTGAATTCGCCATGTTTGATCGCGGTCACTGGGAACTGGTCGGTCTGCGCAGCAACGCCGATTACACCGAAGGCGCATTCTCGGTGATCGGACAGCCCGCGGGCGCGAATCGTTCGACGGTGTTCTATGCGTCGGGCTTCGTGATCAACGCGAATATCGATCAAGCGAAGAAAGAAGCGGCGTGCCGCTTCGTGGAAGCCGCAACCGACTCCGAATACCAGAATACGAAGGCGATTACGGGCGTCGCCATCAGCGCGAATGAAGCAGCGGCGCAAGCTGCCGTCGATGCTTCTGCCGACCCCGCGTTGGAGCAGGCGTTCTTCAACGAAGTCCAGTACGGTCGTCCCCCGTATGGCTCGATCTATGCCAATTATCCGACCATCGAAACGCTGCTCGATAGCATGATGGAACGCATCCTCGCAGGCGGCGACGTCGAAGCGGAAGTTGCGGTTGCGGTGGACGAGATCAACCGGGAATTGTCACGCTAGAGAAGGACTGAGAGGAAAGGGCTGAGGACTGAGAGGGAAACACAGGCAACGAAGCGAAATTAAAGCGATGTTGCGCTTTTCTCAGCACTCGGTACTCAATCACTATCTTTTCAGGGGCGTCCCGCTGGGACGCCCTTCGCATTTCACATCGACACCCTATCGATTTAGATACAGAGAGGATAAATCGTTATGGCGCAAACGGCGGTCTGGGGCGCGGACGGCGCGAATCCCGCCGGAGGCAAACGTTCACTTTGGCGGCGCTTTTGGAGTCGTTCCAATGAGCGCGCTGGCTATCTGTTCATTTTGCCGTCACTGATCCATCTGATTGTGTTTCTGGTTGTGCCGCTGGTGTTCAGTCTGATCTTGTCGTTCCACGACTGGCGCAACCCAAATCCGGCGAATGTGCCGTATGTCGGGCTGGAAAATTACGAATTCCTGATGGGCGACCGTCGCTTCTGGGCGTCGATGAGCAATACCCTCTACTATACGGTGCTGGCAGTGCCGCTCGGCATGGCAGTCAGTCTCGGCGTCGCGCTCGTGCTAAATCAAAAACTGCGTGGTGTGTACCTGTTCCGCACGCTGTTTTTCATGCCTGTTGTCTCATCGTGGGTGGCGGTGTCGGTCATCTGGATCACGCTGCTCGATCCAACCACTGGAATCGTGAATTACCTATTGGCGCAGATTGGCATCGCGCCTGTCAACTGGCTTGGCGATCCACGCACGGCGATGCCCGCCATCGTGATCATCACGATCTGGAAGGGCATGGGCTTCAACATGGTGATTTGGCTGGCGGGCTTGCAAGCCATCCCGCAAGAACTGTATGAAGCCGCCTCCATTGACGGCGCGAACCGCGTCCAGACGTTCCGCTTTTTGACCTTGCCCTTACTCGCGCCGACATCGATGTTCATGGCAATTACAGGCGTGATTGGCTCGTTCCAGGTGTTCTCGCCGATCTATGTAATCACGAAGGGCGGCCCGCTTGGCTCGACCGATGTGGCAGTCTTTCACATCTATCAGCGTGCGTTCCAAAACTTCGATTTCGGCTATGCGGCGGCGATGGCGTGGGTGCTGTTCGCTGTGATTTTCACTGCGACAGTGTTTCAACTGTGGCTGCGTCGTCGGCGCGGCGAAGAAATCATGTTTTAAGGGGGCATGTACGATGATCAACGTTCAAAAAGCGACGCCCGCTGGGGTGTTTCTGCGTTTCATGGGCTATGCGTTCTTGGTCATGGTCGCGCTGATCATGGTCGTGCCATTCCTCTGGATGGTCACGACCTCACTCAAGACGCCGGGTTCGGAATTCACGCTCCCGCCGCAAATCTTGCCGTCGGAGTTCAATTTCGCCAGCTATAACACGCTGTTCAACAACCTCCCCTTTGGTCGCTACTTTGTGAATACCGTTCTGATTACGGTTTTGACGGTTGCGGGACAGCTTCTCGTGTGTTCACTGGCGGCATATGGCTTCGCACGGCTGAATTTCATCGGGCGCGATCTGCTGTTCCTGCTCTATCTGGCGACGATGATGATTCCGTTCCAGATCACGCTGATTCCGTTGTTCTTGATCGTGTTTCAACTGGGCTGGATCGACACTTATCAGGGATTGATCATTCCGAGCATCTCCAGCGCATTCGCCATTTTCCTGTTACGCCAGTCGTTCTTGAGCATCCCGCGCGATTATCAGGACGCAGCGCGCATTGATGGCGCGAATGAGTTCACGATTTACTGGCGCGTCTTTATGCCTTTGAATGGGCCCGCGTTGGCGACGTTGGGCGTGTTCGCCTTCATGGGGACGTGGACGGATTTGCTGTGGCCCCTGCTGATCGCGCGTGGCGAGAACATGCGCACGCTCGAATTGGGCTTGGCATACTTCAACGCGCGTCCCAATGCGTTCTCACAGCCGAATTGGCCCCTGTTGATGGCGGGATCGGTGGTGGTCATGCTGCCCGTGCTGCTGATCTACTTCTTGGCACAACGCTACTTCGTTCAGGGGATTTCGTTGAGCGGAGTACGCGGCTAAAGCAGACTTGAACCGGCACCACGAAGCCTACGAAGGCACGAAGAACGCAAAGAAACTATTTTTCTTTGTGTACTTCGTGATTCCTTCGCTGGCAACGCCGCGCGTCCTTGCAGATCGTCCATAAGTTCCATAGAATGTTTAGACCAATTCGAGAAATGTCCATTCAGGACGGAAGCCTATGCCCAATCCCCTCGACCGCAGTGCCGATGCGCCGCCCCTTTACGTCCAGATTGCCGAGCAGATCAAAGCGCACATCCTCAATGGAGATTGGCGCGAAGGCGAACGCATCCCGCCGGAAAAAGTGCTGTGCGACGACTATGCCATTGCGCGCGGCACGCTGCGACAGGCGCTGCAAATCTTGGAAGGCGATGGCTATTTGCGGCGCGAACAGGGGCGCGGCACCTTCATTATGCGCCCCAAATCGGAGCGTGCTAACGCGGCGCGCACATTGGCATTCATCGTCCCGTATGTGCGCGACTCGTCCGTCCCGACGATGCTGATGGGCTTTCAAAGCGCGGCGGAGCAAGCGGGCTATCTGGTCAGCTTTAGCCACGTCAACAACGACCCAAGCCAGCAAGATCGCATTATCGCCGCGCTGATGAGCAAGCCCAGCATCGCCGGAATCGCGCTGTATCCGGTTGATTCGGATCATGTCGGCGCGTTGGCGGGGTTGGCACGTGATAATTTCCCGCTGGTATTGGTGGATCGCTATCTCAAGACGTTGGCGACCGATTACGTCATGACCGATCATTTCGGCGGCGGGCTGCGCGCCACGCATTATTTGCTCGATGCGGGGCATCGGCGCGTCGGCTTTGCGACATGGCTTTCGCCTGCTGTCAGCATGGAACATCGCTATCTGGGTTATGTTCAGGCGCTTCGTGAGCGCGATATCGAACTCGATGAGGCGCTAATCTGCACCGTCGAGGGCTATCCGACCGTCGATTTAACGTCGCTGCGCGAATTTCTCGATCAACCAGAGCGCCCGACAGCGATTTTTGCCGCCAACGATCAGATTGCGATGGCGTTGTACCGTGCCGCTGCTGCGCAAGGCTTGCGTATCCCGGATGATTTATCGGTCGTCGGTTTCGATAATCTCGATGTTGCGCAGCAGCTCGACCCCCCGCTCACGACCATTGCGCAGCCGTTTGCCGCGATTGGCGCGAAAGCTGCCGAGATACTGCTGCGCCGCATCGACGGCGAATCGGGCGAACGCGAGCAAATCGCGCTGCCGACACAGATGATCGCGCGCGGATCGTGCTGTCCCCGTATTTTGCTCCCGCTGCGCTCAACTCCCCCAATTGATATGTGATCAATCGGTCTTTTCCTGATACGTGACTAAAAAGTCACCTCTTGACATGTAACCAAAAGGTCACATATAATCCGAGCATGGATGAAGAACACATCTTCAAGGCGTTGGCAGATGTCAGCCGACGCGCACTGCTCGATCTGCTGTTCCAACGAGACGGACAGACGCTCTCGGAACTCGAAGCCCACTTTGAAATGACGCGCTTCGGCGTCATGAAACATCTCCAAATTTTAGAGGATGCGGGGCTGCTCACGACGAAAAAGGTGGGGCGCGAGAAACGCCATTACCTGAATCCCGTGCCGATTCAGCTTGTCTACGACCGTTGGGTGAGCAAATATGCGCAGCCGTGGACGCGCGCCTTAACCGATATCAAAGATTTGTTGGAGCAGCCGACGATGGATCAGAAAGTGTCACACGTCTTTCACGTTTACATCCGCACGACGCCAGAACGTTTGTGGCAAGCATTGACCGATGGCACGATCACGCAGCATTACTATTTCAACACGCGGATCGAGTCGAAATGGTCGATGGGGGCGGGCTACCGCTACATCAATGCCGATGGCAGCACGTTGGCGAATGGCGATGTGGTCGAGATCGACCCGCCGCGCCGCTTGGTGCAGACTTTTTACGCCCAGTTCGCGGGCGAAATCGCTGCCGCCCAGCCGTCGCGGGTGGTGTGGGAGATCGAGGCGAAAGGGGACGTGTGTAAGCTGACCCTGACGCATTTGGAACTTGATCCGGCGACGCAGCCGATTGCCAGCATGATCGAGGGTTGGGGACAAATCTTGTCCGGTCTAAAGACGTGGCTTGAGACGGGCGCAGCCTTATCGTTACGGATTGAACCGATGAATAGGAGCGAATCATGATGTTACAAGGCAAGCACGCATTGGTCTTTGCAGCAACCGGCGCGATTGGCAGCGAAGTCGCGCGGACATTCGCCAAAGAGGGCGCGCACGTTTGGCTGTCGGGGCGCAATCAAGCGGCGTTAGACGGCATCGCGGCGCAAATCGCGGCAGGCGGCGGAACGGCGCAGGTCGATATCGTCGATGCGACGGACGAACAGGCGGTCAATGCCTATGTCGATGGCGTTATGGCGCGCGCGGGACGCATCGATGTGACGTTCAACGGCATCGGCGGGCGTCCCATCGATCTCGGCTACCCCGAACCGGTCGCCACGCTCGGATTGGATCAATTCTTCACCCCATTGCGCCACATTCTCGGCTCGATGTACCTCACCGCGCGCGCGGCGGGGCTGCATATGGCGCGGCAGGGCGGTGGGTCGATTGTCACGCTGTCCGCGACGTTGAGCGGCATGGCGGCGGCGAACATGGCAAGCATCAGCGCGACTTGCGGCGCAATAGAGGCGCTCACGCGGTCGTTGGCGGGCGAGTTTGGCATGGCGGGCGTGCGCGTTAATTGTGTACGCGGCTCTGCGATGCCAGAGACGACCACGATCCAAGAGACGTTCGCCGGACAAACGCGCATTTACGGACAGCCGCCTGCGATGGCGTTGCCTCCGTTGGGACGCCCGATTACCGTCCACGAAACGGCAGCGACGGCGGCATTCCTCGCGTCGGACTTCGCCAGCGGGATGACTGGACAAATCATCACGGTCTGTGCGGGCGCGTTCGTGGGGTAGAGCAGGGCGCGGGAAACGGTGGGATAGGTGCATGGCGCGTGTCACACGCCATGCACCTACGAAAGATCGCCTTTTGCTACCGTGTGAACTTGATCGTCACGACCTCGCCGCCGCGCGCCTCGATTTCGAGCGTGCGTCCGTCAATCAGCATCAATGCGTCGAGCGTTTCTTCCGCCATGTTTGAGCGGCACGCGGTTTTCATCGGCACACCGAGTCGGATCGTGCCGCGCACAGCCTCCTGTTCGATGTTGTAGACGCGGACGACAAGCGAGTTATCGTCCGCGCGACGGACGGCGCTCAACACCAATTTTGGCGTGTCGATCTCCACTAGGCTCAAATTGGCGGGCAAATCACCGTCGCGCCGCCATCCCAACCCCGTGATCAGTGCCGGATCGTCGCGCGTGATATTCATCTCGCGCAAGTCGATGCCCGGATGGGTGTCGGCGCGGCGTGCCATGGTCGGTGAGGCATAACTGTAGGCATCGCGGTAGACCTCGTGCCAGTCGCCCGTGTGCGGCAAGATCGCATATTCGTAAGTATAGTCCCCGATACACTGTGCGCCCGGCGTCGGCACGAGGGGTCCCGCTGCAATCCGGCGCACCCACAAATCATCGCGTGAGAGCCAGCCAACACAGCGTAATAAAGTCAGCGCAATCGTCCCATCTTGACCGACTTCAACCGACGGCAGCCCGCGATTGAGCAGCGCCAAGCCGCGCGTCCCGTCGCTCATGTCGCAAAACGTGCGCTGGTGCATCAGCGACGTGGGGTCTTCAATCCAACCCGTTGAATCGGGCAAATCGAGCGCGCGCTCCGAGACCATAAACGACTCATCGACGTGGGCGACCTGCGGATTTAGTCCGGTCGGGAATGTGACCGTCAGCTTATGATCTTTCGCCTGATTGTTGAGCGTCGTCTTGAAGTAGATGCCCGGCTGCCCCGCGTAAAGCTGCACATCCGATGTGATTTTGGTTGGGACAATCTTGGTCGAGCGTGCGGCGCGTTGTCCGTCGATCTCGCTTGGGATCAGCATCAGCCATTCGATGCGGAACGATGCGCGACAGGGTCCCGCCTCCAACAGCGTGACTTCTGGATTGAGCGTCTTGGTCGTCAGCGGTGTTTCTCCCCTGATGGGACAAAACGTGTATTCGTCGCCCACGTCTGCCCAATCGACCATATGATTCAGCCCGCTGTAGACTGCGCCCGTGATCTTATCGGTCACGGTCAAGCCGCCGTCGTCAGCGATGGCAAACAGCAGATAGTCGTTCTCTGCGCCGCGCTCATACACACGCAGATCAGTTGCAGGGGAGACGTGCGCATCATCGGCGGGCTGGGCATAGACCACGCCGAAGCCGCACGCGCCGACCTCCAGCGCGAACAGCGTGCGGACGCGCCGCTTGCGGTTCGCCTTCAGCACTTCCATCCAAAACGTTTCTTCGTCCCCGACGACCTGATGCGGGACGATGTTCCCCGCGCTGTCCACAAGTTGGAAGTTGTTCGCCTTCGGATCGTCGAAATCAAAGTCGATGATCGCTTCGACGCAGCTTTTGCGCGCCCATCCAAGCGAATTGAACGCGATTACGGGTGTTCCGGGTTGCGCCGTGTAGTCCAACTGCGTGGCGATTTCGCGCAAGCTGTCGCGCACGAGCGCATCGCCAATTTGCTTACATTGGCTGTAGCGATACGCCATTTCTTGATGGACTTCATCGATCCCACTGCCGTAAATATCGTCGTGGGGATGATTGAGCAGCAGCCAGCGCCATGCCTTCCATACCAGCGCCCGTGTGCCATCCGCCACATCGGCACCCGTCAGCCATGCAAGGGCGGTCAATGGTTCGACGTAACGTTCCAACAGCGTCTCGCACTTGAAATTTTCCTGCTTGAGATGGATGCGTGTCGAATACACACCCTGCAAAATCTCCGAATAGCGCCCCCAGCGAAATTCGCCTGTGAACGAGCCGAGTGCCTTGCCCGTTGTGGCGATATAATCGCGCACGCGCGTCACATGATCGTGCAGCGTGCCGTGATGGACGAACGCCTTGCCGTCAAGCGTCTCATTGGCATTGGCAATGATTTCGGGGATGCGCGGTTCGGCTTCGGCGTGATCGATCCCGTTCATGAGTAAGAGCGCGTCGGTATTCGCCATCGGGATCAGCTTGTCGATGGCGCTCTCAATCTTGCGCTGCGCCAAATCCGGGTTGAATCTCATCTGCGACACATCGCCCCAATGAACGCCATAGCCGAGATTGGTGACGTTGTGGTAGCCCCACGGCATCAAAATGGTGAGTGCGCACGAGCCATCGGGCGCACACCAGTTGAACTCTGTACCAAGCTGATTGCCTTCCGCACCCATGCCGCGCCAGAACAGCGCGTTGTTGATGCCAAAATTGCGCAAAATCTGTGGCATCTGCGCGATATGCCCGAAGCCATCCGGCACATAGCCAATTTTCATCACACCGCCGAATGCCTCGCCCATCTGCCGCCCGATCATCAGATTGCGGATCAGCGATTCGGGACTGACGAGAAACTCATCCGCCAACACGTACCAGGGTCCGACTTGAACACGCCCGCTCTTGGCGAAGGCTTGCAGCGTCTCGGCGCGTTCGGGACGCACTTCGAGGTAATCTTCTAGCACGCTCATCTGTCCATCGAGCATAAACACCGTGAAATCGGGGCGCGTATTGAGCAGGTCGATCAGCCGATCTACCAAACGCACCAAGCGGATGCGATATTCTTGAAACGTGACGTACCACGCTCGATCCCAGTGCGTGTGACTGACGAGCGTGCATTGGTAAATGGTCATACGATCCTCGAAACTTGACAGCGAAACCAGTGGACTATATATTTGAAATGGATTTGTCTAGACCATCTCTATAGTAGCTCATTTTGGCTCGACAAAAAGGAGATTTGTAACATGGTTCATGATAACCGCAACTCGAAGGCGCGTCAGCCGATTTCGCGCCGAACATTTTTGAAAGGCTCTGCTGCCGCCCTCACGGCTGCACTGGCGCTCAAAGGCGGCGGTAAATTCGCCTCACAGGGGATGTTCGCGCCGCGCATCGCGCGCGCCCAAGCCAATACGGTCGTATTTGCGATCCAAGAGTTCGCGCATGATGCGATCCGCTCCGTTTTGCCGGCGTTCGAGGAAAATACGGGTTTGACCGTCCAGCTTGAGGGTGGGCCCGTCAGCGGCAACGACATGCTGACACGTTACAGCGCGGCGTTCGCGTCGGGAACCAGCCCGGTCGATCTGTTCAGCGACGCCGATGACAGCAGCCCGACGTTCATGCGCGCCGGATGGGTGATGCCCCTCAACGATATCATCCCGCAAGCGACATGGGACGATTTCCCGGCGAGTATGCAGCCGCACATCGACGGTTTCTTGAGCATCGACGGCGAACGCTTCCGTATCCCGCACGAATTTGCGGTCGGCTATTTCTTCACGCGCAAGGATGTGTTGGACGAGCGCGGCTTGGCGACGCCGACGACGTGGGAAGAATTGGTTAACGTCGGTATGGAAGTCAGCGACCCCGACAACGGCATTTACGCCACGACCGACGCGCTGATCAAGCCGGCGCTGTTGTACGTTTACGTTGCGTATCTGGCGGCGCAAGCGGGCGGCGAGGTGTTCGCATTCGATGAGGCGACGGGCGATGCCCTGCAATTCCTGTACGACATGATCTATACCCATCGCATTTTCCCCGAAACGGCGCTCAACCAAGACTATACCGCGCAGAACGAACTCTACATGCAGGACAAAATCACGTTCATGCGCCAATGGCCCTTCTTTCAAGGGGTCGCAGAGGGCAACGCCGATTGGTACGCTGATGAAAAACTCGTGATCGAACTGCCGCCAGCGGGCGCGGCGGGCAGCAAGAGTTGGATCGGCGGTTGGGGCTTCTCGCTGCCGACGTATGCGCCGAATCCCGATGGTGCGACCGAACTGCTCGTCTATCTCACGTCGCCGGAAGTCGCGCCGCTGTTGGCGGAACAACAGGGCTTCTTGCTGACACCGCGCACGTCGATTTTAGCGGCGCTCGGACAGGACGATCCCCTGATCGCAGCGATTGGTCGCTACAGCGAGGCGAACGTGTTCTCGGCGCGTCCGTTCCATCCGCGCGTGGCGGAGGCGCAAACGATTGTCGATGATGTGGCATCGCTGTTCCTCACCAATCAAGCGAGCCTCGCGGAGGCGCTGCAACAAGGCAAAGACTTGATCGCGGCGTTGGACACGTAGAGAATAAGATCAAACTCACCCCCCGACCTCTTCTCGTATCGGAGAGGGGGAGACAAGCCAATTTTTGTCCTTTTCGTCGAAGACGTGCCGCTTTCTTCCCTCTCCACAATGTGGAGAGGGGTCGGGGGTGAGGTGAGAAAAAAATGATTCGCAACCCGTTCCGCCCGATCACCCTCCAGCAGCGCATGACGCTCATCGCGTTCGCGCTGCTGCTGCCCGCGATTGCGCTGCGCCTGTTCACGACGCTCTATCCGTTCCTGCAAACAATTTCGTTCAGCGTGCAGCGATACAATCCGGCGTTCCCACCAACGCGCTTCGTCGGCTTCGATAATTTTACGCGCCTCGCCAACGATCCGGTTGTGCAAGCCAGCATCAGCTTTACCATCGTATTCGTGGGTGTCTCGACCGTGTTTCAGCTCGTCTTCGGGCTGATGGTCGCGCATCTGCTCAATGCACCGTTTCGCTTGCGCGGCTTGGCGCGGACGATCAGCCTGATCCCGTGGGCGATGCCGATGATCGTGGTCGCGCTCGGTTTCCGCTGGATGTTTGATGATCAATTCGGCATGATCCCAGACTTGCTGCGCCGCATTGGCATCGAATCGCGCTGGCTGATCGACCCGAACAACGCGAAATTGGCGGTCGTGCTGGTCAATATCTGGAAAAGTACGCCGTTCGTGGCGCTGGTGCTGCTGGCGGGCTTGCAGGGCATCTCGCGCGATCTGTACGAGGCGGCGAAGGTCGATGGCGCGCATTGGTGGGACGAACTGCGTTATATCACGCTGCCGATGTTGATGCCGATCATTGTCACGACCAGCATGTTCATGCTCGTGTGGCAGTTGGCAGTGTTCGATCTGCCGTATGCCATGACGGGCGGTGGACCCGGCTTCAGCACGACGGTACTGGCACAAAAAATTTATTTGGAGATGAATAGTTTGAACTTCGGCTATGCGTCCGCGATTGGCATGGTACTCGTCGGTATCGTGATCATTGTCGGCGGCATCGGGTTGTTCTTGTTCAAACGCTTCGAGGTGGAATAGCCCATGTCTACGACTCTGACCCGACCGCAACCTGTCGCCATCGCGGAGTCGCGTTCGCAATGGTGGACGAGACACGGCTTGAAACTGTTGACCTACGGCGGTTTTGCGATCTTCGCGTTGATCATCGCGCTGCCGTTCTATTTCATCTTCGTCTCATCGATCACACCGCAGAACGAATTGTTCCGCATCCCGCCGCAGTATTTTCCATCGACGCCGACGCTGGACAACTTCACGCGCATGTCGGAATCCGTGCCGTTGGGGTTGTACTTCCGCAATGCGCTGATCTTCGCCGTCGGATCGAGCGCGATCTCGGTGATCGCGGCGGGCATGGCGGCATATGCGCTGGCGCGGATATCGTTTCGCGGCAGCAATCTGGTGTATATCGGGCTGATCTTGTCCGTCGCCTTGCCGCAAATCGCCGTCCTCGTGCCAATGTTCCAGACGTTTCAGGCGTTCCGACTGGTCAACACGCATCACGGGCTGATCATCATGATGTCGAGCCTGATGCTGCCGTTCACGATTCTCACGCTGGTGTCGTTCATCAAGCAAGTGCCGGGCGAAATTGAAGAGGCTGCGACTATCGACGGCGCGAACACGGTGCAAATCCTCGCGCGCATCGTGATTCCGCTGATTCGTCCGGCGCTGTTCACGATGTTCTTGATCAATTTCATCATCAGTTGGAACGAATTGTTGTATCCGCTGGTGTTTGCCCAACGCGCCGAGACGAAGCCGTTGAGCGTTGGCTTGATGGAACTGACGGCGGACGCCAGCACCTATACGCGCCCGTGGGATTTGATGAGCGCGATGAGCGTGTTCATGATCGTCCCGGTTTTGCTGATCATTTTGTTCGGACAGCGGCTGATCATTTCGGGCTTGGCGCGCGGTGCCGTCAAGTAATGGGGCGGTCAAGTGAAGAAATGATGAATTTCAGCGCCCGCGCCTACCAACGGGCGCAGAAAATCATCGATAATGTTATGAAAGATGGAGGCTCGTGAAGAATGATCACGGAACAAGCGCACATCAATATCGATCAAAACGTCGAACTGCTCAAGCGTTACGCCTATCTCGAAAAGGCGTGTATGCACACGTTGGCGGGCTGGCTGCCCGGCGTCCCCGAATGGGAGGCGAAGAACGAGCTTGGGCTGCACCTGTGGGAGAGCGCCGACTCTGCCAACGAAATCTACTCGCGTTTGCGCGAACTGCGCTGCTGGCAGCCGGATCGCGGCATCGCATCGGCGCTGCAAACGTTGGCGCGCGATCTGAACGACGCGCAGAACACCGGCGAAGTGATCGCCACGGTGTATCTGGTTGTCAAGCGGGCGCTGTTAGAGGCGTATCGCGCGCATCCAGAGACGACATGGGCAGATTTCGACCGTCCGACGGTCAAGACGACGGAAAAACTGTTGCCTGCGACGGAACGCCAAGTCAAATGGGCGGAACGCTTCTTCGGGGAGATTGCCGCGAATTATGCGGGCTATGAAGCGTGGCGCGACTACATCGCGGAACTGTTGGCTGCGGACGGCGGCGTTTCTGGCTTGGGTGCGAAGCACGATCTGCCGCTGCGCCCCGATGGACATGCGTCCTTGCTGCCGTGGCAGACGTGCCAGCGGATGCCTACATGGTTGGTGTTCGATCCCAATGTCGATTTCGAGCCAGATCGCAAGGCAGAACCGGAAGCGCATCGCTTGTGGCGCTTCAAGCATTATCTGAACGAAATGACCGCGGCGGAAACGCTCGGATCGATCCTGTGGCTGACGCCGGAAATGCCGTGGGAATATCAATTCAACGTCTCGCGCCACCTGTGGGACGAAATCCGACACAGCCAGCTTGGACAAATCCGCGTGCAGCAGTTGGGCTTGCGTATCGAAGATGTGCCGCAGGTCGTGCAAATCTACAACGTCATGATGACGCTGCCCGCCGTCGATCAGTATGCCTTGCTGACGACGGTGATTGAGCCGAACGGGATGCCGGAAAAGATCGCCAACCGCGAACACTGGGAAGAAATCGACGACGATATCTCGGCGGCAGCCGTCAGCTACGACTGGAGCGACGAGAATTTCCACGTCCGTTGGGGCAAAAAGTGGACACCCGTGCTGTTGGAGACGTACAAGTATCCCGAAACGCCGGCTCAGATTGCGACGCGCACCGAAGCATGGTTGATGGAAAACACGCCCGTGCGGATGCAGCAGAAAATGGCAGTCGAAGCGGGTCAAAAGTAGGGACTCAACGCAGAGAACGCAGAGAAATACAGAAAATTATCGCTGCGTTTCGCTGGGTTAAAAATCGTTTCGGAGGAATCGATATGGCAAAAAGTCTCCCCTCGTCGCGCGCTGTCCCCGATCATACGCGCGTTAACGAAGCATCGACGATTCTCAAGCGTTTCTACGTTATGGAGCGCGAATTGATGCGGACGCTGGCAGTCTGGATGATCGACACGCCGCCCGTCGAACTCAAGGCGCAGCTTGCCGCCGATATGTGGCAGACCAGCCGCCACGCCGACGAACTACGGACGCGCGTGCTGGAACTGCGCTATCCGCGCCGCGATGTGGACAAAAAATACGATGCCGATGTGCTGGCGTTGTGCGCGGAAGTGGCGAAGGCGTCCGATTATCGGGCGTTCGTCGCAGGCGTCTACGGTGTGATCCTTCCGGCGCTGATCGCAGATTACGAGGCGTATCTAGCGCGGACAGATGCGCTCGATGATGCGCCAACCGTCTACGCGCTTCGGCACATCCTCGCGGACAAACGCGCGCAAGTCGAGCGCATGACGGTATATGTCAGCGAATCGGCGGCGTGGCGTGAATACATCACGCGCTGGATCGTGGCGATTGGCGGCATCGACGGCGAACGCGAACCGCTGCCGAAACCGGAACAGCATGAATGTTTTGGAGGGGCGGCGCATCGCATTCCGGCGGAAGTGCAGCGCGATCCCCGTTTCCGTCCGGCGCTGTTCCATCTGCCGCACGAAAACAAATATGATACGGCAGGCGCGGCGGCATGGCGGCGCATCGAAGCGCTCGATCAGCGCGTGGCGATGCAGGTGTGGTCTGCGATCAGCCATTTCAACGAGATTTGGGCGGCGGAGATTCCGGCGTCGGTCATGTGGGAACTGCCCAACGAAACATGGGATTTCTATCTCGACTTGGCGCGCTGGATTTACGACGAGACGCGCCACAGTTTCATGGGCTATCGCGCCATGCAAGGATGGGGCTGGGATGTCCCCGCGCTGTCGCCGTATGGCAACGCGCTTTACAACGCGCTCGCGCCGATGCCTGCCAAACAGCGGTTCGCGCTGTTGTACTTTTACGAAGAAGGCTTACTGCGCGCCGGAACGAAGCAGATCGAGATCAAAATCTTGGAATCGGCGGGCGACGACGGCAGCACACACGACATGGATTACGATTGGGCGGATGAAGCCATCCACGTCGGCTATGGCTTCAAGTGGTTGCGCTATTTGTTGGGCGACGACAACGCCGGGCAAGCGGAACTGAAGCGGCTGACCGACGAAGCCCGCGCGACGATGGCGGCATATGTGCTTGAACATCAAGCGGACGCCAACGCGCCGCTGGCAGCGTACTTCGAGCGGATTTACGACGTGATTCAGGCGCAAATCCGCGATATCCCCGACGATGGGCAAACATTCGCATGGCAGCCCGTCGTTGCGGATGAGGCAGTCTTGGAACAATTGTAATATGGGTGACGGGCGTCCCGGTGGGATGCCCCTACGCGGATGAATCATGTATCGAATCACACTGACGAAATCCGGCGCGGCGTTTGACTGTGCGCCGGACGCGATGATTTTGGATGCGGCGGAGGACGCGGGCTGGTCGCTGGCGCATTCGTGCCGGAGCGGGACGTGCCGCGCGTGCATCACGCGGGTGCTGTCCGGCGTGGTGGAACATGACCCCGAATACGCCGCGTACTTGAGCATTGACGCGGGCGAAGTGGCGGCGGGCTATCGCTTGCTGTGCAATTCGTTCGCGCGGGGCGATGTGGAACTCGAAAAGTAACGGTACAATCCCGCCTGACAAATTTTACCTCATCGAAAGCGACATCGATATGGAATTGCACGTTTTCCGCGCGCTGTGGGGCATGACCGGATCATTCCAAGCGCAGATCGAGGCGATTGCCGACGCGGGCTATGATGGCGTCGAAGGCTTCATGAGTGCGAGCGACTTGGACGCGGCGGCGTACTCGGCGTTGGTGGCGTCCCATCATCTCAAGCTGATCATGGCGGCGCAAATTGATACTGTCGAACAGCTCGCGCCGATGCTGACCGCGCTGGCAGCCTATCAACCGATCAAGATCGGTATCCATCCCGGACGCGACAGCATGTCCCGCGACGAGGGCGCGCGCTTTTTTGAAGAAGCCTTGCGCATTGAACAGCAAATCGGCGTCCCCGTCTCGCATGAGACGCATCGCGGGCGGCTGTTCTATACGCCGTGGGACACTGCGTATTACTTGAAGCAGTTCCCCGAATTGAAAGTCGTGGCGGATTACAGCCATTGGGTCAACGTCTGCGAACGCTTGCCCGACGATCAAGCCGCCGCGCTCGAACTCGCCAATCAGCGCGCGTTTCACATTCATGGGCGCGTCGGTTACGAAGAAAGCCCACAAGTTCCCGATCCAGCCGCGCCGGAATATGCGGGACATCTGGCGTGGTTCGAGCGCCATTGGACGCAGATCGCGGACGCACGGCACGCGGCGGGCGACACGGCGCTGACGTTCACGCCAGAATATGGGCCCCCGCCGTACTTGCAGACGCTCCCGTACACGCGCCAACCCCTCTCGAATCTATGGGATGTGTGCCTGTGGGGCGCGGATCGCGCGCGCAAGCTGTTCGCGCCGTTGGGCGACTAGCCGCGCGCATTCATGCGGTTGGCATGGTTGGCGTTGGCGTGGTGTGCCGGAATCGCTTTCGCGGCGCATGATCTGATTTCGGCGGGGCTGTGGGGCATCAGCGTGTTCCTCGCGCTGCTGTTTAGCATCATCGTCACAAAATCGCGGCGCGGGATACTCATCATCTGCGCCGTTTTTTGTATCGGCGGGCTGCGTTTTGCGCTTTATCCGGCGTCGGCGGACGTCGCACAGTACATCGGCGTCGGCGGCATGACGCTCGAAGGGGTGATCGCGTCCGCGCCATTTTCGCGCGCTGATCGCGTCCTTGTGCGCTTGCAGACCGAGAGCGTGACGCGCATCGGGACGACGAATCCGACTTCGGGCGCTGTCTTGATTGACGCGCCGCCGGAAATTGAATTGGTGTATGGACAGCGCGTCCGCGCGACGGGCGAACTGCGCGATCCGGGCGTGATCGACACGTTCTCGTACCGCGATTATCTGGCGCGGCAGCAGATTTACGCGCTGATGCCGAACGCGGCGGTTGTCGTGATTCGCGTCGATGCCGCGCCGACATTGCAGCGCACATTGATCGATATTCGACGCGCGGCGGCGGACGCCATCAACGCCGCGCTGCCGGAACCGGGCGCATCGTTGTTGATCGGCATTTTGTTGGGCGACGAGAGCGGGATCGCGCCAGAAATCGATGATGCCTTCAACGCGACGGGCGCGGCGCATGTCGTCGCCATCAGCGGTTACAACATGATCATCCTTGCGGGCGTCGCAGATGGACTATTGCGGCGCAGCTTGCCGCGCCGTCGTCGCACCGCCGCGCTGATCAGCCTTATTGTGATCGGGGCATATACGGCGCTCGTCGGTGGATCGCCGGGCGTCGTGCGCGCGGCACTGATGAGCGGCGTCGGGATCGCGGGCGGCGCATGGCGGCGAAAATCGTTCACGCCCGCGTCGTTGGCGTTCTCGGCGCTCGTGCTGTCCGCCGAAAATCCGACGGTGTTATGGGATATCAGCTTTCAGTACAGCTTCTTCGCCGTTGTCGGCATTGGCATGTTCGCGGAATCGTTCGCGCGCGGGTTTGCACGCATCACGGCGGTACTGCTGCCGCGCCGCGTCGCTGCATTCGCGGAGGGCGCGCTCTCGGAGACGTTCACCGTCGGCTTGGCGGCGCAAATTGGCACGCTCCCGTTGATTGCGCTGTATTTCAGTCGGCTCTCGCTCGTAACTATTCCGGTCAACCTCTTGATCGCGCCTGTTCAGCCGTTGATCTTGTTATTGGGCGGCGCGGCGGTCGTCATGGTATTGATTTTTCCGCTCGTTGGGACGGGAATGCTGCTGTTGGTCTCTGTGCCGCTGGCGTGGACAATCGGCGTCGTGCGGGCGTTCGCGGCGCTGTCGTTCGCGTCGGTTGCCATCTATCCGAGCGCGAACATCGTGGCGGCACTGTATCTCGTCACCATCGGTGCGGGCTTGGCGCGCGCGGCATCGCCGGATGTTTTTGGCACGCTCCGCAGGCAGATCGCGCCGCGCGCCCTCGTGACGGTGGCACTCTTCAGCGGAGTCGGGCTGATCATACTGATGGCGGCGCTGTGGTTCGCGCGCCCGGACGGGATGCTGCACGTCTGGCTGTTGGCGATGGGGGAGAGCAACGCCGTCTTGATCCAGACGCCGGGCGGCGCGCACATTTTGATCGACGGCGGACGCTATCCAGCGCGCTTGCTGACGGCGTTGGGCGAACGTATCCCATTCAACAAGCGGCAGATCGAATTGTGGCTGTTGACGCAGCCGGACGAGAAACAGTACAGCGCATTGTTCGATGTGTTTGACCGCTATGAAATTGGCGCGGCGCTGCACAACGGACAGCCGAATCTGAGCGAAGCCTTTGCGCGTTTATGGGAGCGGCTCGGCGCACGCCCGATCATCCCCGTGAGCGCGGGCTATCGCGCGGTGGTCGATGATGGTGTGCGCATCGAGATTGTGCATCCGTCCGCCGTCCCGCTGATCGGGGACGATGTGGATGACGGCGCGCTGACCGTTCGGGTGCTGTACGGTCGCGCGTCGTTCTTGTTCCCGTCCGATCTCAGCGTCGATGGACAAGCGGCGCTGGTGGATAGCGGCGCCCTGTCTTATACCAACGTCGTCGAACTGCCCGCACATGGCGCGATTCGGGCGCTCGATAGGGAGTGGCTGCGGGCGCTCACGCCCCAGATCGCGCTGGTGGGCGGCGACCGCGAACCCGATCCCGATATGTTGGAGCGGATCGATGTTCCCTTGTATCGGACAGACGCGAGCGGGACGCTCCACCTGTGGACAGATGGGCAAACGCTCTGGCTTCAGCCCGAACGCGCCCCGCGCTAGGCGGTTCGTCCCGCTATTTTTTCTCGTTGAGCGCGCGCGGCGGGTTGACGCCAACTTCGACTGATGGGCGCGGCGCAAGCTGTGCAGGCGCGGTTGGCTGCGGTGCGGCAGTCAAGGCAGTCGGTTTGGGCGGCGCGGCAGTCGTGGTATTCACCTGATTGATGCCGTTGCGGATGATCGTCAGCACCTTGACCAACTGCTGTTCCAAATCGGACAGCGTATCCAGCACATAGCGATCCGATTCCTCAGTCACACCTTCCGCCTCTTGACGCGCGGCTTCGATAATGTTGACGGCGCGGCTTTGTGCGGCTTGTACCATCGCTTCGCGGTCAACCATTTGATCGCCACGTTCACGCGCGATTTGCACGAGTCGGGCGGCTTCTTCGTTCGCTTGCGCCAAGATGCGATCCCGCTGCGTCAGGACGCGCGCGGCTTTTTCGATCTCCTCTGGGATGGAGATGCGCATCTGATCGATGATTTCGAGCGCGCGTTCTTCGTCCACCATCGTGAACTTGCTGAACGGAACATGACGCCCTTCATCGATGAGGTCTTCGAGGCGATCTACCAAATGTTGAATATCCATCTACCAATCCCTCCGGCGGTCAGTCTCGAATGCTGATCGTATAACCAGGGCTGCTTTGTGTCGCTTTCAATTCTGCGAAGCGTTGTTGCAGCGCCACTTGGATGAATGGCGGCACCATGCCCGATACGTCGCCCCCCAGTTCCGCGATCTCGCGGATCGTGCTGGAACTGATGTAGACGTGGTTGATATCGGTCATGATCGCTACCGTTTCGATCTGCGGCGCGAGCTTCTTGTTCGCCAGCCCCATGCGAAACTCGAACTCGAAGTCCGAGAATACGCGCAAACCGCGCACCAGCACGGTTGCGCCCATTTGTTGTGCATAGTCTACTGTGAAACCGGAAAACTTCGCAACTCGGATATTTGTACCAATATCAAAGGCTTGTTGTGCCAGCTTCACCCGTTCATCGACATCGAACAGCAGTTTCTTCTTGGGCATATCGTAGACGCCGACGATCACTTCATCGAACAAGCGCGCGGCGCGCAAGGCAATATCGATGTGTCCGTTATGGAGCGGGTCGAATGAACCCGGATAGAGCGCGCGAATCATCAGCTTGTCTCTCCTAACTCACATCGCTGCGGGCGTCGCGCAGCATCAGCACGCGCTGCGCCAACAAGCGGTGTTCAGGTTGCTGCAAATCAGGGTCTTCGGCGTGGATCGCGCGCGCCTCGTGCTGTGCCATCTCGACCAGATCGGGCGTCATTTCTTCCATCAACGCTTCGATGCCGCTGCCGCTCTGTTTGGTGCCGATCAAGTCACCCGCGCCGCGCAATTTCCAATCGATCTCCGCCAGTTTGAAGCCGTCGGTATAGCGTTCCATTGCCAACAGGCGCTCTTTCGCCTCTTCGATGGGCGTCTCGCAGACCAGCAAGCAGTACGACAGATGCGTACCGCGCCCCACGCGCCCGCGAAACTGATGCAACTGCGACAAGCCGAAGCGGTTGGCGTCCTCGATCAGCATGACGGTGGCATTGGGGATATCGACGCCGACTTCTGCGACGGATGTTGTGACCAGCACATCGAAGGCGCGGTCACGGAACGCCGCCATGATATCATCCTTCTCCGACGCCTTCATCTTGCCGTGCAGCAAGCCGACTTTGTACTTGTAAAAGACTTTCGTCATTTTCTCTAAGCCGGCTGTGGCAGACTCGGCGTCGATTTCTTCGGACGGTTCAACCAGTGAATAGACGATGAACGCCTGCCGCCCCTGCTTGATTTCTTCTTCGATCAACTCGTGATACACGCGCTCCCGGTCGATTTTGGTAATAATGCGCGTGCGCACCGGGGTGCGTCCGGGCGGCATCTCATCGATAATCGACAAATCAAGATCGGCGTACATCGTCAGCGCCATCGTGCGCGGGATTGGCGTGGCGGTCATGACGAGCAAATGCGGATTCTGTCCCTTGCTGCGCAGTGCGCCGCGCTGTTCCACGCCGAAGCGGTGCTGTTCATCGATGATGGCGACGGTCAAGTTATTGAACTCGACGCCCGTTTGAATCAGCGCGTGCGTGCCGATTGCCACATCAATCGATCCGTCCGCCAAGCCGCGATAGATTGCTTCACGTTCGGACGCCGTGATCGAGCCGGTGAGCAGAGCGACAACGGGCTTATACCCCAACATCGGTTCGAGCTTCGCCAGCGCCGCGCCAACGTTGCGATAATGCTGCTCCGCGAGGATGCCCGTCGGTGCCATGAGCGCGGCTTGTGTCTTGTTCAGCAGCGCCACGCCAATCGCGCTGATGGCGACGGCAGTCTTGCCCGATCCGACGTCGCCTTGCAGGAGGCGATTCATCGGCACGCGCTTCGCCATGTCGCCGCGAATCTCATTGATGGAGCGCCGCTGTGCGCCCGTGAGCGGGTAGGGGAACACCATCGTGTAGAACGTGTCCAGTTCTTCATCGCCGACGGACACGGGCTGACTGGGGACAGCTTGCCACGTTCGGCGGTTCTCCAGCATCACCAGTTGCATCAGCAGCAGTTGATCGAAGATCAGCCGCCGCTTGGCGTGCATGAGGTGATCCCATCCACCGGGATTGTGCAGATTTTGCAGCGCCCAGCCGATATCGGCTAAATCGGTGCGCTCCAAAACGGGCAGCGGCAGCGGATCGGGCAGCCGCTCTGCCCAAAAGTCCACAACCTGTTTGATCCGCTGGCGCAAGACGCGCGCGGTCAAATCGGCGGTTAGCGGGTAGACGGGGACGATCTTGGCGGCGCGCAGCGTGTCGCTGTCGATGAATTCCCATTCCGGGCTGTTCATCTGAATCCGATTGCCGAAAATCGAAGTGGTGCCGCGCACGACGATTTGTTGATTGACGTGAAGCTGGCGGCTCAACCAATGCTGTCCGAAGAAAGTTAGGTTCATCCGCGCGGTGCCATCGCTCAAGACGACGAAAAAGTCCTTGCGCGCGCCCTTACCGACGCGGACTTCGGCGGTTGTGGTCGTGCCGATGATCGTCACGGTCTGATTCGCTTGCAACCGATTGATCGGCAGCATTTTGGTGTAGTCGTCGTAGCGGCGCGGTTTAAAGAACAGCATATCCTCGATGGTAAAGATGCTGAGCTTGTTGAGCAGCAGCGCCATCTTGGGACCAACGCCTTGCATCTTCTCGACCGGCGCGCGCAGTCCGCGCGTGATGTCCGCCGCTTGCCCGGCTTCCAAGCTAATGCGCGCGGAACGCGGCGGGCGCGCCAATTGGGGCATCGGCGGCACATCCGGCGTAAACTGGGCGTCCGGGCGGACAGGGTTGAGTTCGCGCTCCATGTTGAGGGCGCTGTGTTCATCGCGCTTTTCCAACACAGATGACAACGCATCATTGCGCGCGCTATCAGCGTGTCTCACTTCGCGTCCGCCCTTGCGCCCCGATTCACGCGCGTATTCGTCCGATTCGCTCGGTGCGCGACGTTCGCGGGGCGCTGGATCGTGCTGAGTCGGGTTACGCGCCGCTGGATCACGCCGCTGCAAGCGGGTGCCATTAGCAGGAGGGCGCGGCACATCCGGCGGTGGATTTTCGTCTGTCGTTGGTTCGTCCGTTGGCGCGGCGCTCACGGGATCGCGCGGCGGGCGTTCGGTACGTCCGGTGGACGGACGCGCCGACTCGTCAGCAGGCGGGCGCGCTGGACGCTCACGCTCTGGGCGTTCTCGATTGGGGGCGCGTTCGGTGAGTGCGGCGGCTTTTTCAGCGGCGGCTTGTACCTGTGCAGCATAATCACGCGCGGCGTATTCCGATGGGGCGGCTGTGCGTCCCGTAATGCGATCCACCATGTAACGGACGAGCTGATCGCGCCCATCCTTGCTGGTGATGTCGTCATAACGGCGCATCAAATCGCTCAATTCGTCTACGAGCATAAAATGTTCTGTGCGGCGTGCTTGTGCTTGCGCTTGTGGCTTCCAATTGCCGCTGAACGACGACAAGCCGCCGATCACCGCTTTGTTGGTGTAGCCCTGATCGCGTTCCAGCTTCAGAATCTTGACCAGTGTTTCGAGTGCAGATGGCATAACTCGCCTTACGTTCTCCATTTTTGACTGATGGTTACTACCCCGATGCCGCCGGGTCCAACGTGCGTGCCGAGCGTCGGCGTCACTTGGATGATCGGCACAGCACCGCTTGGAGCGACATCGCGCAGCGTCGCCGCCAATTCGTGCGCGCCTTCGGGGGCATTCGTGTAAACAATCGCCATGCGGTCAAGCGGCGCTTGTTCATGGGTGAAACGCACCAGTTCCTCGACCGCACGTTTAAATGTGCGCACGCGCCCGGCGGAATTGACCTCACCATCATGAACATCCAGCAGCGGCTTAATTTGCAGCAGCGCGCCGATGCTGGCTTGCGCCCAACTCACGCGCCCGCTGCGCCGCATGTTTTCGATGGTTGCCGGCGCGATATAGACGTGTGTCACTGCTCGCACGCGCTCAATCGTATCAACCACCTGCTTGATATCGTTCGTCGCCGCCGCTGTCTCAATCCCGATCAAGACTTGAAAGCCTAAGCCCATGGTCGCGCTCAGGCTGTCGATCAGGGTGTATTTGTCGGCGGGCAGACTGCTCGCCCCCAAACGCAGCGCATTGTAAACACCACTCAGTTTACTCGAAACGCTCATAATCACCACATGATCGGCATCTTCGAGCGATTCTTTGATGATTTTCTCAGCGACGGCAGGCGGCATGGCGGCGGTGGTGGGATGCGGGTTCATCGTTGGCAGGTCGGCGTAGAACTTTTCGCGGAACGCCACGCTGCCATCATCAGCATAACTATCATTATTGTAGTTGATATAGCATGGCACAATCCCGATCTTGTGCTGCTGCACCAATTCGGGCGGGATGTCGCATGTACTATCGGCAACAAAGCGTATTTTCTTAAAACTCATCGTCTTGATCACTTTCTAAAATCACTAATCCCGTGGCATCCAATCCGATCAAGGCGGCGAGCGATGGGGTGTAAATCGCTTGCTGGAACTTCCCGGTTGGGAAATCAGCCAGCAGTCGTTCGAGCAGCATACGCGAGTGTTCACCATATTTGTGGGTAAGAATCATCACATCGTCCATCGAATCAAATTCGGCGGCGAACTCGACCAGTCGTTCGATACCCTGTAAACGAGTACGAACTTTCTCGATGGGGATCAGCCGTCCGCCTTCGACCGTCAGGATCGGTTTGACCCCCAACATCGTCCCTAACACAGCATGGGATGCCGCCATGCCACTGTCTTGATACTGAGTTTCGCCTTCCGCGTTTGACGTACTAGTGTCATTGACGGGGAGGATTGGCTTCTCGATGGGCGGCGCATCCAGCACGCCGGGCGCGTTACGCAGGAGAAAATCCATCGTCTCCACAAAAAACACGCTGTAGACGCGCTCGACCGCACCGCGTACCGCGCGCACGACACGATCTAACGACGCGCCAGAGCGAATCGCACGTCGGGCGTAACGCACGAGCATCGCTTGTCCGGCGGAAAAGGTCATCGAGTCGATGACTTCGATGGGATATTGTGCCAGTGGTTTTGCCGCCGTCACCGCGTTTTGCCAACTCGACGTGATCGCGCGTGCGGCATGGATCGAGATGATGCCGTCAGTGCGCGGGATCAGGCGCTTGTAGACCGCGCTGTAGTCGGCGGTCGTCGGCGGCTGCACTTGCACGCTCTCAGGATGTGCCGCCATCAGCCGCAGCGCATCATCCGCCCCTAACTCAAACCCTTCGAGATAGGTTTTTCCGGCGATGGTGACGCGGTTCGGGACGACCGTCACCATTTCATCATCGATCAGGTCATGCGCGTAGGAGTCGGTGACAATATGCAGCATAGTTTATTCGATGCTCATAATATACGGATACAGGGCTTGATCGCCGCACACGAGTTCAAAGGCTTGATCCGCGAACTGCGCCGCCAGTTTGTCCACCAACGCGCGCGCTTGTGCCTCGGTCACGTCCGCGCCGTAATAAACGGCAACCCGTTCGTGGCTGCGCGCATCGGCGCGTTCTAACAACCGCAGCGCGAGATCATCGATATCGTTGCCGTTGACCACCAACACATCATCGACCAAGCCGATCCACTGTCCAGCTTTTACATGCAGCCCGTCGATTTCGGCATCGCGGTTCGCGTTGGTGATCTCGGCGCTGACAACATATTCTAATCCGGCGGTCATGCCGCCTAAGACCCGTTCGAGTGTCGGCGGCGGCACTTCGCACGACATGACGCTGCTGTACTCGACCATCGCGGCGATGCCCTGCGGGATCGTCCGGCTCGCTACGACGCGCACGCGCCGTCCGCCGACGATTTGCGCGGCTTGCTGTGCCGCCAGCAGGATGTTCTTGTTATTGGGCAAGATGATAATCTCGCTGTTTTCGAGCGCGTCGATGGCTTTCAAGAAATCGCCCGTGCTGGGGTTCATCGTCTGCCCGCCGCTAATCACGTATGCCGCGCCAAGATCGTCCGCAAACAGGCGATGCAGCCCTTTGCCATTGGCGACGGTGATCACCGCGATATCTTGCGCGACATGGCGCGTCTCAGTCTTGCGTTCGGTTCGTTCTTGGAGATACTGCTCATACTGATGCTGCATGTTTTCCACAACCACATCATCAAGGGCTGCGCCTGTGCCAATCGCGTAACTAATCGGCTCGCCCGGATTGTGGACATGGACATGAACTTTGATCAGTTGGTTGTCGCCCACGACCAAGGTTGACCAGCCCATCGCGGCGATGTCGCGGCGCACCGCATCGATGCTCATGCCGTTGCCGCGCATCAAGAATTGCACGTCATAGCCGTAACCGAGATCATCCTCTGGCACAATCGCATCTTGCCAGCGTGTTTCTTCGATGGGCAGATCGAGGTTGACCTCGACGCTGCGACCACACAGGGCGCGCAACATCCCCTCGAAGATGAACACCAGTCCTTGTCCACCCGAATCGACGACGCCCGCTTTTTTCAGCACGGGGAGCAGGTCAGGCGTGCGGCGCACGCCCGCGCGTCCCGCGAACACCATGCGCTTGAGCAGGGCGATCAAGTCGGGTTGGCGTGG
Source organism: Anaerolineae bacterium (assembly GCA_034437055.1). GTDB lineage: Bacteria > Chloroflexota > Anaerolineae > Aggregatilineales > Phototrophicaceae > Flexifilum. The sequence continues at coordinate 31,523 of DAOTUQ010000069.1, forward strand.
ATAGCGTTCCACCACCGACATCATCATGTCTTTGCAAACGGTCAAGATCGTGCCTTCGACAGGCGTTTCGACCGCCTTGTACGCCATATCGACCGCCGACTGTGCCGCGCTTGCCAGCAGTCGCGCGTCCATCGCGGCATGTCCGTCCAACGCCATTGCCACGCCCGACCAGATTTGCGACAGGATCACGCCGGAATTGCCGCGTGCGCCCATCAACGCACCGCGCGCCAACGCCTGGCTCAAGTTGCCGATGTGGGGTTCATCGAGGTCAGAGATGGCGGCGTAGGCGCTGCGCATCGTCAGCCACATATTCGTACCGGTATCGCCGTCGGGGACGGGGAAGACGTTGAGTTGATTGACGCGCTCTTTATTCGATTCCAGCCACGCCAAACCGCTGCCGATTAGGCGTTTGGCGAGATGACCATCGATCACCCGATTGGTGACTGTAGTTTGTGCCAACATGATCGATCCTTTTAAAAAAACTGAATGTTCGATTTTATGAAACGCCGTCCCCTTGTCGATGCCGATGCCCTGTGATAGCATGGACGTGTTTCGGACAAACAGCAATTAGGGAAAAATCATGGCAATCTGTGAACACTGTGGCAAGAAGCCGATGTTCGGCAACGCCCGCAGTTTCTCGATGCGTGCGACCCGGCGTAAATTCTTGCCGAACATTCAGCGTGCGCATGTGATGGAAAAGGGCGTCTATGTCCAGAAAAACCTGTGCACCAAGTGCATCAAGGCGCTGGCGAAGTCGTAATCGAGGGGCGTTCGTTGCCAATCCGTTGGCAGGACGCCTTTTTGTTTTTCGTCTCCGCACGCTCATGAAGCCTTGTGCGCCTTGATCGCGCCCCGTACCGCATCCAACCCCGCACGTACCGAAAATCTTTCGCTGTAAACCGCGCTGCCTACCACAAGTACATTCGCGCCTGCATCGACCACCGCCGGAATCGTCGCCACGTTGACGCCACCATCAACCGTAAGATCAATTTCGCGCCCCGACGCACTGATCATGCGGCGAAGTTGGGCAATCTTTGGTAAAGTTTCGTCTAAAAATGACTGTCCGCCAAAGCCCGGATTGACGGTCATGACCAAAATTGCATCGACCAGATGCAGGATTTCGCTCAACAACAACGCTGGAGTATGGGGATTGAGCGCCACGCCGACCCCGCAACCCTGATCGCGGATCAAGCGGAGGGTTCGATTTAAGTTCGGACATGCCTCCCAATGGACGCTGATTCGGCTTGGCGTGCCACCTGCATGGGCAAATGATGGGATGAGATGGTCTGGTTCCACGATCATCAGATGAATATCAAGCAGTTTGGCGGTACTACGCCGCGCCGCCTCGACCACCAGCGCGCCCATCGTCAGATTGGGTACGAATCGCCCGTCCATCACGTCGATATGGATCAACTCCGCGCCCGCCACATCGGCATCCCGAATTTGTTCGCCCAAACGGGTGAAATCGGCGGCAAGAATCGACGGCGCAATGCGGATGTCCAATGCCGTCCTCACATAAATGTTGTGAACAATTGAGACGATTGTAATGGATTCCGCTTCAAAGTGCGAGATTGGTTAGAATGAGTGTCTCGCTAGTGAACCTAAAGGACAGGACGATGCAGTATCGTAAAGTTGGCACATCGGGGTTGAACGTCAGCGCGATTTCGTTGGGCGCATGGCTCACCTATGGCAGCACGCGCGTGGAAGAAGATATGGCGGTGGCGTGCATCCAGCGGGCGATTGAAAACGGCATCAACTTCATCGATGTGGCGGATATTTATTCGAATGGACGCGGCGAGTCAGTAGTGGGGCGGGCGATCAAGCCGTTTGAACGCCATAAGTTGGTGATCAGCACGAAAGCCTATTGGCCCATGAGCGACGATGTGAATGATCGCGGCTTGTCGTACAAGCATATCGTCGAGTCAGTCAATCAGTCGCTCAGACGCTTCGACCAAGAATACATCGACATCTTCTTTTGCCATCGCTATGATGACGATACGCCCGTCGAAGAATCCGTGCGTGCCATTGAGATGCTGATTCAACAGGGCAAAATCCTGTATTGGGGGACGAGCATGTGGACGGCGAAGAATTTGGACGAGGCGGCGGTGGTCGTCAAGCAGTTGAATGTCAACCGTCCGATCACCGAACAGCCGCTGTACAACATGCTGGATCGGGACGGTGTGGAGGGCGATCTCGAAGGCGCGATGAAGCGGCATGGCATGGGATTGGTCGTCTGGAGTCCGCTGGCGCAGGGCGTGCTGACGGGCAAGTACAACAATGGCGTGCCAGAGGACAGCCGCGCCAAACAAGTCGAGTGGTTCAGCGAGCAGATTAGCCCAGAGCGCGTCGACAAGGCGCGCGCGCTGACGGCGCTGGCACAAGCAGTTGGCACGACTCCGGCGGCGTTGGCGCTGGCGTGGGTACTCAAAAATCCGCACGTCGCCAGCGCGATCACGGGCGCGACCAAACTGTCGCATGTTGATGAGAACTTGAAGGCGCTCGACGTGAAGATCGATGCTGCGCTGAACGAGCGCATCGAGGCGATCTTGCAGAACAAGCCGCAAACGGCTTAAGGAACTTCACGAAGGACGCGGAGAAAATTGCCCGTGTGGTCTTTGTTTGTTCGCGTCCTTCGTGAATGTTTTTATGCCCGGTTCGTGACCGCTTTCACGACTTCGACGTACCACATGATCACCGATGCCAGCGCCAGCCCGATCAGCAAGTCCACGATGGGCAGCGGGTAGGTATCGAATGTGAACTGCAAGAATGGTACGTAAATCACCGCCAGTTGCAGCAGGAACGTCCCAAACACCGCCAAGAACATGAAGCGATTGGTGCGGAAGCGTTCGCGGAAGATCGACACTTTGTCGCCTGCGTGGATCACAGCGACATGGAAGATTTGTCCGAGCGCCAGCACGGTGAATCCGAGCGTGCGCGGGAGGCGTTCCGCCGCGCCGATGATTTCGTTCTCCGACCCTTCGTGTCCGCCTGTTTCGTTGGTCGCTTCTGACAAGCGCTCGACGCGGGCTTCGACGGAAAGTTCGTCCCAATCGTCGGGCGAGAGCTGCTGTCCGACGAGTTCGACCAACTGTGCGCGCGAGAAATTTTCAAGCCCGCGCGTGGGGCTGAACGGATCGAGGTTATAGCGTGTGTGTCCGAGAATGAACGCGATCAGCGTTAGCGCCGCCAGAATGAAGGCGCGCACGATGATTTTGCGCCCTACGCCGTCCGAGAAGATGCTTTCATCGCTGGGGCGTGGCTTGCGCTTCATCAATTCGGGCGAAGAAGGGTCGAAGCCGAGCGCGATGGCGGGCAGCCCATCGGTCACGAGGTTGACCCACAGGATTTGAATCGCCAACAGGGGGATGGGCAGCCCAACGAGGATGCCGACGAACATGACGAGGATTTCGCCAACGTTGGAACTGAGCAGGAACATCACGAATTTGCGGATATTGTCGTAGATCGTGCGTCCTTCTTCGACTGCCGCCACGATGGACGCGAAGTTGTCGTCGGTCAGCACCATGTCCGACGCGCCCTTGCTGACTTCCGTCCCGGTGATGCCCATCGCCACGCCGATATTGGCTTGCTTGAGCGCGGGGGCGTCGTTCACGCCGTCGCCCGTCATGGCGACGATGTGATTCTGACTTTGCAGCACTTTGACCAGTTTCATCTTGTGTTCCGGCGCGACGCGAGCGAACACCGATGTTTTCGCCAATGCGGCTGCGAGTCCGGCGTCGTCCATCTTCTCGATTTCGCCGCCTGTGATTGCGGTCATGTTGGCGTCCGCGATGCCCAGATCACGCGCGATGGCTTCGGCGGTCAGCGCGTGGTCGCCCGTGATCATGATCGGGCGGATGCCAGCGTCCTTCGCAGTCTGAACCGCCGCTTTCGCTTCGGGTCGCGCTGGATCGAGGATGCCGATCAAACCGATCAAGGTCAAATCGCGCTCGATGGATTCATCGACTTTCGCCGGGAGGGTATCGTGCCGCCGATAGCCGACGCCCAAAACGCGCAGCCCCTTCGACGCCATGTTGTCGATCTGCTTGTGCCAAGCAGTGCGTCGTTCGGATGAGAGCGGCTGTACCCCATCGGGCATATGTTCGGACGACGCCCATTCGACCAAGCGATCCGGCGCGCCCTTGGTGATTGCCACAAAATTGGTCGTGCCGAACAGTGACTCGACTTCCGACGTGATCGTATCGTGGATCGTCGTCATCGCTTTGCGGTCGCTGCTGAATGGTAGTTCCGACACGCGCGGCAGATCGCGCTCAAGCTGTGCGCGCGTCCAACCGACTTTTTGCGCCGCCACGAGCAGCGCGCCTTCGGTGGTATCGCCTACGACGCTGATTTCGCCGGTCGTGTCGGCTTGCAGGTAAGCGTCGGTTGCCAGCGCCATCGCTTGCAAGAAGCGCCCGACAGCTTGATCTTGCAGCGGGTCAAGCTGTTTGCCATTTTCCATGAAGCCACCTTGCGGCGTGTAGCCAATGCCGCTCACGGCAACATCCTCGTGACCGGGCAGGGCGAGCGTCGTGGCGGTCATTTGATTCTTGGTCAATGTGCCAGTCTTGTCCGAGCAAATGACCGTGACCGAGCCAAGCGTTTCGACGGCGGGCAGCTTGCGGATCAAGACATTGCGTCTGACCATGCGCGCCGCGCCGAGCGAGAGGCTGATGGTGATGATGGCGGGTAAGCTCTCTGGCACAGCGGCGACGGCGAGGCTGATCGATGTCAGCAGCATCTCTTGGACGGGGATGCCACGCAGCAAGCCGACCAAGAACACGATGCCGACCACGACCAGCGCGCCGCGCACGAGCAAACTGCTCAAATTGTCGAGGCGCTTTTGCAGCGGCGTCTGCGTTTCCTCGACCGCCATCAGCATCCCGGCGATCTTGCCCAACTGCGTGTCTAAGCCCGTCCCGATCACGACCATTTCGCCGCGCCCATACGTCACGGACGTTCCCATATAGGCGGTGTTCGTCCGGTCGCCCAAACCCACATTGTCTTTGTCGATGGCGGCGATCTCTTTGAACACGGCTTGCGATTCGCCCGTCAGCGCTGCTTCTTCGATCTGCATGTTCACCGAGACGATCAGGCGTCCGTCAGCGGGGACGCGATCCCCTTCTTGCAGCAGGACGACATCGCCCGGCACGAGATCCTCGGCGCTGATCTGCTTCACATCGCTATCACGGCGGACGCGCACTTGGGGTACTTGCATCGCGTTCAGCGCCGATAACGCTTGTTCCGCGCGGTACTCTTGGAACGTTCCAAGCGCGGCGTTCAGCACGACGATGATCAGGATCACGAACATATCGTTGAGATCGCCCAACAGCGCCGAAATCACGGCTGCGACGATCAGGATCACGACCAAAATGTTCATGAACTGGCTGATCACGATCTTGATCAGGCTGTTCCCTTCGCCAACGGGAAGTTTGTTCTTGCCCGACTGCGCTTCGCGCGTGGCGGCGTTGGCGCTGGTCAAGCCAGTTTTGGAATCGACGTTCAATTCTTTGAGCGATTGCTCGACAGACAGACGATGAAACTCAGCCATGCGGTTAACCACCGTTTCTACGACTCACTGTGTGCATTCAGTTGAAGGAATGAATAATTATAACAGCATCAATTTCGGTGGGGAACAAGCCATGAAATGCCTATTTGTCTTTATGGCGCTCATCTTCACATTGAGCGCGTGCAATCTCAGCGACCGTCCGGCGGGCGACGCGACGCCGACAATCGCAGACGTAAACGCCACCAGCGTCCTTGCAACGCAAGCGCCGATCCCGACGCGCACGCCCTTTGGACAGCCGCCGCCCACCAGCGCGATTTTGCTCACGCCGTTGGTTTCGGGCGGCAATGTACCGCGTGATCTGTCCGCGCCAACGCCGCTGGTTGCGCCGCTGACGACCGGCGAACGTGCCGCCTTGAATAATCCCGCCAATGGCGCCACCGTGAGCAACCCGATCACGATCACGGGGACGATCACCGACATCCCCGATAATCGCTTCACGCTGCAACTGGTGGACGGGAGCGGCGCGGTGCTTGCCAGCCAAGCGATGAACATTACCGCCGCGATTGGCGTGCGTCAAGCCGCATGGTCGGCGGCGCTGACGACCGGTGCGTACAGCGGCGCGGCGCAGATTCGCATCGTCACGGCGGACAGCCGCGCGGCGACGCTCGCCGTCGTTGATGTGACGATCCAGCCGGGCGCGGCATCGGTCAGCGGCGGATCGTCGGCGTCGGGTACGTCGATGGGCAGCATCATCGCGCCCACAGCGGGCGGCGCGGGGACGGGCGATCCGCTTCTCGTGTCGGGGACGGCGGGCAACTTCCCCGAAGCATCGTTCACGCTGTCGCTCATGGCGTCGAATGGGGTGCTGCTCAACAGCCAGACGATCACGCTGACGGGCGCGGCAGGCTTCATCGTGCCGTGGTCGGCGACGATGGGGACGGGTGGCTATCGCGGGGCGGCGGAACTGCGCGCGTTCATCGTCCGTGACGGTGGGGAAGTTGAAATCGCGCGGGTAACGTTCACCGCGAATTAAAACCATTTTCTATCCATTGGGATATATCGCGTCTCGCAAATCTGTGCTATGTTTCACTCGTATCGCTGTGCAGATGGACTCACAGAGACGAATGATGCAAAAACAATTTATCGCCGTCGCCGGGAACATCGGCGCGGGCAAAAGTACGCTCACACAGATGCTCGCCGCCGCGCTTGGTTGGCAGCCGTTCTACGAGGCGGATGCCGAAAATCCGTACTTGGCAGATTTCTATGCCGACATGCGCCGCTGGAGTTTTCATTCGCAGGTCTTTTATCTCGGCAAGCGGCTGGAACATCATCGGCTGCTGTTGGATCATCCCTCAAGCGTCGTGCAGGATCGCACGGTCTACGAGGATGCGGAGATTTTCGCGCGCAACCTGTATGAGCAGGGACAGATGGCGGAACGCGATTACGACGCCTACCGCCGCTTGTACCGCTCGATCAGCGCGTTCTTGCCGCCGCCCACGCTGATTGTGTACTTGCGCGCGGACGTGGACACGCTGATGGCGCACATCGACAAGCGCGGACGCGACTACGAGCGCGGGATCGCGCCGTCGTATCTGGCGCAGTTGAATCGGTTGTACAACGCTTGGATCGAAGATTGGACGATCTGTCCGGTCTTGACCATCGATATGGATGGCTTGGATTTTACGGCGAAGGCGGACGATTTCGCGGCGATTCAGGCACGCGTGACGGGGACGCTGGTTGGGGTATAGCGTCGATTGCGCGGAGGGCGAACGTCAGATGGAACGGCGGCAGGGCGTGGTATCGTCAGGTCGCCGTTTTTGAGTCGGGGATCGACATTATGCGCCGTTGGACGTGGATCGCGTTGGTCGTGCTGCTGGCATCGTTTGGGGCGACGACGGAGCGGGTACGGGCGTGCAGCGGTCCCGGTGTTGGACTCGTGTATATCGAAAGATTGATGCAAACCTCGTTTGTGGTCGTTGGCGAATTCACACAGGGCGATTCGTTATCAAATACAGGGTTCTTTCGTGTCGAAGAATATATCTTGGGGCATGGTGGCGAATATCTTCTTGTCAGTTTGAACGATACGGCGTCAGTCTTGACCTATCGCTTTAATCGCTATTTGGGCGGTGGTTGTCAGTTTCCAAACTCGGCTTTTCGCGTAGGCGCGCGCTATCTCATCTTCATGAATCGCAATCTCGATGGACATTACACGGCGATCAACGAGGGGGTGTTTGCGATTGACGATCCTACAACCAATTTTCGCTTATCGTTTGATTTAGAGCGCCATCGTGTGTTTACCTTCCTTGAACTGCGTGCGTATGTATTAGCGCAAAACGATGCCATTCCTCAGTTACCGGATATGGATCGTCCTATGCCACTCGCCGCACCTTTATTGTTGACGAGTTATGAAAACAGAAGCTATCTGATTCCTGTCGATGGTTCAGCACTGGTCGATTTGACGCTTGATCAAGTTGAAGTCTATCGAAGGCTGCCACATTGTGAATATATTGGTTGTACGGCATTTTCCCCAAATGGTTTGGATCAAATCAGCTTGGCTGCTGCCTCACATTCGTATTTTCCTTCGCCTTTTTACGGACAAGCGCTGCACATTTCGACTAATAGTCAGTTGATTGCAGTACGACGTGATGATGAGGTGGGCATTTATACACTTTGGTATCCGCGCGTTGGGCAGGGGATGGAAATTGCTGAAATCAATCGCTTTGCGCTCACATCGACGAGTCTGATTGAGGCGACGAATCTTAGGATGGTTTGGTCGTCTGACAGCCGCTGGTTGGCATTTAGCGATGCGCGCGGCTTGTGGATATGGGATGTACTGGCAGTTGGACAGCCCGCGCGTCTATTGATGTCATCAACAGGAGGTATTTTCCCGACTTTCCCGCGCCTATTCTCTGGCGGCGGACGCTATCTAGCAGTTGAACAAGGGAACGAACGTTACCATATCGATGTTTATACGCTCGAACGCTTGCCCGATGGGTTGATTGCGCCGCATGATCGCGCCATGCTCGTTTTCGATACGCGGCATAATCAGTGGCAATCGCAGGATATAAAAGCATTGTGGTTGCCATCTCGACAAGCCAATCCGTTGTTTACTGGTGATGCAAACGAGGCGATCTATGATTTACGTTGGTATTCTGAATATCAGTATCAGTTCGGGGTGTGTCGTTGGCAAGCGGTGTATATTGATGAAGTAACGGTTGATAAAGAATACTTCAGTTGTTTTACGTGGGTTCAGGAATTTGGTATGGCAAGTACAGTATATACGAATGGTTACAACGTCATTCGTCACCCTCAACTCGAGATTGATGCGTCACTTTTAAGCGATACTACCCTCGCCACCCCCAATTTTGTGCGCGATTACGCCAGCGTGATCGACTCTCCCATCATGCACATCGAATGGCTGCCATCGCTGTTCTACTACGACGATTGATGCGCTGCGCTTCGTTGTGCAATCTCGCCATTCCTTAATGCACATTTTCCGGCGACTCGTGCTAAAATCAGTTTAATCGTTTTTATATCATTCATCGGATCAATAGCGTTTTTATGTCCGATTTCGATCTCGACTCCGATTTGCTGGATTTCCTCGTCCAACAGCATCAGCCCGGCGACCGGCTGCCGACGATCAGCGAACTGCAAGCCAAACATCTCGGCTTGAGCGTGAGCAAACTGCGCGAACAGCTCGAAGTCGCGCGCGCGCTCGGTTTCGTCGAAGTGCGCTCCAAGACGGGCATGAAGATGCGCGCGTACAGCTTCGCGCCTGCCGTCAGCCTCAGTCTGCGCTATGCGTTGGCGCTCGATTGGCACTACTTCGAGCAGTTCACGGCGCTGCGCAACCGGATCGAAGCGGCGTTCTGGGACGATGCGTGCAAGACACTGACGTCGGACGACTTCCAGATCATGCGTGACTGTGTGGACGCCGCGCGGCGCAAATTGCAAAGCGAAAACATCCGCATCCCCAACGATGAACACCGAACATTCCACCTCACTGTCTTCAGCCACCTCGATAATCCATTCGTGACCGGCATCCTCGAAGCCTATTGGGATGCGTACAAAGCGGTCGAAGTTCACCGCTATCACGACTACGCCGACTTGATTCAGGTGTGGGACTATCACGCGCGCATCGTGGCGGCGCTGGAAACGGGCGATATCGCGGGGGCAAAGGCGCTGTTCGTGGAACATACCCAGTTGATTCGGTTTCAGCCGGAGCAGCGCAACGGACGCGCGAACCCGGATGAAAAACCTTGATGTTCTTTTGGATCGGTTGTAGGGGGTTGGCACGCTAAACCCGATGAAATTTGTTTGTTTGTGGTGATGGATAGGAGAAAAATAGCTCTCATGACTCTCGAAATGCAAGCGGGCGCGGAAACACAACAGCGATCTTTTGTCAATGACTTCACCCTCATGGTGGCGACCAAGAACGGATCGGGCAGCCAAACGTCCAATCTGGTCTTGATCCGCTCATTGTTCCGCATGGGCATTCCAGTTAGCGGAAAGAACCTGTTTCCGTCGAACATCAAGGGCTTGCCGACGTGGTATTCGATCCGCGCCAGCAAGGATGGCTACATTGGACGCCGCCCGACGGCTGAAGTCGTGGTCGCGTTCAACGAACTGACGGCGGCGGAAGATATTTTGAACCTGCCGCCCGGTGGGATGTTGATCATCCCGGCGGATTGGAAGTGGGGCAAGACGCGCGACGATGTGACGTGGCATGAAGTGCCGATCAAGGCGATCTTGACACAAGAAAAGATCGAACCGGACTTCCGCGAGCGCATCACCAACATGATTTATGTGGGCGTATGCTGTTACCTGTTCGATATTTCGTTGGAGATCGCGTATCTGGCGCTGCTCGATCAATTCAACGGCAAGAAGAAGCCTGCCGATATGAACTTCGGCGTGATCAAGCGCGCATACGAATGGGCGACGGAAAATCTCGCCAAAGATACGCGCTTCCGCTTCGAGCAACTGAATCAGACCGAAGGCAAAATCCTGATCGACGGCAACACGGCGGGCGCGCTCGGTTCGCTGTTCGGCGGCGTGACCGTCGCGGCGTGGTATCCGATTACGCCGTCCACCAGCGTGATCGACGGTGTGCTGGATCACAAGAGCATCCGTAACGACCCCGAAACCGGCGAATCGACTGTCGCGGTCGTGCAAGCAGAGGATGAACTCGCCGCCGTTGGCATGATCATCGGCGCGGGGTGGGCGGGTGCGCGTTCCATGACCGCCACCAGCGGGCCCGGCATCAGTTTGATGGCGGAGTTCGTCGGTTTGGCGTACTTTGCGGAAATTCCGTGCGTGATTTGGGATATCACCCGTATGGGCCCCAGCACCGGACTCCCGACGCGCACGAGTCAGGGCGATCTGCTGTTCATCCACTTCCTGAGTCACGGTGACACGCGCCAAGTCGTGCTGCTGCCCGGCAGCGTCGCGGAATGCTTCGAGTTCGGTTGGCGCGCATTCGAGGAAGCCGAGCGTCTGCAAATGCCGATCTTCGTAATGAGCGATCTCGACTTGGGGATGAATTTGTGGTTGAGCGAACCGTTCGCCTATCCAGAACAGCCAATCAATCGCGGCAAGACGCTCGACAAGCTTTCGCTCGAAGAATTCTTCGCGGAACACGGCGAATGGTACCGCTACAAAGATTATGATGGCGATGGCGTCGGCTATCGGACGATTCCCGGCATCGATCATCCGCGCGCGGCGTACTTCACCCGCGGCACAGGTCACACCGAGAAGGCGACCTACAGCGAGCGCGGCGATGATTGGGTGAAAAATCTGTCGCGTATCGAGCGCAAGATCAACGACGCGCGCGCGACGCTGCCGCAGCCCATCATCGACCACGATCCCGCCAAGAAAATCGGCATCATCTCGTATGGCTCCAACGATGCGTCGATTGTCGAAGCGCGCGATTTGTTGGCGGCGGAGAACCTGCACACGAATTACCTGCGTGTCCGTTCGCTGCCGCTCGCGCAGTCGGTGATCGACTTCGTGTTGAGCCATGACAGCGTTTACGTCGCTGAGAACAACTTCGATGGACAGATGGCGCAGCTTTTGCGCATGGAAATCCCGCAAGACAACCGCCACATGAAATCGCTGTCGTTGGGCGATACACTGCCCATGACCGCCGACTGGTTATACAGCAAGATTGTTGAACAGGAGAAGCAACATGCCCGCTGATGTGAATAAGCTTGGACTGAAGCGCGAAGCGTATAAAGGCAGCCCCAGCACACTCTGTCCCGGCTGCGGTCACGACTCGATCTCGAACAAGATTATCGACGTGGCGCACGAAGTCGGTTTGCCGATGTACAACGTGATCAAACTGAGTGGGATCGGCTGCTCCAGCAAGACGCCGGCGTATTTTCTCGGCTCATCGCACTCGTTCAACTCCGTTCACGGGCGGATGCCTTCGGTAGCGACGGGCGCGATGTTGGCGAATCAGGATTTGGTCGCCATCGCGGTCAGCGGTGACGGCGATACAGGCAGCATCGGCTTGGGGCAGTACAAGCATCTGATTCGCCGCAATGTGCCGATGGTCTACATCATCGAAAACAACGGCGTCTACGGCTTGACGAAGGGACAGTTTAGCGCGACCTCAGACGAAGGGCAGAAGGTCAAGTACTACGGCTTGAACGAACTGCCATCGCTCGATCTGTGCATGGAAGCGATCACGGCGGGCTGCACGTTCGTGGCGCGCAGCTTCAGCGGCGACGCGGAGCAGATGCGGACGCTGTTGAAGGCGGCACTCAGCCATCGCGGCACGGCGGTGTTGGATATCGTCAGCCCGTGCGTGACGTTCAACAATGCGGCGGACAGCAACAAGAGCTATCCGTATGGCAAGGCGAACGAGCAGCGACTGCACGACTACGATTTCATTCCGGTCGGCTATGTGCAGGGGCGCGACGAAATCACGGTCGATCCGTATGCCGATGGCGAAGCGATCTCGGTTGAAATGCACGATGGATCATTCATCCGGCTGAAGAAGCTCGATCATGGACACGATCCGCGCAAGCGCAACGAGGCGTTGAACGTGCTAGAGCAGGCGCGCGTCGAGAATCTGTTCTTGACCGGGCTGATCTACTACGAAGAACCACGCCCGACGCTCATTGACACGCTGCACATCACCCCGACGCCATTGAGCCACCTGCAAGGCGATAAGCTGCGCCCGTCGGCGGCAAAGTTGGACGAATTGATGAAGTCGTTCGCCTAAGCGCGCGATGCTGGAAGGGGGCGTCCACGCGAGTGAGCGCCCCCGATCAGACGATTTCTGCCGCTGGCACATCCTCGCGTTCGCTTTCGTCGTCCTCAATATCTGCATCGTCAAATGCGTCGTCGTCGTACTTGGCTTTGTCCGGGATTGGCTCATCGATGTATGCCAAGACGATCTTGTTGCGCGGGATGCCACGCGCCATGAGTTTGTCGATGAGCGGTTTATCTGTCGCATCTTCTTCGATGACGACGACATCATCAACGATGCGGGCATACACAACGAGGGCGCTTTTCCGCTTCCGCGTCGGATGGGGAAAGGCGGCAACGGCGTAGATGTGATGTTCATCGTCAAAGGTGCGAAACAGCCTTAGATTGAGTCCGCTTCCGTCGCTGGCATACCATGCCACTTCTTCGCGCACAATTTGACTTAGTTGATCCATGCGATCATAGTCTCCGTCTCAATGTCAATCAGAATCAATTTCATTTTAACCTCGTTAATCGCATCGCGCACGGGAGCGAGTTGGATCAAATCCTCATAAATTTCGATGGGCATGGCAAGGTAAATCTCGCCCTTGAAACCATCTAAACGCAGCCCATTTCGATAGACAATATATTGTCCGACTGCGCGATAAAACTCACTGAGTCGCGCAGCACGGTCTGAAAAGCATTTGACCTCCACAATAATGGCTTGTTGTCTGCTGCGCCGCCGCCGTACCTGAAGATCGGCAAATATAAATCCTCTGTCCGCGCCAAGCATAATCGCATAGGTCTTCTTGATAACACCCCATCCCGCTTTATCCAGCGCGCGAATCACCTGCGGCTCGCATGAGTCGGTATTTGGCATCAATCCTCCTCACTTTAACAATTATCGCCCCTCTGCTATATTCTAATGCAGTTCGCTTCATCCACACGGGAGTTACCGATATGGCAGCACTCACCGACCGGATCGCGGTCGTCACGGGCGCGAGTCGCGGGATTGGGCGCGGGATCGCGCTGGAACTCGCCAAACGCGGCGCAAGCGTCGTCGTCAATTATCAGAGCAACGCCGCCGCCGCCGCTGAGGTGGTCGCCGCGATCACGGCAGACGGTGGAAAGGCATCCGCGCTGCAAGCCGACGTGAGCCAAGAGGCTGGCGCGAACGCGCTGATCAAATTCGCTATCGACAGCTATGGCAAGATCGATATTTTGGTCAACAACGCTGGCACGACGCGCGATAACATGATCATGCTGATGAGCGCCGACGATTTCGATACCGTGCTGAATACAAATTTGCGCAGCGCGTGGTTGTGTTCCAAAGCCGCCGCCCGTGCGATGATGCGCAAACGCTATGGGCGTATCGTCAACGTGACCAGCGTCAGTGGGATCATGGGCAACGGCGGACAGACCAATTACAGCGCCAGCAAGGCGGGCATGATCGGGCTGACGAAAGCGTTAGCGCGCGAAGTCGCGGCGCGCCAAATCACCGTGAACGCCGTCGCGCCGGGCTTTGTGGCGACCGATCTCACGGCGAATCTGCCGGAAGATATCATCAAGCGGCTGAACGAGAACATTCCGCTGGCGCGTTGGGCGACGGTCGAAGATGTGGCGTATGCGACCGCGTTCCTCGTTTCGGACGAGGCAGCGTATATCACAGGGCATGTACTGACGGTTGATGGCGGCTTGGCGATGTAATGATTAGTGTAACCTGAATTTTGGACAGGCTCTAAACCGTTCACCTCACCCCCCAACCCCCTCAGCCACGCTGTGGAGAGGGGGTTGGGGGGTGAGGTGAAGCGATCCAAAACTCAGGTTAGTGTAGGGAGAGAAGCAAAATGGCGACCATATTCTCAAAGATCATTGCGAAGGAAATTCCGTCCGAGATCGTGTTCCAAGATGAGCGCGTGACGGCGTTCAAAGACATTCACCCGCAAGCGCCTGTCCATATCTTGATCGTGCCGAACCGCGAAATCCCGACGGTGGACGACGTGACCGACACCGACGAAGCGGTACTCGGACATATGATCGTCGTCGCCCAACAAGTGGCGCGCCAGTTAGGGATTGGTGACAGCGGCTATCGGCTGATCATCAACTGCAAAGGCGACGGCGGACAGGAAGTCGATCACTTGCATCTCCATCTGATCGGCGGGCGGCGCTTGGGACCCATGTTGACCAAACGCGATTGAATGCGTAGGGGGGCATGACAAACGATTTTCTCACTCACCATGCCCCGCATAATGCTTAACTTTCCGGCGTCGCTTCGGCGGTCAAATCGACTTCTGGCGTGGCATCTGCGCCCGCCGCGCTTGTGTCTGGCGTGACCTCGACACTCGACGTTGCTTCTGGCGTGGCTTCGGGGACAACGGCTTCAAGCGTCGCTTGGGCGTCTGCGCCTGTTGTCGTCGTCGAAAATTGCGCGAGCGCCGCATCAATCGCCGCGAGGATATCCGGCGCGGTCACGAGTGGCAAGCCTTCATCGTTGACGGGTTGAATACCGTTGATCGTAAATGCGGGTGTTCCCGGAAAGCCCGCTGCAATTGCTTCTTGGCGCGCACGGTCAAGGATGCCGACGGTACTGTCGAGGCGCACACAGCCATCGAAGTTGCCGCGATTCAGATTAAGCGCGCTCACACCCGTGGTGATGCGATTGTTGGTGAACGCCTGATTGCCAAAGGTGGCGTGCCAATTGAACAGCGCATCGTGCATTTGCCAGAACATGCCTTGTTCGCCCGCGCACAGGGCTGCTTCTGCCGCGCCTTGCCCATTGACGATGCTGCCTGTGCCGAAGCGCGGCGCAAAGATGTAGGCGACGTTGCCTGCGCGCACGCGCTCGATGATGCCATCCATCGCCTCGGTGTGCAGGGTTAAGCATGAGGAACAATCGAAACTGGAATACTCGATCACGATCACATTGGCGTCGGCGCTGCCCAAGCGCGGATAGCCGTTCTGGGTTGTTCCCGTCTGAATGCCCTCATAGCGTGTCAGCGCATAATCGGGGATCGGCGCGTCGGCGGGCGTCTGCGTGGCGATCACGGCGACGGCGATCAGCAGCGCGATCACGCCAATCACGATGGCACTGGTGGTCAAGCGCCGCCGTTGTTTTTCCTGTTCGCGCTCTTGGCGGCGCAGTGCAGTGCGTGAGGTCGCGCTCTCCGCTTTAGAAGCGGATGCGCTGGTGGCAGCTTCTTCTTGAGCGCGGCGTTCGGCGCGGCGCTGGCGGATGCGGTCATTTTCGGACTGTGGACGCCCGCCGCCCGAACTCTCGGACGGGGACGGATTTGAACCAGATGAATTCGGTTTATTGGGGTCATTCGCCATCAGAATTATGCCTCTGTGTCAGTCGATAACGGTGCAAGTGTACAACGCGCGCGGTGAACTGTCACGCCAGAGGATGCGCGTTTTGTGTGCTGAGCAGGGCGCGGATGGTCTTAGAATGATCTGACGATTGGTCATTGAATCGGGTACAATGCTCCAATGATCACGCTTTAGATTGGGCAAATGACGATGGCAAAAACACTCGATACCTTCGGTACGCGCGGCACGTTCGATACTGGGAACGGCGCTGCCACCATCTACCGACTCAGCCAACTTGCCGCTCAGAATGTCGGGCATGTGGATAGTCTGCCGTTCAGCATCAAGATTCTATTGGAAAACGCGCTCCGTAATCTCGATAACTTCGAGGTGATGGAAGATGCGGTCGTGGCGCTGGCGAATTGGGACGGAAAGTCAATCGATAAAGAGATTCCGTTCAAGCCTGCGCGTGTCGTGCTGCAAGACTTCACGGGCGTCCCGGTCGTGGTCGATTTGGCAGTGCTGCGCACGGCGATGTCTCAATTGGGCGGCGATCCCAAGAAGATCAATCCGATTGTCCCCGTCGATTTGGTGATCGACCACTCCGTACAAGTGGATCGCTTCGGCACGTCCAATTCGATCCTGTTCAACGCCGAGTTGGAATTTCAGCGCAACCGCGAACGCTACGAGTTCCTGCATTGGGGACAGAAGGCGTTCAACAATTTCAAGGTCGTGCCGCCTGCGACGGGCATCGTGCATCAGGTCAACCTCGAATATCTGGCGAAGGTCGTGCAGATGTTCGACGTGGACGGCGATCCAACGGTGATGTTTGATACGCTCGTTGGCACGGACAGCCATACCACGATGATCAACGGGTTAGGTGTGTTGGGGTGGGGCGTCGGTGGTATCGAAGCCGAAGCCGCCATGCTCGGACAGCCGATCTACATGCTGATGCCGCAAGTGGTCGGCTTCAAGCTCAACGGCTGGCTGCGCGAAGGCGCGACCGCGACCGACTTGGTGCTGATGGTCACACAAATGCTGCGCAAAAAAGGCGTGGTCGATAAATTCGTCGAGTTCTATGGCGACGGATGCAGCTCGCTGACGCTGGCGGATCGCGCGACGATTGCCAACATGGCACCTGAATACGGCGCGACGATGGGCTTTTTCCCCGTTGACAATGAGACGCTGAATTATCTGCGGCGCACGGGACGCGATGAGGCGCTGATCACGCGCGTAGAACGCTACTGCAAAGAGCAGGGTGTGTTCCGCACGGACGAGACGCCCGCGCCGATCTTCACCGACATGCTCGAACTGGATTTGGGCGATGTTGAGCCAAGTCTCGCGGGTCCCAAGCGCCCACAAGATCGCGTCCGCCTGAGCGACATGAAAACGTCGTTCGAGAAGGCGCTCCGTGCGCCACTGACCGAACGTGGCTTCGCGCTGGATGAAGGTTCGACCGGGCGCGCAGCCGTGATCGCCAGCAATGGCACAACCGAAAAAATCGGGCATGGCGTCGTTGTGATCGCCGCGATTACCTCTTGCACGAATACCAGCAATCCATCGGTGATGATCGGTGCGGGCTTGTTGGCGAAAAAAGCAGTCGAGCGCGGCTTGGTCAGCAAACCCTACGTCAAGACCAGCCTCGCGCCCGGTTCGCGCGTCGTCACCGATTATCTCGACAAGGCAGGGTTGACGCCCTATCTACAGGCACTTGGCTTCCACACCGTCGGTTACGGCTGCACAACGTGCATCGGCAACAGCGGGCCCGTCCCGGCGAAAGTCGCGCAAGCCGTCGAAGAGAACAAGCTCGTCTCGGCGGCGGTGATCAGCGGCAATCGTAACTTTGAAGGGCGCGTCAACCCGATTGTGAAGGCGAATTATCTGGCATCGCCGCCGCTGGTCGTGGCATATGCGCTCGCGGGGAGCGTCGATATCGATCTGCTCAACGATCCGATTGGACACGACCGCGACGGCAATGCTGTTTATCTGCGCGACATTTGGCCCACGCAGGACGAAATCGCGCAAGCGGTCGCGGAATCGGTCACACCAGAGATGTTCAATCGTCAGTACGGCAATGTGTACGATGGCAATCCGATGTGGAACGCGATCAAGGGCAGCGACGGCAGCGTCTATGCGTGGAGCAAATACAGCACGTATGTCCAGCAGCCGCCGTACTTCGATGTGTTCTCCACCACACCGAGTCCGATCCAGCCGATTGCGGGCGCGCGCGTGTTGGCGATGTTGGGCGATACCATCACGACCGATCACATTTCGCCAGCCGGCAATATTCCGGTGGACAGCCCGGCGGGGAAATACCTCGAAGATCACGATATTATCGAAGCGGATTTCAATCAATACGGCGCGCGGCGCGGTAATCATGAAATTATGATTCGCGGCACCTTCGCCAACATTCGCTTGCGCAATCAGCTTGTGCCGGGCAGTGAGGGCGGTGTCACCCTGCATTTCCCCACCAATCACGTCATGAGCATCTATGAAGCGTCAATGCAGTATCAAGCCGCCGCGACGCCGCTAGTGATCCTCGCTGGGGCGGAATACGGCACGGGCAGCAGCCGCGATTGGGCGGCAAAAGGCACGGCACTGTTGGGCGTGAAAGCCGTGATCGCACGCAGTTACGAACGCATCCATCGTAGTAATTTGGTGATGATGGGTGTGCTGCCGCTCCAATTCATGCCGGACGAGAGCATCCAGACGAACGGCTTGACGGGCATGGAGACGTTCGAGATTCTCGGACTCGACGACCGGTTGCTGCCGAAACAAGCGTTGATCGTGCGCGCGACGGACGTCGATGGCAAGGTCAAAGAGTTCCGCGTGATGGCGCGTATCGATACGCCCGTTGAACTGGAATACTACCGCAACGGCGGCATTCTCCAAACCGTGCTGCGCAAGTTCTTGGCGAACTAAGCGCTGCAATATCAATGCTTTCGCGGGGCATGGCATCTCATGCCCCGCAATGATTCCAATCAACCCATATGGAAGAATCGAGCGCGATGGACGACGCGATAATAGTATATTCAGATGGTGGATGTAAACCGAATCCGGGACGTGGGGGCTGGGCGGCGCTGCTGATCTGGGGCGATATGGAGAAAGAACTTTCCGGCGGTGACCTCGATACGACCAACAATCGTATGGAACTGACGGCGGCGGTGCGCGCGCTTGAAGCCCTCAAACGCCCGTGCAAGGTCGATTTCTACACCGATTCGGAATATCTGAAGAACGGCATCAGCAGTTGGATCAAAGGCTGGAAGCGCAACGGCTGGAAGACGGCGAAGGGCGATCCCGTCCTCAACCGCGATTTGTGGACTCAGCTTGACGATTTGACCCAAAAACATACGATTGCATGGAAGTGGACGCGCGGACATGCAGGCGATGCGCATAATGAGCGCGTCGATCAGTTGGCGACGCAAGCGCGCAATCGACTCGGACGCGGTTAATCCCCTTTACGACGGAGAACCATTTGATGGCAAGCATCTCAAACCGCGTTGCAGGGTTTGGCACGACTATTTTCACCGAAATCAACGAACTGGCACAGAAGCATAACGCGCTCAATCTGGGGCAGGGCAAGCCCGATTTCGACGCGCCCATCGATATCGTCGCTGAAAGCGTGAAGGCGCTGCAATCCGGCGCCGTCAATCAGTACGCACCGGGCGTCGGCGTGACGGCGTTTCGGAGCGCGATTTCGGCGCACGCGGGGCGCTTCTACAATCTCGATGTGGACGCGGCGCGCGGCGTGGTCGTCACGTCAGGCGCGACGGAGGGCATCTTCTCGTCGATCTTGGGCTTGGTGGACAAGGGCGACGAGGTGATCGTCATCGAGCCGTTCTTCGACAGCTACGTGCCAAACATCACGATGGCGGGCGCGACGCCGATCTACGTGCCGATGCGCCCACCCGATTGGACGCTTGATCCGGCAGAACTGCGCGCCGCCTTCAACGCCAAGACGCGCGCTCTCATCCTGAATACGCCGCACAATCCGACCGGGCGTGTCCTGACGCGCGCCGAACTGACGCTGATCGCGGAATTGTGCATCGAACACGATGTCACCGTAATTTCCGATGAAGTCTATGAGCATTTGACGTTCGGCGCACAGCACATCCCGATTGCGTCGCTGCCCGGCATGTTTGAGCGCACGGTGACGGTCAGCAGCTTGGGCAAATCGTACAGCGTGACCGGTTGGAAGATCGGTTGGGTCTATGGACACCCCGATTTGATCAAGGGGGTGATGCAGGCACATCAGTTCGTGACGTTTGCCAGCCATCATCCCGGACAGATCGCGGGGGCATATGCGCTCGGACTCCCTGGCACGTATTACGAAGAATTTCAGACGATGTATACGACCAAGCGTGATCTGATGATGACGGCGCTGACCGACGCGGGGCTAAAAGCCCGCCAACCGGAGGGGACGTATTTCGTCATGGCGGATTTTTCCGATGTATTTGACGGCGACGATATCGAGTTCGCGCGCTATCTCACCTCAGAAATCGGCGTCGCGTGTATCCCGCCGACGTTCTTCTACTGCAATGAACACGCCCATATGGCAAGCACACAAGCGCGCTTCGCCTTCTGCAAGTCGGACGACATGCTGCGGGAAGTGGGGCAGCGGCTGCGCAAGTTGGGACATTAGGGTGTGTCTGCAAACTGCCCTCACCCTAAGTTCCTCTCCCTCAGGGAGAGGAACTTAGACCCGCGATCAGGGTATTTCCCCTTTGCTTGAGGGAGAAGGGGAAGGAGATGAGGGTTAAAAGCGGAACTTCATGATTCACGGAGTTTGCGTTTAACGGCGACCGCTCTCCGCGCTTTTCACCCGCCGACCCAGCCTAACAATTTCAACGATCCGCGCAAGCTCGCGGTCAGATTTTGCGCGCTGAAGCCATTCTGATTGGCGATATACACATCCACACGCCCATCGATGCGCGGATTTACGCCCGTGAACGCCAACCACCGCCCATCGCGCGAAAACGTCGGTTCGCACATGCTCGGCGGTGGATTGCCGCGCGCAATCGACGTGAAATTATTGTCGTAGACGATCACCCCATAGGGGCATTGTCCACCTGTGCCGCCAATAGCGACGCGCGTTCCATCAGGCGACCATGCCGCCGCCATGCCGTAGCGCGTGAATGGCAGATCGAATAGGCGTCCAAGCGCCACGCCGTTAGTGTTCGCTAAGACGACTTCTGTGGTCGTTCCCGCTGCTTGATAGACAACGCTGCGCCCGTCGCTTGACCATGCCGCCCCTAGTTTGAGCGCATCATCGCCGCTGCTCAGGATCACGGCGCGCGTTTCCAGCGTGATAATGTCTGCGAGGTACAGGCTGCTCGTCCCGTCGAAGACTGGATCACCGCTGGCGAACGCAAGTTGGCGCGTGTTCACCCATTGCGGCGGCTCAGAGACGGGCAGCGTCGAAATGCGCGTGATCGTGCGTGTTTCCACATCAATGACGTGAACCGCGCCCGTCGTCGGTGGGAGTGCGCCGGGAACGTCGCACGTCCCCGCTTCGCCCGGACGCCACGATGGACACAGAGCGCGATCCGACAAGAACGCCAGATAGCGTCCGTCCGGCGACCATGACGGCGCCCAATCATAGGAACCGCCGCCGACCAGCAAGCCCCACAAGCCATCGCGCCCGATGGTATAAATGTCGAGATCGTAGCCCGACTCAAGCGGGATAGCGAAACGCGCGCCATCGGGCGACCAGATGGGCGCGGTCACGATGCCGCGCTGTACCAACGACTGAACCGAGACCACGCGCGCGCTCAAGCCCATCCGTAGATCGACCACGTACAGCCCGATTTCGTTTAAGCCCCCCGTCAGGCGTAGGTAAGCTAATGCGGTGCCATCGGGCGAGAGATAAATGTCATTCCCCGTCGAAGAATCGACTTCCAACACTTCGATGCGCGTCCCGGGGCTGGCGGGCGAAACGTAATACAGGGTTTCGATGGTGTTGCCGGGGCGTGGCGTGCGCAGATCGGTTGTGGCTTGGCGGTCGTTACCGTTGATGAACGCCACCAGCGGCACGCTCAAGCGGTCGATCACGCCCGCTGGCACGTTCACGCCGCCCCAATTGTCGTAAGTGAGCGCGGGCGTCGGCGCGGGCGTATTTGATGGCGTTGGGATGAGTGTTGGCGTGTCGGTTGGGCGCGGCGTGTTGCTAGGCAGCGGCGTGTCCGTTGGCAGCGGTGTGTCGGTGGGTGAAGGGGTAAACGTCGGCGTCAATGTTGGTGCATTAGTGGGTTGCAAAGTGAATGTAGCTGTCGGGAGTGGGGTCGCTGTGGGCGCGGCGGTGAAACTGCACGCGGCGCTGCTCCACATGCACAGGCATAATGTCAGCACACGAAAACAAGATCGCATCAAACTGCATACCCTCATCAGTTCAAAACAAACGGGGCAGATCATGCTGCAATCCGCCCCGACGAGGATACCACTCTTTGCCGTCGAACGTCAGGCTAAGTGTTGTTCGGCACGACGACGACACGATCCGATTGTGTATTGCTGCCGCTCGGTGGCGTGACGGTGACGGTCGGCGTGATGCTTGGCGTGAACGTGATCACCGGGCGCGGCGGCACGGGGAAGGGGACGCGCAAGACCTGATTGACGTAGATAATGTTCGGATTGGCGATGCAGTTGCCTGCTGCCAGTATGGACGCGCTCGTATTGATGCGCGACCCGATGTTGGAGAGCGTATCGCCGCTTGTCACCACATAGGTATACTGCCAGTCCGTGCGGGGCGTGCAAGCGACCAACGTCTGGGCGGGGCGCGTAGCGATGCGCGTCGCGGTCGGCGCGCCAACGCGGGGCGTCTGAGTGCGTGCCGCAACCGTTGCAATGGGCGCGTCGCCTTCACATGCAGGCAGATCGACGGTTTCAGGCAGCAGCGTCAGCGGCGAACGCGCAAGTTTTTCGCAGTCATACGGCTCGACTTCGGAAGGACCCCCGCGCACGTTCAATTCTTCATCGAGCGGCAAGAAGACCTGTTCACCCGGCTGAATGACGCGGATGAAACCGAACGCCGACACGACCACGACACCATCAACGGTGGCGACGTTCATTTCGGGGAATTCGGCGGTAATGTACGCGGTCGAGCCAAGAATGATATCGGCACCGTTCATCGTCAGCGTGACTTGTGTGCCGCGCGGCGCTTGTACCAACAACGCCGATTCGGGCGCTTCGGCACAGTTCACCGCTTCGGTGAGGCTGGTGCTGAGTTTGACTGCGCGCATGTCCGGCGTCGGGTTATCGAGCGCGGCATCGCCATAAAGCAGGAAAGTCACGTTTTGTCCCGGCAGCGCGTCGGGGAGGTTCACTTGCGCTTTTAACAGCGCGATGCCCCAATTCGGCGGGTCGAATTCAAACGGCGCGGTCGTCAACTGCTGGACGGCTGCCAAATCGGTCACATCACCGCTTTGCGCAAAGCTTACATCGAAATTGGGGCGCGTCTCTGCTTCGACGCTGGCATTGCCGTAACATACTTGGTTGCGTCCGAGCGATTCGCACGAATCTGCGACTGTTGTGATTGCACGCTCGACCTCAATTTGACAAACTTCGTCCGACTGTGCCGCTGCGGGCAGGAAGGGGCGCACCGCGATTAACGCGACGAACCCAGCAGCGATCAGCGGGAGCAACCAAAATGTTCGTCTCATGGCGTTCCACCTTTCGTTTATAATCGATTGTAGGTTTCAGCATACACGTGCTTGCAAAAGGGCGCAAACGCCGTAAGCCCCACGTTTCAATCCGTCTTTAGGACGTAATACGATCCCCGCTTTTGACCGAGCTTCTTCAAGACCGTCTTAGCGACCAAATGCGCCAAATCGCGCCGAATCGTCTCTGGATGCACATCAGGACACAATTCTTGCAGTTCGCTGTTGGTGATGCGCGGATTCTTGGTCAGGAATAACAATGCCGCTTCTTGGCGCGGGTTGATCGGGATGCCGTTGTAACTGCCGTTGAAGCCCGGCACTTCATCGGGTGGGGGCAGATCGTCAGCGGACTGCGTTGTCTCGTTGTAGAGCGTGACTCGAAAGCCGCCCGCCGTCTCGTTGAATTCGGGGGCGCGCAGCCGACGCGCGTGCATCAAGTCGTAAACGCGATCCACGCCGTAGCCCAATCGTTCAATGAACTGCATATCCGACAGCACTTGGACGATCACCGGATTGCGCGAAAAGCGTTCGTCCTTGATGTTCTCAATCGTGACGGGACCTGGCAGCCCGCCAGGACTCGTCACTTCCATGCGCCCACGATAGATATACAAGCGGATGCCATCGCCGCTGATGCTGTAATCCCGATGCGCGACAGCGTTAATCACCAGTTCGCGCGCCGCCTCGATGGGGTACTCCAACGTCTCGGCGCGCGCCATCGACGCGCCAAGCGCAGCGTTCTTGCGTAAGTGGTCACGCAGAAACGTCTCGGCTTTGCGGATTTGATCGGGCAGCGCGCCGCCCATATCCTGCCGCGTGAAGTGATCGCCCATCGATTCGCCCGGAAAGCGCACGGCGGTGATCTCCGCGCCGCGCACATAGCGCTGTGGTTCTTTGCCGAACAGCAAAATTCCGGCGTGCGTTGGGCGCAGTCGTCCATCTTGTCGGACGAGACAGCCGCGCCGTTGGAGGATCGTCTCGATGCCCGATTCGCCCACGCCGCCCAAACTGCCCGCGTACTGTTTCGCCTGATCCCAGTCGATATCGTCGAGGCTTGCACCGCGCGCGATCTCGGTCTCGAAGCTGACATCGCCGCGTTCCATGATCAAGCGGCGCAAATCGCGTGGCTTGAGTGCCACCATGTCGGCGCCCGCACGCTGTAAATAGCGCCCATCGTGGGCGTAGACGTGCGGCATTCCCTGCGGAATGTGCGCCACGACAATGGGCTTATCGCCCAGCTTCACCACGCGCGGAAGCGGGATGAACAGCGGGGGATCGATGGCGAGTGCCGCTTGCAGCACCCGATCCTGAACGGTATCGGCATCGCGCACGCCCGTCACCGCGCCTGCGGGCCCGCTGACGCCGAGCAGCAGCGTCCCGCCGTGCGTATTCGCCATCGCGGATAGGATTGCTGCAATCGTATCAACCGACGCGGTTTCGCTCACCCAATCCACGCGCGCGGATCGTCCCTCGCGGACGAGGGCTTCTAGGTCATCGTTCATCGGCGGAATCGTCTCCGTCGCCCTCGCGGTCTTTATCTTCGCGCTCTTTGCGCAGACGATCCAAGCGGCGCTCCCTTTGCGGCGGGTCGATCAGCGCCGCGTCGAGGACGGTTTGCATCGAGTCCACCAAAATGATTTCCAAGTCTTTCAGCGCGTCCTTGGGGATCTCGATTAAGTCTTTGACGTTCTGGCGCGGCAAGAGGACGGTTTTGATCCGCGCGCGCCGCGCCGCCAAGATTTTCTCCTTCACACCGCCGACGGGCAAGATTTTGCCGCGCAGCGTGATTTCGCCTGTCATGGCGAGATCGTGGCGCACGCGCCGCTCGGTAAACGCCGAGATGATTGCCACCGCCAGCGTGATTCCAGCGGAGGGTCCGTCTTTGGGGACAGCTCCTTCGGGTAAGTGGACATGCACATCGAACATCTCGAAGTCGTCATGCGGGACTTTTAGCGTCTCGGCTTGCGCGCGCATGTAGCTCATCGCGGTCTGCGCCGATTCCTGCATCACGTCACCGAGCGATCCGGTCATGGTTAGTGCGCCCTTGCCCGGTGTGATCGAGACTTCGATGGTCAAGATGTCGCCGCCGAACGGCGTCCACGCCAAGCCCGTCGCCACGCCGATATCGTCGGTGTCGTTGGCGCGGATATCGTCGTAGAGTGGGGGGCCCAAGAATTTTTCTACGACGGGCGACGTGATCTGTTTGTTCGGGCGCTTGCTCTCTGCGATCTGGCGCGCGATTTTGCGTAAGACGTTGGCGATCTCGCGGTTGAGATTGCGCACGCCCGCCTCGTAGGTGTATTCGCGGATCAGCGTCTTGAGCGCGTTCTCGTGGAAATTGGGCGCGATCTCGATCAGCCCATGCGCCTCGAGCTGCTTGGGAATCAAGAATTGGCGCGCGATGGCGATTTTTTCTTCTTCGGTGTAGCCGGTGAACTCGATCACTTCGAGGCGGTCGAGTAGGGCGGGCGGCAGCGGATCGAGGTCGTTGGCAGTCGTGATGAACAGCACTTTCGACAGATCGTATGGCACATCGAGATAATGATCGGAGAACGCGCCGTTCTGTTCGGGATCGAGTGTTTCCAACAGCGCCGCCGCTGGATCGCCGCGAAAATCGTTGCCCAGTTTATCGATTTCGTCCAACATGAACACGGGATTGATCGTGCCAGCACGCTTCATCGTCTGGATGATGCGTCCGGGCAGCGCGCCGATGTAGGTGCGGCGGTGTCCGCGTATTTCGGCTTCATCGCGCACGCCGCCCAGACTGACGCGCACGAATTCGCGCCCCAAAGCGGAGGCGATGCTCTTGCCCAACGATGTTTTACCGACGCCGGGCGGGCCCACGAAGCACAAGATCGGGCTGTTCATCTTGTCGGCTGCCAATTTGCGCACGGCGATGTATTCGAGGATGCGATCTTTCACTTTCGGCAAGCCGTAATGATCGCGTTCGAGGATGGTGTGCGCCGCTTTCACATCCAAGCGATCTTCGCTCGTCTTTGTCCACGGGATCGATGTGAGCCAATCGATGTATGTGCGCACCATGCCGATTTCGGGTGCCATCGGCGTCAAGATCGCCAACCGCGCCATTTCTTTCGTCGCTTTATCGCGCGCTTCGGGCGAGAGATCGGCGTTGACGATCTGTTCGCGCACCTCATTAAGTTCCCGCGCGAAAATATCTTCTTCGCCCAATTCCGTTTGGATCACGCGCATCTGTTCGCGCAAATAGACTTCGCGCTGGGTGCGATCCATCTCCTGCTGAATCTGATCCGCGATTTCGTCTTTGAGTTCGAGGACGCTCAATTCTTCGCCCAACAACTCGGCGACGCGCTGCAACCGTTCGCGCGTGTCCAATGCTTCCAAGCCGCGCTGACGTTCGTCCAGCGGCAGGGTGAGCGAGGATAGGATCAAATCCGCCAGCCAGCCGGGGTCGTCCGCATTGAGCGCGAACACCAGCATTTCCTCTGGCAAATTCTCGTTAAGGTCGATCACGCGCCGGAACAAACTGGTCACGGCTTGCATGAGTGCCTGGGTCTTGCGGTCGCTGCGCTCGATATTTTCCAAAACACGGGCGCGCGCGATTGGATACTGCGATCCAGGGATGATTTCGACGATCTCGACGCGCCGCCGCCCCTGTCCGAGCGAGCCGTAGCTGCCATCGGGCATGTGCATAATGCGTCCGAGCGCGACCTCAGTCCCGACTTGAAACAGACGATCCATGTTCGGGGGGAATGCTGACGGGTTACGATCTGCGACGCAGATAATCGTCCCCCGTTTCGCTATCGCCGCCTCGGCGGTGCTAACGCTACGCCCATCCATGAGGTCAATCGGCGCGAGAATATGCGGGAAGACCACGATATCGATGAGGGGCAGCAGCGGACATTCGATCAAGCCATCCGCGTTGGGCTGTGCGTCTTGGATGGCGGAAAACTCTTTGCTGTTGGGTAGGTCAGTCACGGTAGCGTTTCATAGTTAAACGATGTGTTAAATTCGATTCTAGCCCAAATGGGCGGAGTCGCAAGCCAGAGCCTTGAATGCGGTATACTAGTCGTCAAAATGTGGCACAAGGAAACGAAAACGATGCGGCTTTCTGTTTTGCTGGTGATCATCGTCGCCTTGATCGCGGTCATTGGGGTGGTGGTGGTCGGTGGGGCGCTGGTCGCGCCGGAACAACCGCTCATCATCACGGCGTCAGTCATGCCAGCGACGATCACGCCCAATGCCGACGGCATCGACGATGTGACGATCTTCACCTACAGCCTCGCGCGCAATGCGACCATCAGCATCGCGTTGGAGAGCGAGACGGGCGACGTGTTCACCTTCCGCCATGACGAGCGCCGTCCTGCCAATACCTATTATGTTGGCTTCAGCGGCGTCGTTGATGGCTATTTGCGACAAGGCGAAACCGTGGCTGGCGAGGTGATGCGCCGCTTGATGCCTGACGGACGCTATACATGGCGGCTGACGGCGACCGATGACGCGGGCGCGCGCGAAGAAGTGACAAGCACACTCACGATCCAAGATGGCGATGCGCCGCTGCCCGAAATTACGGAATTTACGGTCTTTCCCGACGTGTTCACGCCGAATCAAGACGGCATCAGTGACCGAACCGCGATCAACGTCTACCTGACGAAGCCATCGGAACTGACGGTTACGCTTCAACAGGACAACATTGAACCCATCGTCTTGGCGCAGCGCTTCCAAGATGCGCGTCCGGGCGAGTCGGGGCGCTACCTCTACGATTATGAAGGCGGCGTCGATCTCGGAGCAGAGCCGCCGCCCGACGGCGATTATGTGGTCGTCGCGGAGGCGCAAGACGCTGTTGGACAGCGCGTCCGCCGAACCGTGACGCTGACGATCCAAGACGGCGGCAAGCCGCTGGCAGAAATCGTGCCACAGCCGACGGGTGCAACCGTTATGTTTGAGACGCAATCCTACGACGACCGCTATGCTGCCGCGCGCGGCGTGGAGGGCGAACGAATCGCGCCGCCGGATGCTCCCGCGAGCTTATCGATGAACGCGATCACGATGCCCGTAGGCGATCTGCTCGTGTTCAAGCTGACGATTGAGAACTACAGCGGTGTCCCGATTCGCACGACGGGACCCGCGCCGGGAACGGTCTACGATTGGGAACAGCGCGCTTCGACGCTCGGTTGGTTCGACGAGTCAGGCGCGTGGCGCGTTGGTATCGACTGTACGACGGCAGCCAGCGATTATCCATGGCGCTGGTCGTTGGGCGACGCCGACACGCTGCAAACGGCGCTCGATCCGGTCAGCGGCGATCCGTATCTGTATCTGCCGGCGGGCGAACGCGCAGTCGTGTGGGGCGCGATCCGCATGAGCGATATTGAGACGCGCAATCCGCAAAATTGTTGGGCGGGGCTGATCCATGAAGATGTGGAAGTTAGCAACCGTAACAACAACATCGGCGCGCGCCAAGTCGAATTGGTCGCGGCGTCGTAACGGCGTCCTGCATTGGTGGGCGGGGCATCAGTGGGTACAATCAAGACCTTGTTTTCATTCCCCGATCAAGGACATTCGCCATGAAACGGACTCATCTGTTGCTCGTACTGCTCGTTGCGCTGTTGGCGGCGGGCTGTCAGCGATTTCGCGGCGGCGTCGCCACGCCAATCGTCGCGGATACCCCAACCCCGCGTTCGACGCCGCTTCCACCCGTCGCCACCGATGTGCCGCCGGGCGCGGAGGATAATCCGCTGGCATTGGTGATCGTCGATCCCGGCAGCGGACGCTCTCCGCGCGCGCTCACGACCGCCGCCGATCAACTGATCGAACTGTTGGCGGACGAGACCGATTTGACTGTCGAAGTCACGGTTGTCCAAACGCAAGCCGAAGCGTATGCGATGCTGTGCGAGTCGGGGCGGGGGCGTGTTGGGGCGGCGTGGGTCAACGGCTTGACGTATGCAGTCGCGTTTGAAGCGGGCTGCGGCGAACCCGCGCTGCAAGTCGAGCGGGGAACGGGGCGCACCGCGTCAGTGGGCGAACAGGTGCGCTTGATCGTCAATCGCACGGCAGGTATCCAATCGGTGACGAACTTGGGCGCGCGCCCGTTCTGCCGCGTGAGCGTTGATGATTTCTACACATGGCTGATGCCGTCGCTGATGCTGCGCGTGGCTGGACTTGACCCGCTGACGCTGGAAAATGTGGTCGATCTAGGCGATGTTGCCGACGTAATTGCGGGCGTTGCCGAAGGTCGGGCGTGCGCGGCGGCGGGTGTATCGTCCACCGATTTCGCGGACTTCGCAGATGCCGATCAAGAGGCGGATATTGCTTTTATCGGACAGCCCGTCGTCGTACCGTATGCGATTCTGATGCTCCCGTCAGAAATGCCGCTCGGCGTGCGTTCGGCGCTGGTCGATGGGCTGCAAGCGATTGCGATTGACCCGGATCGCGCCGATACGTTGGAGATACTGCTGAATCAAACGCGCCTCATTCCAGCGGATGCGAGCGACTTCACGACGTTTCTATCGTTCGTGCGCTCCACTGGCTTGAATTTGGGACAGTTAGACGGCGAATGACGGGGATCGATCTCGCCGTCGTGATCGTGACGTGGAATGTCCGCGACATGGCGTTGGACGCCCTGCGCACGCTGTATGCTGATTTGGCGCGCACACCCTGGTGGCGGACGCATGTGATCGTCGTGGACTGCGCGTCAGCCGATGGTACAGCCGACGCCATCGCGGCGGCATTTCCACAAGTCGAACTGATTGCCAGCGCGGAAAATCTCGGCTTCGTGCGCGCCAACAATCTGGCACTGCGCCGATTGGGATTCGGCAGTGATGCAGCGTTGGAATCGCTCCCGCGCGCCGTTTATCTGCTCAACCCGGACACGCTGACGCATTTGGGCGCGACAGGACATTTGTATGCGCTGCTGACCGCACAGCGTCAGATCGGCTTGGTTGGTGCGCGCCTCGAATACGGCGATGGATCGGTTCAGCAGAGCGCGTTCATGTTCCCCGGATTGCGCCAACTATGGGTCGAACTGTTCCCGACGCCCGGACGTCTCATCGAAAGCCGCTTCAACGGACGCTATCCGCGCGCATGGGTCGAGGCGGGGCAACCGTTCAACGTTGATTTCGTTTTGGGCGCGACGATGATGCTCTCGCGCGAGGTGATCGAGGCGACGGGTATGTTCGATGAAGGCTTCTTCATGTACTGCGAAGAAATCGATTGGGCATGGCGCATCCATGACGCTGGATACAATGTGCTGATGATGCCGTCCGCGCGGGTGACGCATTTTGGCGGCGCGAGTTCAGGTCAAGCGCGCCCGCAGAGTATCCGCCACTTGTGGGAGAGTCGCCTCCGTCTGTTCGACAAGCATTATCCGCGTTGGAAAGCCGTACTCGCGCGCCGGATGATCGCAGTTGGAATGGCGCGGAAGGCGCGCACCGCTGCCAATCAGCCAGAAATCGCCGCTGTGTATGCGCATATTCGGCGCTTGGCAGCGGACGAACCGTCGTGACGTTGACCGCGATCATCTTGACGTACAACGAGGCGGCGCACGTCGTGGAGTGCATCGCCAGTGTGCAGTTTGTCGATGCCATCATCGTTTTCGACTCGTTCAGCACAGATGCGACGGTGGAATTAGCAGAATCGGCGGGGGCGCGCGTGCTTCAACGGCGTTTCGATCACTACGCCGGACAGCGCGATGCTGCGTTGGCGGCGGTGCGCGGATCAGCCGATTGGGTGTTGTTCGTGGACGCCGACGAACGGGTGACGGATGCGCTTGCCGCCGAAATCCGCACTGCAATGACCGATGCGTCGTGCGTCGGCTTTCGCATCCCGCGCCACAATTATATCTTCGGCAAATTGACGCGCGGCGCGGGCTGGTATCCCGATTATCAGACGCGCCTGCTGCGTGTGGGGGCTGCGCGCTACGATCCGGCGCGCCAAGTCCATGAAACGGTGCTGTTGGACGGCGAACTTGGCACGCTGACACAGCCGTTCATCCATTATAACTATCGAGCCGCGCGCCAGTTCCGTGACAAGCAGCGTCGCTACACCGCGTATGACGCGCAAATGCTCTACAACGACGGCGTGCGCCCCAAGCCGCAGAATTACGTGTTGCAGCCGCTGCGCCAATTCTGGTGGCGTTTCGTGGCGCTCAAAGGCTATCGGGACGGATTACATGGGCTGCGCTTGAGCGCATTGATGGCGTGGTACGAATATCAGAAGTATCGCAAATTGGGCGCGTTGTGGCGGATGCAGGGGTAGGAGCTTGGCGCGCCAAGCCCCAACAGCCCGTTATTTATTCTACGATGGGGTTCAGCACGCCGTAATTGTCGTCCGCGCGCTTATAGACCACGCGCAAACTGCCCGCCGTGCCGTCGAAGAAGATGAAAAACGTGTGTCCGAGCAGCTCCATCTGTTCGATGGCTTCTTCTTCGTTCATCGCTGTGATCGAGACTTGTTTGCGCCGCACAATCGCGCCAGCAGGGAGATCGTCCGCTTGGGCTTCAACATCTGGCATCGCTTCGGCGGCGGCGATTTCTTCAACCGTCGCGCTGAATTTTTCGCGCCCTTTGTGGTCGCGCTTGCCCTTGAAGCGTTCGATTTGCCGATACATTTTTTCGAGCGCCAGATTGACCGCAATTTCCATATCACCCGCCGCGCGCTCTTCCGCCCGCAGGATCGCGCCGCGCTCGTGGCGGATCGTGATCTGCGCGATGCAGCGGTCGTCGCCGCGATTGACGTGTTCGCGCCCCAATTCTACGCGCACGTCTTGAATATTCGGCAGATAGCGATCCAGTCTGCCTAATTTCTTGCGCGTAAAGTCCTCCAGCGTTGGATTAACCTTCATATTATGCCCGTGAATGTGAATCTCCATCGCTGCCGCTCCCTTCAAAGAAATCGATTAAGACCGGGCTGCGCTCAAGGTGAGGCTGTAAACACGCTGCGCACCGGCTTTCAAAGCCGCCGCCGCGCACGCCTGAAGCGTCGCGCCCGTCGTACACACATCATCAATCAACAAGAGGGTTTTTCCCACCACCTGATCGGCGTCGGCGGTGAAGGCGTCGCTCATGGCGGCACGGCGTTCGTCGTCCGTGCGTCCCACTTGCGGCGCGGTATTGCGCTGGCGAACCAACGCGGATGTGATGAGGGGAAGGTCAAGTTGTGCTGCCACGTGCGCTCCCAATGCTTGACTCTGATTATACCCCCGTTCGCGTAAGCGATGTGTATGCAGTGGCACCGGAGCCACCGCGTCGAATGTCCAGCCAAGCGCGGGCAGCACATCCAGCATCCGTTCCGCGAGGATCGCGCCGAGGCGTCGGGCGTAGTCGGCATCGGTCTCATACTTGAGGACGTGAATCGCGCGGCGCAGCGTACCTGTGTGAAATCCCGTCGCGGCGCACGCCGTCAGCGGTAGGCGTCGTGATAAATGAAGTGGCGTAGGCGGGGGCAAGGTGGCGGCGCAGCGTGCGCACAAGACGCTATCGACGCGCCCGCACAAGGCACAGCGGGGCGGGTACAGCAGATCGAGCGCGGACGCCAATGCTGCACCGAAAAACGCGCGAAGTCCGGGAATGTCCCGAACTTCGCGGTGATGGCTTCGATTGGGTCGTGCCGGTTCATCCATGCTGGTACGGATTTCCGTGCAAACGATTAAAACGTCGAGCCAATTTCCTTCGAGTTGAACAAGATGATCCCAGCAGGTCCCAACAGCACCACCCAAATCGACGGGAAAATCAAGAATACCATCGGGATCATCATCTTGACGGGTGCTTGATGCGCTTTTTCCTGTGCGCGTTGGCGGCGCTTGACGCGCATCTGATCCGACTGGACGCGCAGCAGTTTCGACATGCTAACGCCCAATTGATCGGCTTGGATGATCGCGGCGACAAAGGCGGTGATGTCTGGCACGTCCATGCGGTTTGCCATATCGCGCAGAGACTCGCGGCGCAGCTTGCCTAATTGAATTTCGCGCAGCACGCGACCAAACGCGACCGCCAATTCGTTATCCCACTTCTCATAGACCTTGCCCATCGCCATATCGAAGCCCAAGCCCGCTTCAACGCAGATGGTCAGCAAATCGAGCGCGTCAGGCAGCGCCTTCCAGATGTTATCTTGACGGCGTTTAATCTTGCTCGACAGCCACATATTCGGCAGCATGTAGCCCAAGCCGGCTGCACCCAAGGTATAGAGTAGGGCGGTGCCGGGCGCGGTCGAGGGCGAATTGATGAAGAAGATGAAGAACGCCAACACGAGCAGCAGCACAGTTAGCGCGATACGCATGGCGAAGAAAGCGGCGGGTTCCATCGTCATACCCGCGACTTCCAACCTGTGGCGCGTCTCTTCAAGCTGCTTTTGCGGCGTGAACTTTGCCGTCGTGCGGGCGAGTGATTTCACGACTGGCAGCAAAATACGATCGCGGAAGCCGAGCGACAGTTCGATTTCTTCCAGCGAGGACGGCAGTTCGTCACGTTCGCTGAATTGCAGGAGGCGCTCTTGCAACGGGTCTTGACCCTTGTCTTCTTTCATACCGACATAGACTAATGCCGTAAAGACGACCGCGCCCACGATCACAATGATAAGGACGATAATCGGATCCATCAGATTTCCTTAGAAACTCACCAGCCTACGGCTAGATTTCGATATCGACAATCTTCTGCACGACAGCGAACCCGATCCCGATCAGCGCCAGACCACAGCCCAACAGGGGCCAGCCGCACTGCTGATTCTCGAACAGGTTACCCATGTAAGTCGGATTGATGGTGTAGAGGAACAGCGCCAAGATGATGGGCAAGAAGCTGATCAAATAGCCCGTGATGCGCCCTTGCGCCGTCAAGACCATAATCTCACCCTTGAGCTTGATTCGTTCGCGGATGGTATGGCTGATTACGTCCAAGATTTCGGCTAAGTTACCGCCGACCTCGCGCTGAATATTGACCGCCGTGATCACCAAGTCCAAGTCTTCGCTGTCGAGGCGGTTGAGCAAATGTTCGAGCGCGTCTTCCATATCGATGCCCAATTGGACTTCTTGGACGACGCGGTGAAACTCCGTCGCGGTCGGCTCTGGCGCATCGCGCGCGATGGCTTCCATCGACTGCAAAACGCTGTAGCCCGAACGGAGCGCATTGACCCACAGACCGAGGGTGTCAGGCAGTTGCTGCTCGAAGTTCACCAAGCGCTGCGACGTCTTGCGCGAGACGAAAATGCGCGGGGCGAAGAAGCCAATGAACGCCGAGACGACACCCATGACCAATTGCTGCCCGAACAAGACGAAATAGCCGGCTGCGAAGCCGCCAAAGATGCCGATGACGTGCAGCGCGGCATATTCCGAGACGGTTAGCTTTAAATCGGCACGCGCCAACTGCTGACGCCATTTCTTGCCAAAGCCGCGTTCCGAAAGCGTGTTATCCAACCGCAGCGCCAGCGCGCTCGGCTTCTTTTCTTTCGATTTTTCGTCTTCGACCTGAATATCCAACAAGGAATTCATCTGCGCCATATCGGCTTTTTCGATGCGTTCCAACCGTTCTTCGATCAAGTCTTTTTCTGTGCGGACGTTGATCACGCCCCACACAATGACGCCAATGGCGACCAGTAGAGCGACGCCAATGACCAAGAGTTGTGGTGTCTCCATCGCGCGGGTAACTCCTCAACCTAACCCACATCTATCATGGTAGAACGGGACGAAAATCGCGTCAAGCGGTATCGCCCCATTCGATCTAACAATTCGGTTAGTATGTACGTCCCACGCCGAACACCGACGGCGGCAGATAGATGCCCGACGCCTCGATCCGGTCGGTGAACTTCGGACGGATGCCCGTCGGACGGATGCGCCCGACAATCTTGCCGCCCTCGACGCCGGTTTGCTCGAACTCGAAGATATCAGACATGGTGATCATTTCGCCTTCCATGCCCTGTACTTCGGTCAGCTTGACGACTTTGCGCGTACCATCGCGCAAACGCTCTTGGTGACAGATCGCATCGACGGCGCTGGCGATCTGTTCGCGGATGGCGCGCACGGGCAAATCCATACCTGCCATCAAACACATAACTTCCAAGCGTGAAATCGTATCGCGCGGGCTGTTGGAATGCAGCGTCGTCAGCGAGCCATCGTGACCCGTATTCATCGCCTGGAGCATGTCCAACGCCTCGCCTGAGCGGCATTCCCCAACGACGATGCGATCCGGGCGCATACGCAGTGAGTTGACGACCAAATCTTGAATGCTGATCGCGCCCTTGCCTTCGATGTTGGCGGGGCGTGTTTCTAGCGTGATCACATGCTCTTGGCGCAGTTGCAGTTCCGCCGCATTTTCAATCGTGACAATGCGTTCATCGTTGGGGATGAAACTGGACAGAACGTTGAGCAGCGTCGTCTTGCCCGAACCCGTGCCACCCGATACGACCATGTTCAGGCGCGACATGATACAGGCGCGCAGAAATTCGCCCATTTCTTTGGTCATCGAGCCGAAGGTGATCAAGTTTTCGACCGTCAGCGGCTTCTTGAAGAATTTACGGATGGTGATCGTCGGACCGACCAACGAAATCGGGCGAATGACGGCGTTCACGCGCGATCCATCGGGCAAACGTGCATCGACCAACGGTGAACTTTCGTCGATGCGGCGTCCGAGCGGCGCGACGATCCGATCCAACACGCGCAAGACGTGTTCATCGTCCTCGAAGGCGACCGTTGCGCGCGTGATGTTACCTTTGCGCTCGACGAAAATGTTCTTGGGCCCGTTGACCATGATTTCGGTGATGGCGTCGTCCGCCAACAGCGGCTCGAGGGGCCCGAAGCCTTGAATTTCTGCCACGATCTGATCGAACAAACGTTGGCGTTCGGCGCGCGCCAAAACCATGCTTTCCTCTGCGAGGATTGCATTAAACAATTCTTCGATATGGGCGCGGACTTCGTTCTTGCGCGTCAAGTCCATCGACGGATCGAGTTCTGACAGCAGTCGGTTCTGGATGCGCGTCTTCAGATCGATATAGGCGTTGTTCGAGCGTCCCGCCAAACTCGCTTCGCTGCGCCCCGCTACGGCGGCATTGCGCGTGCGCATCGCGGCGACGCGCGATTCATCGGCTTCGGACGGCGGCTGGTTGTTCGTAACGCGCGACGGGGGATCGCCCGCGTTGTTTCCGCCAGCGCCGCTGTTCGCGCCGCCCGAACCGCTCCCTTTTTCAATGCGTTTGAGCAATGACATACTGCTACTCCCTCTATTTTAATTACGTTCGGCGTGTGCGTCTTAGATTGCTTGACGATCCATCCGGTTGACGAATCGACATCAGTTCGCTTTGCCCATCCGCATCCCCAACATGCCTTTTTTGGCATCCGCTGGCGACTTCGGTTCGTCCGCTTCGTCGGCGTTATGCATCAGCGTGCTATAAATATGATCCGCAAAATCCATGAATTCTTTCACGGGAGATTTCTGGCGATCTTTTTGCGCGTTGGCGACAACTGGCACGCCTTTGTTGACCGCCGCGAGAATGACCGCCTCGTTGACTGGGAACTTCGCTTCGACCTTGCGTTTGAGATATTTCTCGATGGTTTCGGTCGGCACCGTCACCTTATTGCGGTTGCGCTCATCTTCAACGCGATTGAGGACGAACATCGTCTTTTCTGGCGAGTAGTTCATCTTGTCGAACAAGTCGATCATAAAGCGCGCATTCTTAACCGCTGCCAGCGTCGGCGTTGCCACCAGCAGGATGCGTGTGGCGATATCCGTCAGCGAGAGCAGCAGTTCGTCCAAGCGGCGGCTGGTATCGACCACCACAAAGTCGTAATTCTCCGCGATTTTCTCGATGATACGGGCGACCGAAGTGGGATCAGCGATTTCTTCGGCGTATTCGGGGCGCTGTGGTCCCAACAGGACTTTCAAGCCGCTTTCATGCGTCGAAACCACACTGTCGAAGAATTCGATATCCAAATCCTCGACTTTATCGACCAGATCGATCAGGGTCGATTGGGCTTGCAGCTTCAAGAACACGCCTACATCGCCAAACTGCAAATCGGCATCGATTAACAGCACTTTGATCCCGCGCCGCATCAAGCCGGATGCCAGATTTGTGGCAATCGTCGTGCAGCCGCTGCCGCCTGATGGACTGTAGACGACGATGATATTGCCAGCGCGGATTTCGCCATCGGCACTGATGCTCGTTGTCTTGCGCTGGGCTTCAGAGGGCATCTCGTTGATCGTGCGCTGCTGGCGGCGGATTGACTCGTGATTCTTGTAGACGGTGCGAATCGTGCCGTACAGCTCATCGGGATCAACGGGCTTCAGTAAGAAATAGCGCGCACCCGCTTGCATCGCCTTGCGCATGTAGTCGGTTTCGGTCTGCACCGACATCATGATCACAGCGGCAGTGGGGACGGATTTGGTGATCTCGTTAGTCGCCTGAATGCCGTCCATATCCGGCATATTGATATCCATGATGATGATATCGGGCTTGAGTTCGTTGGTGATCTTGATCGCTTCACGTCCGGTCGAAGCTGACCCGATAACCTTGAATTCTTGCTCTTCAAACGCCAAGAGTTTCTTGATATTTTCGCGCGTCTCTGGAATATCATCAACGATCAGGATGTTGATGAGTTCTTTTGGTTCATTGGGTCGGTTGCTCATACGATCTGTCCTACTACGACCAGAAGGGATAACGATAACGAGAATTACGAGGAGAAATGGGGAGCGCCGATACTGAGCGCCCCCAATTCATGATTTTCGGTTGCCGCGCTACACTTTATTGTGCGCCAGGCGCCAGTTCAATCGTCTGTCCAGCGACCAGTTGGCGGATGCTGCGAATCGCAGGTTCGATGCTGTATTCGCGCTTCGCCGGGACTTCGATGCCATACGAGCGCATAATATAGTCTAAAGTGACAGGCGCGGTCGATGAGCGCGACGTATCGTTGACAGAGCGCAGCGCCAGTGTAACCGGTACTTTCGCCTCGATCAGCCATGTCAGCATCACCGCATCTTGCGGCGTGACACCCAATGTGATCACATCTGGGCGCGGCGGGGTGGGGGTCGGCGGTGGCGGCGTGCCTTCACCTTCTGTTTCCTCAACCGGTGGCGGCGTTGGCGTCGGTGGGATACCGATGAAGCGTCCGTCGATGGGGAAGTTGCCGACATGGACGACCAACGCATCCTGAACCGTGCGCTGTGTTACAAGGCGCGGACGCGGACGCTCGGACGGTTCGACGAACACGCTCAAGCCGGCGAAGGTATCGATCCGACCCGGAATCGGCTGATTGATGATCAACTGTCCGGTGGTTGGCTCACGCACGAACGAGCGCAAGATGTTGGGGATGATGGTCTGGAATTCTTCATCCACATCGACGAACAGCAGCGAGATGATCAAGTCTACGCGGTCGCCATCTTGCACGGCATACGCGACGCTGGTCAGACGATCCACCGGAATGGAGACGCCGACCAAGCCATCTGGCAGTACGGCGGCGGCATCCGAGCCGACACGGGCGAGGCTTTGGAAGTCGTCCACAATCATATTGGTCAAGATGGGCTGTTCGCGGAAAATGTCGGTGCGTGCTAATTTTCCGACGACATCATCGAGATTGACAGCGGCATTGAAGGGTGCGGCAGCTTCGGGCCACGGTTGCAAAGCGACGGCGTTGGGCGGAATGCGGAACCCACGCGGCAGTTCTTGAAGCGAGACGACCAACTGCACAAATGTGATGGGCGTCGCTGTTGGCAGCGGCGTTTCTTCAGGCGCGCTGGTCACAACCTGCACGACCGTCTCGTCCGCTGCCGGCGGCGGTGGGTTGAGCGTCGGAAGAACGACAATCACCACCACCGCGATCACGACGACCACGATGAGGATGAGCAAAATAGTCCGAGTGCGATTCATAAATCCCCTCCGGTGTGGGTTAGCTGACCCGCAAGGTCAAAAACAGCCCTGTACCCATTCGATTTTTCGTGACCGATGATGCAATTTCCTAGTGTAGTCCATCCCGTCGTCTTGTCAAACGGGCGAAATGTACTGGCGACGTCCATTTACCAGCGCTTTAAGTAGTGAGCGGCAGTTCCATACGGACTTCGGTGCCTTCCGACTCGCTGCTGAACACCGAGACCGCGCCGCCTGTCAGTTCGTACTTTTCGCGCAGC
Source organism: Anaerolineae bacterium (assembly GCA_034437055.1). Lineage (GTDB taxonomy): Bacteria > Chloroflexota > Anaerolineae > Aggregatilineales > Phototrophicaceae > Flexifilum. The sequence goes on from DAOTUQ010000069.1 coordinate 71,242, forward strand.
GTGATCAATCCCTGAACGCGCGGGTCTTGCGCGTGTTCTTCGGGCGTGGCGAATGCCGCGTCCGCATCGAAGCCGCGTCCGTTGTCGTTGAGCGTCATCTTGATTGGGTCGTTGGACATGTCGAGCATGATCGAAATCTCGCTCGCCGCCGCGTAATCACGCGCATAGCTCATCAACTCTTGGATGCCGCGAAAGATCAAGACTTCCCGATGCGTCTCGAGGCGGCGTTCCTCGCCCAGAATATCAACTTTGACAGCGATATCGTTTTTCTCGCGGAAGTTATCGACATAGCGGCGCACCGTGGGGATGACGCCGAGATCGTCCAGCATCATAGGGCGCAGATCGAAGATGAAATCGCGCACTTTCTGGAACGTGACGCTGGCAACCGACTTCAAATTGTGCAGTTCTTCAGCGGCACGGGCAGGGTTGCGGTCGAACAACCGCTGACAAATTTCGGCTTGAAGGATGAAATTGGTGAGCGACTGGGCAGGACCATCGTGCATCTGTCGGGCGAGGCGCTGGCGTTCGTCTTCTTGCGCGCCAATGATGCGAACGATGTTCGCCGCGCCGCCTTTGCTGCCCGATTCTTTCGTCTCGGTCGTGGCGGGCATCACATCTACACCTTGCAAGCGACCGAGCGTTTGCGAGAGTAGCTGTTGTTCGCGTTCGAGTTGTTCGCGCGTGCTTTGGAATTTCTCCAACTGTCCACGCATCGTCGTCAGGCGGAAACGCGCGTCAAGCGCCTCGTCGTACTTCGCGCGAATATCGGCACGCGGCGTCGTGTCGATGTTGTCTTGTATCGTGCGCAGTTCAGCGGCGATATCGGCGTTGCGGTGCTGTTCACGGTCAACGACCAACTGCGTCTGGTCGATCTGAACTTTGAGTTCGACCAGTTTATCGCGGATGCGCTTCATCTCTTGCGTGAGCATGTCGGTCAGTTCGTCTTTGGCGCGCACATCAGCGCGGAGTTGATCGACCATTTTGGCTTCTCCCTATCACTACGAATGACGAGAAATATCTTGCAAGCGTACCCAACCATGACGAAGTGCGGTCACGGCGGCTTGTGTGCGATCTTGGACGTTGAGTTTCTTCAGGATCGAAGTCATATGATTTTTGACGGTTTGCTGACTAATGCGCAACCGTGCCGCAATCTCTTTGTTGCTCAAGCCGTGGGTGACAAATTGCAAAATCTCCATCTCGCGCGGGCTAAGGGGGACATAACTTTCGTCCACATCAGCGGTGTAGCCCAGCGCATCAATGCTGGCACTGATCCAGTTGAGCAAGCCTGCGCGATCCATCTGTTGATCGCCGACCACATACAACCCGCCTGCTGCCTCGCGGATCACCGCGACGAGCTGCGGTTGGGTGATGTCTTTCGGACAGTAAGCCGATGCGCCCGCGCGCATCGCATGGAGTACTTGTTCAGAGTCGTGATACGCAGTGAGCATGATGATGCTGATGTCGCTGTGATCGTTCTTCAACTGTCGTGTGACCTGCAAGCCATTGATATCGGGCAAATTGATATCCAGCAGCATCACATCCGGTTGAAGTTCGGCGGCACGGCGCAAAGCATCCTCGCCCGTCGCACATTGACCCACGACGTGCAAATCATCCTCCAGTTCGACGGCTTTCTGCAAGCCATCGCGGAAAAACGGATGATCATCGACAATTAAAATCGAAATGGTTTTGGATAGGGAACCATTCATCCCTGAAGGATCGGTCATTCGACAGCCAACGATCTTCGCTTTACATTTTTTACAAAGTATACAGCCAGATTGCGCGGGGGCAAGTTAAGCTAAACAAACGTGCATCTCATCGATACGAGAGACACGGCGCGCGCATGTTATAATCCAGTGTAACACGGAAATGATGAAAGGCGGCGCGATGGAGCGAATCGAGCGCGATGGATTGGTTTACTATCGGCTGTCCGCGTGGGCAGATGCGAAGCATGGCATCTTTACACGGCGCGGCGGCGTGAGCGATGTACCCTTTGGATCGCTGAATCTGGGCGGCAACGTCGGGGATGCGCCGGGCAATGTGCGCTGCAACCATGAGCGCATGTACGCGGCGTTGGACGTGCGCGGCGACCGCGCGTGTACCGTGTGGCAAGTCCACAGCGCCGATGTGGTGATCGCGGCGTCGCCTGTGCAGGGGCGACGCTGGCTGGCGGCGGGGGATGCGCTTATGACGGATAAGGCAGATACGCCGCTGTCGATGCGCTACGCCGATTGTACGCCAATTCTGCTGCGCGATGCGCGTCAAGGCGTGATTGCGATGGCGCACGCGGGCTGGCGTGGCACGGTGCAGGGTATGAGCGCGGCGACGGTACGCGCGATGATGGCAGCGTATGGCTGTCGTGCAACCGATATTGAAGCGTGGATTGGTCCTAGCATCGGCGTCGAACGCTATCAAGTTGGTGCAGAAGTGGTAGACGCCGTGCGCGCGTATTTCGGCGGGACGGATGGTTTGATTCGCAATGATCCAGCGGATGGAACGGCGTATTTCGATCTGTGGGCAGCGAATCGGGTCGATTTGGAACGAGCAGGGGTCGAACGTATCACGATTGCGGGCATGTGTACCGCGTCGAATACCGAGGACTGGTTCTCGCATCGCGGCGAACAGGGACGAACCGGACGCTTCGGCGCGGTGCTGTCGCTATGACCACGATTGCGGAAAACATCGCGCGCGTACAAGATACCATCGCGGCGGCGTGCGCGCGGACGGGACGCGATCCCGTGTCCGTGACCTTGATCGCCGTCAGCAAAACGCATCCCGCCAGCGCGGTCGTGGAGGCAGTTGCGGCAGGCGTGCAACATTTTGGCGAGAATCGCGTAGAAGAAGCTGAAACCAAAATCTCGTCCGTGCGCGCATCGGTTGCCGCTGCGCCGCTGACATGGCACATGATCGGGCAGATCCAGAGCCGCAAAGCGAAAGCGGTTGCCCCGCTGTTCGGTGTCGTGCATTCTGTCGATACGCTCAAGCTGGCGATCAAACTCGCTGATGCGGCGGTTGAAGGCGGCAAGACGCTCGATGTACTGCTGGAGATGAACGTATCGGGCGAAGCCAGCAAAGGCGGATTTGTGGCGTCGGCTTGGGCGCGCGATCCAGCCGTGCGGGACGCGCTGTTCGCAGATGTCGCGGCGCTAGTGGCGCTGCCCGGCGTGCGCGTGCGCGGACTCATGACGATGGCGCCCATCGTAGCGCGCATGGAAGCGGCGCGCCCCGTGTTTGAGTCGTTGGCGGGGCTGCGCGCGGCGTTGTCCGAGACGCTCAAGATCGCGCTGCCAGACTTGAGCATGGGTATGACCGACGATTATCCCGTCGCCATCGAAGCGGGCGCGACGCTGGTGCGCGTGGGGCGGGCGATTTTTGGTGATCGACAAGGGTAGGGACGTAGAGGAAGCGAATCATGATTCTGATTCACTATGCGTTGGTCATCTTTGAACTTTTGTTCGTCGCGCGGGCGATCTTGAGCTGGTTCCCACAGGTGGATTGGGGCAGCCCGCCGCTGCGTTTGTTGTACGATGTGACTGAACCTGTGCTGCGTCCAATTCGCAGCGCCATGCCGAAAGGCATGATGATCGATTTCAGCACCTTGGTCGTCATCCTGATCATCCAAGTGCTAATTTCCGTGCTGTTCTAGCGGCTCAGCGCCCGTATTTGCGCCTCATCCCAATGCGTGTTACGATGAATCTCATCATCGATTTCATCTGAAATGCTCACGAGAGTGAATCATGCCGGTCAAGCGTAATTTTGAGATCACCGATGCACGCGGCGGTTCGGCGCTAACGATTCGGGTTGTCACCCAATCGGCGCAGACCGAAATGGGCGAACTCCAAGAGGACGGCGTGCTGAAAGTACGCCTCGTCAATTCGCCAGCGGGCGATCCGGCGGCAAATAAGGAACTGCTCGACTTCCTCGCGGCTCGCTTGGGGATCGCGGCGAGCGCGTTGGAAATCGTCGCAGGCGCAAGTGGACGCGAAAAGATCGTCAGTGTCGAAGGGTTGACGACCGAACAGGTCGAGTCGCGTTTGTTCGGCAGTCGTTAGGCGGTTTCGTGGCGATTCGACCGCTGCGCGACTTGGTATTGGCGCTGTGTTTGAGCGCATGTGCTGTGCTGTCCGCCGCTTGTGAACCCACGGCGGACACGCTGCCCCTCCCCACGACGACGCTTGTCCAGTTCCCCCCTACGGATACCCCGACTGCGCTCCCTCCCACCGCGACGTCGCAATCCCTCCCCGCGCCGGGCGATTTGATTGAAGCCGCTGCGCCGCCACCGACGCCCGATGCCAGTGACGATTTGACCGCGATTGATCCGATTGCTGCCGAATTGGTCGAGCGCGCCCGTGCCTATATCGCGGAACAGAATGATTTGCCAGTGCGTCGAGTGCGCTTGGTCGAGGTGCAGCGGTTTATCTGGCGCGATACCAGTTTGGGCTGTCCAACCGCGGGTTTCGACTATGCGCCTGCACAGGTGGACGGCTACCGCATCGTGTTGACGACGGGCGAACAGTTTCACTTGTTCCATACGGACTTTGATCGACTGGTGCCATGCACCGCCGAGAATGAAGTGCTGCCGGGCGATGCGGAGGCGACGGTTGAAGCTGCTTCATAATCGAGCGGAGTCAGAAATGATGGTCGATGCCGGCTTGTTGATACGTGTGAACCGCAAGTCATTCGGGCGATTGAGAAATATGGATGGAATGTTTTAGAACATCCTGTTTCGATTAAGACCGGGCGAAAAAAGCAAAAAGTGTTTGCTGATTTGCTGATCCAGAGTCGGGCTGATCAATCGCTGTTGATCGTGGTTGAAGTGAAGTGTTTCGCCATGTTGCGCGGAATCTATTATGATTTTTATCAAGCGATTGGACAGTATTTGGTCTACCGAAATGCACTGGAATGGCAAAAGCAAAACACGCCAGTCTATTTAGCCATACCTTCATTCGCTTACGATTTGTGCAATGCCATTCCAGCGTTGAAACGGACATTAGTTGACGCGCGTGTGAAGGTAATTGTCGTGGATTTAGAGCGTGAGGAAGTAATTCGATGGCAGCGTTGAATCAGATCGTCGGTGAAGAAGTTGCTTGGTATGCAGGCAGCGACGGATTGGGTTTTGGACAGCGTATGCTCCGTATTCTCGATCACGAACGCTGCGTTTACGGTGTCGTGGCTATCGAACATCCGCGCCCAAAAGGATACGACATCTACAGCGATGTTGTGGTGATGGCGTGCATCGTCGATAACATCGTCGTGATCGAAGAAGATGCGACGGATCGCCCGTTGGTGGATCGCTTGATCGCGCGCGGCATCCCGCGCAGCCAAATCGTGCTGGCATACGCGGGCGAACCGCTGCCCGACGCCGACAAATGGAGCGATCCGCTGCTGTATCCGCCGTCCGAACCGGTTAAGACGCCTTAGCTCAAATCCGTGCGCCGTTCACCCACGCAATCAGGGTCGCTAGCACGGCGGCGCGTTCCGCTTCATCCGCCTCCGTTATCCCCGTCAAATCGTTGAACAGCAAACCATCGGCGGCGAGCGCGGCGGCGGCGGCGACGTTCGGCGCAATCCCATCATTTAACAGATGGTCACGCCAATCCTTGCCCACGCCGCGAACAATCGTCATCAGCGTGGGGTTGGCATCAAGCGCGGCGGCAAACCCAGTATAAAGCTCAAGCTCGCCCGGCTCGGTGCGAAAACTGGCGCGCAAATATGCACGTGTATAGCGTCCGCGGGCGTCGGCATCGATATCAGCGGCGATTTCGCGCGCGATCTGCGCCTCGAAGTGGGCGATCAACCATCGCACCAGTCCCTCGATCAGCGCGTCTTTACTTGGAAAGTGATACAGCAGCCCGCCTTTGCTCACATCTGCGCGCCGTGCCACCTCATCGAGTGTCAAACGCCCGATGCCACTGTCTGCGATGAGGCGGCTGGCGGTCTGAATCAGCAGTGCGCGCGTTTCATCGGCGCTGCGTTTGCTCACGTCACCGTCGGGAGCGACCGCCCGACTTGCATCTGCATCAGCGCCAATGCACGATGCGCCGTAATGCGCACGTCGTCTTGACGGTCGCGCAGGGCGGTATATAGATTTTTGAGCGCGGTCGTCATACCCAATTGTGCGATGTTCATCGCCGCCAGCGCACGGATCGGCGGATCGCCCTCGCTGAGGGCGCGCACGAGCATCTGTGCCGCTAAATCGCCCGACGGCAGCTTTTCGCCCTTCGATGTGACCCATTGGCGCAGCCAATCGATGCTGTCCGCTTTCGGATACGCTTGGGTGGCGACAACAGCGCGCCCGAACTGGACTTCTTCAAAGGCTTGCTGTGCGGCAGAGCGCACATACCATTGATCGTCCTCCAAGTAGGCGCGATAGATGTAAATCAGCGACCATGTGGTGCGCAAGCGGCGCAATCCCATCGCGGCGGAACGGCGCATGATCATCTCGCTGTTTTCCATCGCATCGTTGAGAATCGGGTAGCCGCGTTCTGGCATCATGGCGAACGTCTCTGCGACAGCCTGCCGCTGACGTTCCGTCCCCTCGAAGAACATGTTTTCGAGGATGTCGACTGCCTCGTTCGCGCCGACGGCACCGACTGCCAGCGTCGCTGCTACGGCGACATTTTCAACCTGATCGCGCACGAGCGCGCGTAAATCTTTTAAGCCTTCGGGATCGCCGAGCGCGCCCATGCCGATGCACGCCAGACGGCGTATTTCCGAGTCAGTGTTGCGCACAGCGCGTCGGAGGACGAACAGCGCATTCTTGCCATCGCGTGAATCGACCAGCGCGGCAAGGGCGCGTTCGCGCAGTACGGGGAATTGATTCGGCGCGGACAGCATCGTGCCATAGGCTTTCATCAATTCGCCGCGCCAGAGTGCATCCGACGGCGCGTATGCCACCCATTTGCCCATTTCGATCAACGATTCTTGCAGCAGATCGCCGGATGTTTCCAAGCGCGCGTTGACAATTGCATCCATTGGGACGCGCAAATTTGCATATGCAACCGCATCGCGCCACGCTGGATCGTCCAACTTAGCGGCAACAGCTTCGGGCGATTTAAGCGTCAAACTGGCGAGGAACGATGCCAACTGGGGGTGAAATTGGTAGCGGTCGCCGCGATAGCGCGTGAGCAAGCCGCCGTTACGCAGCGCGCCCAACAAGCGCCCCTGCGCGGTCTTGGTCTCGCTGTCGTCTTCCGTCTGGGCGCGGCGTCCGCGTCCTTTTTTGCCCGGTTCAGCGGCGGACGTGGGGGTATCGGTCGCTACGGCTGCGCCCTCGGTGCCGGGAACGGGCGGCGCGATATCGGCGTCCTCGCCAATCTTGAGTGCCTGCAAGCGTGATCCGGTGATGAAGCCTTCTTCGAGTTGCAGCGCGCTCATCAACGCCATGCTGTTGATCGCGGCGTCCGGCGATTTCACATCGGGGAGATTGCGCTTGAGATAGGCGCGCATCCAGCCCTCGAAACCGGGCATCTCGGAGTCGTCGGCGTATGCCGTCCACAATTTCAGCGAGAGATCGAACGGATTGAGCGCGCGCGTACCGATTCGGCTGCGGTCAATCACCTCTTTTTCCGGCGGCTTGACGCCGCGGCGTCTGCGTCCGATTGCCGTCCACATGCCGCTGAAGCGCGTGATGTAGCTGTCGGTGTCGGCTTGATGCCAGGGGCGCAGATAGATGGGCGTGAAGCCAATTTTGGTCAAACCGCCGAAGCCCGTCACCGGTCCCGCCGCGACTACGAAGTTCCCTTTGTATTCTTTCATGAACGCATCGAGCCATGCCAGCGCGGCGGGGCGTTCGCTCATCGGCAGATCGTCGAAGCCATCGAGCAAGAGCAGGACTTGTCCTTCGCTCAAGCGCCGATAGACATGGCGCGGAATTGTGCTGGCGGTCACGCGCTTGACTGTGTGCTGTACCGCGCGGACGATGGGTTCGGCGGGGTCGATTTGTCCGCCGTATTCGTTGCCAAGCCGGATATCCGCGAAGTGGACGTAGATCGGCATCAGCCGATTGAACAGCGGCAGTTTCGCCTTCGCTTCATCTTCTTTTTCGTCGTACTTGACGCCGCGTTCGAGCGCGAGCTGTTCTTTAGCGCGCTGCTCCATCATGATGCGCTCTTTGACGCGCACGACGCGCTCTTTTTCGCCCAACTTCGCGTCTTCGCTGTCCAACCGCTGTTGAACGCGATCTACGGGCGGGATGAAGCGCAGTTTGCCCAAGCTGTGCAGCGCGATTGCCAGCAACGCGGTGGTGCGCCCGCTGCCCGGCTCGCCCAAGAGCGCCAGCGCGTGATCGCCGTTCGCCAGTTCGCTGATCGCCAAGGTATCGATGTTGTAATGGCGCATCAAGGCTGGATGATCGGGAACGCGCGGCACGACCTCGAACACGTCATGATATTCATCGGACGCGACGGGGCGCGCGAACTCTGGGGCGGGGATGAAGCGCGGCTCAATGATGATATCCGACAGCTTGACTTGCGCGCCCGCCAGATGGGACGTTTCACATTTGGCGACCAGATCGTTGACATAGCGGCTGTCGGCGCTGCGCACGGCAGCATTGCCAACCGTGGTCGCGGTTTGGCTGACGGTTTCTGCGGTCGCTTGGAACAAGCCGCGCGCTCGATAGACTGCATAGGCGGTTACCCAACCCGTGACCAAGCCCAAGCCAAAATTTTGAAAATCAAATTCCATCGCCGCGCCTCCGATGGTGCTATGCTGAAGGGTTGCAAGACTCCATCACTTTATTCTACTATTTGACGCGCGGGTGTGCGAATAAAGATAACGATTGTGCGCGTCGTTCGCATGTACAATAGAAACATGGGATTGGCGCTGCGCGCCGAAGGGATGGCTACTGTGCGGGAGACGTGGATTGAACCTGCATTGCCCAAGACCAGCACATTGAGTGCGCGGTACACCGTGTATATCACGTCTGCCGAGTGGCGGTGGGTGATCCTGATCGCGGGCGCGCTTGCGCTGTTGGCGTTCGCCCCGTTGGTATGGGTGGCGCTGCGCGGGACGCCGGGTTGGCAGTTCATGGGGACGCTGCACAATTATTTAGACGGCGCGACCTATTTTTCCAAGATGCGGCTCGGCGTGGAGGGCGAATGGTTGGTCACATTCCAACATACGCCAGAGACGCATAGCGGCGCGCTGATTCAAGTGCTGTATCCGTTTTTGGGGCAAGCCGCGCAAGTGACGGGCGTCCCGCTGATGGTCATGTTCCATGTGGCGCGCATCGGCGCGACCGTGTTCATGTATGTGGCGTTGTACCAACTGAGCGCGACGATCTGGCAGCGCGTGCGCACGCGCTTCATCTTCTTTGGGATCGTCTCGGTAGGGGCGGGCTTCGGTTGGCTGCTTGCGCCGCTGTTACAGATTGATACCTTCCCGGATTTCCCGCTGCTGCCCGAAGCATTTCCGTTCTACAGCAGCCTGATGAATGTGCATTTTCCGCTGACATTGGCGTTCTTGGCGCTGTTGTGCAGCTTGTTCGTCTTGGTCTTTCGTCCGGGCGCGGACGACGATCCGATGGTCGATCAGATGTGGGGTGCGGCGGGGTTGTTGAGCGTCGCGCTGGCATTCTTGTATCCACAGGCGCTCGTGCCGTTCGGCGGCGCGTTGGGGCTGTATATGCTGTCGCTGTGGTTGCGTGACCGACGGCTGAATGTGCGTTTGCTGCGTTGGTTCTTGGCGGTTGTGCTGCCCGCAGTGCCGATTGCGGCGTACTATACGATGCTGTTGATCTACAATCCAACGATGGCGGAGTGGAACAGCCAAAATATCACCCCTGCGCCGAGTCCCCTGATTATGGCGGCGGGCTTTGGCATCCCGCTGCTGCTGGCGCTGCCCGGCATTTATCGCGCTTTTCGGCGCTTCGAGCGCGATGGCGACCGTTTGATGTTGTTGTGGCTGCTGTGCATGATTGTGGCGATGTATTTGCCGACCAATGTCCAGCGGCGTTTTGGCGTCGGCATGATGATTCCGATTGCGTATTTCGCGGCGCGCGCGCTCGAAGACACATGGCTGCCGCTGCTCAGCCGCCGCGTTCGCCGCCTCAGCCTCGTCGTTTTGTTCCCTATGATCGCTATCAGCCAAATCTTGATGCTGTTTTTGCCGATCATTCCGGCGTTGGTGGATCGTCCAGAAGCATCGCTCGGTGTGTTCTTGGAACAAGATTACGCTGCCGCGTTCCTGTGGCTCGATCCGCGTATCGACCAATCGACCGTCGTACTGGCGTCGCCCGTCGTCAGCGCGTGGGTGCCGGGTTGGACAAGCGGGCGCGTGGTGTATGGGCATCCGTATGAGACGCTGGACGCCGCAACGAAAGAGGCGGAAGTGCGCGCGTGGTATGCCGCCGATACCGACTGCGACGCGCTGATCGAACGCTACAACGTGCGGTATATATTTTATGGCGCGGAAGAAATTCACTTGGGCGCAGGGGCGTGCCGTAATACGTTACGCCTGATCGCCACCTTCGGCAGCCTCGAAGTGTATGCGCCTTGATCGATTGAGTGCCCGCCTTTTCATCGCCCTGATCAGCGTGATCGGGGCGTTTTTCGTGTTCACAGGCTTTCGCATGGGCGCGCTGCCGTTCACGCCGAATGCGCGCTATTCCGATGCGGTTACGTCGCATTTTCCGGCGGCGCTGTATCTGCGCGAAAGTGTTCAGGGGAACGGCGATATCCAGTGGCGCGAAACGATCATGGGCGGACAGCCGTTCATGGCGAATCCGCTCAACAAGACGGCGTATCCGCTGCAATGGATCGCGGTTTTGCTGCCCGCCGAACTGCATTTGAACATCATGATCGCGCTGCACATGGGGATCGCCATGTGGGGGATGTATCGATGGGCGCGCAGGTTGGGCTTGCGCGTCGAGTCGGCGGTATTGGCGGCGGCGGCGTATGGACTGTCGCCGCGACTGGTCGGGCATTTGGGCGCGGGACATTTGGATATCGTCTATGCGCTGGCGTGGTTTCCGCATGTGATGGGCGCGCTTGAACGCATTTTCGATGGGCGTCAAGCGGGAGTGCCAGCCGGACGCCCCTACATTGTGTTGGCGCTGTGCGCCGCACTCGTGTTTCTGGCAGACATTCGCGCGGCGCTGTTCGTGTTCGGACTGGCGGCGTGGTATGCGGGGCATCGCATGGTGCAAATGCGCGCGTGGCGGCGTACCGTTGCTTTGATCGGTGCGGCAGCGCTCGTGATCGTCCTCACGCTGTCGGTGACGTACTCGCTGCTTGCGTGGAGTCCATATCTGAGCCGCGCGGCGCTTTCACCCGTCGAATCGGGCGTCTTTTCGCTCGAACTGCCCATGCTGTTGGGCTTGCTCGTTCCGGCGGGGCGCAACGTCGAACTGCTGACGTATGTCGGACTCGCAGTGTTGGCGTTGGCGATTATTGGCGTCCTGAGTGCGCCGCGTCGTCATGCGTTTTGGGTGACGGTGATTGCGGTGTCGGTCTGGTACGCGCTTGGACTCAATGGCGCGCTGTGGACAATACTGGTCGAAATCTTCCCGCCGCTGTTGTGGTTTCGCGTGCCGTCGCGCGCGTGGCTGATCATCGCGCTGGTCGCGCCATTATTGGCAGCGTATGGCTTGGATGCGCTGTTATCGCGCAAAAATGTGCCGAAAGCGTTAGGGTATTTGTCTATCGGTGTCGTCTGCGTCGAATTATTGTTCACAGCGCGCGGCTGGATCGAATGGCGCGGACGCGATGCGTGGCTGCCCGACTCGCAAGTCCAACTCGCGGAAACCTTGATCGCGGATGGCGCGCGGCGCGTGTATTCGCCCACCTATTCGCTCGAACAGCAGACGGCAGCGGCATACGGACTTGAGATTTTTGGCGGCGTCGATCCGTTTCAGCTTCAAGTCGCGGTCGATGCGATCCAGCAGGGCGGGGGGATCGATTTCGACGGCTACAGCGTCGTCCAGCCGCCGCTTGTGGGCATCGAAGGCGACGATCCCGCGACAGCGAATCGGAGCGTGCAGCCCGATCCCGTGCTGTTGGGACAGTGGGGCGTGACGCACGTCGTGAGCGCGTATCCAATAAGCGTTCCGCAGCTTGAGCAGATCGACGCGCCTGACGATGTGTATCTATATACCAACCGAGCGCCGATTGTGGATCGCGGACATCGGATTTTGGGCGACGATGACATAGTAGAGTACATCCTTGCTTTCACATGGCTCGCAGCGGTGATTTCTAGCGTTACCTTCATCGCGTGTATAATCGCGCTGTTCCTCCAACCTCAATGGGGTCGCTCAATTTGAAACTGCCGCAAGGTCACAGCCGCTTGCCCATCGTCATCCTCGCGGGCGCGGTTGCCATCGTCATGTACCGTCTATTCTTGGGCGAAGTCCTGTTTTGGGGCTTGCCCGCGCTGCAATTCTACCCGTGGCGGTCGTATGGCTTCGAGTTGGCGCGCGATCTGACGCTTCCGCTGTGGAATCCGTTCAATGGGGCGGGCGCGCCGCTGTTGGCGAATTATCAATCGGCGCTGCTGTATCCACTGCATTGGTTCGGCGTCTTTTTGCCGCTTGGGATCACGATGAGCGTCACCGCCGCGCTGCATCTGGTGATCGCGGGGTGGGGTATGTGGCGCTTGGGCGTGCGGCTCGGCTTCACGCCGTTGGGCGCGGGCGTCAGCGCCATCGCGTTCGGCATGTCGGGCTATCTGTTCGCGCGGCTGCACACGTTCCCGACGATCACGGCGGCGGCGTGGCTGCCGTGGCTGATCTGGGCGGTCTACGGCTTGGTCACGGCGCGGCGCGTCCGCGATGGTGGTTGGCTGGCGCTGTTCACGGCGCTGCTGCTGCTGGCAGGACACGCGCAGACGGCATGGTACACGCTGCTGCTGGCGGGCTTATTCACGCTGTGGTTGGCGGCACGCGGACAGCCGACGATGGCGGACGGCGTGCGCTTGATCGGCTACCGCGAGAACATCGTGCGGCGCGTCGCGCCGTTTTTGGCGGCGGCGGGCTGCGTGTTGTTGGGCGCGGGGGCGGCGGCGACTCAGCTTTTGCCGACGGCGGAATTGTTGGGGCAGTCGCAGCGTTCCGGCGGCGTCGATTATTGGACGACGATGAACTTCAGCTATGATCCGGTGCGAACGCTGAATTGGCTGGCGCCGTCAATCTTTGGCACGCCCGCCGACGGCAGTTATTTTACGCAAGGCTCGTATTTTGAAGATGCGGTTTACGTCGGGCTGATTCCATTATTTTTATCGCTCGCGGCAGTCGTGGCATTTGTCCGGCGGCGGCATGATCCAGAGCGTCCGACCTATTTTCGGCATATTCCGTTCTGGTTGATCATCGTGGTGGTGGGCTTTGTCTTTGCGCTCGGACGCCACAGCCCGATCTTTCCCTTCTTATATGAAAATGTTCCGACGTTCGATCTGTTTCAAGCGCCCGTCCGTTGGCATTTGTGGACGGTATTCGGTATCTGTTTGTTAGCGGGCAGCGGCGCGACGGCATGGGCGCGCGGTTTGCGGACGCGGCGGCGGGCGCGCGTGCTGTTGGTGGCGTGCGTCGGCGCGCTGATCATGTTGATCGTTGCGTTGGTCGTTGGCAGCGCGAACAGCCCGATTCTGCCGATACTGATTCGTGCGCTGTTCGTGTTATTCATCAGTATTGGCGCGCTGTGCGTGCTGACGTTGATGCAACCGGAGAGCGGCACGCCGAAACATGCGCGTTGGGTGGCGCTCGTTTGGTTGATCGCCGCGTTCGATCTCGCTTATGCGGCGTGGGGGCTGAACCCGACCGTGCCAGCGGCATTCTACGACCCGCTCCCACCCACGAATTTGACCGATGGACGCGGTTACTGGTCGGCGGCGCGCGAAAGTGAAATTAAATTCGATCTGATCTTTCGCTTCGACGATTACCGGATTGCGGCGGATGGGTGGGCGGGCGCGCGCCAAACGCAACTGCCCAATCTGAACCTGATCGACCGCGTATCGCTGTTGAACAATTTCGATCCGCTGCTGCCTGATGGGTTGGTCGATACCATCCTGCGCATCGAGACGAGCGCCAATCCGCGCAAACTTTTGCGCGCGGCGGGCGTGGATCGCGCCTTCGATTTGGGCGAACTGATGGATGCGCCGCGTGCGTGGCTTGTCGCGGCGGTCTGTTGGCATCAGGACGCAGCGTCACTGGACGCGGCGCTGATGGATAGCACGTGGAATCCTGACGCCCAAGCGCACGGACTGGGCGACGGCGGTTGTCCGACGCCGACCAGCGCGCGGGTGGGCGACGTCACGCGCCTCCGTGACGAGTCGAACGTTGTGACGGTCGAAGTCGAGGCGGCATACGATAGCTGGCTGATTTTGGCGGACACCGATTATCCCGGTTGGATGGTGACAGTGGATGGCGAACCCGCGCCGATTTACCGCGCGAACGGCGCGTTCCGCATGGTGCAGGTGGACGCGGGGTCGCGCGTCGTGCGCTTCGAGTATCAACCGGCGTGGTTGCTGCCGGGCGTGTTCATCAGTGTGATCTCAATTTTGGGAACATTGATCTTGTTTCGCGTCAAATCATCCACCACGCCAAGCTGATCTCGGCGTAGAATCACGATAACAAGTCGAGGTCGCTGATGTTCTTCTCTCCCATGCCCAAACGACGACCCCAATTGCAAATCTCCGAACGGCGCGCGCTGTTGGCGGCGGGCGATCTGTTGGCGGTGTGCGCGTCGGTCATCATTGCGCTGATGGTGTGGACGATTGTCGATCAGCGGCGGACGTTCACGCTCGAATTTGTGCTGTCGCAGAGTATATGGTTCATCGCGCTCGGCGGGATGTGGCTGCTGCTGGCAAGCGCGAACGACTTCTACGAACTGCGCATCGCCGCCAAACGCGTGCGCACTGTGCGGCGGTTGCTGTTGATCACGGCGCAAACTTGGGTCGTCTACATCATTGTGTTCTTCGTTTCGCCGCCGGGCGCGCTCCCGCGTTTGTTCATCGTCTACTATGGCATTGCGTCGCTGATCCTGATCGGGGTGTGGCGGCTTTCGCGTCCGTTCTTGCTCGGCTGGACGAGCGAACCGCGCCGCGCGCTGATCATCGGCACCGATTGGGGCGCATCCGCGCTGATCACGGCGGCGCACAACTACGCGGGCGACGAATACGATCTGCGCGGTATCATTGGGGACGCCGACAAAGTGGGAACCCTGATCGAGGGCGTCCCCGTGTTGGGGACGGGCGCGGACTTGATGAACTTCGTCCACCGCGATCAGATCAGCGAGTTGATCGTCACGACGACGGATCGCTTATCGGGCGATCTGTTCACGGGGGTGATGGATGCTTACGAGCAGGGGATCACCATCCTCCCGATGCCAATTTTATACGAGCGGATCACGGGGCGCGTCCCCGTCGAACACGTCAACGATAATTGGGCGGTCGTGTTCCTACCCGTCAGTAACCGCGACGGCGTGATCAATCCGTACCCCTTCCTCAAGCGCCTAATCGATGTTGGCATCGCGCTCGTCGGCTTGCTATTGTTCGCGCTCATGCTGCCGTTCTTGGCGCTGCTCATCCAATTCGATTCGCGCGGCGGCATTTTTTATACGCAAAATCGCATGGGGCGGAATGGCTCGATTTTTCGCGTGTATAAACTGCGCTCGATGGTGCAGGATGCCGAAGCCGAGTCGGGCGCACAGTTCAGCCACAAGGGCGATCCGCGCGTGACGCGCTTCGGGCGCATCATGCGCAAGACGCGCTTGGACGAACTGCCACAGTTGCTCAATGTCCTGCGCGGTGAGATGAGTTTCGTGGGTCCGCGTCCCGAACGCCCCGAACACGTCACCCGATTGACCGAAAAAATCCCGTTCTATCGCACGCGCATGATAGTGCGTCCCGGATTGACTGGCTGGGCGCAAGTGCAGTACAACTATGGCTCGACCGACGAGGACGCCATGATCAAGCTGCAATATGATTTGTATTACATTCGCCACCAATCGCTTTTGCTCGATCTGAACATCATGATCCGTACCGTCGGCAAAGTCGTCAGTTTGAGCGGCGTATGATGCGCACGCTGACTATCGAACGCACGGCGGCGATCCTGCTGTTCGCGCTGATCTTCGCGCTGGCGGCGCGCGTTCCGGTCGATACCGATACGTGGTGGCACTTGCGCAGCGCCGATCACATTTTGACGCGCGGGTTCATCACCGCCGATCCGTTCTCGCTGACGATGCAGGGCGAAGCATGGATCAATCACAGTTGGGGCGCGCAGATCATCCTCTTGGGCTTCTGGCGTGTGGGCGGCTTTCTCGGCTTGACGATCTACATGGCAGGCTTGGCGACGGCGGGCATGTTCATGGTCTACCGGACGGCGGCGGTCATGGGCGCGAACAGCGTCTACGTGCGCGCGTTCGCCGTCGTGATCGGGGCGACGGCAGCGGCGGTGTTCTGGTCGGCGCGCCCACAGATGATCTCGTTCTTCCTGAGCGCGGTCGTGCTGTATCTATTGGCGCTGTACAAATATCGCCGCGTGGATCGGCTGTGGCTGTTCGTCCCGCTGATGGCGCTCTGGGGCAATTTACACGCTGGCTTCTCGATTGGGTTCATCTTTCTCAGCGGCTTCATCGCGGGCGAGATCGTCGGGAATGTGTTTGCCCCACAGTCGGAAACCGCCGTCGGCTGGCGGCGCATCGGCAAGCTGATCCTTGTCGCGCTCATCTCCGTGGCAGCAATAGCGATCAACCCGTATGGGCTGCAAATGCTGCTCGTGCCATTTCAGACAATTGGCATCGGCGCGTTACGGAGCTTCATTCAAGAGTGGAACTCGCCCAATTTTCAAGAGCGGCAAACGTGGGGCTTCATCCTGCTATTGTTCGGAACGCTCGGCGCGTTGGGCGCAAGCAAGCGCGCGCTGGCATGGTCGGATTTTGTGCTGCTGTCTGGCACTGGCTTTCTGGCGCTGACAGCAGGACGCAATATCAGCGTGTTCGCCGTGGTTGTGACGCCGATTTTCGCTGTGCATCTCGATGCGGCGCTGCGTGAACGGGGTTGGGTCGTGCGCGCGGTGCGGCGTCCCTCGCGGCTGATGGCGACGGTAAACGCGCTGATCGTGGTGGTCGTGCTGTTGGGCGCGGCGGCGAAAACGCTGCTGGTGCTGGATCGGCGCGTGGTCGATGCGGAGATGCGGCGCATCTTGCCGGTTGCGGCGGTCGAAGCCCTCCAAGATGATGATTTGTCGGCGGTACGCATGTTCAACAGCTACAATTGGGGCGGCTATCTGATGTTCGCGCTGCCTGATGTCCCCGTCTTTGTGGATGGACGCACCGATTTGTACGGCGACGCGCTTTTGACGCGCTATCTGCGCACGGCGTTGGGCGGGGAGGGCTGGCGCGAGACGTTGGACGAATATCGGATCAATCTGGTGATCGTCGAGACGGGCAGCGGCTTGGCGCGCAACTTGGCAGATGAGCCGGGCTGGCAGATCGCGCACGAAGATGTCTTGGCGATGGTATTCAGGCGGTGACGACGGTGAAATCGAGATCGGAACTGAATCTAGGCGCGCTGTTGGGCGATTTCCGCGTACTCATCATGCTGTTCGTCGGCTTTCGGCTGCTGCTGCTGCTGACTTATATGCCGCTGTTCGACGCGGGGAATGAGCGCGGCATCACGGCGGGCGGCGATTTCTTCACCTATTTCCAGTTGAGCGCGTTCGCGGGCGGCGGTCTGCTGCCCTATATCAGTTGGTGGAGCGAGTTCCCCCCGATCCCGCACGCGCTGACAACGGTCGTATTTCTATTCAGCCGCGAGAATTACACCTCGTTCGC
Organism: Anaerolineae bacterium; assembly: GCA_034437055.1. Taxonomy (GTDB): domain Bacteria; phylum Chloroflexota; class Anaerolineae; order Aggregatilineales; family Phototrophicaceae; genus Flexifilum. Next base: position 89,001 of record DAOTUQ010000069.1, read on the forward strand.
CATGCTGATGGGGCTGGTCTTACTCGCGTTCGATGCGGGTAATTTGGCGCTCGTGCGTGGGATCGGCGCGCGGCTGCATGGCGGGGGGACGGGGATGGCGCTGGCATGGGTCTATGCGCTCTCGTTCGCGCCGTTGGTGTTCATCTTCTGGAATTTCGAGTCCATTGCGGCATTCTTCTTCCTGCTGGCGGTCTACGCGTTGGTACGCGAACGCGACAATCGTTCGGCGCTGTGGGCGAGCATCGGCGCGCTGGTCAAGTACACGCCCGCGCTGACGTTAGGCGCGGTGTGGCGGTTTCGTCCGCCGCGCGTCGCCATCCGCTACACGTTGATTGTGGGACTTGTCTTGGGCTTCGTCTACGCGAACTTGCTCTATCGCTATCCCGCCAATACGCTGGCATCGCTCAACGCGCAGTTCAACAAGGCGTCGTATCAAACGGTCTGGGCGCTGATCGACGGCAACTATCGCACGGGCAATTTCGGCTCCGCGTTCGAGCGGCTCGATCCGGCGAATGCCTACAAATTGGAGGGCAATCCGCCCGTCGTGCCGGGACTCGTCCGTTTGGGCATCGCGGCGTTGATCGGGCTGTTCGTGTACGCGCGGACGCGGCGTTTCGATGCGCGCGGATTGGTGGCATTCGCGGCGATCACACTGTTGATCTTCTTTATCCAATCGCAGGGTTGGAGTCCACAGTGGCTTGCGCAGATCATCCCATTCATATTATTGTGCTTCCCATCGCGCTATGGCGTTTATGCCACGTTCATCCTGACGATGCTCACGTTCTTGGAGTATCCGTTCTTGTGGATTCGCACGGGCGACACAGGCGGCACAATGAGCGGCGCGCTACTCACACCGTTTGCGGTGTTGGTGATCGCGCGAACCGTTGTCCTCGTTGGCGTGTGCATCGCGCTGTATCGCCTCTTGCGCCAAGAGTCCGTGCCGCGGACTGAGGGCTGAGTGCCGAGCTTATCGCGCCAAACACTGCTTTTCAGCATCATGGCTTTGATCGGCGCGTTCGTCATTGTGCGTCTGAATGGCGCGCCGAATTACCCCGATGCGTATTATCATTTCAGCGCGGCGGTGCGCTTGGCGTCGGGGCAGGGCTTCACCGACACGTATTTATGGAATTACATCGGCGCGCCCGCTGCGCTCCCCGCGTCGGGCGTGTTCCCATCGCATACGTATTGGATGCCGCTCACATCGGTGCTGGCGTCCCTGTTCATGGCGCTGTTTGGCACACTGGGACGCTATGCTGACGCACAAATGCCGTTCGTGTTTCTGTTGTGGGGAACGACGCTGATCGGGTACGCAGCGGGGCAGCGCGTCGGCGCGACAATGCGCCATGCGTGGATAGCGGGATTGTTGACGCTGTGCAGCGGCTACTTTACGCGCTTTTGGGGGACGATTGACACCTTCGCGCCCTATGCGTTCTTTGGTGCAACGTGTTTATTTCTGCTTGGCGGACGCCGAACGCCAGCACGCTTGTTGGCGGCGGGGGCGTGCGCGGCACTTGGACATCTGACGCGCGCCGATGGGTTGCTGCTGCTGTTCGTCGGGTGGATAGCGATTGTATTGTTTCAACACCGAGACGCAGAGAAGAAAAGAGAAAATATGATTCGCTCTCTGTTTTTCTCTGCGTCTCGGCGCGCGCTGCGTTTCGTTTTCATCTTTACGTTTGGCTATCTCGTCGTCATGTCCCCATGGTTCATCCGTAACTTGACGGCAATCGGATCGCCGCTGCCGTTGGGCGGGACAGCGACAATTTGGCTGCGCGAATACAACGACCTGTTCATTTATCCGCCAACGCTGCTCACGCCGTCGTATGCGTTTGCGGATGGGATCAGCGTCTTTCTGGCGGCTCGCTGGGAGGCGTTCATCAACAATCTGGGGACGTTCGTCGCGGTTGAAGGTTTGATTGTCATGACGCCGTTCATGCTGCTTGGGCTGTGGCGGCGACGGCGCGATCCGCTTGCGCAGCCGTTCGCCCTGTACGCGCTCGGACTGCACGCCGCCATGACGTTCGTCTTTCCGTTTCCTGGCTATCGCGGTGGCTTGTTCCATTCGGCGGCGGCGCTCGTGCCATTTTGGGCGGCGTTCGGCGTCGTTGGCGTGGATGATGCCGTCGATTGGATGGCGAAGCGCCGCCGCTGGCGCGGGGGGACAGCGAAGCGCATATTTTCGGCGGCGTTGGTGGGCGTGGCGCTGTATTTGAGCGTGATGTTCGGCTTGGCAGGGCGCGTGCCAGCCGAGACCGCGCCGCCCGCGCTGTATGCGGCGCTGCAAGCAGCCCTCCCGCCCGACGCGCGCGTGATGATCAATGATCCGGCAGGGTTGTATCATTACACGGGCTTGGGCGGCGTCGTCCTGCCGAATGCGCCGCCGGATGCGATTTTGGAGATCGCGCGGCGCTATGCTATCGATTATCTGCTGTTGGAGTCGCGTGAAGGCACGCCCGCACCGCTGTGGTCGTTGTTCGACGCGCCGCCTGATTATCTGATACCCGTCCCATTCGACGGAGGATTGTTGTATGCGATTCGCATTCCGCCTGCCTGATTTCATCATTCTGATCGTCGCGTGCGCGCTGGTGGCGTTGTATGTTGGCGCGGGCGGCGGTGGATTTCCACTCGATGATAGCTGGATTCATCAGACTTACGCGCGCAACCTCGCGCTGACCGGACAATGGGCGTTCGTGCCGGGCGTGCCGTCGGCGGCGTCCACATCACCGTTGTATACGGTCGTGCTGTCGCTCGGCTACTGGCTCGGCGTGCCGTTCCAGTTGTGGACGCACGGACTCGGCGCGCTGGCATTGGCGCTGTGCGGCATGATTGGAATGCGCATGGGCGCGCGGGCGGGTGCAACGTTTGTTCCGGGCGTGAAGGGCATTGGACTCGCGGCGGGCTTGGCGCTGATCTTGGCGTGGCATCTGATTTGGGCGGGCGCGTCCGGCATGGAGACGATGATCTTTTGCCTGATGGTGTTAGCGTGCATCGCGTGGGCGTGGCGACGATTACCCTTGACGGATGCGCTGCTGGCGCGCCAGCGGCACGCCCCTACACCCTACATTCATGGGCTTGTCTTTGGCTTTTTGGGCGCTGTGCTGACGTTGGCGCGCCCCGAAGGTGCGGGCTTGGTAGCGCTGATCGGCGGTGCGATGTTGATTGCGCGTCCCAATATGACGTGGCGCAGCGTGATCGTCTGGGGAATCGCGGCGGGCATCGGCTTTTTGATCACGCTGTCGCCCTATCTACTGTTCAACGTGAGCGTGACGGGCGGGCTGCTCCCCAACACAGCGGCGGCGAAACAAGCGTGGGCTGCGCCACTTTTGGCGCTCGATTTCGTGTGGCGGCTGCGGCTGTTGATCGAGCCGCTGCTCGCGGGGGGGCAGGCGCTCCTCCTGCCCGGCGTCGTGGCATTCGCGTTTGTGGTCATCTCGAAACGGCAGCGCGCGGCGAACGGGCAAAATGATGATGGAGATAGTGGCGGGCGTGCCAGCGGGACGCCTCTACACGTGGCGTTGTGGCTTGTTCCGGTGGTGTGGAGTATCGCGCTGATTGTGTTATACGCGGCGCGGCTGCCCCTGCCGTTCCAGCACGGACGCTACGTCATTCCGGCGCTGCCGACATGGATCGTGGTCGGTGTGGTCGGATCGGCGTGGCTGATTCGGCGTGCGTCGGGCATGATGATCGGGCGCGTGCTGGCGCGGACGCTGGCGTTGTCGGCGGCAGCGGTGTTCGCGCTGTTCGCCGTCACGGTTGGCTTGTCCGCGTATCGCCAAGACGTAGCGATTATCGATCAAGAGATGGTGACAGCGGCGCATTGGGTTGCGGATAATTTGCCGCCCGACGAACTGCTCGCCATCCACGATATTGGCGCGTTAGGCTATTTCGCGCCGCGCCCGATCTTGGATATCGCCGGATTGGTCAGCCCCGAAGTGATCCCGATCATCCTCGATGGCGATGCGCTCTGGGCGCTGATGCAAGCACGCGACGCGCGCTACCTGATGGCGATGGACGATCAAATCCCGAACGATGATCCGTCCGATCCGCGCTTGTGTCCGATCTTCGATACGAACGGCACCCTTGCGCCCGTTTCGGGTGGAAGCAACATCGTAATTTATCGGCTGGCGTGGGACAGGGGGTGTTAGGCGAAACGTGCGGTTGCGTGAACGAGCATAAAAATTTACAATGTTCGGAATTGCACTGTTTTTTATTGAGGTCGCGTCAACATGGCAGACCTATTCAAGAAACTTGGCGTTCTCATTCAAGCCCGCGTCAACGATGCTATCCCCGAAGCGCTCAATCCTGCGACGCCCGCACGTCGCCGAAACACGCTCAAAGGCGGCGATCTCGACCGTGAAGTGGCACACCTTCGTCAGAGCGTGAATGAAGCCGTCGAGTACGAATCGACGCTCACCGCACAAGTGACGGCGCTGGAGATCGAAATCGCGCGGTGGGATGCACAAGCCAACGCCGCCGTTGCGCAGGGCAGCGACACCGCCGCCCGCGATGCCTTAGGGCAGATGAAGCGTGCGCAAGAACGCTTGACGATGGCACAGTCTGATTTAAGTCAACATCAGTTGGTGACGGAGGACTTGATCCGCCGCGTCAACCTGCTCGATGCGGTTGTGGCAGACGGACACGCCGATGCTGCCGCTGCCAACGGCGCGCCCCCCGAAGCGACAACCGCCGCGCCGCCCGCGCCTGAAAATCGTGCCGCCGCGCCATCCACATCCGAACCCACGCCGAACGCCGATGATGATCTTGCCCGGCGACGTCAGCGGTTGAGCAAGCCCTGACGCCGCAATGGACGCACAAAAGCTGTTGATCGTCGCGGGCGATTACGATGTCGCATTGGGCGTCAAGCGCTCGTTGTCAGATCGTCGCATGGAGGTGCAAGTCGCGTTTTCGCATCGGGATGCGCTGTTCGCTGTGCAGCAGGACACCTTCGCCGCCGCCGTGATCGACGCCGCAATGTTTGACCGACGCACAGGCGAAGCCACGATTATCGCGCTCTCCAACACAAATCAACTGCCCACGATCATCGCGTATGTGACCGACGCCTTAAGCGACATTAATGCGCGCCGCGCCGGGTGCGAGGTCATTACGTCGCTCGATCCGGCGCTGCTGCGTGCGCGGTTGCAACGCACAGTGGTCGAACCTGACTCGCCCGAAGATGTCACGTTATCGGTCATGACCAATATCTTGGCGGATTTTCGCAAGGATTGCACGCCGATTGGGACGACAACCGGTTGGCGCGACGAAGAAATACAAACGTTGTTGGCGTTGGGGCGTTCGCTGACCGAAGTCCTCGATTTGACGGAAGTCCTGAATCGCGTCGTTGAAGCGGCGCGGCGCTTGACCGACGCCGACGAAGGCATGATCTTGCTGCCCGATGGCGAGGGGAGTGATCTTTTCTTGCGCGCCCGTGTCGGGATCGACTTGGAGACGGCGCACAATTTCCGCATCAAGACGCAAAATACGCTGGCGGGCGAGGTGTACGATCAAGGGATGCCCGTGCTGATCGGCGCGAGTGGGCCACTCAAGGTCAAGACGGAATATTTCGTCAATTCGCTGTTATACGTCCCAATCTTGCTCAAGGGTAAGTCAATTGGCGTGTTGGGCGTGAACAACAAGTCGAAGCATGATCTGTTCGATCTGCGACATCAAGAACTGCTGCTGAACCTTGCCGCCTATGCTGCGATTGCGATTGAAAATGCGCGCATTCACGAACAAACTATTCGCCGCAATCGTGAATTGAAAGCGTTGGTCGATGCCAGCCTGTCGATCAATGAAACCTTGTCGCTCGATGTGCTGCTGCCGACAATTTGTGAACAACTGATGCGCTTGCTCAACGTCCATCACGCTGAGATTGATCAGTGGGACGCGGGTGAAAGTCGGCTGCGCACACTCGCGCGCGCGCATCAGGCGGTGTACAGCGCCGGGAGCGAACCGCACATCGATCCGGCGGAGAGCGCGCCGATCCGTGACGCGCTCGATACCGCCAAGCCCGTTCTCGTGCGCGCCAACGAACATGACGCCCGGACGATGATGCTCATTCCCATTCAGGGCGGCGATCAAGTCTACGGCTTGATTCGCGCGCACGCGCCGCCGTCAAAGCATGGCAGCAAAACGCGCTCGGCTGAGACGATGGCGCGGGCGGGGCGGATGGCGCTCGAACTGGTGACGCATCTTGCGCCCGGACAAACCGAACGCCATTATCGTCAGGCAGAAGAGATCGTGCGCTTGTTAGGGGCGGAACGGCTCGATCTGGCGCTCGTATCGGGCGGGGTTGGCAGTGCGCTCAAAGTGGTGCTGTCCGTCGGACGCGGGACGTGGGTAACACCCCCACAACCGACGATGGATTTATCGGCGTATCCCGATCTGACGGAGGCGATTCAGCGCGACGTGCCGATTGCGCAGCGATTTGGCGCGACCACACCAACACCCGGAATGCGCGCGATCTTGCAAAACTGTAATTGTCGCTCTCTGTTGGCAATTCCGCTGATTCATCGCGGCGAACGTCAAGGGGTGGTCGTGTTTGCGGACATCTCCGAAAATCGGCAGTTCACGCCGCGCGAAGTCGAGTTGGCGCGCGCGCTGGTGGCGCAAGCCGCGATGGCGCTGGCAAATGCGCGCCTGCTGCACGATCTGGAGACCAGCCTGAGCGAACTGAAGGCGACACAAGCGCGTTTGATCCAGACCGAACGCCTGTCCGCGATGGGCGAACTGGCGGCGGCAGTGGCGCATCAAGTGAACAATCCACTGGCGACGATTGTTTTGGATACCGAGCTGCTGCTGTTGCGCGAGGAAACTGACCCCGACATGCGTGACGCCCTCAACGCGATTTTGCGCGCTGGTAAGCGTGCGGGGACGGTCGTGCGGCGGTTGCTTGCCAGCGCGCGCACAGACAATGGCAGCGCCCCGCCAGAACCCATTGACGTGGTGCGAACGATTGATGAGACGCTGGCGTTGGTCAAGTCGCACATCGAGCGTGACCGAATGCAGTTGCGCGCGCGCTTTCCAAGCGATACGCTCCCGCCTGTGCTGCTGCCTCCGGGCGAATTGGACGATGTGTGGCTGAATCTGCTCTTGAACGCCCATGATGCGCTCATCGGACGCCCCATGCCCGCTATCAGCGTCGAAGTCGATTGGCATCCCGGCGACGATCTGATTAGGGTTGACGTATGGGATAACGGTCCCGGCATCCCCGCTGCGATCCGCGAAGATATCTTCAAGCCGTTTTTCACGACCAAAAAAGTGGGCGAGGGGACCGGCATCGGGCTGCATATTTGTCGTCAGGTGATCGAGCGGGCAGGTGGAACCATCCAAGTTGAAAGCAGCGCGGGCGTCGAAACACGCTTCATTGTTCGGCTGCCTATCATGAAAAGAGGACGCACATGACCTATGTGGCGGTGGTCGATGATGATCATGAAGTATTGGATACCTTGGGGCGAGTGCTGCGACACGAGAAATATGATGTGTCGCTGCTGCTGTCGGGCAAAGAGCTGCTGGTGCTGCTCGAAACGCGCGTCCCCGATCTGTTGATTCTCGATATCATGATGCCGGAGATGGATGGGATTGCGATTTGTCGGCAGTTGCGCCGCGACTCGCGCTTTATTGCGCTGCCCATTTTGTTCTTGACGGCGAAGGGCGCGACGGAAGATGTCGTCGCCGGGTTGGACGCGGGCGCAGACGATTACGTTGTCAAATCGTCGGAGTTGGCGGAACTGCGCGCGCGGATTTCGGCGCTCTTGCGGCGCGGCGCGCGCGAGAAATCGGTTGGTGCGATGCTGCAATTGGACGATCTGAAGCTGGATTCGTTCACGTATCAAGCGATTATCGGGGAAGAAGCGATCCAACTGACGCTGACTGAACATCGCTTGCTGCGCTATATGATGGAACACCCCAATCAGGCATTGTCACCGGGACATTTGCTGCAAGCGGTGTGGGAGTATCCCCCCAACACAGGCGATCCTGACCTTGTGCGCGCGCATGTTCGCAATTTGCGCGCCAAGATCGAGCGTTCGAGCGCCCATCGTTACATTCGCACCATTCACGGCGTCGGCTATATGATTTCGACGGACTGAACCTAAATTCACGAATAATTCACATCATCATCGCCAAGATCGCCCCCAACGTCGGCTATACTAAGTTTTAAATCGGCGACTCCTTCGGTGAAGATGCCCATGTATGAAATACTTATCGTCGATGACGATACTCAGATTGTCGATGTTGTGGAACTGATCTTGAAGCGGGAAGGCTATCATGTCATGCGCGCCCATTCGGCGCGTGAGGCGAGCCAATTGGTCGATATCACTATTCCTGATTTGATCATCATCGATACCATGCTGCCGGATATGGATGGGGTGAGTTTATGCCGCACGCTGCGCGAGCGCACCTATACGGCACATACGCCTATTCTGTTCTTGACGGGGTTGCGCACGACCAATAATGTCGTCGATGCGTTCAATTCTGGCGCGGACGATTACATCCGTAAGCCTTTTCAAGCGCGGGAATTGGCAGCGCGAGTGCGGGCGCACTTGCGGCGGTCAATTTATTACGGGGCGACCGACATTTCAGTCATGCGCATCGATGAAGATGCGCATCGCGTGTTCATCAATGAACACGAAATCACGCTGACACCGGTCGAATATGAACTGCTGCGCCATCTGTGCCGGGCACCGTTTCGACTGCATACGGCGGAGGACTTGCTCACGGGCGTTTGGCGCTACCCCAATGGTGTGGGCGATGCGGCACTCGTGCGCAATCATATCCGCAATTTGCGCCGGAAGATCGAGAGCGATCCCGAGCGTCCGTTGATTTTGCAATCACGGCACGGACGCGGTTATGTCATCAAGGCGCATATCCAACTTGATGGAGCATCTGAAGTGCAAGTGCAAGCCCTTTGAGCCATCAGTCGGAAGGGCTGAGGGGTGAGAATAGCAGGCTTAACGCTGTTGTTTTTTCTCACGCTTCAGTCCTTTACCCTCATTTTTTTCGCGCTCGATTTTTGACTGCTGAAGTAACATAGTCACCGTCGTCCAGATGCTAGCGCATGTTTCAAGTTTTCAACTTTGCCCCACCCACGTTAGAAAATCGTCTCCTGCCTTGAAAGTCTCGACAAAACTCCAACAACTTCTGTACACACACCCCACATTGTCGCGTAGAGCGTTATGGTATGATCGAAATGTGAGAAAAAGATCGAATTATCTTTCGTGATCATGCGGGAAGGGATGGACCCTTCGCGCAATGTGCTATCGTTGAGTGTTGAGGGCGGGCGATGCGAACGTTCATCAAGACGATCTTAGACCGTTTGGACGGCACGCCGACGGCGGATGGCAAACGGCAAGCCGGGCAAAGTGTGGTCGAGCTGGCGCTGATTACCCCAATCCTGATCGTAATGTTGGTCGGGTTGACCGAAATCGGCTGGTTCGCCAATAACTATCTGAACTTGTTGGACGTGACGCGCGCTGGTGCGCGCCGCGCGACGACCTTCACCGATCAGCTCGATCCGTTGGTGTGGGACAACACCACGTCCTACGTCCCCACGGGATCGCTGCCGTCCTCCGCCTATGCGATGCCGGAGAATGCTACCAACGGCACTAACGCAGATCGACTGCGGTCGCGCAACTACGATCCATCGACGGGCCTCTGTACCGAGTCGGTGACGAACTACTTTGATGCGATTGGATTTTACGACTCGGTAGTCTGTATCATGCTGCGCTCGATGCCGCCGCTGATCATGGATCCCAATAACGATGTCGATGATATCGTGATTTCGGGCTTCGGCTTGGCGCGCGTCAACCCGGCTGACAATGATGCCTCATTGCCGGTGGGGGGTTCTAATCCTCCGTGGTTGGGACCGAATCGTGCGATTGCCGCCGACATTCCGCAAATGGTGGTCGTTTCGCGCTTTCCGAGCAACGCCAACGAATGTGATGTGACGTTGGACGCGGGCGGCGCAGCAGCGGTGACGCCGCTTGAACCGCGCGATCCGTTCGACTTCAACGAAAATAACTTGGTGGATCGCAATCCGACTGCCAGTGAACCGGCGCTGGATGTTGTCACCGAAATCCTGAACGAATACAACGAGGTGATCGTAAGCTTTGAAAATCCCGGTTACGATGCCACTGCCGCTAACGTCACCGACGCCGAAAAGCAAATCGGCTTCGTCTGGTTCGGCAATCATGTCATCGAGGGGACGAACTGCGTCGGCTCGGAATGGACGATGCTCCAGATTGAACAGTTGATGAACCTGCCCAATTTCTCGCTCGAAAGCCCGTTTGGTCCCACCGATCAATCGCGGCGCGAGATGCTGCCGAATCAGGGTGTGGTCATTGTGGAAATGTTCTGGCAGCATCGCTTGTTGCTGAACTTGCCCTTCTTTACAGCATTGGGCGATCTGCCAACAATCTCGGTCTGGGCGGCGTTCCCGCTCCCGACGATTGAACCGTATATCGTCTTCCCGTAGTCATAGGTTGTCGGTAAAGGAAACCTGATGCAAACATTCAAGAATAGCTTGCGCCGTGCAATGCGGCGCGGACAAGCTGGACAATCGCTGATCATCTTGGCGCTCGGCTTTATCGCGCTGATCGGCTTTGTCGGCATTGTCACCGATGTGTCGCTGCTGTTTGTGCGTTACAGCAGCTTACGGCGCGCCGTGGATGCCGCCGCTGTCGCCGCCGCCGGACAGTTCCGGCGCGTGGCGGATGATCTGACGGTGACAGGACCCGGTCCCGATGGAACGCTGGGAACTTCCGACGATATCATTGCGCTCACGGGCGATGCTGCCAGCGTCGCGCAGTTGATGTTGGCGGCGCGCCAATTCATCGAAATCTATGGGCTAGACCCATCGGACGTCTTGGTCGAAACGTGCCGCGCGCAGCGGATCAACCGTGATACCTTTGGCAATCCGATCTTTGTGACGCCTTTGGTGCGTGACGAAGAAGAAGAACGCTATGAAGAGTTGTGTACCAACGAAGAACTGAAGCTCGTCCGCGTGACGGCGCAGATCGACTCGCCAACGGTGTTCCTGAGCCTCTTGGGGCAGCCCAGCGTCACGCTGACGGAGTCCGCCATCTCGCAGACGGCGGTGATCGACGTGGTGTTGATCTTCGACGTGTCCGAGTCGATGCTCGAACAGACGGACTACAACGATTGGGCGGCGAATGGGTATAACAATATCTACATTCCCCCCGTCGTTGGTGGTAGCGATGATGCTGACTGGGCGAATATTCTCTACAACAATCATGTTTCGCATCAAACCTTGTTCAATACGCTCGCCCATACCGACGCGGTTACTGGATTGCCTACCGGCGTGACCACGCCGGGCTACTACAATTTGGAGCCAGACGGCACCCCCTCAACAACGGACACCTTGCGCACAGAATGTCGCTGGTTCGCCTGGCCCAGCAACTCGTGGAATGGGTCGTCTGTCGTCCCTTCCTCAGTGAAGACGTTGTATTTGAGTGTTTTGCCTGAGTCGGTTCTGCGTATTCACTTTGCCAATGGTTACGATGCCGGCATTGATCAACCAAGCTGGCGCTTCTACGGTTTCCAGCCGACCTACAACTATTACGGTTGCTGCAACGACCCTGATGGCAATATGGAATTCGATGATCTGCTGTGTCAGCCGTTCAAAGATGCGCGTGATGCCGCCGAGAGTTTCTTGGCGCGTCTAGATTTCTTGCGCGGCGACCGAGTGGCGTTTGTGACCTTCGACCGTTCAGCGCAAATTATCGATCCCGATGGTACCGGTCCACAGCCGTCTATCATCGAGACGGAGCGCACGCTTGACCCCGATGGTCCAGGTGGTCCGCTCACCGTCGGTGATGATCAATACCGTGAAGGCGCATTGGAAGTGCTGCGCCGCACGATTGGCGTGCGCGCCGAGTCGAATTTCTATGTGGATACCGACACGAATCCCGATCCGCTAATCGTCGAAAATGACGGACGTTGGGATGGACTCGTCGATAGCGCTGATTCAGATAGTTCACGCACCTACGCGGATTTCAACACAGCCATCACCGAGACGATCTTCGATTTCCCTGTTGCGAATGCCTGCCCCTTCGATCAAGCGACGATGACGCCACGCTACAGCGGCTTCACCCAAATGCCTGATGGCACCGCAGCACCGTCAAACTATCGGCTCATGCGCTCAGTCATCAGCGGGACAACCCGCTCGATTGTGACGACGCCGTGGTGGTTTAACGACGACATGCCCACACCCGCCGAGACGACCATCATTCGGCGCAGTTACGAGTATCGCGCGTCCTGCTCCGGCACGAACATGGGCGGCGCGTTGGCGGCGGGCAGCAATACGCTGTTCAATGCTGGACGGCGCGAAGGCGCAGTGTGGATGATGGTCTTGTTGAGCGATGGTGCGGCGGGCGCGAGCAATCCGATCATCCGTACATCGGGTCCTGATGGCACACCCGATACCGATGATGATCTGTTGGCATCGGGGGCACAGCCTTTCGCCCAGAGTGCCTCACTTAACATTCCGCTGCGTGGCACACCGCCCGATCTGACCGACTTGACCACGCCTGATTTGATCTCGCCCCCTGCGGGTTATGGTTCGTTCGGCGCGTGTCCCTACGGAACCGATGTTAAACGCGGTGAACTGCTCGTCGACGGCACATTCCCTTATTGTGGCGATAAAGCACCGCCAACACGTCATTTTTGCTACGAGTTAGCAATTGTGCCAGATCGTCAGCCGCTCGAAGTCTACCCCAATTGCATCGAGACCTACGATGTGGACGACTACTCACGCGATTGGGCAGACTGGGTGGGGCTGGCAAATCTGGACGCTGTTGGCAGTGGTGGTACATCGCGTACGGGCGAACAACTCTTGCCTACGATTTTCACCATCGGCTTTGGGCTGCGCTTCGTCAATGAGACAGGCTGCTTGCCGAACATCGCCGCTAATGACAATCGCACCCGTTGGGATTGTTTGCGGAGCAACAACCCTGCGGATTACTTGGGTGAGGAACTGCTGCGTTACATCGCGGATGTGGGCGACAATTTCCGTATGGATGACGACTACTGGCAAGCATACGACGGCTACGCGACCTACTCGCGCCCTGACCTGTATCCGAACCGGCTGCCCAACGGTGTGCAAGACCCAACCGACCCTGACGCGGACTGGGGATCACGCAATCCGTGCCAGCTCGCGCTGGATGCGGCGGTCGCCCAAGGCTATGGCAGTCGCTACGAGTATTCACCGATTGCACCTGGTGACGATTGTGGCAATTATTTCAACGCGCCGACGGGAGCCGAGTTGAACGCAGTGTTCAACGAAATCGCGTCGCGTATGTTCACGCGGTTGACGCAGTAAGCTTGGTCAATGCGCCTAGTTCGACCGGAGGACGATATGACCCGATTGGAAGGACGTTCGTTAGAAAAGCGAAAAGGGCAAACTCTCGCCGAGTTCGCCCTAACGCTGCCAATCTTGCTGCTGCTGATCTTTGGCATCATCGAGTTTGGACGCATCTTTCAGGCGTGGGTGACGCTTCAGAATGCGGCACGGGCGGCGGCGCGGTATGCCACCACTGGGCAGTACGATGAAGCCAGCTACGCGATGGATTTGAATTATTATCCGGCGATTGCCGCGGCGGGTGGCAATCCAGCCGTCCCGTCGGGCGATGTGTTGTCGATTGTGCCGTGCGTCGGCAACGACGATATTTCGACCACTGTGTACCCGCTCGCGGGACAGCGCGGCACGCGCAACACGTCGTTCATGCCCAACGGCGCAGGGACGATGCAAACGTTCGATATCTATACGGGCGGGATTGAAAGTCTTTACGCCACTTGGAATGGTGGCGAGAACTGCGATCCCAGCAACCCAGAACATCAAGCGCGGCGCAAGGACATGGCGCGCTTGCTCTCGATCATGGATGAAGCGCGGCGCGGCGCAGTTGGTCTCGGCGTCGGTCCGTCGCTCGTGCCAGTGCCAGTCATCGGTGACACGGGCGCAAATCCTGAACTCGTGCCTTGGTATTATGTTTGGTATCGTCCGCTGCCCGGTACGGGAACACCCCCACAGAATTTTCGTCTGCGTGGGTCGGACACAGCGGGTTGGTTCGATGTCATGGTGTGCAGCACGCGCATCAAGTACATCGATACCAATGAGCCGCAGCAAACGAACCCCGTCGCGCGCCGCTTCACCAGTTTTCCGCCGGATTTCGGCACGGATGAGCGGGCGCCCGTCTGTATTTTGGACGAATATCCGGCCCCGGGTAGCCCCGCCGCCGCTCAAGGGTGGACGAATAATCCGGATCGTGCTTGGCTGGATGCAGGCGGACCCGGCGATACGGTCAATATCGTCGTGACCTTCAATCATCCGCTGATCACGCCGCTCGGTATAGCGTCGTTCTTGCCGCTGCAAGCGCGTCGTGCTGCCGTTAACGAATCGTTCCGCGCGCCGCGCGCCGTGCCGATCAGTGGGGCGCTGCCTGACCCCGATGTATCGTTCACCACCAACACGCCAACGGTGACGCCGAACCCGAACACGAGTACGAATACGGCGACGTTCACACCGTCCGCGACACTAACGCCGTCGTCAACGGTTTCGCGCACACCAACGAATACGCCAACGCCACCGCCCGTCTTTAGTTGTGATGTCCTCTCACTTGATTCAACGGTGCAGTTTGTCGATAACCAAGTGCGGTTCACCATCCGAAACAGCTATTTCTTGGCTGTGACGCTCCATCGGGTTAATTTCAACTGGGATACCTTGAGCGCCTACCCTGATATGGGCGTTGGGGCAATGCAGTTGGCATCGGGCACCATTTGGAACACGATTTCGCCGGATCGGTCGCCTGCGACCGTGATCGGTGCAGCGACCAGCGAAGCGCCGTTCAATTCAGGCGCGTCGTTAAACATCGCGCAAGCCTCAGGGGTTCCATCAACAACCACGCTGTCGGTCACGATCTTCAACGGACCCTTCCCATTGTTCCCGACGCTTGGCGCCTACAACTTTGATGGTACGGTGGTCTCCATAATCTTCAACGGAACGGTCTGCGATTTGCCGTTTAATGCCACGCCGCCGCCGAATGTGACCAATCCGCCGCCGCCCACGCCGATTTGTACGCCCGGCTTGGTGCGCGTCTCGGCGGTCGATTTCTCGTCCGGCAATGGTGTAGCGACATTTGACATCACCAACTCGACCAACACACCCGCGATTGTCGTTGGGTTCTCCATCAACTGGGTTCGCTACGGCAGCATGGAATTGTGGCGCGTTCGGGGTGGTGGTACGTCCCTTGGGGCGAGCTTGCCGATGTGGGAAAATGCGGCGGCGGCGGGCGATACTGTTCCCCCGACGATTGGTGGCAGCACGCCGGGAATCGAAGAGGGGACATGGCTGAATAACCTGACCATTGCGCCATTCGCATCCAGCCGTATTTACGTTCAATTCTTGGGCACAGGTCCCCAGCCATTGCCCGTGGCAGTGTCGGGAGTGACCGCGACGAATTTCAACGGCACGAGCTTCTACTTCGATGTGCCAGGATGCGTTTCGGTTGAGGTCGTTGTACCGGTCGATACCGTGCCGCCGCCATCGCTCACAGCGTCGCGCACGCTTACTTCTACGAGTACGCCGACCTATACAGCGAGCAACACAGCAACGCGCACGTCATCACGCACGCCGACCGCGACGCTGACCGCCAGCCAGACGCTGACCGCCAGCCGCACCCCAACTGCGACGTTCACGTTGACTGCCAGTCTTACACCGTCGCGCACGAATACGCCGACGCCGAGCAACACGCCGACACCAACGTTCACGCGGACGAATACGCCGACGCGGACGAATACGGCGACGGCAACCGCCACCTTGACCGCCAGTCGCACCCCCACGGCGAGCAACACGCCGACGCGGACGAATACGGCGACGGCGAGCAACACGCCGACACGGACGAATACGGCGACGGCGACGTTGACCGCCAGCCGCACGGCGACGGCGAGCAACACGCCGACACGGACGAATACGGCGACGGCAACGAATACGGCGACGAACACAGCCACGCGCACGCCGACAAATACGGCGAGTGCAACCTTGACCGCCAGTCGCACACCGACGGCGACGGCAACGAATACGCCGACGAACACCGCAACGCGGACGAACACGCCGACCGCAAGCAACACACCGACCAACACGGCGACGCAGACGCGCACAAACACGCCGACAGCGACGCGGACGCCGACCGCAAGCAGCACACCAAGTGCGACCGTGACGAACACGCCAACGCGCACGATGACGCGGACGCCGACGGAGACGCCAGACTTGGGTGTAGGCTGCACGGACGGTATCTGCCCGCCATAAAACATAAGGGGCGCACACTGCGCCCCCTATGTCCATCTCAAATCATATGAACGCGCCGCGCTCGATCACCGAGCGCGGCGTTTTTTTATTCGCGCAAGCTAGGCGCTGATGCCCAGTTTGGCGAACTTTTCCAAGATACGGTCGCGCGACTCGCGCATTGACAGTTCCAGATACGGAAAGCCGATCCAGATGTTCATCAAGCCAAAGACGACGCCCGTTAGGATACGGAAAAACGGCGTCGTTTCGCGCGCCGCCCATAGACTCATCGGCGGATTACCGACGAGGATGTAGCCGAGCAGTTGGCTCACGCCGTCGATACCGATGGGCCCCAAGCCCAACAGTACATACAACCAGATCGGCGCAGGACGCAAGCGGCGGCGGATGGCGGGGAGGCTGTAGACCAAGCCGCCGATGAACATCGCCAGATAGATCGCCACATCGCGCGCGCACAACGCCGTCTTGTAGCCCATCTGCTCGTTGCCGGGAAAATAGCGCGCTGCGATTTGCAGCGTGATGTCGAATTGATACGGATCGAACGCCTGCAACTGACCCGCGTCAACACTGCCATAGCGCCAAATCAACGCTTGTTCGACGGCGGACTGCCATTCGGGTGAGCCTTGAACAGCGTCCTCAAACGAACGTAAGCCGCTCTCGCTGATGCTGCGCGGATAGGCGGCTTGTTCTCCGAACAGGAACAGTGACCGGAACGCGAATTGATGGCAGAACGGGCTGTAAAACGTATAGAGGACTTGCGCCAGATCGCGCGCACCGACGCGCATCAGTGTGGGCGCGACGAGTGGGAGCGTGCTATACAGACCAATGATAACGAGAAGCACGCGCACCCAATGGCGTGTGAAGCCGAGAATCCAGCGATTCGCGCGGATGCGTCCTGGCGTGATCGGTCGGTTGGACGGTCGAGCGGACATATTGACTCCAGTTCGATCAGGGATGAAAAGGGGCGACCGCCGCTTCAAGCGCGGCGCGGGTCGTCGCGCCGAAGAAAATATGCGCGATCCTGCCGTCAGGCGCAAGCACGAACGTGGTGGGCTGCCCGCGCAAAGCATAATTGGTGGCGATTGTGCCTGTAAGATCGAGTGGGACGAGGAACTGCGCGGTGGGGGAGAGGTTGCGTGCCGCAAGCCACGCGGCAGCATCGTCGGGCGCTTCGCTCAGATTGACCGCGAGAACGGTCACGCCGTCCCCCGCCAGCGCGTACAAATCGGGCATTTCGATCTCGCACGGAATACACCATGTCGCCCAAAAATTGATCACGACAGGTTTGCCGCGATAGTCGTTGAGGCTGATCGACTGCCCATCCAGCGCCAGGGCTTGAAAGGGTGGCGCGAATGCCCCGATTTCTGGGGCGAACCACTGTCCATCGAGGATCGCCCCCGTGTAGGAAGCGCGTTGCGGTAGCCCAACGAGGATGACGAGTGCGGCGGCGAGTCCGAAACATACCAGCGCCGCGATCCAGCGCCCAAATTGCGCGAGGGAGCGCGGCATACGGTCAGAGACGCCCGTGAAGTTCTGACGGGGTGGGGGAGTTCAGCGCCGGAAGGCTGCTTTTGATTGCGCTGCTGGCGCGAAAATTAATTGGCGCGGTTGTCGCTGGCGTGGGGGCGAAGGTCGCTTCGATGGGTGCGGCTGATTCATTCATGCAGCCCACGATATCGCCAAAGCCGATCTCGCCGCTCGACCACGCCGCCGAACATTCTTCGAGTCGATACGAGAAATCCGCGAATTGATTGGCAAAATTCTGGCTCAACAACTGCAAGCGTCCGCTGGCGACGAGGACGCCAACGAGGATCAAGAAGGTGCCGCTGACCAGTTCGATCTTGTGCAAATGCCGCTGAATCCGACGCAAGCCTGCTTGTGCGCTGTCCAACAGCAGCGCCGCCAGCAAAAATGGGATGCCGAGTCCAAGCGAATAGGCGATCATCTGTGCCGCCGCGCCGCCAATGTCCGAGCCTTGCGCCGCCAATGTCAGGATGCTGCCGTAAATGGGCCCGATGCACGGCGTCCAACCTGCCGCGAACACCACCCCCATGAGCGCCGAACTGGCGTAGCCTTGTTCGCCTTTCGCCACCATTTGGCGGCGCGTATCGGCGTACAGCGCGCGCTGGATGCCGTTGAGTGTCCGCTCCCAAAACGCGCCCGGCGTTGTGAACGCGCCGCCGATGATCAGCCAGAGCGCGAATAACACCAGCGCGGGCAGGACGATCAGCAGGTCGATCAGCGCCCATGCCAGCAGCGCCGCGCCGAACAGCGCGAAGATCAGCGAGGAAAGCGGCGACGCGCTCAACGACGACGCGAGGAAGCGCTGAAACAGTGCGGGCATTACGCCCATGAAATGCAAGCCGAAGAAGATGATCACCACGCCGCCCACACGCCCGATGATATCGCGGACCAGCGCCACATTTTGCCCGCCGACCTGCCGGATGAACGTTGTCGTCAGCAAGCCGAACACAACAAAGACGAACGTGAATCCGATCACGAACATCACGCCGTGCAACATGGTGCTGATCCGGCTGATGCCCGTCGGGCGCACAACGATACCCCCGCCCGCTTGCGCGGCGACGGTGTTGGTCACGCGCCCGCCCATATAGCCGATGTATGCGGGGACAAGCGGCAGCACGCATGGCGATAGGAACGAAACCAGCCCGGCGACTAATGCGATCCAGAGATTGATTGCTTCCACGATTTCGACCCATCGATCATTTGATTGTTTGCGCACAAACTCGCGCGCCTCACAAGGATACGCGCAAACTTCTAACGAAGATGAAGAATCAGCATGAGAGAACGGTTAACGCACGCTCGTATATCTCCACGCGGGCGCGGGCGACCACCCGATCAGCATCCCTGTATCATCTGACACCGCGATCCATTCGCCGCCGTCACCGGTATCGATGCGATCCATGCCGCGCATGATTGCTCCAGCTTCGACGCGCATGATCAACGGCGCGCTGGCGGCGGCGTAGCGGCGCACGGGCGCGGCGAAGGCGGCGATCACAATGTGCGCGTCGGATTCCGGTGGGGGAGGGGCGGCGAAAATAGGATGACGATACAGCGGCAGTGGCGCGATGAACAGCGCGGCAGCAGCTTGCAAAAAGCGGCGTCGGGAAAGAATCAAGCGAACAACTCCGGCGGCACGCGGATGAGGGCGGTGGTCATACTTCCGGTATCGATGCGCGTCATGTGACGAACTTCAACCAAGAAATCGCCGGGATAAGGCGGTATCCAACTCATCTGCCATTTGACCAAATGACTGGATTTACGCACTATCTCGGCTGCCCCAAGCGCGATCCAAGCGCCGCCATCGATGCGTATTTGGATGAAAATCGAGTTGGCTTCGCCGCGCAGCACGACGGTCTGATCGGGCTGCATCTGTGCGCTGTCTAAGCTTACAACAGCCGGTATACCACCTTCGAGCGATGCGCCGCGCTGTTCCCAAAAGCCGAGTACAGGTTCGGCAGTCAAATCGATGCGATTTACCCATTTGGGCATTTTGTAGCCCGCACTGCCATGAATGATTAAACGCGCGGGGAATCCATGTTCCACAGGCAGGATAGCGTCATTCATATGCGTAATTAACAGCGCCCGTCGCAGCATATCGAGCGTGTAAGTAGCGCTATAGCCGTCGATGCTGTAGGCGGTTGCATAGTTCACTACCGGATCGATTTCGAGTTTGTGCAGGAGGTCATCGACGCGCACCCCGCGCCAGTTCGCCGTGCCAAACAAGCCATTGCCGGATACACAAGCGATGGTTGATAGGTAAATTTCGGCGGGAAAGGCTAACAGTTCGTTGTATGACAGGATCAGCGGAGTACGCACCATCCCAGAGAGTGCGAACGACCAATAACGTACATCGATGGTCGGGATACTGCGGATGTGTTGGACGAACAGCTTAGGTTCCAGCATCACGCGCTTAGGTGCGCCGCGTCATGGCTGCTTCGACGCATTTTGCGCCCGCGCCGCCTACAATCGTGCTGTGCCGCACGCCAACCGGAATTTCTACGCGGTCACCGCCACGCAGTTTGACGCGCTGGTTGCTGTCGGGCAGCGTGATTTCCAACGTGCCTTCGACCACGTAAATCACTTTGGTGTAGTTGTGACTGCGACAGGCATAACGATAATTTGGCGTGTTGTCCCATGTGTACGGTCGCAGACCTTCTTTTTGCATCTGCCGTGTGATGATCGAGAGGGTTGGATGCTGACCACCTGTCCATCGAATCACCCGCACTGCGCTGTCTTCAATTGCCATCGAGATCGTGTACTCCCATAACTTTTTCACACCCTGCTTAAAGAAGGTCATATTCTATCGAGATGAAAGCCGTTTTTCCATGATCCAGCACGGTTCATGAACCTGCTGAGCGACGCCGCGCTGATCGACATAGCTCCAATCGCCGGGGTCTTCGGCAAAGACGCGGTAGCCAAGGCGTTCGTAAAGCCGCCGCGCGCCGGGATTGTCCTTCGCCGCCGCTATCGTTACCCAACGGAACTGACCCGCCCAGAGCATCGTTTCGGCTTCATTCAGTAAGTGCGTGCCGATGCCGTTGCCGCGAAACATATCCATCACCCGTAGCGCGTACAAATAGGCACGTCGCGCGCCATCTGCGAGATGTTGTTCACCGCTGCGCAATTGGACGAACACCTGTCCGATGGGATAATCGTTGCAATCCGCGAGCAACATCCAGCGATGTCCGCGCGTCTGCTCGACGAAAGTACGCCGGAACATGCGCCGAAAATGTGCGTATTGTCCGTACCATTCGAGCTTGGGTAGGTCGGCTTTCGTCGCCAGTCGGAAGGTGACCGGCAGTTCGAGCGTGATTTGCCCACGATTGAGCGCGGTCATTCGCACAATCCCTCGTCCACCCATTGAGCGATCAATCGGCGTTCATCGGCGTCGGTGTGGATATCGCCATCCAACCGCGCCGTCCGCAGTTGTTCCAAGATAATGCCGTAACAGCGTCCCGGTTTCAACCCCATCTTACGCAGTGTGTCGCCCGTCGTAACAGGACGAAGGTACTGCCATTCATGAGCATAACTCCGAATCCGTGCGCGCGTCAATGTTGAGTTCGCCAACGCAATCCACGTTGCCGCCAGCGCGACATCAGGCGAATCGCTCAAGATGGCACAGGCGCGGCTGATTTTGGTCGTAGCATCGTTCAGTCTGGCATCATCACGGACGATGCGCGCGGCGGCATGGATCGACTCCGTTTTCGTCGCGCCGAACAATAAGCGTTCCAAGACGGCGGCGCGCCCGTCATCATCCGGTAAGTAAATGCCGATGAGATGCCACCCCAGATCAGCGAGATCGAGCGGCGCATCGAGCGAGAAGGGGAGCGTTTCACCCCGTGCGGATCGCAGCGCGCGTTTCAGCGCGTCCATGTCCGCAATGCGAAAATCGGGGTGGATCGCCGCTAGAATGCCGCGCGCTGCCATGCGTTCGAGGGCGATTTCGGGCGCGGATTCGCGCAGCAGGAGCGTTAATTCGTTGCGCACGCGCTCGCCCGTGATGCGGCGCAGCATTGGGAGCGCCGTCTGCATCAATTCGGCGGTGCGCGGCTCAATGGCAAAATCCAAGCGCGCCTCGAAGCGGAGGGCGCGTAACATGCGCGTCGGATCATCGACGAAGCTCAAGCTGTGCAGGACGCGCATCAGCTTAGCGCGCAAATCGGCGCGTCCGTTGAATGGATCGAGGATTTGCCCGCTTGCGCCAGACTCTGGGGAGAACTGCAACGCCATCGCATTGATGGTGAAATCGCGCCGCGCCAAATCCAACTTGACCGAGCCGGAAAACACGGTCGGGAGCGCCGTCGGCTGTTCGTAGAACTCGCTGCGCGCGGTTGCAAAGTCGATGTGATCGGGCGCGTCCTCCGATGGAATCGGCAGCATCGCGCCTGCAAGCTGCCATTTTGCCGTCCCGAACGGCGCGAACGCATGGATGCTCCCGCCGTATGCCGCCGCCAATGACTCTGCGAACGTAATGCCTGCGCCCGCGACGGCAGATCGCTCGGAGCCTTCGCTTTCGACCACGAAATCGATATCGAACGACGGCTGTCCGAGCATCAGATCGCGCACGACGCCGCCGACCAACAACAGCCGGACGCCGCGCGTTTGCGCATGAGCGACGATCAAGCCGATCAGCGCGCTGACAGGTGTCCCCAAGATGCGCGCAATTGCATCAATTGAGAATGACGCAGCGGGTGGACGCGGCGTGACGCGGGGATGCGTGCGCGCCCAATGCTGAATCAAATCGGTGCGTGTGACGATGCCGATCAGCGCGCCGTCGGAATCGACGACGGGAATTTGCCCCCAACCGCGCGCCGCCATCAATTGTTCCAACGCCTCGACGCTCGCTTCAGATGGGATCGTCACGTCACCCGCGTCCATGACGGCGCGCACAGTCAGCGCGTCCAAGCCGTGTTCAGCGGCGCGATCCGCGTCGCGGCGCGTGAGCAAACCCACGACGCGCCCGTTGTCTACGACAGGATAACCTTCGTGTCCAACACGGCGCATCCAACCGATCACCGCGCGCAATGGGGTAGCTGCGTCCACCGTTTGCGCGCCATGCGACATCAAATCCGCGACGCGGACGGCGGGGCGGATGATTTGTTCGATGCGCGTCCAAATTTCGGGCATCAAGTCAGCCGGACGGCGATTGAGCGCGCGCGCGGACGCGGCGCGGTCGTGTCCGCCACCGCCGTAGACAGACGCGATTTGGCTCACGTCGATTGCATCATCGTTGGAGCGGCAGACGATGTACGTAATGATATCCTTGCCGCGCGGCATCGAGACGAGCAGGATTACAGCGTGCGGATCGAGCGTATCGCGCACCCGATGAGCAACGGCGTTGAGCTGATCGACATAAGTGCTGGTCTCAGTCGCCGCGATCACGACCGTATAGCCGCTGATACGCCGCGTCTCTGCCGCCGCGATCAAGGCATCGAACAAGTCGCGCTGTTCATCGCTCAACGGCGGTTCAAGATATTGCCGCACGGTATCCAATGCCGCGCCTTGCTCCAACAGCCATGCGGCGGCGCGCACATCGCGCGGCATGGTCGTGCGATATGCCAGCGATCCAGTGTCCTCGTAGATGCCGAGCGCCAACAGCGTCGCTTCAAGCGGTGTGACGACGATTCCGCGCGTTTGGAGTTGTTCGACCAGCAGCGTTGTCGCCGCGCCAATCGTGTCGCCCTCGAACGTCTCGTTGGGCGTCAGCGCGCGATCCAGCGCATGATGATCGATGATGTGAACCAGCGTCGTCGGGCGCACGCCTTTGAACGGGAGCAGGCGATTGGTGTCCACGAGGGTGACGCGCTCGATTTTCTTGCTCTTGATATCGTCACGGTCAACGAACGGGAGCGCGCTCCGATAGAGGATGATGAAGCGCGCGACATTCGCATTCAAGCGCGCGGACAAGATCGGGCGTGCATCGGGATTGAGCTTGTGCGCGCCCAACATGGCGGCGACGGCATCGAAATCGGCGTTTTCGTGCGTGAAAATCAGGTGCATGGCTAGGAGCGACTCACAATCGGCAGTCCATCGGGCGTGAAATCGACTTCGATGCCCGCTGCCGCGCGGAAACGGATCGGACGTGCTGCATAGCGGATGGCGTCCGGTTCGCTGGCGGACACAGGGCGCGCAAGCAATGCCAGATGCGCGCGATTTGCCGATATGCGTGCGCTTGCAGCGTCAAGCGACAGGCTTTCGGCGTGTAGATCGACGCCAATGTTCGCCAACGCGCTGATCATGGCATCCGAGAGGGGCGGCGGCGCGGATTGGACGGCGCTCAACAAAAGCCCGTCGGGGTAGCCCGCGTTCGCTAGTGCGATTCGCAGCGGGGCAGGATCGGCGTTCGGCGTCAGCGCGGCGCCGAAGATATCGCGGATTTCTGGCTGATCAAGTGGCGCGAGATTGGCGTTCAGCAGCAATTCCCATGCGACTTCGGCGCTGGATGCGTCCATCGCTGGATAATCGCCCAACGCGATGGCGGCATCGTACTGTCCGCCCAAATCAGCAGGGAGCGCGTTCCAGACGGCGGCATCATCCACAACAGCGACCTGAATATCGGCTGGCAACCCGCCGATGTTTTCGGCATACGCCGCGTAAATCGGGTCGATCATGAGACGAAGCGGCGGCGTGTCGGTCATGGGGGGCGTCATCGTTGGCGGGATTACGACGGGGAGCGGCGTCGGCGTCGCCTCACACGCGGCGCAGAGAACGCAGAGGAAAGCCGACAGCAGAAATAGAAAATTCCGCTGCGTTTCTCTGCGTTCTCTGGGGTGAGCTTGTCCGTTCATCTTATGCGGCGGGCAGCCATGGTCCCGTCACGCCGCGCTGCGCCATGCTCAACGAGGTGATCGCGTTGAACAAGCACAGGATCGCAAAGGCAATCGCCGCGTCGCGGTCGTCGCGCCCGCGCAAAATCGTGAACAAGCCCGGCATGATCACCACCAACCACGCCATATACACGAAGTAAATCACGATGCGCTCTGGACGCAGCCCGGTCAGCGTCATGATCAATCCGACGAGCGCCACGATCCCCGCGAGGATCGTGATCGTAGCGACCGCGCCCCAAAAGTTGCCCGATATCGACTCCTTGCGCACGCCCATTATGAGCGCCCAGAAGCCGAGTACGAGCGAGAACAAGATGTGCGCATTGAACAAGATACTGTGGATGTCGTTCAGACCCATGCGATCTCCGTGAAACAAAAAAGGACGCCCTGTGCGAACGTCCCTTCAGAATTGATGAGATGCGAGCGTAATTGGATTTTACGCTAGAAATATCTGCGCGAACAGGACTTGTGCCAACCAGACCGTGATGATCAAGTTGAATACGACCACCGCCTGTACCTGAATCTGTCCGCTTTTGTCCGCCGCTTTGCCGCCGCGCATGTCGCGCTCGGAGCGGAACAACATGCTGATCGGCACGCCGACCACGACGACCAGTCCCAACCACAGCGGGAACAGATTTTGCACAAGCGCCGCCAAGAAGCAGATCGCCGCCAATATGACCGATCCGCTCATCAAGCGGCGCGTGTACTTTTCGCCCAGCAGGATCGCGGTGTTGCGCAAGCCAGCGGCTTTGTCCATGTCGTAATCGCGCAGTTGGTTGTAGAGCTGTCCATAGACGCTGATCAGCGTGGCGGCGGCGGCGACGAACCAGACGATGCCCGGTGCGTCGTGATAGACGAAGTAGCCCGCCAGCAGCAGCAAGCCGCTCAACATCAGCGAATGCGAGACGATATCGGTCACGGGCCACGCCTTGAGGCGCACCGGACGCCACGAGTACAGATGTGACAGCGCCAACGTCAGCACGCCGATGCCGAGCGCCGAGACGCCGCCAACCGCGTACAAAATGAGCGTCGCCGCTGCGACGATGCGGCACGCGGCATAGCCGACGCGGATATTGATGGTGCCGCTGGTGATCGGGTTGCGCGCCGCGCGATCCGGATCGCGCGCGTCATCGGGCGCGTCCTCGATATCGTTGATCATGAACGCATAGGCGACGGCGAGGATGTTGGCTGCTGTCACCGCCAACAGCCGCCAATCGAGCGGCGTATCGTTGGGACGGGCGGCGAGCAGCGCGCCGAGAATGGTCAACGGGATAACGAAGGGTACATATTCTTTCCAGCGCGTCAATTGAATCAATCCAACGAGCTGCTGCTTGATCGTGCCTTTATTCAATGCCGTCCTCCCCTGAGACGATGAAATGAATGAATGCTGAGAGCAAGATTAACCTGTGTTACACCAATGAGCAAGGGGAAATTGGTGGGGGGCGCTTTCTGGCACCGCTGCACGGAGTGAGTTGCCAGCCGCGCGCATTTCCGCCATACTTCACGTGATCCGTGATTCGATGAGGCGGCGATATGCTGGCAGTGGCACGCGCGTGCGAAGTGTTGGGCTTACAAGGCTGCATCGTCAACGTCGAGGTCGATTTCAACCCGCGCGCGGGCATCCCCAGCTTTACGCTCGTCGGCTTGCCCGATAATGCCGTCAAAGAGAGCCGCGAGCGCGTCCGCGCCTCGATCAAAAACTCAAACCTACAATTTCCCTCCAAAGGCTATCTCGTCAACCTGTCGCCCGCCGATATGCCTAAACATAGTTCCGGCTACGATCTCGCCATCGCCGTCGGCGCACTGGCGGCGACCGATCAAATTCCGCTCGCGGGCTTGGACGATGCGATGTTCGTGGGCGAATTGTCGCTCGATGGGTCGCTGCGGCACGTCAGCGGTGTGCTGGCAATGGCATGGGCGGCGCGTGAACATGGCTTGAAGCGCATCTACGTCGCGCCGGAAGATGCGCCACAAGCCGCGCTGATCGATGGCATCGACGTTTACCCTGTGCCGACGCTCGGACACTTGGTCGAGCATCTGTACAACCTCAACCCGATTCCCGAATTTGACCGCGCCACCTTGACGTTCGATACCACGCCGCCGCAAGGCATGACCGATTTCGCGGAGATTCGCGGGCAAGAGGTGATCAAGCGCGCGTTGGAGATCGCAGCGGCGGGCAACCATAACATTTTGATGAGCGGCGCGCCCGGATCGGGCAAGACGCTGTTGGCGCGCGCGCTGCCCGGCATCATGCCGCGTTTGAGCTTCGATGAAGCGTTGGAAGTCACGCGCATTTATTCGGTGGCGGATTTGCTCGCCGCCGATCAGCCGATGGTGCGCGAACGTCCATTCCGCGCACCCCACTACACCGTTAGTCAGGCAGGTTTGGTCGGCGGCGGCTCGATTCCCAAGCCCGGCGAGGTCACGCTGGCGCATCGCGGCGTCTTGTTTCTGGACGAGGCGGCGGAATTCGCGGGCAAGACGTTGGAAGTTTTGCGCCAGCCGATTGAAGATCGCATCGTGACCATCAGCCGCGCGCGCGGTTCGCTGACGTATCCGGCGAATTTTCTGCTGGTCATGGCGATGAATCCGTGTCCCTGTGGCTACTTGGGCGATCCGGTCAAGGCGTGTACGTGTAATCCACAGTTGATTCAACGTTATCAAAGCCGGCTGTCGGGTCCTTTGCTTGACCGGATCGAACTGTATATGGATGTGCGCCGCGTCGAATACGACAAATTATTCTCCGGCGAAAAATCCGAGCCGTCGGCGGACATTCGCGCGCGCGTCGAGGCGGCGCGCGAACGTCAACGCGCGCGCTTCGTGGCGACGCCCGCGCTGTTGGCGAATGCCGATATGGGCATCAGCGACATTGACCGGTACTGTGTGCTGAAGTCCGACGCGAAAGACCTGCTCGACACCGCCGTGAAGCGGCTGAATTTGAGCGCGCGCGTGTATCATCGTATTCTCAAAGTCAGCCGCACGATTGCCGATATCGCGGACTGTGAGCGCATCGAACTGCCGCACGTCGCGGAAGCGGTGCAGTATCGTCAGCGTCAGCCCGCCTATTGAAAGCCGAAATGTATGCCAGAGTCAAACAATAATCCGCTCCCCGCGCGGCTGCGCCCGACGACGTTGGACGATATCGTCGGACAGCGCCACCTCGTCGGCGTGGGCAAGCCGATCTATCAGATGGTGCAGTCCAACAGTGTCCAGTCGATGATCTTGTGGGGCCCACCCGGCGTTGGCAAGACGACGTTGGCGCGCATCATCGCTCAGAATACCGGGCGCGCCTTCCATGAATTGTCCGCCGTGAGCGCGGGCAAAGACGAACTGCGCGCCGTGATCGCATCCGCGCGCAAATCCAAGACGGGCGCGCGTGATCTGTTCAGCATGAGCGATGCACCGCAGAATACCGCTGCGCCCGTACTGTTTTTGGATGAAATTCACCGTTTCAACAAGGCACAACAGGATTTTCTCTTGCCGTATGTCGAGGACGGCACGATTGTTCTGATCGGCGCGACCACCGAAAATCCGAGCTTCGAGGTGATTCCCGCGCTCTTGTCCCGTTCGCGCGTGTTCGTACTCGAATCGCTGACCGAGGACGAACTGCGTGCCATTGTGACGCGCGGCGTCGCGCTGCTCGGCATTACGCTCGACGGGGACGCGCTCGATTTTCTCGTCGCCTTCGCCAACGGCGATGCGCGCGCTGCGCTCAATCTGTTGGAGAGCGCCGCCGAATTGTACGCGCGGACTTCGCAGACGTTGACGCTGGCGAACGTCAAGGATGCGCTGCAATCCAAGCATCTACGCTACGACAAGACGGGCGAAGAACATTACAACACGATCAGCGCCTACATTAAAAGTATGCGCGCCAGCGATCCTAATGCCGCGCTGTATTATCTGGCGCGGATGGTCAGCGCGGGCGAAGACCCCGTATTCATCGCGCGCCGCATTGTGATTTTCGCCAGTGAGGATGTCGGCATCGCGGACTCGAACGCGCTGATCGTCGCCAACGCCGTCTTTCGCTCGGTCGAGACGATTGGCTATCCCGAATGTCAAATTAATCTCGCGCATGGCACGGTTTACATGGCGATTGCGCCGAAAAGCCGCGACTCGTGCGATGCGTTCTTCGAGGCGCTGCAAGATGTGCAGCAGGGCGGTAACCTGCCGATCCCGCTGCCCTTACGCAATGCGCCGACGAAACTCATGCGCGAACTGGGTTATGCGTCCGGGGAAGTCGAAGGCGACCGGTTGCCCGATGCGCTGTGCGGGCGCGTGTATTTTCCGCCGAAGCGCGGTATGTAGCGCCGTCCGCCCGCCATTGACGGGGAACGTTCGCGCGGGCTATAATGCGCTTCAATCTGTTGGCAACTGCTGCCGAACCGATGTTAAGGGTTCGGCGTTCTATTTTTTAGGAGCATCACTGTGGGTCCGCTACCCAAGAAACGCCATTCGCGCAGCCGCCGCAACAAACGCCGCTCGCACGACTCGCTGTCGCTCAACCATCTCGTTGTCTGCGAAAATTGTGGCGCGTATCATGTCGCGCACCACATCTGTCCGAAGTGTGGCTCGTATCGCGGCGAAACGCGCATTGAAGTCGCCACCGGGAGTTAAGCGCACGTCACAGCACGGGCGCAGTCATTTGCCATCTTGAGAGCCGTCAACTTGATGGCTCTTTTGATTCGCGCGCTAACTAGCGAACCTCTCATTTTTCGCGCTTGTTTTCATCTGGCTTTCCGCTATCCTTTTCTAGCAATTCATCTTCGCACACAGGAAACTGGTCGACACATGATCGATTGGACAGCAACCGCGCTGGTCTTTCCCGGTCAAGGGTCGCAGTTGGTCGGCATGGGGCGCGATTTGGTCGATGCCTATCCCGTCGCGCGTGAACTCTACGCGCGCGCGGACGACGTGTTGGGCTTCGCTTTCAGCGCGTTATGCTTCGAGGGCGCGGAAGCCGATCTTAATGACACGTACAACACCCAGCCGGCGCTCTACGTTTGTGGCATGGCAACGTTGGCAGCATTGCGCGCGGAGTGGGGTGCTGTGCAGCCGAATTTCGTCGCTGGACACAGCTTGGGCGAATTTACGGCGCTGGTAGCGGCGGGCGCGCTGTCGTTCGAGGATGGGTTACGGCTGGTGCGCGAACGTGGGCGGGTAATGCGTGCGGCGGGCGAACGTTCGCCCGGCGCAATGGCGGCGCTGCTCGGCTTGGACGCGGACACGGTGCGAACCGTCTGTGCAGATACGCAAACAGCGACGGGCGGCGTGGTTGTTCTGGCAAATGATAATTGTCCGGGACAGATCGTGATTTCCGGTGACAGCGCGACCTTGGATCGCGCGCTGATATCGGCGAAAGCGGCGGGCGCAAAACGTGCGCTCAAACTGGCGGTCAGCATCGCGGCACACTCGCCTTTGATGGCAAGTGCGGCGGTGGAATTTCGTGCAACATTGGCGGCAACGCCATTTCAAGCGCCACTGCTGCCCGTTTACGGCAACATTAGTGCTGCGCCGCTGGTGGATGTGGACGCGATTTGCGCTGAACTGGACGCCCAAATGACGCAATCCGTTCGCTGGACAGAATCGGTACAGCGCATGATCGCGGATGGCGCGTCAACGTTCTTGGAACTTGGAACAAAAGATGTGCTGACGGGATTGTTGAAGCGCATCAATGGAAGTAAAACTGGATATGCGGTCAACAGCGTGAGTGCGCTACGTAACCTTGTACAAAAATACGCTTAACACCTATAAAAAGATGGGTCAATCAACCGATGATTTTTCATCGGCGGATAATTTACCCTAATATAATCCCATTCATCCTGTTGCGTGTTTTGCGCCATATGCACTGAAGGAGCCTTTTGTCTATGAAACGTCTGTTGATTTTGGTTATGTTATTCGCCGTCGTCCTCTCGGCGTGCGCCCCCCAGCAGCAAGCCCCTACGCCTACCCCGCGTCCGCCGACGGCACTTCCGCCGACCGATGTCGTGGCTGAAGTGACTTCCGAAGCTACCATTGAGTCAGCGGGTGGTGCTGAAGCAACCGCTGAAATGACGCCGGACATGGACATGACGGCTGAAATGACGCCGGACATGGACATGACCGCTGAAATGACGCCGGATACCAGCGCGTCGGGCAACACTGAAATGACGCCCGAAATGGACATGACGGCTGAAATGATGCCGGACATGGACATGACGGCTGAAATGACGCCGGACATGGACATGACCCCTGAAGCCGCCGCCCTTAGCACGATTGTTGAACTGGCAATCGGCAGCGACGATTTGAGTGAACTGGTCGATGCAGTTGTGGCGGCGGAATTGGTCGATACGCTTAACGGCGACGGTCCCTTTACCGTGCTTGCGCCGAACAACGCGGCATTCGCGGCGGCGCTTGAGGGTCTCGGCATCAGCAAGGAAGACTTGTTGGCGAACACCGAACTTCTCACCGCTGTCCTGACCTATCATGTGATTGATGGCGCAGTGTTGTCGTCCGATTTGACCGACGGCATGGTCGTGACCACCCTCAACGGCGCGGAACTGACCGTCGAAATTGGTGATGATGGCAGCGTGATGTTCGTTGGCGTAAGCAGCCAAGCCACCGTCGTTACTGCGGACATTGTTGCGTCGAATGGTGTGGTTCACATCATCGATGCAGTGCTTGTTCCGCCAATGGCAATCGACGACAGCGCGATGGTCGCCGAAATGACGCCCGAAGCGGACATGACCGCCGAAATGACGCCCGAAGTTGGCATGAGCGGCGGCATGGCGGAAATGACCCCTGAAATGGAAATGACCGCTGAAATGATGGCGGAAATGACCCCCGAAATGGAAATGACCGCTGAAATGGGCGGCACAGCAGCAGATATGGCGAACAGCGTCATGGTCAGCCCGGATGGCGAAGTTGTCATCGGCTTGGCGGCGGCGTTCAGCGGCGAAGGTCTCGCCCCGCTTGGCATCGACATTCGGCGCGGCGCGGAATTGGCGCTCGAAGATCGCCCGACTGTGACGGTTGATGGCGTCGAATT